>NZ_BAAANJ010000009.1:0-274008 GCF_039529735.1 Agromyces neolithicus
CCCCCACCCCCGCTTCCCCGACCCCCACCCCTTCCGTTCCGGGGGTGCTTTCGCGCAAGAATGGGGCTGATTCGCCGGCGAAAGTGGCGGGAAAGCACCCTCTGAACGAGTTGTCGGATGGCGCGGGCGGGCGTTCGGCGGCCGGACCGGCGGCGCTGGCGGGTAAGCGCATCGGGGTGCCGCGGATGTACGTGAACGCCGACCCCGAGGCCGGCACAGCTGAGCCCGGCCGCACGCCGGGCATCGGCGGGCCCACCGGGCAGCGCATCGAGACGCGCGCGTCGGTCATAGAACTGTGGCAGGCCGCGCGCCGCGACCTCGAGGCCGCCGGCTCCGAGGTCGTCGAGGTCGACTTCCCGGTGGTGTCGAACTACGAGGGCGACCGCACGGGCGCGCCCACGATCGCGACGCGCGGGCTGGTAACCCCCCAATACCTGCACCGCGAGATCATCGACCTCTCGGCGTGGGCGTGGAACGACTTCCTGGCCGCGAACGGCGACCCTGCGCTGCACGCACTCGCCGACGTCGACGGTTCGCGCATCTTCCCGCACGCCGAGGGCGCCCTGCCCGACCGCTACACCGGATTCGACGACGACATCGCCGAATACCCCGAGTGGGCGCGGGAGAATCCCGATGCCGGCCTCGCCGAAATGCCCGAACTCGAGGCGGGCCTGCGCGGTCTCGAAGAGACCCGCCGCGTCGACCTCGAGCAGTGGATGGACGACCTCGGTCTCGACGCCGTCGTCTTCCCCGCGGTCGCCGACGTCGGGCCGGCGGACATGGACGTGAACGAGGCATCCGCAGATCTCGGCTGGCGCAACGGCGTCTGGGTCGCGAACGGCAATCTCGTGCCGCGCCACCTCGGCATCCCGACCGTGACGGTGCCCATGGGCACGATGAGCGACATCGGCATGCCCGTCGGCCTCACGTTCGCGGGTCGCGCCTACGACGACACCGCGCTGCTCACCCTCGCCGCCGCGTTCGAGGCCACGGGATCGCGTCGTACCGAGCCGCCGCGCACCCCGCGGTTTTGAGCGGGGCGCGTCGATCCGCCGCTCGCCGCGGGCGGGGTTAGTCTGGCGCAATGGCGGTCAGTCGGAGCCGTGCGGCGGTGTACGCGCGTCGGCGTAAGCGTCGGATGGCGCAGAGCACCCACGACCTCAGCGAAGAACAATGGGCCGCGCTCGCCGCGGAATGGCGCGGATGTGCGTACTGCGGTGCGAGCGATCGGCCCCTGCAGAGGGACTGCGTGCAGCCGATCTCACGCGGAGGCCGCTACACGCTCGGCAACGTCGTACCCGCGTGCGGCTCGTGCAACGCGAGCAAGTCGAACGACGAGGTCACCTCGTGGCTGCGGCGCAAGAAACTCGACGAGCGCGCCTTCCTGCTGCGCCATCACGAGATCGGCGTGCTGTTGGCGGCGCGATTCCCGGTCGTGGATGCGTCGCTCGGTTGAGCCGCTGGTCGGCCGGGCAGGGATGCTTCGCAGTGCCGTGCCGTGCCGGTGTCAGAGGGGCGTCGAGTTCTCGCGGGCGCGGCGCAGACCGGCGTGATCGAACAGTTCGAGCCGGGTTGCAGACTCGACGTGGACCGTCGCGCGCAGCATCCTCGTCGCGATGCGCGCGAGCTCGTCGGCCTCTCCGCCGCCGCGGCCGATATCGGTCGTGACCAGAAGGGTGAGCGGCGGCTCGTAGCCCTCGATCACCCCTGCATCGGTGTGCATCACCCGGACCTCGCTCGCGTCCCGCGCAGCGAATGCGCGGATGAGCTCTGACCGGCGCAGTGTGAGCCGATCGGTGACCGAAAGCTGCTCGAACGTCGCACGCCCGTCGGCGCGGACGATCGACCCACGCGACTCCGCGAACTCGGCGATCGCATCGCTGACGATCGACTTCTTCGTCACGTCGAGCAGGTACGCGAGATCGGCGACGAGGCGCTGGGTCGACTCGTCGATGCGAATGGTGTGTCCGGCCATGTTGATCGCGCCTCTCGTGCGGTGATTCGTGCGGGCCGTGACGTCGGGCGGAGGGTTTCTCTCTGCAGACTCGGTGGCTTTGTGGCGTTGTGGCCCGCCTGTCTGGAGAGATACTCTCCTGCCGCGGCGTCGCTGGGATGACGACGGACCCGCGATGTGCGCAGGTGGCGCGTGACGCCCCCTGTTGAGGAGCAGTGTCGTGCTGGCTCAGCTGCCGAGGATCGGGGCACGGGTCGGCGTGAGCCGACGGAGGTGGACGACGATGTCGAACACGAGGATCAGCATGATGCCGAGGAGGCAGACGCGCACGACGCCGTCGGCGGCGGGTGACGTGAAGATCGGGCCCGCGGCGAGGATCCACGTGAGCAGAGCGAGGAAGGCGATGTCGCTCGCGACCGAGATCAGCCGGGTCGTGCGGGTGTACCGCCCGGCGATGAGCACCGCGAACATGACGGCGAAGCTCACGGCCCAGAGCACCACCACCCAGGGCGCGCGCCACTGCAGGAACTCGGGGTCGAAGACGAAGGCGTCGAGCAGTGGCTGCGGCAGCCCCGGCGCGAGCACGGGCAACCAGGGCAGCGCGATCAGCACGGAGGCGCCGAGCGCCCAGAACGTCAGCGCGAGCACGAGACCCGGCCGGTTGACCCGGTCGCGGTCGAGGACCTGCGGTGAGATCCTCGGTGCGACCTTCGACTCCGGGTCGGTATCGCCACGGCGATGCCGGATCAGGCTTGCGATGAGCGTCAGCGAGATCATGAAGCCCGGCCACCAGAACGCGCCGAGCCCGAAGGTCAGCCACCATGACGGCAACGGCGCCCACCACGCTCCCGCGACGCCGGCGGAGGCCGCCCACTCGGCGACGGCCGGGTCGGCGTACGCCGCCGGGAGGGTGATCGCCCACTGCAGGGCGACACCGCCGAGCGCAACCCAGGCGAAACCGGGTGCGTCCGCGGGGCGGATCACGGTGAACCCGGTGGGGCGGTAGCGGTCGGCGACGTCCTGCGGGCGACCGAAGGCCGCGAGCAGTTCCATGACCATCAGCTCGTCGGCCGGTCGGCCGGCCTCGTCGGCGCGGCCGGCGAGTTCTTCGCGGAGCAAGGACCGGAGTTCGAAGCCGACATCAGCACGCTGTCGGCGAGGGAGCCGGCCGACGACGTCGCCGACGTAGCTCTCGATGATGTCGTTCGGATCCATGTCAGCTCTCCTCGTGCAACAGCGCGGCGACGACCGAAGTCATCGAACTCCATGCCGCGGTCAGGTCTCGATAGGCCGTCGCCCCGGCGGGGCTCAGCGTGTAGTAGCGGCGCGGCGGGCCGTCGTCGATGCGCCACTCGGACGCGAGCAACCCCTGCCCTTCGAGGCGCCGCAGCAGTGGATACAGCGTGCCCTCCTCGATCGGCATGCCGTGCTCGGTGAGCGCCTGCCGCAGTGAGTAGCCGTACTGCGGTGCGCGCAGCTGCGAGAGCACGGCGAGGACGAGCACGCCCTTGCGCAGATCTTGCTCGAGCTTGCCCCGCTGCCCTGCCGCGCCCGTTACCATGTGCGCAACACTACATAGCGGCGCACAGTAGGTCAAGAGAGATGCTCAGCGGCGAGGGGTGGCGAGGGGTGGCGAGGGGTGGCGAGGGGTGGCGAGGGGTGGCGAGGGGTGGCGAGGGGTGGCGAGGGGTGGCGAGGAGTGCGGAGGCGTGTCGAGGAGTGCGGAGGGGGAGGCAGGGGTGAGGATGCGGACTGAGAAGTGAAGGGGTACGGCGATCGATCGCGCTCAGCGCACCTTGAACGTGCGCTCATGCAGGCCCGTCGCGCCGTCGGGAACGACGCCCTGACGGCGCGAGGTCTGCACCTCGCCGTCGGCGCTCGTGGCGCGCACGCGTACGGTATGGGTTCCGGACGGGGCATCCGACCAGTCGTAATGCCACTGCACCCACGTGTCGTCGGAAATCGCGGTCGCGAGCGTCGCCTCACGCCATTCGCCGTCGTCGAGCTGCACTTCGACGCCCGCGATGCCGACGTGCTGGTGCCAGGCGACGCCCGCGATCACGACGTCGCCCGCGGCGACCGGCTGGCCCTGCCGGGGCACGTCGATGCGGGACTGCAGCTTGATGGGGCCGCGTTCGCTCCAGCCGCGATCAGTCCAGTAGGCGGATGCCGCGTCGAAACGGGTGACCTCGAGATCGACGACCCACTTCGTAGCAGACACGTACCCGTACAGTCCCGGCACGACCATGCGCACCGGGAATCCGTGCTCGGCGGGGAGGGGCTGGCCGTTCATGCCGACGGCGAGGATCGCGTTGCGGTCGTCCTGCAGCACCTCGAGCGGGGTCGACGCGGTGAAGCCGTCGATGCTGCGCGAGAGCACCATGTCGGCATCGGCCGTGGGCGCCGCGCGCGCGAGCAGTTCGCGGATGGGGTAGCCGAGCCACACGGCGTTGCCGATGAGGCTGCCGCCGACCTCGTTCGACACGCACGCGAGGGTGGTGACGCTCTCGTCGAGGGGGAGGGCGAGCAGCTCGTCCCAGGTGAGGGTCACCTCGTTCTCGACGAGGCCGTGGATGCGCAGGCTCCACGTCGCAGGGTCGACCGCCGGCACCGCGAGCGCGGTGTCGATGCGGTAGAACTCGGCGTTCGGCGTGATCACCGGTGCGAGGCCGTCGATACCGAGTTCGGCCGCCGCCGGCACGGTCGCGCTCGTCGCAGCACGGGGGAGCGTGATCGAGTCGCGGATCGCCGTGACGGCCCGGGTGCCCGCCTGCAGGGCGTAGCCACCGGCGGCCGCGAGTACGCCGAGCACGGCGGCCCCACCGGCCCAGCCGAGGAAGCTCCGCCGGTCGACTCCGTTCGCTGGTCGAGGAGCGAGCTTCTTGAGACCCTCCGTCGCCGCGGGGATGGGCGGCTGGGGTCTCGATACGCGTCCTCCTTCGTCGGGCGCTACTCGACCGGCAGGGGTGACGCTGCTTTCGTCGGGCGCTACTCGACCGGCGAGGGACAGCCGCCGCACGAGGAATTGCAGCGCGAGCACCGCGCCGATCGCGGCGACCGCCGAGGGCACGACGGCGAGCATCGTCGCGTTCGCGCGGGTCGCGGCGGCCACTGCCCCGACCACGCCGATGAGTCCCACGACCACGCGACCCCACGGCGGTCGCCGCGCCTCGAGCACCCCGGCCGCGCCCGCCACGGCGACGAGCACGAGGCCGATGCCGATGAGCAGCGCGGCCTTGTCGGCGGTGCCGAAGAGCGCGATCGCGGCATCCTTCGCCCACGACGGCGCGAGGTCGATCAGCAGCGACCCGACGACCACGAACGGACTCGACGCCGGCGCCACGATCGCGGCCGCGAGTTCGCCGACCCCGACTCCGAAGGCCACGGCAGCCACGCCCGCGACCGCGGGCAGCACCCACCCTGGCCTGCGGCCGCTCGTCTCGGGCATGAGCCCAGCGTACGGCGGGCGCCGGTGGCGACATCCGTCGGCCGGGTGCTCGTTCCCGAACCGTAAGATTCGCGCGACCGACCGAGCCCGTCGGGATCGCGGGCTAGGGTGATCGCGACCGACTGAGAGAGGTTCGACATGCCCTACGCCATCGAGTACGACGCCATCGGCGGACCCGAGGTCCTCGAGTATCGCGAGATCGAGCGCGAGACCCCGGGCGAGGGCCAGGTGCTCGTCGAGGTGCGCGCCATCGGCGTGAACCCGATCGACTGGAAGATCCGTTCGGGTCGCCGAGCGTCGCGCCCGATCACCGCTCCACGACGCATCGGCACGGATGCCGCGGGGGTCGTCATCGCCGTGGGTGAGGGTGTCGACGACTGGGCCGTCGGCGACGAGGTCATCGTCTCGGGCGCTACCGGCGCCTACGCGACCGAAGTGCTCGCCCCGGCCGCGAAGCTGGCCCGCAAGCCCCATGCGCTCGGGTGGGAGACCGCGGCCGCGCTGCCGATCCCGGTTGCCACGGCGCACCAGGTGCTCACGTCGCTCGGGGTCCACGAGGGCGACACGCTGCTGCTGCACGCCGGTTCGGGCGCGGTCGGCCAGGCGGCGATCCAGCTCGCGCGCCGGCTCGGCGCGACGGTCATCGCGACCGCGAGCGAGCCCAACCACGCGCGCGTGCGCGAACTCGGGGCGATTCCCGTCACCTACGGCCCCGGCCTCATCGACCGGGTGCGCGCGGTCGCCCCGGCCGGCGTCGACGTCGCACTCGACGCCGCGGGCACCGACGAGGCGATCGAGGTGTCGAAGCAGCTCGTCGCCGACCCCGATCGCATCGGCACGATCGTGCTCGGGGCGCGCGCCGCCGAGCTCGGCATCCACGCGTGGAGCGGCGGCAACCCGATCCCGCTCACTCCAGAAGAGCAGCAGTTGCGCATCGACGCCGTGCCGCTGGCGGCCGAGCTCGCCGCGAACGGCGAGTTCGACGTCGAGATCGCCGCACGCTATCCGCTCGCCGAGGCGGCCGACGCACACCGGCAGAGCGAGAGCGGCGCCTTGCGCGGCAAGATCATCCTCGTGCCCTGACGTCGGTCGAGTAGCGACGAAGGAGCGTATCGAGCCCGTCGGTCGAGTGCGACGAAGGAGCGTATCGAGACCCGGTGACCGGATCGCGAGATCGGCTCTCCAGGTCTCGATACGGCGCTGGCGCGCCTACTCGACCGACGGGTGACGGCGCTGGCGCGCCTACTCGACCGACGGGTGACGGCGCTGGCGCGCCTACTCGACCGACGGGTGACGGCGCTGGCGCGCCTACTCGACCGACGGGTGACGGCGCTGGCGCGCCTACTCGACCGACGAATGCGCCCGCACGAAGGCGGCGGTCGGGGCGGCGAGCGACGCGCCGATCTCGGCAGCCGGCCGCTTCACGCCCTTGACCTCGAACGAGTGGCCGGCACCTTCGAACCACTGCACCACGGCGTTCGACCCGACCCGTCGCGCGACGTCATCGAGCTGCTCGTTCGGGGTCGCGAACGCGTCGTTGGTGCCCTGCAGGAACAGCATCGGCACCGTGATCGCAGTCAGGTGCTCGTCGCGCGGCTTGTCGGGCTTGCCCGGCGCGTGCAGCGGGTAGCCGAGGAACACGAGTCCCGCGGCCGGCATGCCCTCGGCCACGGCCATCGATGCCATGCGCCCACCGAACGACTTGCCGGTCGCCCAGATCGGCTCGCCGGGACTGCCGGCCTCGACCGCGTGCGCGGGCGCGACATCCGTCACCGCTCGCCAGGCGGCGATCGCGGCCGGCGGACGATCGGGGAACCGGCGCCCCGCCTCGCGGTAGGCGAAGTTGAAGCGCAGCGTCGCGAATCCGTCGTCGTTCAGCGCGCGCGTGAATCCGGAGAGAAACGGATGCTCCATGCCCGCGCCCGCGCCGTGTGCGACGACGATCGTGGCCGATGCGCCGTCGGGCCGTGCATACACGCCCGAGACGCGCGACCCGTCGACGACGATCGTGATCGGCTGCTCGAGTGCGCTCATGGCCCGAGCGCCTCGAACAACCCGCCGACACCTTCGATGATCTCGCCGGCCCCGTCGAACAGGTCGCCGACCGACGCCGTGAGCTGCAGTACACCGCCGGCCGCGTCGAGGGTGTCGGCGATGTCGAACGTCACGGAGGCGATGTCGACGGCGTCGGTGCCGTGGGTGTCGACGGCGGCGGCCTCGAGCTTCAGCTTCGCGATCCATTCGCGCTCGAGCCCGAAGAGCACCGCGTAGGGCAGCAGGCGCTCATGCAGGTGGAACCGCGCGAGGGGCCCGACCGGTGGTGCCGTGTCGGCGGGGTGCGCCGTGGCGGTCGGGCCTGCCGCACGCGTCGACCCGCCGGAACCGTGGCCGGCCGAGATGGTCGCGCCCGGGACATCCGCTCGCAGTTCTGCGCCGCTCGGCGACTGCAGCACCCGCAGCCGGTCGGCCTCGGCGAGGGCGATGTACTCGCGCAGGCCCGCGAGGTGCTCGCGCTTCGCCTGCGCGGGCGGCAGGTACTTGCGCCACCAGGGCGGCGTGACGAAGATCGTCGCGATCGTCGCCGCGAGCGCGATCAGCGTGAGCAGCAGCGCCGGCCATGCGTTGTTGAGCAGCGAGAACACGATCAGCAGCGCCTCGACGAGCATGCCGAGGTACGCGAGCACCGTGAGCGTGCCTCCGGGCCAGCCGACGCGACGCTCGGCGATGAGTCCGTCGCGGGCGAGGGCGTGCTCCACTCCCAACAGCAGCGTCTTCAGCCGCCCCGCCAGCGCACGTCGATCGCTCGAGAACCGGCGTACTCGACGGTGCGTATGGTCGGGGCCGAAGAGGCCATCGAGCAGCGAGAGCTCTTCTGATGTGAATACGGCGCCCGGTTCGACCTCGACGCCGATGGGCTCGCGCCGTGAACCGGCGATCAGGCGCACCTTGCGCTTCACCGCGAGATCGATGAGGGCAGCGGATGCCGCACGCCGGTCGGCATCGACGAGCAGTGCATCGCGCAGCACGGTCGAAGTGCGCTCGGGCGAGTACTGCACGACCCGCGGCGTCACGTGCTGGGTCGCGACGCCGCGCGCGATGATGCCCAGCACGAGGATGAGGAGCGCAGGGGCGAGCGCGAACACGATTGCTGCGGTGAGCACGCGCCCAGTCTAGGGATCCTCGGGGCGCCGTCGCCCTCTTCTGCCGGTCGAGCTGAGACGCGCGGCTCCGGCTGCGGGCGATGTCGCAGGCCGAGCGTACCGTGTGTGCCATGACGAAGCAGATGCAGCAGAATCCCCCGGTTCCGGTGCTCGACGAGCCGTGCCCCCGGTGCGATTCCACGGCCGTGCGTGCGATCGTCTTCGGCCCGCTCGACTTCGCGGTCGAGGCCACCGACGTGGCGGGCGCGCTCGCGCTCGACGAAGGGCCGATCTTCGACTGCCGCGAGTGCGGGTTCGAGTGGGGGCTGGCGGTGCGCGACCTGCTCGCCTAGGTCGTCGCCTCGTCGTCGACGAGCGTGCCGCGGATTCGGCGCAGATCTTCCATGAGCGAGCCCACGAGAATCCAGTGGGCCGAATCCGGCGGCCGCACGACGAGCGGGGCGGTCAGTGCCGGAACAGCAGACGTAGGGGGCTCGGGATCGACGTCGGCCAGGTGCACGGCGAGGCGCACGTCGTGGCCCGCGCGCCGCAGCTGCTCTGCGATGGCCTGCACAGCCGGTTCGTCGGCGACGCCGGGGTCGTAGTGGTCGAGGAACGCCCGCGTCATGCCGATCACCTGCGTGACGATGGGGCTCAGCTTCTCGAGCAGTGCGCGCAGCTCGGCGAGTTCGGCGCGGTGCGCCGACCGGCGCGGGTTCAGGGTCAGCGACTCCTCGCCGGCCGCGATCGACGCATCGGCGGCGTCGCGCATCGGGCGCATCAACCGAGCCTCGAGCAGTAGTGCCTGCACCTGTGAGGGCGACTGCGGCGACTCGAGCCCGCTCGCCAGACGGTCGAGCGATGCCGCGAGCTCACCGCCGAGCAGCGCGAGGTCGCGACGGGCGGGGGCGACCGTCACAGGCGGCACGATCAACACGTTGACGACGACGCCGATCGCCGCGCCGATGAGCGTCTCGACGATGCGCTGCAGCGAGTACTCGGGTGACGCCGCCCCGAGCGCGAGCACGAGGATCGCGCTGATCGCGACCTGGTTCGAGGTGCCCGGAGTCATCTTCAGGCCCCAGGCGATGAGCATCGCCGCGACGATGGCGATGAACACGACCCAGGCGTGCTCGCCGAAGGCGAGCGAGAGGCCGGTCGCCACGATGACGCCCAGGATCACGCCGATCGACCGCTCGATCGCCTTGCCGAACGACTGGTTCACGCTCGGCTGCACGACGAGCAGCGCAGCGATCGCCGCGAAGATCGGCAACGGTCCGGGCATCAGCCAGCTCGTGATCAGCCACGCCGCGATCGTCGCCACCGAGGCCTTGAGCACCTGCAGCACGGGCAGGCGCCTGGACGCGCGGAAGGTGGCCATCAGACCCATGCGTTCAGGCTAACCGCGTGACAAGATCGGGTGTGGCCGACCGACTGATGCTCCTCGATTCCGCTTCGCTCTACTTCCGCGCGTTCTACGGCGTGCCCGACTCGCTGAAGGCGCCGAACGGCACTCCCGTCAACGCCGTCCGCGGGCTGCTCGACATCATCGCGCGGCTCGTCACCGAGTTCGAGCCGACCCACCTCGTCGCCTGCTGGGACGACGACTGGCGCCCGCAGTGGCGGGTCGACCTGATTCCGAGCTACAAGGCGCACCGCGTCGAGGCACCCGTGCCCGGCGGGGTCGACGTCGAAGAGACGCCCGACCCGCTCGACGTGCAGGTGCCGCTCATCCGCGAGGCCCTCGCGCTGCTCGGCATCGTCCGGGTCGGCGCGGCCCAGCACGAGGCCGACGACGTCATCGGCACGCTCGCGACCGGTGCGAGCATACCCGTCGACGTGGTCACGGGCGACCGCGACCTGTTCCAGCTCGTCGACGACGCGGCATCCGTTCGCGTCATCTACACCGCTCGCGGCATGAGCCGGCTCGAGGTGCTGACCGACGCGACCGTCGTCGGCAAGTACGGCGTGCTGCCGCAGCAGTACGCCGACTTCGCGGTCATGCGCGGCGACGCGTCCGACGGACTGCCGGGCGTCGCCGGGGTCGGCGAGAAGACGGCGGCGTCGCTGTTGCAGCAGTACGCCGACCTCGACGGCATCGTCGCCGCAGCGGGCGATGCCTCGTCGCCGATGGCCGCGGGCATGCGCGCGAAGTTCGCCGCGGCCGCGCCGTATCTCGAGGTGGCGCCGACGGTCGTCGAGGTCGTGCGCGATCTCGACCTCGGCGAGTTCGACTCGCGACTCGAACCCGTCACCGGCGACCGTCGTGCCGCGGCCGAGGCCTTCGCCGACGAATGGAACCTCGGCGGCTCGATGCCCCGCGTGCTCGCGGCGCTCGACGGGGTGTCGTCGGCCGAGTAGCGCGGTCTGCGTCGGTCGAGTAGCGCGCCGTCTCCGTCGGTCGAGTAGCGACGAAGGAGCGTATCGAGACCCCCGCCGGGGTCGAGTCGTGCGCGGTCTCCGTCGGTCGAGTAGCGACGAAGGAGCGTATCGAGACCCTCGCCAGCCCCCGATGTCGGCGGTGGTGACTACCGTGGGCGCATGACGTCGCTCGCAACCGACCTCGACCGACTCGGCGCCGAGTTCTGGCAGTGGCGCGATGCCACCTCGTTCCGCACCTCCGACGACATTCCGCGCGTCGAACGCCCCGCGGGGTGGGTGCCGCGCTTCGACCCTGCGGCCATCGACGAGTTCCGGCTCGCGCTCGCCGGCTTCACCGAGCGCTGGAAGGCGATCGACGACGGTGGCCTCGCCGGCCTGCCAGTCGAGAATCACGTCGACCACCGGCTGCTCGGCGCGGCACTCGCCCGCGTGCACTGGGAGGTCGAGGTGCTGCGCAACTGGGAGCGCGACGCCGTGTTCCTCACCTCGCAGGTGCTCGGTCCCTGGTTCGACCTGCTGCTTCCGCCGCCGCCGTTCGACGCGCGGCGCCGGCGCGATCTCGTGCGCGTGCTCGAGGCGATCCCGGGCGCGGTCGAGCAGGCGATCGCCAACCTCGAACGTGCCGGCGTGGCCACGCTCGCTCGGGTCGCCGCCGCAGACCTCGCCGACATCGGTGCTCGGCTCGAGCGCTCCGTCGCTGCGGTGGCGCCGCTGACCGATGCCGCGACCGCGGCCGCACTCCGCGGCGCGCAACCCGCGGCCAGTGAGGCGCTCGAGCGGTACCGAGTGTGGCTCGAGGCATCCGCCGACCGGCTCGGGCCCGACGTCATCGTCGGGCGCGATGCGTTCACCTGGTACCTGCGGCACGTGGCGCTCGTCGCGCGCGATCCCGACGAGCTCGTGCGCGCCGCGATGCATGACTACCGGCGCAGCATCGTCGCCGAGGCGGTGACACGAACGCGGTACCGCGACGTGCCCGAGCCGCCGCTCGCGGCATCCGCCGAGGCCGAATCGGTCGCTGAAGCCGCCGCCGAGGCAGAGGTGCGAGCGCTGTACGAATCAGCCGACCTGCTGAGCCAGCCCGACTCGCTGCGGCACTACCGATTCGCGCCGACGCCCGCGTACCTCGAGCCCATCGCGTTCCTCGGCGTGAACGACGACCTCACGAGCATCGGTCGCGTCGCCGAAGACGCGACCTCGTACGTGCCCGACCCGGCGCCCGGTCTGCCGTACTTCGACGCCGCGAACGCGCGCGACCCGCGGCTCGGCATCATCCACGAGGGCACGCACAGCCAGCAGCTCGCCCTCTCGTGGGCACATCCGAACCCGTTGCGTCGGCACTTCATCGATTCCATCGCCAACGAGGGCATCGCTCACTACAACGAAGAACTCATGCTCACGGCCGGGCTCTTCGCCGATTCCCCGCACTCGCAGACGATCGTGCACAACTTCATGCGGTTGCGCGCGCTCAGGGTCGTTGTCGACGTGAACCTCGCCACCGGTGCGTTCAGCCTGCCCGAGGCCGTCGACTTCTTCGTGCGCATGGTGCCGATAGACGTCGAGACGGCGACCGAAGAGACCTCGTACTACGTGGCGACCCCCGGCCTCGCGATGTCGTATCTCGTCGGTAAACACGAGGTGATGCGGCTGGTGGCCGATGCTGCAGCCGCGGCCGCGCTCGACGGCGCCGAGTTCTCGTTGCGCGACGTGCACGACTTCGTCTGGCGCAACGGCAACGTGCCGATGTCGCTGCTGCGGTGGCAGCTGCTCGGCGACCGATCCGACATCGACGTGATCGACGCGGTGGGGCCGTGGTGGGCGGCGCTGCCGGGCTGAATGAGCCGGGCGCGACGGCCGGGCCCGCTAGGCGAGCGCGGTGATCACGTTGTCAGGCAGCGGCTCGGCCGGGGCTTCCCACGCCGGCAGCACCGGCAGGCCGTCGCCGCCCATGAGCAGCACGGCGACGTACGCGTAGATCATGAGCAGCATCGCGAGTGCGCCGAGCGCCGCCCCGAGCCATCCGGTCCGCACTCCGAGCCGGCCGCCGCCCAGCCGCCGGTGCCGGGCCGCCCCCGGCACGCCGACGCCGATCGCGAGCGCGCCGAACATCGCGATCCACACGATGCCGGCAGGCCCGCGGGTGCCGATCGGTGCGAACAGCGCGAACAGCAGGGCGCCGGCTCCGAGCACGAGACCCGTGTACGCGAGCAGCCCCGACCACCCCGGCCCGTCGATGGCGTCGCCGCCCCACACGGGCGGTTCGCCGAGGCGCGGCGGCTCGTCATCGTGCGGGGGAGTCGTCATGCACCCATTCTCGCCGCATTCCGTTCGGGTGTCCCCCGCGGCGACATTCGCCGGGCGCCGCGGTGCGGCTACAGGTCGAGCACGTTCCAGACGATGTCGCCCTTTTCGTCGCTCGTGGTGTGGTCGCGTCGGAACCCGATCTTCTCGAGCACCCTGAACGACGGGGTGTTCCAGGCGCGCACGGTCGACCAGAGTCGCGTTCGGCCGGTCGCCCGGGCGGCGTCGACGATGGCGGAGGCCGCTTCAGTGGCGTACCCGTTGCCGTGTGCCCTGCGCAGCAGCTCGTAGGCGATCTCGGGCTCCTCGATGGTGGCGCGGCCGATGACCAGCCCGCAGTAGCCCAAGAACTCATCGTCGCCGTGCAGGCGGAGCGTCATGCAGTGGATTCCTCGCCCGGGGGCGCTCGCGCGTGCCTCGCGAACTTCGTCGCGGGCCTCATCGAGCGTCGGCAGCTCGTCGCCGCGCTCGCCGACGAGCTCGCGGTAGCCGGTGGCATCGGCCGCCTGCCACAGTTGCAGGTTCAGGCGCTCGGTCGTCAACGAGAAGGGCATCGGCTGGTACGGCATCGATTCAGGCTATCGACTGTCTGGCGAGCGGTGAAACGCCGATCGGATGCCGCGGCTCGCGCCGCGACATCCGATCGGTTGAATCGTCAGACGCGCGCGCGGGCAGGTGCGCGATCGGCGAGCGTGTCGCCGTCGAGCGCGAAGAGATCGCGCGAGCCGGCGGTGGCCGCACCGACGAGGCCGGCGGCCTGCGGCAGCAGCTGCTCGGCGTAGAACCGGGCGAGCGGCAGCTGCGCCTCGGCGATACCGTCTGCGTCGAGGCCGCGCGCGGCGAGCGCCGACTTCGCCATGAGCCAGCCGCCGACGACGAGCCCCCAGATGCGCATGTAGGGGGTCGAGCCGCTGAGCGCCGAGTTGGGGTCGGTGGCACCGGTACGGAGCATCCACTTCGTCGTCTGCTCGAGCGTGTCGAGTTGCGCGTTCAGCTGCGCGCGGATCGTCGCGAACTCCTCGCCGGCCGCGGCCAGCTCACCGTCGAGCTCGCGCATCGAGGCGATGAACTCGAGCACCGAGGCGCCGTCGCGAACGGGCAGCTTGCGACCGATGAGGTCGGCGGCCTGAATGCCGTTCGTGCCTTCGTAGATCGCGGCGATGCGCACGTCACGGTAGTGCTGCGCGGCACCCGTCTCTTCGATGAAGCCCATGCCGCCGTGGATCTGCAGCGCGAGCGACGTGAGCTCGTTTCCGAGGTCGGTGCCGAACGACTTGCAGATGGGCGTGAGCAGCCCGACGATCTCGTCGGCCCGGGCGCGGGTCGCCGCGTCGGGGTGATGGGTCGAGAGGTCGACGTTCACGGCATTCAGCAGCATCATGCGGCGCATTGCGGCGATGTACGCCTTCTGGGTCATGAGCATGCGGCGCACGTCGGGGAAATCGATGATCGGCGAGGTCTCGGTGGCGCCGATCGCCCGGCCCTGCAGGCGTTCCTTCGCGTAGCCGAGCGACTGCTGGTAGGCGCGCTCGGCCACGGCGAGGCCCTGCGTGCCCACTGAGAGGCGGGCGCTGTTCATCATGACGAACATGATGCGCATGCCGATGTTCTCTTCGCCGATGAGGTAGCCGGTCGCGTCTTCGTATGAGAGCACACAGGTGGGCGAGCCGTGGATGCCCATCTTGTGCTCGACGCCCACGGTGTGCACGCCGTTGCGCTCGCCGAGCGAGCCGTCGTCGTTCACGAGGAACTTCGGCACGATGAAGATCGAGATGCCCTTGGTGCCGGCCGGCGCATCGGGGGTGCGCGCGAGCACGAGGTGCACGATCTGCTCGCTCAGGTCGTGGTCGCCGAACGTGATGAAGATCTTCTGGCCCGTGATGCCGTAGGTGCCGTCGGCGCGCTTCACGGCCTTCGTGGTGAGGGCACCGACATCGGAGCCGGCGTGCGGCTCGGTGAGGTTCATGGTGCCGGCCCACTCGCCGCTGACCATCTTGGGCAGCCACTGCTGCTTCTGCTCGTCGGTGCCGTAGCCCAGGAGAGCTTCGATCGCGCCCTGGGTGAGCAGGGGAGCGAGCGAGAAGGCCATGTTGGCCTCCATCTCGAGCTCTTGCAGCGCGAGCCCGACGGTGCGCGGGAACCCGCCGCCGCCGTACTCCTCGGGCAGGGGCACCGAGCCCCAGCCCGCCTCGACGAAGGCGGCATATGCCTCTTTGAAGCCGGTCGGTGTGGTGACGGTGCCGTCGGCGTTCAGCCGCGACCCCTCGAGGTCACCGGTGCGGTTGGTGGGGGCGACGACCTCGGCCATGAAGTCACCGGCCTCGGAGAGGATCTCGACGACAGTGTCGCGATCGGCGTGCTCGAAGCCAGGAAGCTGTGCGATCTCGTCGTAGCGCACCACATGCTCGAGAGCGAAGGTGAGGTCGGCGACGGGGGGACGGAATTCACTCATTCTCGCAGCCTAACCCCGGAAATCCTGCATGAGCTGGGATCTCTCGGGTTCGACGAATGCGTCGGTGTGCGCACCCACGCGCGTTTGTGCCTTTCCGCAAATCGGATCATGCGCGCGGCACCACCGAGGGCTGGTCAGGCCACCTGCTGGAACGCGAGTGGGCCCGTCTCCGAGAAGACGGGCCCACCGAGGTTGCTGCGAACCGACGGGTCAGCTCACATGCCGGGGTTGATGACGCTGACCGTCATCGTGCCCCCCGCGTTCTGCTGCGTGACCGTCACCGACACGTCGTGACCGGCCAGCAGCACGCCGCCGAGCGGGTTCGACGCGTCGAAGTACGCATCCTCATCGGCGTCGCTGAAGGATGCGAGTTGCTGCCCGCCCGGTGCTGAGGCGCCGACCGACGTGATCGTCTGGCTCTTGCCCTTGCCGACGACAACCTCTTTGTGCAGGGTGACCGGGTCGATCGTCTGCAGGCCGAAGGTCGCGTCGAACGGCTGGCGACGGTTGCTCGGGCCCGTGGTCTCTCCTTCGTAGGTGAACAGGGCGGGGTGCGAGTCCACCGGCAGCGCGAGGCCGTGGCCCGGGTGCTCGATGGTGTTGTTGTCGCCGTACGCCTCGTCGACCACCCACACGAGCATGCCGTCCTGGTACGGGAAGTGCTCCACCGTGTCGGGCGCCGTGAGGCCGTTGCTGAACTGGTAGGGCCCGACCTCGAGCGTGGCGTCGTAGTCGGTGTACGTGCGGTTCTCGACCAGGTAGTAGCGGTCGCCCTCACTCGTCTCGGTGCCCGTGCTCTGCGCGAAGCCGCCCGCAGCCACCCAGCCGTTGTCGCCACTCTCGACATCGTCGGTGAACAGGGTCGTACCGCCGCTCTTCACGACGATGTCGTCGATGAACGCACCCGCGAGGTGTACGCCGCCGTCGCTCTGGTAGCGGAACCGGAACTGCGTGTCGGCGTTGCCGCCCGGCACCGAGTAGCGCAGCGTCGACCACCTGCCGTTCGACGTGTCGGAAAGCGTGGCGATCGTCGTCCAGTTGGTTCCGTCGGTCGAGTACTCGGCGTAGAGGTAGTCGTAACCCGCCTCGATGTCGTACCAGGCCTTCGCCGTGACCGTCGCGCTCCTGACGCCCGACAGGTCAAGCGAACGCGTCAGTGTCGTGTTGAGGTCGTCGGCGCTCGAGGTCCACCAGGCGTTGGCACCCGAGTTCGGCGTGACGTACTCGGTGGTGATGCCCTGGTCGGGCACGTCGATGACGAGCGCCTGGTCTTGGCCCTCTGCCTGCAGCGCGGCGGGGCTCAGCGTGAAGTCGCCGCCCTCGCCCGGGTCGACGACCGAGTAGTCGAGCCAGCCGAGCTGCAGCTTCTCCCACGGACCCATGTAGTTCGGGGTCGTGCCGATGTCGTCGCCGCCCTTGTTGAGCCACGAGCCGCTCGACATGAGGGTCCAGAACGCGGTGCCGTTCTCGCCGCCGGCGGTGTCGTAGAAGTCGGGCAGACCGAGGTCGTGCGCGTACTCGTGCGCGAACACGCCGAGGCCGCCGTTCTCGGCCTCGACGGTGTAGTCGCCGATCCAGTAGCCGGTGTCGCCGATCTGCGCGCCGCCGAACTTCGCGCCCTCGGGCCCGGTCGTGCCGTAGTCCGTGGAGTTCACGTACCAGCGGTGCGACCAGATGGCGTCTTCGCCCTGAGCGCCGCCGCCGGCGTCTTCGCCCTCGCCGGCGTGCACGGCCTGGAAGTGGTCGAGATAGCCGTCGGGCTCGTCGAAGTTGCCGTCGGCGTCGGCGTCGTAGCGGTCCCACACATCGAACGACGCCAGTTCGGCCGTGATCTCGTCGGCGGTCTTGCCCGCCGCGACCTGTGCGTCGTACCACGCGTTGCCGGTGTCTTCGATGAACTGCCAGGCCCCGCCGTAGTCTTCGACGGAGTTGTCGCCGTACGTCGAGGCGTTGCCCGGCACCTTCACCCAGTCGCTCACCTCGCCGGCCACGGTGTAGTTGCCCGACGACTGCTTGGTGTAGAAGTCGGCGAAGGAGTCGCCACCGTCGCCGGCGGTGTCGAAGAACAGGTCGTCGTAATAGGCGCGGTCGAAGTCGCTGCGCCAGTGCGTGCTGTTGTTCACCGCGCGGTCGGGCTCGGGGATCGCGTTGTGCAGCGGGCCGGGCACCGAGCCGAGCTTGCCGCTCGACTGGTCGCCGAACTCCGAGAGGATCGTGAACAGTCGGCCGGTGCCGGTGATTGCGGCCTCGAAGTACTTGTCGTTCTCGCCCTCTTCGAGGGCGATGACGCCGTCTTCGTTCGGCGAGGCCTGCCCCGAGAGAATGAGCTTCTGCGCAGCCTTGCGCCGCTCGTTCTGTCGCTCGGTGAGCGGGCCAGGACGATTGTCGAGGCGTTGGGATGCTGCAGGGTTCGGGTCTTCCGCAGAGGGGGCGGCGATCGCGGCCTGCCCGAAGGCTGCCCCCGCGATGACCGTCGCTCCCGCCGCGGCCACGGCGAGGATGCCGCGCGTGCGTCGTTTCATTGTTCTCCCTTGACTGACTGGCCGGGATCGCCGGGCACAGTGTGGAAGAAATTAGCACCGAGGTTTCCTGGAGGGAAGAGGTTGACTTCAGTCATCTTCCGTGTCGAGAATATGCGCAACGATCTGATCGCCGTCGATGCCGATACGCGCATGAGCACCCATCGAATGGGGGATTCTTGCGTGCGTATCTGAAGTAGCCACGCCCCGCTCGGCGTGACCCTGGTCGTCCGGTCGGCGCGCGAGATCGCCGCGCAGGCGGGGCCGGCACGTGCGACGGCGACCCTGACGCAGTCGGTGTGCCTCACGCGAGACTGCGTCACTGATGCTGATTCCGCATCAGTGACGCAGCCACGGGACGAGCACCGCCCGGTCGCGTCAGGCGGCGGGCCGGCCCTGCGAGTCGGACTCGACCGACACGGTCGCGCGCAGCCCGTCGATGAGCGGCGTCGTCGGCCGGCCGATGAGGCGCGCGAGCGTGCCGTCGGTGTCGCCGAGCACGCCGCGGCGGATCGCGTCGTCGATGCCCGCGACGAACCCGGCGGTGCCGGCGTCGAGGCCGAAGCCCTCGAGCGCGGCCACGTGCTCGTCGGTGGTCAGGCGCTGGTAGCCGACCTCGCGGCCCAGCACGTCGGATGCCGCGGCAGCGAGCTCGTCGTAGTTCCACGCCACGTCGCCGCCGAATTCGTAGACCTTCCCGAGGTGCCCGTCTTCGAGCAGCACGGCCGCAGCACCCGCGGCGTAGTCTGCGCGGCTGGCGCTGGCCACCCGTCCATCGCCCACGGAGGCGGCGATCACGCCGGTCGTGGCCGCGCGCGAGACATCCGTCGTGTAGTTCTCGGTGTACCAGTTGTTGCGCACGATCACCGCGGGAACGCCCGAGGCGGCGAT
The DNA here is from genome assembly GCF_039529735.1 of Agromyces neolithicus. Classification (NCBI taxonomy): domain Bacteria; kingdom Bacillati; phylum Actinomycetota; class Actinomycetes; order Micrococcales; family Microbacteriaceae; genus Agromyces; species Agromyces neolithicus. Next base: position 19,088 of record NZ_BAAANJ010000009.1, read on the forward strand.
GGCCTCTTCGGTGGCCTTGTGGTCGGCGGCGAGCGCGAAGTCGGCGGTCGTGGCCTTCGGGGCGCTCGTGTAGACGAGCTTTGCGACGCCGGCCGCCTTCGCGGCGTCGATGACGTTCTGGTGGCCGGCCGCGCGGTTGCCCGGCTCCGATCCCGAGATGAGCAGCACGGTGTCGACCCCGTCGAGGGCGGCGGCGATGGTCTCGGGGCGCGTGTAGTCGAGTTCGGCGGTACGGATGCCCCGTGCCGCGAGCCGCTCGATCTTCGCGGTGTCGCGGGCGGTGGCGACGAGGTCTGCCGGATCGGCGCCGCGCTCGAGCAGGGCGTCGACGACGAGGGATCCGAGTTGGCCGCTGGCGGCGGTGACGAGGATGGTCATGCGGGTGTGTTCCTTCCGATCGGGGTCATCGGAGACAACCGGCTTCACGCCCGAGTACTTCCCTGTCGGCGGTACCCACTTTGAAGTAAGGTACCCACATGGTGGTAAGTCTTGCGCAGATCCGGGAGTCATCGGGCGAGGTCTTCATGGAGGGCTGCCCCACGCGGGTGGTGCTCGACCACATCATGAGCAAGTGGGGCGTGCTCGTGCTGCTCGCCCTCACCGACGGCACCCACCGCTGGGGCGAACTGCGACGAGAGGTCGAGGGCATCAGCGAGAAGATGCTCGCCTCGACGCTGCGCACGCTCGAGTCCGACGGCCTGGTCGCGCGCACGTCGTACCCCGAGGTGCCGCCGCGCGTCGAGTACTCGCTCACCGACCTCGGCCGCGAACTCATGCAGCACATGCTGCCCCTCGTCGAGTGGGTCGCGCGCAACGCCGACACCGTGGTGGCCCGCGCGTAGCCGCGCCGACCGCGCGGCGTGCCCGGGTCGATCGCGCCGTGGGAGCAAAGTTCGCCGCCGGGAGCCACGTTCGTCGGTTGCTCCCGGCGCATAACCTTGCTCCCACGGAGCGCGGATGGCGGGTGCGCGGTCAGTCGGGCGCGGCGAGCAGCGCCGACATGCGGTAGGGAATGACCTCGCGCAGGAACAGGCTGGTCGAGGTGCGCACGATGCCGGGGCACAGCCTGATCTCTTCGCTCACCCGGTAGAGGTCGTCGGGCGTGCGTGCGACGACGCGCAGCAGCAGGTCGTCGTCGCCGGCCGGGGCGAAGCACTCGAGCACCTCGGGGATGAGCTCGAGCGCCTCGATCGCGTCGTGGATGAGGTGCTGGTCGAGCTCGGCGCGCACCGATGCCGCGATGCCCCGACCCAGCGAGTCGGGTCGCACACGGCTGCTGTTCGCACGCAGCAGGCCCGACGTCGCGAGCTTGTCGAGCCGGCTCTGCACCGTCGCCCGAGCGAGCCCCAGCCGCTGTGCGATGACCACCGTGGGCAGTCGGGGGTCGTCGTCGAGTTCGACGAGGATCCGCCGGTCAGTGGCATCCAACTTGATCAATGTGAACCCCCGCCCGCTCGGAACTCACCCGAGAATCTTACAATTTGTCTAACCTGAATGAGCCGAGTTGCACCGATTGCCGACCCTTGTTACCAATGACTGTACACGCGAGGGTGAGGCGGCCACGAGCTGCCGCACCCGAGGCGGATTCGGCGGCCCACCCCGTCGGCGGATCCGGATTCGTCCCACCGGCGATCCTCCATTGCTCGCGATCCGAGACTCGAGCGGATGCCCCGGCCCAGGCCGCGGGCATCCGCTCGTCTCGTCTCGTACCGTGGTGCGATGCGTCGGCGCGCGCCCGCCGTTACCATCGCGTCGATGGAGCACACACTCGAGAACCCCGTCGTCGTCGAGTTCCCGCTGCGCGGCGAGGGCTGGATGGCCGTCACGACGCCCGCGCACCGCGTGCCGAGCCACGGCACCGACATGCTCGGCCAGCGCTACGCGTACGACCTGCTCATCGTCGATGACCGCAAGGGCGTGCACTTCCACCCGGCGGGCACCCCGCGAGGCGGGCTCTTCGGCGGTCGCACGCGCGAGTCCTACGCGTGGGGCGCGCCGATCCACGCGCCGTTCGACGGCGAGGTCGTGCAGGCCTCAGACGGCATGGCCGAGCGCGAGTGGATCCATCCGGTTCGTGAGCTGGCGCACCAGCTGAGGAACGCGTTCACCTTCACCCCCGAGAAGCTGCCGTCGATCATGGGCAACCACGTGCTGCTGCGGGCGCTCGATTCCGACGACCTCTACGCGGGCTTCGCCCACATCGCGCTGGGCACCGTCGCGGTCGCCGAGGGCCAGCGGGTGTCGACCGGAGACCTCATCGGCAACGTCGGGCACACGGGCAACTCCACGGCGCCGCACCTGCACTTCCAGCTCATGGACTCACCCGACCTGATGACGGCGAAGGGCATCGCGTGCGCGTTCCGCGCCTACGAGGTGCTGCGCGACGGCGCGTGGGTGCGCGTCGAGAACGGCGTGCCCGGGCGCCGCGAGCGCATTCGGTCGGTCGTGCCGGCACGCTGAATCAGTCGGCGGATGCCTCGCGCTCAGCGTCGCGCGCGGCCGTACGCGCCGCGTCACGGGCGGCATCCGCGGCCGCGGCCTCTGCCGGCGTCGGCGCCGTGCCGCCGAGATGGCGGGGCTGCCACCACTGGCCGGTGCCGTCCACGGGGTAGTCGCGCTGGAGCCGATCGACCAGCTGCTGCATCCGCTCGCGCAGCTCGTCGGTCGCAGCGCGCACGTCGGCGGCCGCCTCGGGGCGCAGCGGCGTACCGAACGCGAACGACACCGGCACGCCGAAGCGTTCGCCGAAATGAATCTTGTGCCGCTTGGTCATGAGCCGTTGACCGCCCCATACGGCGACGGGGATGACCGGGACCCCGGCCTCGGCAGCGAGGCGCACCGCGCCGGTCTTCAGCTCGCGCACCGTGAACGACGCACTCACCCCTGCCTCGGGGAACACGCCGATGATCTCGCCGTCGCGCAGCGCCTGCACGGCGGCGGCATAGGCGGCGGCGCCGGCCTTCATGTCGACGGCGATGTGCCGCATTCCGCGCATGAGCCAGCCGACCACGGGCTTCTCGAACACCGACTGCTTCGCCATGAACCGCACCCGCCGGCGCGTGGCGAGCCATGTGACCCACTCGACGAGGGCGAACTCGAGATAGCCGAAGTGCGTCATCGCGAGCACCGCGCCGCCGGTCGCCGGGATGTTGTCGGCACCGATGACCGAGCGCCTGAGTCGCAGCCCGCCGAACAGTACCCGACCCGCGGCGATCGCCGTGCTGTAGATCGGCTCGGAGGCGCGGCGGGGGCTCATGGGCTCAGCGTAGGGGCGGCGGCTGTACGCGGGCTGCGGGGTGCATGTGGCGCAGCTGGCGGTATCTTTGCGGAGGTAAGAGATCGTGCCACGCATCGGGAGGCCGCATGTCTCGCAGGAACCATCGCGTCGCGGTGCTCGTGCTCGAGGGCGCGAAGCCGCTCGACGTCGGCATCCCCGCGCAGGTGTTCAGCACCCGGCAGAGCATGCCCTACGAGGTCCGCGCCTGTGGCGCGGCTCCGGGCTCGTCACGGGCGGCGACGGCCTCGCGTATTCCGTCGACGACGGGCTCGAGGCACTCGAGTGGGCAGAGACGGTGTTCATTCCGGGCTACCGGCACCCCGATCGCGAAGACCCGCCGTCGCCGGTGATCCAGGCGCTGCGCGCGGCGCACGAGCGCGGTGCCCGCCTCGCGGCGATCTCGACCGGCGCGTTCGCGCTCGCCGCGACGGGGCTGCTCGATGGCCGCCGCGCCACGACGCACTGGCACTACACGAGGGCGCTCGCCGCGAGGCATCCGCTCGTTCGCGTCGACGAGAACGTGCTGTTCGTCGACGAGGGGGCCGTGCTCACCTCGGCGGGAGCGGCATCGGGCATCGACCTGTGCCTGCACCTCGTGCGCCGCGACCACGGCGTCGGCCTGTCGAACCACGTCGCGCGCCGGCTCGTGGCGGCGCCCTACCGCAGCGGCGGGCAGGCGCAGTACGTGCCGCGCAGCGTGCCCGAGCCGCTCGGCGAGGTGTTCGCCACGACGCGCGAGTGGGCGCTCGCCCGGCTCGAAGACCGGCTGACGCTGGGTGACCTGGCCCGGCACGCCAACGTCTCGCCGCGCACGTTCTCGCGCCGATTCGTGGAGGACACCGGCTACACGCCGATGCAGTGGGTGCTGCGCGCCCGCGTCGACCTCGCCCGTGAGCTGCTCGAGCGAAGCGACCTCGGCGTCGAGCAGATCGCCGCGCTCGTCGGCCTCGGTACCGGTGCGAATCTGCGGCTGCACTTCCACCGCATCCTCGGCACGTCGCCGACCGAGTACCGGCACACGTTCGTGCAGCCGGGTGAGTGAGGCCGCCGCCCCTCCGCCGCCCGACTGAGTGCCGGCGTGTGGCGTGATCCTTGCGAACACTGTCGTCACGGTCACTGTCGCGGCATCCGTCGGCGGGCGAAGCTCGACGGGAATGAAAGGAACTCCCCCAATGACTCGCATCGCCGTCAACGGATTCGGCCGCATCGGCCGCAACGTGCTCCGCGCCCTGCTCGAGCGCGACTCCGACCTCGAGGTCGTCGCCGTGAACGACCTCACCGACCCGAAGGCGCTCGCGCAACTGCTGCGCTACGACAGCTCGGCCGGCCGGCTCGGCCGCCCCGTCGAGGTCGATGGCGACACCCTCGTGGTCGACGGCCGCCGCATCACGGTGCTCGCCGAGCGCGACCCCGCGAGCCTGCCCTGGGCCGAGCTCGAGGTCGACCTCGTGCTCGAATCGACCGGCCGCTTCACGTCGGCCGAGGCCGCCCGCGCCCACCTCGACGCCGGCGCGAAGAAGGTGCTCGTGAGCGCGCCCGCCGACGGCGCCGACGTCACCCTCGCGTTCGGCGTGAACACCGACGCCTACGACCCCGCCGCCCACACGATCATCTCGAACGCCTCGTGCACGACGAACGCGCTCGCCCCGCTCGCGAAGGTGCTCGACGACCTCGCCGGCATCGAGCACGGCTTCATGACGACCGTGCACGCGTACACGCAGGAGCAGAACCTGCAGGACGGCCCCCACCGCGACCCGCGCCGGGCGCGCGCTGCCGGCGTGAACATCGTGCCGACGACCACCGGTGCAGCCAAGGCGATCGGCCTCGTGCTGCCCGGCCTCGACGGCAAGCTCTCGGGCGACTCGATCCGCGTGCCCGTGCCGGTCGGCTCGATCGTCGAGCTCAACACGACCGTCTCGCGCGAGGTCACCGCCGAGCAGGTTCGCGAGGCCTACCGCGCCGCGGCCGAGGGCCCGCTCGCCGGCGTGCTCGAGTACTCCGAAGACCCGCTCGTCTCGTCGGACATCACCGGCAACCCGGCCTCGTCGATCTTCGACGCCGCGCTCACCCGCGTCGATGGAAAACACGTCAAGGTCGTCGCCTGGTACGACAACGAGTGGGGCTTCTCGAACCGCGTGATCGACACGCTCGAACTGCTCGCCGCCGGCTGAGTACTCCTTCGTCGAACAGGCGAGCGGATGCCGCAGCGCAGTGTCGCGGCATCCGCTCGCCGCCCTCGTGGTTGGCGGGAATTCGCGTGCACTCGGCAGCCGCACGTCAGCCGCCGTCGGTGGTGGCCAGCAGAATGAACACGTGACTCGACGTGGGCTGATCCTGTTCGCCGCGCTCGGCATCGCCTGGGGCATCCCCTACCTGTTCATCAAGATCGCGGTGAGCGAGCTCGAGCCGGCCATGGTGGTGCTCGCGCGGGCGGGCCTCGCGGCGCTGCTGCTGCTGCCGCTGGCGTTCTTCCGTCGCGAGGTGGCCCAGGTCGTGCGTCGGTGGAAGCCGATGCTCGCGTACACGATCGTCGAGATCATCTTGCCGTGGTACTTCCTGAGCGCCGCCGAGCAGCGCCTGCCGAGCTCGACCGCGGGCCTGCTGCTCGCCACGGTGCCGCTCGCCGGCGTGGGCATCGCGTTCGCGATGGGCCGGCCCGAGCGGCTCTCTCGGGCGAACTGGCTCGGCATCGCGCTCGGCATGCTGGGTGTCGCCGCGCTCGTCGGCCTCGACATCGCGGGCTCCGACCTGATCGCCGTCGCGCAGATGGCGGTCGTCGTCGTCGGCTACGCGCTCGGCCCGGCGATCCTCGCGCGGTGGATGTCCGACCTGCCCGGCGTCGGCGTCGTCGCGGTATCGCTGGCCGCCACGGCAGTCGTCTACGTGCCCTTCGTGCTGCTCACGGGCGGCTGGCCCACGGCGCTGCCGTCACAGGCGGTCATCGTGTCGATCGTCGTGCTCGCCGTGGTCTGCAGCGCGCTCGCGTTCCTGCTCATGGTGGCGCTCATCTCAGAGATCGGGCCGGTCAAGGCCACCGCGATCACCTACGTCAATCCCGCCGTCGCGATCATCGCCGGTGTCGCCGTGCTCGGCGAGCGCATCACCGTGTGGACGATCGTCGGCTTCGTGCTTGTGCTCGCCGGCTCGTTCCTGGTGACCCGCCGTCAGCGTGTGCCAGTTGCCGCTGAGGGGCCCGAAGAGGCGTGCGCCGAGCAGGGTGCGGCCGCGAGTGAGGGGCAGGGCGCCGAGACGGCCGCGGTCGACTCGAAGTAGCGCCGCCGCGACGGCGACGGGCGCTCAGCTCAGCGAGTTCACGAACTCCCGTACCCGCGCAGCCAGCTCGTCGGGAACCTCGCCGGCCGCGAAGTGCCCGCCCTCGTCGAGGCGGTCGAAGACCCGCACGTCGAGGTAGTGCCGACGCGCGAGTGTCTCGGGGTACTCGGCCTCGTGCCGTTGGATGACCACCGCCGCCGGCACCGAGGTGGGCGGGATCGGGTCGGGCTCGTCAGCGCCGTCGTAGTACGGGCGGAACGACGACCCGATCGACTGCGTCACCCAGTAGATCATCGCCTCGGTGAGGATGCGCTCGCGCGAGATGCGCCGCTCGACCGCCGCGGGATCGCCCGACGGCGTGTCGCTCCACTCGACGAGCTTCTCGGCGATCCACGCGAGCAGCGCGGCGGGCGAGTCGTTGAGGCCGACGGCGAGTGTGTCGGGGCGGGTGCCCTGCACGTGCCCATAGGCACCGTCGGGGCCTTGCCGGGCGCCGAGGTCGTCGAAGAAGGCGCGCTCTGCGGCATCGGTGAGTGCCTCGCGCTCATCGCCCGTCGGGAAGTGCGCGTGCGTCGCGACGATGCCGGCGACCTGCTCGGGGTAGCGGGCGGCGATGAGGTCGCTCACGTTCGCCGTGACATCTTCGCCATAGGTGACGAAGCGCTCGTAGCCGAGCACGTCGGTCATGAGCGCGTGCATCGTCGCAGCCATCCTCGTCTCGGACATGGGGCCATCGGCATACGGCGAGGAGAACGCGAATCCGGGCAGGCTCGCGACCACGACGTGGAAGTCGGGCAAGCGGTCGGCGAAGTCGAGCTGCAGCGCGAACGTGTGCGGCCAGCCGTGCATCACGAGCAATGCCGGAGCATCGGCGCGCCCCGATCGCAGGTGTGCGAAGTGCACGTCGGCATCGCCGATGCGCGCGATGAACTGCGGATGCGCGTTGAGCCAGGCCTCGCGGGCGCGCCAGTCCCAGTCGATCCAGGTGTCGACGAGCTCGCGCAGGTATGCGGCGGACATGCCCGAAGCCGGCTTGCGTGGCGAGTCGTCGAGCAGCCGAGTGCGCTCGAGTCGGGTGCGCAGGTCGTCGAGCACCTCATCGGCAACGTGAAGGTCGAACGGCCGGATCTCAGCGATCGTCGCAGTCATGGTCACGACGCTAGGGGTTGCCTCCGACACTGCACCCCGCCCAATGAAGTGCGCTCAACTCAGTGGTGCAGGAAGAACTGCGTGACACGCCGACCCGCGCCGGGCGCCGCCCGGCGCGTCGCCCGAAAGTTCCTGCATCCTCAGCGTGCGAGCCCGGCCGCGAGTTCCTCGAACACCTCGCGCACGTCGTCGTGCACCGCGAGCGGCGCCGACTGCCCCATCCACAGCGACTGCAGGTCGGCACGGCCCTGCCGAATGGCCTCGACACGGAACCCGCCCGTCATCCAGTTCTGCACGGGGAACGGCGCGATCACCCCGCTCGCCTCGATCTCGCTGACGGCGCGGTTGCGCGCGCCGCGCGCGAGTCGGCCGCTCATCGCTCGGGTGAGCACGGTCTCGTGCGCGGCGGTCGCGCCGATCGCGTCACGATGCCCGTCGTTGGTCGCCGACTGCCGCGTGCGCAGGAACGCGGTGCCCACCTGCACTCCCGCGGCGCCGAGTGCCAGGGCGGCCGCGACGCCCCGCCGGTCGGCGATTCCGCCGGCGGCGATCACCGGCACCGAGACCGCGTCGACGACCTGGGGGATCAGCGAGATCGACCCCACGAGCGACTGCTCGGGCTGCCGCAGGAACGACACCCGGTGCCCGCCGGCCTCGAGCCCCGTGGCGACGATCGCGTCGACACCGCTCGCGTCGAGCGCGACGGCCTCGTCGACCGACGTCGCCGTTCCCAAGAGACGGATGCCCCGTGCTCGCGCACTCTCGACCACCTCGGCCGACGGCACGCCGAAGACGAAGCTCGCCACCGCGGGCCGCGCCTCGAGCACGGCCTGCCACTGCTCCTCGAACGAGGGCAGGTACCGTTCCGGCGGCTCTGTCGGCACCGGCACGCCGACCTCGTCGAAGAATGGTCGCAACGCGTCGCCGGTCGCCTCGAAGTCTCCGGCCGCGAGCGGGGCGTCGGTCGGGTCATCCGTCAGCGGCAGCCAGACATTGAGGTTGAACGGCCGGCCCGTGGCCGCGCGGATCGCTACCGCCGTCTCGGCGATGCGGCTCGCGTCGTACCCGTAGAGTCCGTATGAGCCGAGCCCGCCGAGCTCACTCACCGCAGCGGTCAGCTCGACCGACGACAGCCCCCCGAACGGGCCGAGCACGATCGGGTGGTCGATGCCCAGCATCGACGTGAGGTCGGTGGTTCGATTCGTCATGTCAGTCCTCCAAGCTCCACAGTTTTCCACGCTCATGTCGATCCGACCCCATCCCTGTTCGACGCCACAATGAGAGGCGGAGAGACCGGCTCGGGAGAACACAGGAGATCGTCATGCGCACGCTCATCGTCACCGAATTCATCACCCTCGACGGCGTCGTCGACTCGCCCGGTGGCGGCGACCACCCGCGCGCCGGCTGGACCTTCAAGGAGGTCGACTTCGTCGAGGAGGCCTACGAGATCAAGGGTCGCGAGCAGCTCGAGGCCGAGGCCATGCTCATCGGCCGGGTCAGCTACGACGAGTTCGCCCCGGTCTGGCCGACCATGGAGGACGAGTTCGCCGAGTACAACGCCATGCCGAAGTATGTCGTCTCCACCACGCTGAACGATCCCGAGTGGAACAACACGTCGGTGCTCAGGTCGATCGACGAGGTCGCGCAGCTCAAGCAGGGCGACGGCGGCCCGATCATCGTGCACGGCAGCGCGACCCTTGCCCAAGCGCTGGGCGAAGCCGGACTCGTCGACCGCTACCACCTGCTCGTCTTCCCTGTTGTGCTCGGCGAGGGCAAGCGCCTCTTCAGCGGTCGCGAGGCCGGCAAGCTGGCGCTCGTCGAGCACGAGGCCTATTCGAATGGGGTCGTCAAGGCGATCTACGACGTCGTGCGGTGAGCACCGCGTCCGCGGGACCCTTCCAGAATCCGAATGACCGTTCCCCCTCATCGAATGAGGGGGAACTTTCATGTGCAGAAAGACGGATGTCGCCAAGGCCGGCGGCACCGATCTCGAAGACGTTCGGCACACGTGTCGATTTCGCCCGACCTGATTCGACGCATGAGTAGAGGCACCTGCTTCTGAGGCATCCGTTCCACTGGGCAAAGGACCAACATCATGTCAACTCCCCGGGCACTTCGGCCGCTGCGTAACCCGGCCTACCGTTGGCTCGCCGCGGCACTCGTGTCGTCGATGGTGGGCACCGGCATCTGGATGGTCGCGCTGGTCTGGCAGATCGTCGCGATCGGCGGCGGTGCGGCCGAGCTGTCGCTGGTCGCCGGCGCTTCGGCGATCGGCATGCTGCTGACGACCCTGCTCGGCGGCGCACTGGCCGACCGCATTCCGCAGCGGCGCATCCTGCTCGTGGTCGAGGTCGTCCGCGCCGCGAGCGTCGGCTTCGTCGCGCTGACGTCGCTGACCGGTGGCCTGGCGGTGTGGCAGCTCGTGGCCGTCGCCCTGGTCGGCGGCGTGATGGCCGGCCTGTACTACCCGGCCTACTCGGCACTGCTGCCGAGCGTCGTGCCCGAAGACCAGTTGCTCGCTGCGAACGGATTCGAAGGCATGGCCCGGCCGGTGCTCATGCAGGCCGGGGGCCCGGCGCTCGCGAGCGCGCTCATCGCGATCTCGTCGCCCGGGGCCGCGCTCGCCGTGACCGCGCTCACCGGGGTCGTCGCGGCGGCGTGCATCCTGAAGCTCCCCGTGATGCCGCTGCGCGGAGCGCAGGCGACCGCCGACCAGGCGACCGCCGAGCAGGCGACCGCCGAGCAGTCGGAGACCGCCGAGCAGCGGCATCCGACCGCCTCACTGTTCGCCGACGTGCGCGAGGGCTTCGTCTACATGGTGCGCACGCCGTGGCTGCTGGGCACCCTGACGTTCGCGTCGTTGCTGATTCTGCTGATCATGGGGCCGTTCGAGGTGCTCGTGCCGTTCGTGATCAAAGACGTCGCCGGCGGCGGCCCCGAGCAGCACGCGCTGATCCTCGCGGCGTTCGGCATCGGCGGTGCAGTCGGATCGATGGTCGTCGCCTCGCTCAGGCTGCCGCGCCGCTACCTGACCGTGATGAACCTGCTGTGGGCATTCGGATGCCTCCCGCTCGCCGTATTCGGACTCACCGACCAGATCTGGGTCATGGCGATCGCCGCCTTCGCCGTCGGTGCCGCGTTCAACGGCGGCGTGGTGATCTGGGGCACGCTGCTGCAGCGCCGGGTTCCGGCGAACATGCTCGGCCGCGTCTCGAGCCTCGACTTCTTCGTCTCGCTCGCGTTCATGCCCGTGTCGATGGCCTTCGCGGGCCCGGCGGGCGAGTCGCTCGGACTGCCGGTCGTGTTCCTCATCGCCGGCATCGCACCGCTCGTGATCGGAATCGTCGCGATCATCGCGGCACGGATGACCCGCGACGAGGTCGCCCACCCGCTCGACGCGGATCAGGCCGAGGCCGACGAGGCCGATGAGCCGGTCGGCGAACTCGTCGCGTGAGCCCGCCGGCGCCGCTCTCACGGTGGCCGCACGCAACCACGAGGAGTACCCTCCCGCGTGTGGACATCGTGGACATCGAAGTCATAGGCCGGGCGCCGTTGCTGGGGCGCATCCGCGAGTCGGTCATCGGTGACGACCAGGTCATGCCGGGGCCGTACGGCCCGCGCCGCGTCACGTACGCCGACTACACGGCGTCGGGCCGCGCGCTGAGCTTCATCGAGGACTTCATTCGCGACGAGGTGCTTCCCCGCTACGCGAACACGCACACCGAGTCGAGCGGTACCGGGCTGCAGACGACGCGGCTGCGCGAAGATGCCCGGGCGATCATCAGGGACGCGGTCGGGGGCGACGACGACACGGTCGTCATCTTCACCGGGTCGGGCAGCACGGGCGCGATCGACAAGCTGGTCGGGATGCTGGGACTGCGCGTTCCGGCGCAGCTCGAAGACACGTTCCACCTCGGCGAGGGCATCCCGGCGGCGCAGCGGCCGGTCGTGTTCATCGGGCCGTTCGAACACCACTCGAACGAGCTGCCGTGGCGCGAGTCGATCGCCGACGTGGTCGTCATCCCGCAGGATGCCGACGGGCACATCGACCGCGACGTGCTCGAGGCCGAGCTGATCGGGCACGCCGAGCGGCCGCTGAAGATCGGCTCGTTCTCTGCGGCGAGCAACGTCACCGGCATCGTGAGCGACACCCCGGGCATCTCGGCGCTGCTGCACGCGCACGGTGCCCTGTCGTTCTGGGACTTCGCCGCGGCCGCGCCCTACGTCGACATCGAGATGTACCACGGCCCCGCCGAGGCGGCGCTGGCGTCGGGCGAGTACAAGGACGCGATCTTCCTCAGCCCGCACAAGTTCATCGGCGGCCCGAGCACTCCCGGGGTGCTTGTGCTACGGCGCGAACTCGCGCGCAATCGAGTGCCCGATGTGCCCGGCGGCGGCACCGTGCTCTACGTCAACCCGACCGAGCACCGCTACCTCGACGACGTCGCGCAGCGCGAGGAGGGTGGCACGCCCGCGATCGTCGAGGCGATCCGCACCGGGCTCGTGTTCGGGCTGAAGGAGGCGGTCGGGGTCGAGACGATCCGCGCCCTCGAGCATGACTTCGTGCGCAGGGCGATCGCGGCCTGGCACGACGAGCCTGCGATCGAGGTGCTCGGCAACCTCGACGCCGAGCGGCTCTCGATCGTGTCGTTCGTCGTGCGGGCGCCGAGCGGAAGGTACCTGCACCACAACTTCGTCGTCGCGTTGCTGAACGACCTGTTCGGCATCCAGTCGCGCGGCGGATGCTCGTGCGCGGGCCCCTACGGCCATCAGCTGCTCGGCATCGACCTCGAGCGCTCGCACGAGTTCGAGCGCGAGATCGCGCGTGGCTGCGAGGGCATCAAGCCGGGGTGGGTGCGCATCAACTTCAACTACTTCATCTCGCCGGCCGTGTTCGACTACCTCGTCGAGGCGGTGCGGCTCGTCGCCCGCGAGGGCTGGCGGCTGCTGCCCGATTACGTCTTCGAGCCCGAGACCGGACTGTGGAAGCATCGCCGCGGCCCGTCCGAGCCTCCGCTGCGGCTGAGCCAGCTTGCGTACGACGACGAAGGCCGACTCTCGTACCCCCACCACGACGACCGGGCGCCCGAGTCGGCGCTGCGCGGCTACCTCGCCGAGGCCGAGGCGCGGTTCGCCCTCGCCGCGGGCCCGGCCGATCGCGAGGCATCTGTCGAGGGCGCCCTGCCCGGCCTCTCCGACGACTTCGAGCACCTGCGATGGTTCGACCTTCCAGTGGAGTGCCTCACGCGATGAGCCGACCTCGCGCCGCGTCGCGATGAGATCGGCGGATGCCCCGGCGCGAGGCGGGACATCCGGCTCGCATTCCGGCTGCTGGAGTGCCGAACGGCCGCCATGCCGAGGTTCTGGGGAACGGATTGCTGCGGTCTGCCCCCAGTTGTGGGTACGTTGGTGTTCGAGATCGGCCTCCAGGGGCCGCGAGCCGCACGAGGTTGTGCCGCCCGCCCATCGGAGGGCTTCGATCGCCGGAGAAGCGAGAAGAGAGGGAACCACCGATGAGATCCATCCAACGTCCCGTGCGATGGCGCAGACGCGCACTCGCCGCAGCCGGAGCACTCGTGCTCGGCGCCTCCCTGGTGACCGCCACCGCGGCCTCCGCCCAAGACGACCCGCGCGAGAACCTGCCACCGGGGTACCTCGACGACGTGAGCGTCGCGACGAGCAACCTCGAGCTGCTCTCGACCACGCCGCGCGTCGCCCCGTTCGATGCGCCTCCCGGCAACTTCGGCTTCGTCAACTCCGACCTCGCGTTCAGCGGCGACAACGCCATCGTGGGCAGCTTCAACGGCTTCCAGGTCTATGACGTCTCCGATGCCTCGGCGCCGAGCCTGCGCTCGTCGTTCGTGTGTCCGGGTGGTCAGGGTGACGTGTCGGTCTTCGGCGACCTGCTGTTCATGTCGGTCGAAGAGAACCGTGGCCGCATCGACTGCGGCACGCAGGGTGCACCGGGGCCTGTGAACCTCGAGCGATTCCGCGGCGTGCGCATCTTCGACATCAGCGACATCGACAACCCGGTGCAGCTGCCGGGCGTGCAGACCTGTCGCGGATCGCACACGCACACGCTCGTGACCGACCCCGCCGACCCCGACAACATCTACATCTACAACTCGGGCACGTCGAGCGTGCGTTCGGCGCTCGAGCTCGCGGGCTGTGAGAACGCCGCGCTGACGACTGACCCGGTCACCGCGGGCAATCCGACGCAGTGGCGCATCGATGTCATCCAGGTGCCGCTTGCGGCACCCGAGACGGCCGCAGTCGTCAGCCAGCCGAGGATCTTCACCGACCCCGAGACGGGCGCGTTCAACGGGCTGCAGAACACCCTGCCGGGATCGGCGCTGCACCCGAGCGGAACGTTCTACAGTCCCACGCCCAACACGAACACGTGTCACGACATCACCGCCTTCCCCGAGATCGGGCTGATGGCGGGTGCGTGCCAGGGCAACGGCATCCTCGTCGACATCTCCGACCCGGTGAACCCGGTGCGCATCGACGCGGTCTCCGACCCGAACTTCTCGTACTGGCACTCGGCGACGTTCAACAACGACGGCACCAAGGTCATCTTCACCGACGAGTGGGGCGGCGGCACGCAGCCTCGCTGCCGGGTGACCGACCAGCCCGAGTGGGGCGCGGACGCGCTGTTCGACATCGTCGACGGCAAGATGGAGTTCGCGAGCTACTACAAGCTGCCGGCAGTGCAGACGTCGCAGGAGAACTGCGTGGCGCACAACGGGTCGATCATCCCGGTGCCCGGCCGCGACATCATGGTGCAGGCCTGGTACCAGGGGGGTGTGTCGGTGATCGACTTCACCGACACGGCGAACCCGACCGAGATCGCGTTCCTCGACCGCGGTCCGATCAACACGCCGAACCCGACCGGTCTGAACCTCGGCGGCTACTGGTCGACGTACTGGTACAACGGCAACGTGCTCGGCAGTGAGATCGCGCGGGGCTTCGACACCTTGGCGCTCACCGCGAGCGACCAGATGTCGGTGAACGAGATCGCCGCCGCCGGCGAGATCGAGCTCGACGAGTTCAACGCGCAGCTGCAGTCGATGCTCGTGCACGCGCCGAGCTTCGCTGTGGCACGGTCGTTCGTCGACCAGGCCGAGCGTGCGGGCACCCTGACCGGTGCGGCGCTTGAAGAGGTGCGCATGCACATCGACAAGGCCGAGAAGCTCGCCGATGGCCCGGCCGCAGGCAGCGCCGTCGCAGCACAGCTCGACAACGCCGCCCGCAAGTCCGGGGCAGCGGCCGATTCCGACCTCGTGCAGGCGCTGAACGCCCTGGCCGGAACCTTCTGATGATGCGGTGAGGCGGCCGATCGCCCGGCCGCCTCACCACCGACGAACGTGCCCGGCGGTCGCTGACCGCCGGGCACGTTCGTGTCAGGATCAGGTGGCGATCAGCCGCTGCGCTCGGCGAGCATCTGCTGCATGCGGGCGATCTCGATGCTCTGGTCGGATTCGACCCCACGCGCGAACTGGTCGATCTCGGATTCGTTGCCGCCGCCCGCGGCATAGAGTTCGCCGACCATCTGCAACGCCCCCTGGTGGTGGTGGATCATGGACTGCAGGAACAGCCGGTCGAACTCCGCTCCCGTGGCCGCCTCGAGGTCGGCGAGCTGCGCGTCGGTGAGCATGCCGGGCATCGTGTCGCCGTCGTGCCCGTGGCCTGATTCCTCGTTCACCGGGATGAAGCGGTCTTGCAGCCACCGCGTCATCGTCGTCATCTCGTCTTCCTGGCTGATGCGCATGCGTTCGGCGAGCAGTCGGATGTCGCGGTCATCGGTGCGGTCGTCGACGTACCCGGTCATCACGAGCGCCTGGTCGTGGTGGCTCATCATGTCGAGCATGAACTCCGAGTCGGCCTCGACGAACTTCGGACCCTCGAGCTGCTTCGCCGCATCCTCGGGCGACAGGGTCTCGTTCGGCTCACCTGGCGCTCCGAGTTGCACGACCGGACTCGTCGGCGCGGGCGGCTCAGGCGCCGATGTCGTGCAGCCGGCCAAGCCGAGCGACAGCACGAGCGCCGATGAGAGTCCGAGGGTCCCGAGCCTGAGGGTACCGAGCCCGGGGGGTCGCCGCATCGCCGTCATCGATACCTCGTCTTCGTTGAAGGGCACAAGCGCGTTCGCACTCCCCATCTAACTCGAATCGGTCGTGCATTGAAACCGAAGAAGACAGAACGGGCCCCGCCATGCTGCGGGGCCCGATCTGCATCACGATCTCGGCATCAGCCGACGAGCGCCTGCTGCCATTCGATGAGGTCGCCGATCTTCTCGACGAGCGTGTCGTCCTGGATGCCGTGCGCCTTGCCCTCGGCCTGCGTGAGCACTCCGATCGCGGCCGCGTGGTCGCCGGCGTCGGCGGCCGTCTCGGCAGCCTCCAGGTACGCCGCGACGTCGCCACCGAGCTGTCCGACGCGCACGGATCCGTCGTCGAGCCCGGTGAGGAGCGCGTCGACCTCGTTGAACGTCACGCAGTCTCCGCCGCCGGTCACGAGGCCCGCGGTCCATTCGATTCCGCCGAGGATGTGCTCGAGGAAGATCGGGTCGGACCACGAGGCATCCGTGTGACCTGCACCCTCGTACCAGGAGCGCCCACCTTCGAAGTTGTGGCACCAGGCGAGCGGGTGGTCTTCGCCCATCGCGCCGCTGCCGGGGTTGTACGTCGACTCGTCGAGCGTGATGAGCACGTGCACGTCGTCGCGCGGGTTGGTGGTGAAGTTGTACCACTCGTCGAAGCGCACCCACTCGGCCGGCAGCATCGTCGTCGACGGATGGCCCGGGCTCTCGACGCGCATGGTGGCGGTCTGCTGCGCGGGGTGGTTGCGGAAGCGGGCGCTGCCGCCGGTCAGCTCGCTGTACCACGGCACGGTGTGCATCGAGTCGGTCGCGGCGTGCAGGCCGACGTAGCCGCCGCCGCCGCGGATGTACCCCTGGAACGCCGCGAGCTCGGTGTCGTTGAGCAGCCGCGGGCGGTTGGGGTCGAGGTTGTTCGTCGCGTCGACCGGTGAGGCGAAGATGATCGTCGCGTACTTCGACAGGTCGGCCGCGGTCGTGAACGGCGAGCTCGCGAGCGTGAGGGCGGGCTGGCCGGGCGAGTTGCCCTGGGGCGGATCCCAGACGTCGACGCTGAACCCGTTCTCTTCACCGAGCGCGATGATCGCGTTCGTCGTGTCGTCGATGTGCGAGTGGCGGAAACCGAGCGTCTCGCCGACCACGAGCACTTCGTAGTCGTCGTCGGCGGCGATCGCGGGGGCTGCGACCAGCCCCAGACTGAGCGTGACACCGAGGGCGCAGACTCCGGTGATGACGCGTTTGGTGGATTGCTTCATTGCAAATGCTCCCCTTCGAGCTGGACCGTTACGGAGGCCGGCTGAGGCGGTGAGGCAATAAGTTGCCACATCCGACATATTAGGCAAGCACGACACTATTGCGAAGTGTCGGCAGATGTCAATGGATGAGAGACGTTACTTGCAAGTGGAGAAATCTGCTTTTGCGTGGAGGTCGACGTAAGTCGGTGGAAGACGTAAGTCTGTACGAAACGGATGTCCCGGCACGAGGCCGGGACATCCGTTGTGGCCGCTGGTCTCAGAACTGCTTCTTGAACTGTGCGATCACTCCGGCGCTGAGCACGTCGGCCATGTGAGCCATGTGTGCTTGGGCCTCGTCGAACGTGCTGATGGCGGCCTCGTAGTCAGCACCGAGGAAGGCGGCTGCGTAGGCGGTCGTCTGGTCGATGTGAGTGGCCATCATCTCGCGCATGTCCTGCTGCGGCCACGCCGGGTTTGCCGCGGCGAGGAAGTCGGCGATGTCGCGGGCATTGGCATGCCAGTCGGCGAGCGCCGCCTGCAGCGCCGCGGTGTCGCCCGACTTCGCCGCGGTGAGCACGGGGACAGCCTGGGTGATGTGCGTCTGCAGCAGTTCGGTGAGCTGGGCCGCGGCATCGTCACCGTAGAACGGCGCGAACGCGTCGCCGATATCGGCCTGATTGCGCAGCAGCCGGGTGATGGTGGCATCGAGCGCGGGCGAGTCCTCGGCGAACGCGACCACGGTCGACCAGGTCCAGGCCATGTGCTGGTCCCACAGCGTGCGCATGGCGACGTGAAGCTGCGTCTCGGCAGAAGCGGGCTTCGGCTTGATGGCCGTCACGGAGTGGGAGTGCGCCGCGGTGGGTGCTGATTCGGCATTGGCGCTGAGGCTGGTCGCGGCGAGCAGGCCGCCGGCGAGCGCCACCGCGGCCGCGACCGACACGGCCGAAACGCGGAATGCCGCCTTGCGTTGGATGTGCATGATGATCCTTCCGGTTGGGAGTCTGTGCCCAGCTGCGGGCCCTGAGGGACTGATCTCGCACAGTTGGTGGCGCGTCGACCACGATGTCTTACCGAAGTGAGGGAACCTTTTCGTTCTCGGTAAGATGTGGCGAGCTCGGCGACACCAACTTCGCATGGGCGACGTGGAGACCCTCATCGTCGAGTACCGGCATCCGATCAGCCGGCACGACGATGCGGCCGCCCGGCACGACGACGCGGCCGGCCGGCACGACGACGCGGCACCGCCCGACGCGGAGTGGGTCACGCGACTCTCAGCCACGGGGCGCGTGCGCGCCGTCGCGGTCGGGCACCTCCACGAGCTGATGCTGCGCGCAGCCGGGCACCAGGTCGGGCGCATGCCCGAGGCCGGCCGGCTCGGGGCGGCTCGACGCGCCGAGATCGTGCATTCGGCGGCCGATGCGGCGACGGTTTCGGTGCTGTCTCGTCTGGAATCGTTCGAGGGCCGCAGCAGGTTCACGACATGGGCGTACAAGTTCGCGATCCTGCACGCGGGCGTCGAGGTGCGGCGTGCTGCGTGGCGCGACCGCGAGGTGCCCCTGCGTGAGGTGCCCGAGGTGCCCGACGGACGCGATGCCGCGATGTCGTCGCCCGAGGCCTACGTCGAAGTCCGCGAACTCGCCGAGGCGGTGCGCGAGGGCATCGGTGCGGCGTTGACGCCGCACCAGCGCCGCATCATGATCGCGGTGCTGATCGACGAAGTGCCGATCGACGTGTTGGCTGAGCGGCTCGAAACGACGCGAGGCGCCCTGTACAAGACACTGCACGACGGCCGTCAACGCCTGCGCGCGTTCCTGTCGGAGCGTGGATTCATGTCGGCCCGAGGGCCGAAGGAGGTGGACTCATGACCGAAGACACTGTGCTGAGCCGCGAGACGATCGCCCGCCTGACGCTGAACACCGAGCCGTGGCTCTCGTGTGACGCGTGCTTCGAGCAGGTCGACGTCGCCCTCGAGGCGCTGTTCGGGTCGAGCGTTCCGCCGGTGGCGGAGTTGCGGGCTCATCTGCGTGGATGCGCGACGTGCCATGAAGAGGCGCAGTCGCTCGCGGCGCTGGTCGCCGATCAGTACGACATGGCGGCTTCTGTGGCGGTCGCACGCCTCGACATTGCGATCACGACCGCGGGTGCGTAGGTCGGCTCGCGTGACTCAGGCGTGGGTCGACCGCAGCTCGACCGCGCGCCGCAGTCGGTCGTCGTCGAGGCCGAGCAACTCGAACGTCTGGCGAAGCGCGGCAGCAGCATCGGGATGCCACCCTTCGAGGCAGTCGGCCAGCCGCAGCCCCTCGCTCATCACGTCGCCCACCGACGCCAGCAACGACCTCGTCGCCGACACCGGCAACGTGACGGCTCCGTCTGAGATCGAGGTGCCGGCGACCTCGCCCACCTCGACGACGTAGAGCAGCGAACCGCCGAGCGCGGCACGTTCGGGCACGCACAGTACCGCTGCCCCGTCGGCGTCGCCGAACACGTCACCCGCGACGCCGGCGCTCGCCAGGTAGGCGTCGACCTCTCCGTCTGATGCAACGATGCGCATGATCTCGGGGTAGTCGGCATCGGTGATCTCGATCGTCGCTTCGAGCCCGGTCGCTTCTTCGGTCATCTCGGTCGCTCCCTCCGGCAGACGAATCCACCCCAGACGTTGCGGAATCTACTCTCAGCGTCGCGGCGCGGCAATGGTTCAGCCGATCACGGACTCGCGCATGGGCGATCCGTCGGCACCATCGAAGTTGTGCCATGCCGGGGCGCGGGGCTGCGTCGCTCGCCGAGACGGCTTAGCATCGGACGTGCGTGGGGTGCCCCGCCCGGCGCATCCGAAGATTGAGCCCGCGAATGCCACCGTCAGGTCTGCCGACTCGACGGTCCCTCCGCCCCCCAGGAGCCCGGTTGAGCGCTATCGCCGACGACGCGCAGAGCGCGCACAAGTCCACCTTCATCGTGCCGCCGGCCGGGGGCGAGCCCACGGCCGATGGCCATGAGGAAGTCCCCGTCGGCGCGCATGCGCGGCCCGTCGATGTTCCGGCGATCGTGAGGTTGCGGCATCCGTCGCCCGAGCGACGCCGGTACTTTCTCAGCAGCTTCGAGCCGAGCGGCGACTTCGACGCCGTCATCGTGGCCGTCACCGATGACGGGCGCCGACGGTACTTCACGACCCGTGACGGCGCGAGCCTGACCGAGGTCGACGAGGTCTCGTTCGAGCGCAGGCGCGAGAGCGGAACACGCTCGATGCTCGAGCTCGATGAACGTGAGCTCGGCGAGCTCGAGGTCGAGCTGGATTTCGTGCGACCGGTGCGCGGCCGCGATCCGATCGCGGAGGCGGATGCCGCAGCCGAAGCGGAGTCAGACGACGCGGCCGCAGCCGTCGATGACGAAGCGACCCACCCCGAAGAGACCGACCCCGATCCCGACCCCGAAGACGACCCGCCTCCGCACCGCGCGACCTTCGTTCCGGTCGAGGTCGAGGTCGCGGTCGAGCAGGCTCGAGCGGAATCCGAAGAGCACGAGGAGTTCGACGACGTGGATGACCCGGTGACCGAGGAGTTCGAGGCGATCGTGATGGAGTCGACGACGCACACGTTCGAGGGCGCCGGTGCAGCGGCATCCGATCTGATCGACGCGACGGATGCCGCGCCCGAACCTGCGGCGACACCGATGTCGGCCACCGAGGCGATCAGCCAGGTCGCACTGGCGAAGGGCATCGCGTTCGTCGCGCACCGCGGCCAGATCGACCGCAGCGGACTGCCCTACATCGACCATCCCGGGCGGATCGCCGAGCGGTTCGATGCGGCGAGCGAGCCCGTTGCGGCTGCGGCCGCCTGGCTGCACGACGTGCTCGAGGACTCCGATGTCACCGCACAGGAGCTGTTCGAGGCAGGAGTGCTGCCCGTCGTGACCGACGTCGTGCAGTTGCTGACGCGCACGCCCGACATCTCGCCCGACGAGTACTACGCGCGCATTCGCCGCGACCCGGTCGCCCGCCGCGTGAAGCTCGCCGACATCGACGACAACACCGCCCGCTGGCGTCTGCGCCGCCTCGACTACGAGACACAGCTGCGCTTGGTCGAGAAGTACCGCTACGCGCGCCAGGCTCTCACCGGCGACGCCTGACCGCGCCGCGCCCGCTCGCGCAAGCCTTCTCACAGCAGCGGCGGGCGCAGCGCCCATAAGATCGAAGCTATGGCCGGATTCTGGGGCAAGCGCAAACGCGATCAACAAGAACTGCAAGCGCAGGATGCCGACCTCGCCCAGCGGGCCGGCACCGCCCTGGTCGCCGCCGACGAGCGCGTGCGCGTCACCACCGACGAGCTCGTCTTCGCCGACGCCGAGCTCGGGACCGACGCGACCCGCGAGCTGCGCGAGGCGCTCACCGCGGTGCGGCAGCACATGGGCGACGCCTTTCGGCTGCACCAGCTCAACCACGACGAGATTCCCGACACCGCTGACGAGCTGCGCACCCGCAACGGGCGCATCGTGCAGCTGTGCGATTGGGCGCAAGACCTGCTCGACGAGCGCACGTCGGCGCTCGCCGAGCGCATCGCGCGGGCGCGGCGGGCTCCCGAGATCATCGCCGGTGTGCGAGCGGATGCCGCACGCCTGCGTACCCGCATCCCGCAAGCTCGTGACACCATCGAGCGGCTGGCCGCCCGCTATGCGCAAGAGGCGCTCGCCCAGGTGGCGTCGAACCCCGCCGAGGCCGATCAGCTGCTCGGATTCGCCGAGCACAGCGCGGGAGTGGCCGAGCGCCGGCGCGAGGCCGGGCAGCGCGAGCAGGCCAATCTCGCGCTCGAGGCGTCGACCGAGTCGGTGCGCAGGGCGGCGGCCCTGCTCGACGCGGTCGAGACCTTCGAGGTCGAGTCGCTGCGGGCCGAGTCGACGTTGGCGGCGATCGTTGAAGACTCGCGTGGCGACCTCGTGGTGGCGCTCAAGGAGCCGCACTCGCCCGGGGTCTCGGCCGCGATCACCGCACTGCAGGCTGCGCTTGCCGCGCTTCCGCCGGCCGGAGTCAACCCCGACCCCTTCGCCCAGCTGACCCGGCTGCGCGAGGCGAACGCCGGGCTCGATGCCGCGATCGCCGCGGCCCGCGAGCGCGCAGCGCGTCCGATCCCGCCGCTCGAGCATGTGCGCCACGCCATCGACGACGCCGACCGGCAGCTCGCCGTAGCCCGCGACGTCATCGCCGGGCACCGCGGCTGGATCGGCGCCGACGCCCGCACCCGGCTGGCGGAGTCCGAGCGCATCCGCATCGACCTCGACCGGTTCCTCGGCACGTCCGCGGCGGCTGCGACCGCCATCCACGAAGATCACCGCGAGCAGGCGATGCAGATGGCCCGGCGGGCCGCGTACCTCGCGGCCGAGGCCCTGCAGCTTGCGCAGCGCGACATCGACAACTCCCGACCGCAGGATCCCGGGCAGTGGGGCGGCGGCCCGGGTTGGGGCGGCGGCGGTCGCCGCGGCGGGGGATCCGACGTCATGGGCGGCATCTTGGGCGGCCTCGTCATCGGCGGCCTGCTCGACGGCATGTTCGACTGACGTCTCGGCGCTGGGCGGCACCCGCGATAAGCCGGGTGCCGGGTGCCGGTGCCGGGTGCCGGGCAGTCCTCAGATCGTCACTCTCCTCTGCACGCGACGGGTGGTCGGATTCCGAACACGGTGCCCAAGTGCCCTTGTGCCCTTGTGCCCTTGTGCCCTTGTGCCCTTGTGCCCTTGTGCCCTTGTGCCCTTGTGCCCTTGTGCCCTTGTGCCCAAGGTGCCCTTGTGCCCAAGGTGCCCTTGTGCCCAAGGTGCCCTTGTGCCCAAGTGCCCAGTGCCTCATTGGTTATGACCAGACACCTGCGCGCATCCCGGGCAGGGTCGCGGCCTGCGACGCGTGCTGGAGCGGCGGCAACGGCGCTGCGGCGTGCTGCCCCCGCCGAGGTCGCAGTGGGAGTACGCTCTCGCGCAGCGACAGCGCATCGCGGCGATGGGCCGCTGCGGCCACTGCAAGGAGGCAGAGATGGTTCCCGAGATCAACTACTGGGCGGTACTGCTGGCGACGGCGTCGAGCATGGTCGTCGGATCGATCTGGTACGCGCGAGGCGTTTTCGGCAGCCGGTGGGCGAAGCTCGCGAACGTCGACCTGGAT
Organism: Agromyces neolithicus; assembly: GCF_039529735.1. Taxonomy (NCBI): domain Bacteria; kingdom Bacillati; phylum Actinomycetota; class Actinomycetes; order Micrococcales; family Microbacteriaceae; genus Agromyces; species Agromyces neolithicus. Next base: position 42,256 of record NZ_BAAANJ010000009.1, read on the forward strand.
CGCCCGGGCGCGAGCGCGGTGATGCCGATCGTCGTGACCGTGATCGTGAGTTTCGTCACGGCGTGGGTGCTCGCGGGCGCCTCGACGATCGCCTGGCACTTCTACGGCGGCGGCTACCTGTTGGCGGCACTCTTCACAGCCCTCATCCTCTGGGCGGGGTTCACCGCGGCGAGGTTCATCACCCACGATGCCTTCGAGGGTCGCCCGTTGGCGCTCACGGTGCTCAACATCGCGAGCGAACTCGTGACGCTCGTCGTCATGGGCATCATCATCGGTGTCTGGCCTCCGGCGGGAACCGTCTGACGTGGCCTCCGGGCGTCAGTGATCGTCGCGGTCGGGCCAGATGGCGATGTCGACCTTGTTTCCCGCAGGGTCGGCGAGGGTCCACCACCCGCGATCATCTGAGTCGGCGATCCGCCCGCCGGCAGCGAGCGCGGCATCGACGCGCGCCCGTCCGACGGCCCGGGGCACCGAGACGTCGATGTGGAACGCATGCCGCAGTTGCTTGTCGGCAGCAAGTTGCTGAAACCACAGGCTCGGCCCGCGGCCCTGCAGGTCGACCAGGTCTTCGGGCCCGAGCTCGGCGTACCCGAACAGTTCGCGCCAGAACGGGCGCACGTCGTCGTCAGGTTTCGACGCGATCGCGATCTGCAACGTCTGCACCTGCGACGGGTCGGACTCGGCGCCGACCTCGTGCGCGAGCGCCGAGATGCGCCTTGCAAGGTCGAGGTCGGCGTCGACGAGTTCGATTGGGTTGCGGGCGAGCCGAACGGCGATGCCGTCGGCGCGCAGGTCGAGGTGCAGGCGATCCGCCCCGTCGAGCTCGGTGAGCAGAGCGGCGAGCTCGGCGCTGCGCGCGAGCGATTCGGTGGCGAACCAGGCGGTCGGCCCCCAGAAGAGCACCGGCCAGTCGACGAGATCGGATGACTCGCGGAACGCCTCGAACATGACCTCGCCCCGCTCGAGCTCGGCACGCCCGGCGATGACGGCTCGGCTGGTGTCGACGGCTGGCGATGCCGGCCGGCCGAACGCGAGATCCGCGGCGCCGGCACCATCGGCCCCGAGCCGCAGCGCGTCGTCCGCACCCACCGGCAGGTCGGGCCAGGCGACGAGGTCGACCTTGTTGCCCGCGGCATCCGCACACGTCCAGTACCGCACGGCTGCGCCGTCGGAGGCGACGCGACCACCAGCGGCGATCGCCGCGGCCAGCCGTCGACCCGCGAGCTCGCGAGGCACGGCCACGTCGAGGTGCATTGCGTGCCGCAACGGCTTCTCGGGATCGAGCGGCTGGAACCACACCGACGGCCCGCGACCATGCGGATCGACGAGGTCGTCGCTCACGTGATCGACATACCCGAGCACCGCCCGCCAGAACGGCCGCACCTCGTCGACCGGCAGCCGGGTCGCGATCGCGATCTGCATGTCTTGGGTGAGGTCCGGGCGTGGGGCGAGCCCGTGCTCACGAGCGAGCGCCGAGACCGCTCGGGCCCGATCGGCCACGCCGTCGCCGTCGGCGAGGTCGAGCAGGTCGCCATGCAGTCGCACGATCACCCCGCTCGGCCGCACGTCGATGAGCGGCGGATGCTGCGCGACCACATCGAGCGCCGCGACGGCGACGGCGAACTCGACGCCGGCACCTACCGACTCGGTGGCGAAGTGCGCGATCGGCCCGCAATACAGCACCCGCCAGTCACCGACGCCGCTCGCGGCATGAAATGCCACCCGATGCTCCGCACCCATTGGGCTCCCTTCCCGATGCGACGACCTTCCCGATGCGACGACGATAGCGCCGCGGGCGCGCCGCCGTGCCTGGCGACGGCGTGGCTGGTCGGGTCTCGGCGCTCAGGCCGGCGCGCTCCCGGCGGCGGCCTCGGTCACGCGCTTCTTCTCGCGCACGTACACCTCGCGCCGCACACGCGCGACGACGTCGCCGTCGCGGTCGGTGATCTCGGTCTCGAACCACTCGAGCACCTTTGCGCCGCCGCGGGCGCGTTCGCGCAGCTCGGTCGCCTTCTGCCGCGGCACCTCGAAGTGCGCGGTGAGGATGCCGCGACCGGGCTTGACGAACTCGATCTCGCCGCGGGTGTCCCACACCACGTAGTCGTTGCCGAGCTGGTGCATGACGAGCATGAAGAAGTACGGGTCGGTCATCGCCGACATCGATCCGCCGAACGCGGTCTTCACGTAGTTGCGGGTGAACACGTTGACGTGGAGCTCGACGGTCGCGCTCGTCCAGTCGTGTGAGAAGCGCTTCACGCGGATGCCGCTGAACAGGTTGGGGATCCACAGGCTCATGACCGTGGCGAGGCGTCGTGGAGTCGTGCGCATGCTCCCGATCCTGCTCGATCCAAGTGCGGTGGTGACCGTAGGATCGGGGCATGGCCGGGTTCCGGGTCAGGCGCCGACACCGCGCGCACGAACTCGAGGTCCACGACGCCGACTTGGCGAAGTGGGCCGGCAGGGCCCTGTACGCCGCCGACGAGCGCATGCGCGTCGCCGCCGACGAGCTCGGGTACGCCGAGGCGCAGCTCGGCGCCGGTGCCGACGCGATGGCGCGACTCGGCGAAGCGCTCATCGCAGCGCGCAAGAGCCTGAGCGACGCGTTCCGGTTGAACCGGCTCAATCACGATGTCCCCGGCACGGCCGACGAAGTGCGGGCCCGCAACGTGCGCATCGTTCAGCTGTGCGCATGGGTCGAGGACGTGCTCGACGAGCAGATTTCGGCGCTCGCCGATGAGGTCGCACGGGCGCGGCGAGCGCCCGAGTTCATCGCCGGCATGCGAGCCGATACCGAGCGTTCTCACGCTCGCATTGCGCACACCCGCGACACCATCGACCGGCTCGTCGCCCATTTTGCGCGAGCCGCGCTCGTCGAAGTCGAGCACGACCTCGCCGAGGCGGCGCAGCTGCTCGGATTCGCCGAGCACAGCCTCGGCGTGGCCCGGCGGCGGCGCGATGACGGGCAGCCTGAGCCGGCCGACCTCGAGCTCGAGGCATCCGCCGCCCACCTGAGCCGACTGCGCGAGGAGCACGCAGCGCTCGACACCGCGACGGCGATGACGACGGCCCGCGAGCGCGCGGCGCCCCGTGCGATTGCGCCCGAGGCCCGCGTGCACGATGCGATCAGGCACGCAGACCGCCTGCTCGACGCAGCCCGCGATGCGATCGCCGACCATCCCGGATGGATCGGCGCCGAGGCGCTGACGCGGCTGGCCGAGTCCGAGCGCATCCGGGTCGACCTCGGCCACTACCTCGGCGGCTGGGACGCGACGACCACGGTGACGCACGAGGGTGACCGCGAGCGGGTGCTCGCGATGGCCGGGCGGATCGTGTCGCTCGCCGGCGAAGCCCTGTCACTCGCGCGTCGCGACATCGACGCGTCGAGACACCAGCGCATCGACGCGTCGCGACACCAGCGCATCGATCTGCGGAGCGCCCCCCAGCCGGGGTAGCGGAGACCGGCATGGATCATCCCGGCGGGTTCGACGACATCCGCGCGCTCCTCGTCTCGCACATCGACAACGCCGGCATCTCGCGTGGCAAGGTGCTGCCGCACCGGCGGCTGCTCTCGGCGGGCACGCACGGTGTGACGATCTCGAACAGCACCGGATTCCTGTTCTCGGTCGACGACCACCTCAATGCGACGGCTGCCCTCGACCCCGTCGTGGGCGACTTGCGCGGCATCGCCGACCTCTCGTCGAGCGCGATGCTCGACGCCGAGTCGGGGCTCGCGTGGGCGCCCGCCGATCTGTACGCGCTCGACGGCACCGTGCACCCGACGTGCACCCGTTCGGCGTTGCGCGGGGTCGTCGACGACGCGCTCGCCGCGCACCTCGAGTTCACGGTCGGCGTCGAGCTCGAGTGCGTGGTGTTCCGCGATGGGCTGCACGCGAGCGGTTCGGCGTTACTCGAGCCCGCGACATCCGCACCCGCGTACTCGACCCGCGCCCTGCTCGAGGTCGAGGCGTTCGCGATGGCCGCGCTCGACGCGCTCGAGTCGGCGGGGGTGACGGTCGAGCAGATGCATCCCGAGTTCGGCGCCGGCCAGCTCGAGTTCGCCTTCGCGCCGCGCGACCCGGTGCGCGCGGTCGACGACCTCGCGCTCGCCCGCATCGTGCTCGTCAGGGTCGCCCGGGCACACGGACTGCGGGTCTCGTTCGCGCCGGTTCCGATCGTGGGCGGGGCGACGAACGGATGCCACGTGCACGTGTCTGCGGTGCGGGACAGGCGCAACGTGTTCGCCGAAGCCGAGCCGTCGGGTTCGCAACCGTCGGGTCCGCACGGCCTGTCGGAGGACGGTGGCCGCATGATCGCGGGCATCCTCGACCGGCTCGACGAGGGCGTCGCGCTGCTCGGCGGCAGCGTGCTCTCGTTCACGCGGTTGCGCCCGCACTCCTGGGCGGGCTCCGAGGTGTGCTGGGGGCCGGCGAACCGTGAGGCGGCCATCCGGTTCGTGGGCGGCCAGGCGGGCCACGGCGCCGAGCAGGCGAACATCGAGGTCAAGCCGGTCGATGGCGCGGCGAACCCGTACCTGGCAGTGGCCGCGATCCTCGCGGCGGCCCTCGACGGAGTCGCGCGTGACCTGCCGTTGCCGGCACCGGTGCACGTCGACCCGAGCACCCTGACGGCCGAGCAGCGCCGGGCCGCCGACATCCGCCCGCTGCCCGCCGACCTGGGTTCGGCGCTGCACCGCCTCGAGTCGAGCGGGTTCTTTCGCGGCGTGTTCGGCGACGTGCTGCTCGACGCGTACCTCGCGACGCGGCGGCACGAGTGGGAGGCGTATGGCGAACTGCCGCCTGAGGCGGTCGCCGACGTCGTGCGCTGGCGGTATTGAGCGCGGTCGGCGACGGAGGTCGCCAACCCGGCGTCGGGCAGCAGTCGTTCGGGCGCGTGATCCCCTCGCGAGCGGGCGCCGGCTACGGCGCGTTCGTGAAGGTCGCGCTCGGATACAGGAAGCTCGGCGCCACCTGCATCGTGAGCGAGCTCGGGTCGTCGAGCGACCACGCGGCCCGCCAGGTGACCGACTCGCCCGGCTCGATCGTGGCCGCCGGAGGAAAGCCGACGTCGTCGCCGGTGCCGATGACGTCGCTGCCGATGTCGAAGATCTGGCTCACCTCCTGATCGCCCGACGAGACCGCCGGAAGCGGCAGGGGCTGCAGGTCGGCCGACGAGTTGTTCGTGAGCGTCAGCGTGAACACGACGTTGCTCGCGTTCGTCGCGCCGAGCGCGAACTCGCTCGGCGTGTACGGTTCGGGTGCCGAGACCGTGAGCGCGACGCCGTCGTCCCAGGTCATCGTCTCGCCGAAGGCGAGCTCGCCCTCGACCGGCGCCCCGGGCGGCACGGGCTGCTCGGGCTCGGGCGCAGGGTCGGCGCCCGGGTCATCCGATGGCTGCGGAAATATGGGCACCTCGGGAATCGCCTCATCGATCACATCGCCGACCGAGCCGATCAGGAACCCGACGAACATGACGATGCCGACGACCGCCGCGATGATCGAGACGACGAGCGCCGTGATCGCCGGCCACTTCGGGCCGCGCCGGAACAGCCCGATGAGTGCGAGCACGAACGCGACCGTCACCAGGATCCACGCGAAGCCGCTCGCGGCGGGAATGAACGCGAGCCCGAGCCCCAAGACCGCGAGGGGGACGGCGATGAGGCCGACCGCGTTCGGTGCGGGGTTCGAGGGTTCGGTGAACGGATGCTCCGCAAGCACGGCCGTGGGTCGTGCGTCGTAGCCCGGCGCCGGGGCATCCGCCCCTTGCGACCCCCAGACGAACCGAATCGTCGGATTCTCGTCGCCGACCGGCAACACCGCGGTGACCGAAGTGTCGGGCCCGACCTGCGGGAGCGGCTCGGTCACGGGCTCGGGCGCGACGTACTGCGTCCAGGCGTCGCCGTTCCAGTACCGCCGCGCGCCCGACCCGTCCTCGTACCACCCGGCGGGCGCCCTCGTCGGGTCGCTCATACTTCGATGGTGACACGGCGGGCGCGCCGGCGCATCTGGCCGGCCGCGGTCAGTCGAAGACCCGTCGGAGAGCCGACTCTATGTCGTCGAGCAACGCTGGGGCATGTTCGCTGACTGTGCTCCAGAGCCGTGCGTTGTCGACGCCGGCGTAGTTGTGCGCGGCGATGTTGCGGGTTGCACGCAACCCATCGCGGGCGATCTCGGGGAGGGCGCCCGCAACCTCGTCGGGCAGCTCGCGGGCGACGAAATCGGCGAGGTGGATGACGGCGAGCATCCCGATGTCATAGCTGTCGGATCCCGTCGCGACGAAGGCATCGCGCCCGTCTCGCGACGCGCGCTCGAAACGCGTGCGAAGGCGCGCGACTTCGTCGAGCAGGCGTTCGCGTCGGGGCTGATCCGAAACATCCGCTCGTGGCCGAGCATGGAACCCGAGAGGTGCGGGTTCGTCGCTCACAGCGGCACCGCTTCGCGCCTGATGACGCGTACGATCTCGTCGTCGGGGTCGTCGACGACCGCATCGACGGGAAAACCGACGATGCTCGCGACTTCATCACGGAACGCGGCGAGGGTGAGGAAGTCGACGTCATCGGCGGCGTCGACCAACAGATCGACATCACTGCGTTCGGTGTCGGTGCCGCGGGCGGCGGAGCCGAACACCCGGATGTTGTTCACGCCGTAGCGGGGCCCCAGCCCACGAATGCGCGACGCGAAGAGCTCGAGCGGGATCGAAGGGCGAAGCCTGGCGGAGCGGAGGATACGGCCGAGAAGTTCACTGCTCGGCTCTCGAACACCCGACTCGATGGCGGCGAGGTTCGGTTGCTTCAGCCCAGCACGTTCGGCGAGTTCTCGCTGGGACATGCCGACGTCCTCACGCGCACGCCGAACGAGGGTGGAGGCGGAGTCCTGCCTGGCGCTCATGAAGAGAGTATATCGCGCTGATATCACCGGTAGGACGCGCTCCGTCATCCGTTTCGCTCCGAGGGCTGCGATGATGCGCGTTCCGTCGCCGAGTCGACCGTGCGTCACCGCACCCCGAGCATCGCCCTCGCGAAGGCCCGCCCCTCAGCGACGGCGGGGCGAGGCGGGCGCGGCCATGCGCGCAGCTGTTCTGGCCCGAGCACGCCGAGCTGCCCGAGCAGATACCAGGTGGGGCGCACGAGGTCGATGGTGTCTCCGGCCCCGAGCTGCCACCCGTCGCTTCGCCGCCAGCCGAGCGCGTCGAGGCCGCGGGCGACGGCGGCGCTCAGGGGCTGCAGCTCGCCGTCGCCGCCGCAGGCGAGCTCTGTGGCGGCGAGAATCGCGGCGAGGCGTTCGAGATCGCCGCGGCGGCGTTCGACGGCGGCGGTCGCGACGTGGCGCCAAAGAGCGATCGGGTCGTCGTGCAGCTTCGCGCCGGCGGAGGTGCGCAGCAGTCGTCCCTTGGCGAGGCGGATGAGTCCGAGCGTGCGTGCCGCGGCGCGCAGCTCACGAATCGGCGCCGTGTGGTCTTCGCGGTTCGCGGTGCCGAACCAGTCGTCGGCCCAGCCGAGCGTGGTCATGCCCTCGCGCACGGTGGCGGGCGGCATCCATCCCGCGTTCGTGAGCGTGAGCCCGCTGTCGCCGACGCGGCCGAGCAGCCAGGTGAAGGGGCGTACCATGCGTGCGGCGGTCTCGGCGTCGATCGCGACCTGATCGAGCGCCCCGGCAGCGCGCAGGCGTCGGCGCAGTGCGCCGCGCAACGGCGGCGCCAGCGCGTCGAGCAGCTCGACGATCGCAGCCGACTCGTCGACGGGGTCGTCGTCTCGGCCGAGCAGCAGTCCCGACATGTCGCTCTTGAGCTCGAAACGCAGCCGCAGTTCGTCGTCGACGGCGTCGCGGTCGAACGTGTCGGCATCGAACGGCTGCGGCGGGGTCTCGGGCCAGGTCGTCGCCGCCACCCAGGCGACCGCATCGGCGTGGTCGGGTGCCTGCTCGTCTGCGAGACGTTCGAGCAGCTCTTCGTATCCGTGCACCCCGCCCGAGTCCTCGAACGGCGCGACGAGCTCGCCGATGACGAGCTCCGTTCGTCGCGCCCACGGCGGCTGCGATGCGCCGGGCGCGTCGACCCGCTCGCGTTCGATGAGGTCGATGCGGTGCCACCAGTCGTCGCCGAAGTCGTACCAGTAGTAGAGAGGGCCGCCGTTCGGTTCGAAAGCGGATGCCACGTCGGCTTCGTGCTCGTCGATCAACTGTTCTTCGGGGCGGGTGCGACCGAACGCGTCGAGCGGACCGCCGAACTGTGCGGTGAACTGTGCGTCGTGCTGCGCCTCGGCGAGCTGGTCGCCGGGCATCCACAGCCGCGGCGGTCGGCCGATCCGGGGGATACCGCGCTCCGGCACATGAGGGTCGTGGTCGGTGAACTGGTGCAGGTGGCAGTCGCGCCATCCCATCGCGATCTGGATCGCGTCGTGCAGTTCGTCGAGCCGCAGCGCGCCGTCGACGTCGAGCGTGCGCCAGATCTCAGGGGAGCTGCCCTGCAGCGTGATGCGCAGGCGGAAGCGTTCGCGGGAGGTCACCGAAGCAGTCTGCCAGAGGAGTGGGCGGATGCCTCGTGGTCGGTCCGGCTACAACCCCAGCTGCGCGAGGATCCGCGGGAACTCGACCGAGATCGCCCGCCAGAGCACCTCATCGTCGGTGCCCGCGTAGTCACGCGCGATGAGTTTGCGCGTCGCGCGGATGCCCTGCCAGTCCACGTCAGGATGCGCCTCACGAAAGCTCGCGGGAAGGCGGTCGGCCGCCGTCGAGAGATCGATGACCACCGATTTCGCGATGCGCCGCTGATCGTCGTCGTCTGGGTCGAAGAAGCGCTTGCGGCCGCGGGCGACCACGCGGGCCGCGGTCACGCCGAAGCGACGGATGTCGCCGAGGATCACGTCGGCCCGTGACGGGTCGTGACGGCTCACAGCGCCACTGCCTCGGCGAGGATCCGATCGAGCACTGGGCTGTGGCCCCGGTCGGAGACGACGTCGACCGAGGCCCCGAGCAACGCCTCGGCCTCGATCATGAAGCCAGCAAGGTCGAAGAGGGATGTCTCGGGGCCGGGGTGCACGAGGAGATCGACGTCGGACTGCTCGTCGGCATCGCCACGAGCGACGGATCCGAACACGCGGACGTTCGAGAGCCCCCGCCGGGCGGCGGCCTCGATGAGCGAGTCGCTCACGTCGCGGACTCGCGACAAGCGTGGCGTGCGCAGCGCGCGGTCGAGCCGTTCCATCGTGTCGCGGTTCGGCACCCTCCGACCGACCTCGTAAGCCGACACATTCGGCTGCGGCACGCCCGCGCGTTCCGCCAGCTCACGTTGTGTGAGGCGCGCCGCAACTCGGCGCGCGCGGAGTCCCGCGCCGTAGCTCGAGTCGGTGGGCATGGCTAAAGTATATCGAGGCGCTATCTCGCGTGCGCTCAGCTCCACGACGTACCGGGGACCGGTCGCCCAAAGATTCCGATATGACGACCGGAGTGTCGTCAAATTGACGACCCGATGGGCTTCAATCGACGACTCACGTCTATTCGGCTCACGCGCGAGGATGAATCGGGCGCCTGAGAGTTGAGGATTCCGTAGTCGTTGATTCGAGAGCAGGTTCAGGATCCTCGAACGCGGGCCTCACGGACTGCCGCGAAGATTGACTCGGCGACGAGGTGTGGTTCCTCGTGCTCCCAGAACCGCAGCACCCTCCAACCGCAGGCGCGCAGAACCTCGGTCGTCTCCGTGTCGCGCGCTTGGTTGCGGGCCACCTTGTCAGCCCAGAACGTCGCGTTTGCCTTTGGAGCGATGTAGTGGAGACGGCATCCGTGCCAGAAACACCCGTCGATGTAGACGGCAACCCGTTGGCGCGGAAAGACGATGTCGGCGCGTCGGCGCGGCGTCGGCGCCGGCGGGAAGTCCACTCGATAGCGAAGACCCTGTGAGTGAAGGATGCGGCGCACGCGCAGTTCGGGTCCAGTATCGCGGCGTCGATTTGCGACCATCGTGGCGCGGGAGTTGGCGGTGCTTGCCCAGCTTTCCTGACCGTCCACGCGACCCGATGCCATGATTCAGGTTTACCGTAGATGGCTCGGGGTTCCATGCACCGCGGTCGCTACCCGGTCGCACATCTCAACAGGCCGACGTTCGCGTACGTCCTGGCGTCGACCGCGTGTGGCCAACGTCGAGCAGCTGCCGCCCACCCGTGACCGAGCGATCTAGCGGCGTTGCCTCAGGAGGTCGATGAAGGATGCCATCGTCAGCGGAGGTATGGAGTCCATTGCGTAGAGCACTCCAATCTCCGCCGGTAGCACGAGCCGGATCCCCGCTGCGCTCATCGCGCGGCGTTGCGCCGCGCTCAGTCCTGGGTCGGTCGTGAAGAGATGGCGTTCGTCAAGCCGCGCAGCTTCCCTCAGCACCTGACGCCACCGGTCTCGGAGTGTCTGCTTCGAGGCCAGCATCGTTAGCCGCCCAGTCGGGAACTCCGCGTTCTCATACGCCTCGACTGACGGAAAGAGAAAGTCGGGTCGTTCGCCGCCTTCGGTGAGCGGGGTGTGGCTGTAGCTCACCCCGTTAGCGTCGAAGACTGCTTTCAGGTGGTACTCGAGCGCCTTTCCGGCGCGACTGCGTCGCCGTTGGAATGTCCGCATCGCGACGGCGAGCTTTTCATCGAGGCTCGATGCGTGCTCCATTTCCTTGCCAGCGACCTTGTTCTCCAGCAAGCTGAACATCTCGAGCTCGACCCGCAGCCATGCTGTGATGGCGGTGTCAGGATCGCGCACCGGATCGACGCCGAACGTGTGCCGCCGCGCGAACGCAGATAGCGTCTCGCCGGGAGGAAATCCGTGCGGGAATTCCTCGGCGACCAAGTGCTCAAGCTCGAACTCGCCGCGCGGGGCTAGTCCGAGTTCCGCGAGGATGATCTGAGCAGCAGCGGAGACGTGCTCCGCCGAGAGCTGATCGCCATTGGACAGGCGGAATCGGTTCGTGCTGGTGTCCGGGAACAGTTCCGCCGCGAGCGCTTCGCCATCGCCACCGGGTCGCGCTGTGAAGCAATGGTAAGCGGCCCCACGCTGGCCGAAGATGATGCGTCCACCCGGTGCGACATATGTGTCAAGGGATGAATCGTAGTACAGCCGCCACTCGGTGCGGATCGGGTGAGCTTCGCGGGCGTCGTACCAGGTGAGGTTGAGGAGTCCTGTGGGGCCGGATAATAGGTCGTCGAGGTCGAAATGAAGCACTTCGATCGTTCGCCGCTGTGTGCCCCCGAACATGTCGATCAGACCCGAGACCCCGTTGAACTCGTGCTGGTTCGACCTGACGCGTGAGGACTCGACAGGTGCGAGCCGCTTGCTTGCTACGCGATCGAAGTATCGATGGAGTCCTTCCATCAAGCAGCCGTTGCCTGGCCCATAACGGCCCCGATATGCGGGGCCATGATGCGCGCGGCCTCCTTCATCACCGGTACGACGACGGAGTTGCCGAACTGGCGGTACGCCTGGGTATCGCTCACCGGAATCACGAAGTCGTCGGAATAGCCCATAAGGCGCGCCGCTTCTCGCGGAGTCAGCCGACGTGGGTTCTGGCCGATGCCGCGTGATACCAAGATCTCGGAGCCGTCCTTGTGGTAGCGCGCCGACAGCGTCCGCGCCCGATCATCGGGGCCGACCAGTCCAAAGCCGAAGCCGTTGCCAGCTCGCCGGTGCTTCTCGGCGTACGCCTGAAGATAGTTCCAGAGGTGGTCGGAAAGGATGTACCGATCGCTGACTTCGGCATGCTCGCCCAGCGTGAAGTGCCCTTCCGGCGACTCCGATCCATCCTCGGAGTGAAGTACGGAAGCCATTTTGGGGTGAATTTCGGGGGCGCTGAACTCGTCCCAGCTGAATGAGGTCCCGGTTGCGAAGCCCGCGATGAGGATACGCTCGCGGTTCTGGGGCACGAAGGGCGACGCATTGACGACCTTGGTATGGATCTCGTAGCCGAGTTCGCTTTCGAGCACCGTCTTGATTGTCGAGAAGGTGCGGCCGCCGTCGTGACGGGTGAGGTTCTTCACATTCTCGAGCAGGAATGCGCTCGGTCGCTTGGCAGCGATGACTCGCGCGACATCGAAGAAGAGGGTCCCCTGGGTGAGGTCGGCGAACCCATGGGGCCGGCCGAGCGAGTTCTTCTTGGAAACGCCTGCGATCGAGAACGGCTGGCACGGGAAGCCCGCGAGCAGTACGTCATGGTCGGGGATGTCGGCGGTATCGATCTGTGTGATGTCCCCTGCGATCGGGTGCTCATCGTCGTAGTTCGCCGTGTACGTGATTTGAGCGAAGCGGTCCCATTCGCTGGTGAAGACGCATCGCCCGCCGGCGCTCTCGAAGCCCTGGCGGATCCCGCCGATGCCGGCGAACAGGTCAATGAAATCGAAGGGAAGCGCCATGCTTCGATTATGGGTGCCGCCGCCGACAAGGATGGCGTGACACGAGGCGATATCACCGGTCTGGCTCTATGACTGCCCTCGACGTCAGCAAGCATGGGCCTGAGTTCAGTTCCCAGTGAATCCCGAAGCACGGGCGCGCTTCTCGAGATCGAGGAGTGCGATGGATTGGAGTTCGGACGGAAGCCCCCGACCACTTTCACCGATCGCGATAGCCAGAATGCCGAGTTCCTTAGGGGACACCATCTTGAGCGTTCTCGTGAATTCGCGAAGCCTGTTCCAATACTGGGAGCCTTTCCCAACCACGTGCATCTGAGCAGCGACGCCTGTGAGCAGCTTCTGATCCGCTCGAGCGTCTCGCTTGGCACTGGTCGCCTCGCTGCCACCGACCGTGAACTCATTGAGCGAAGCGGCCCCAGTGAAAGGGATTGACTTCACAGCCTCCCACGCCTTCTCGCGCTTGGCCCATTCAGTCACGTTCAGCACCGGTCGGCTATCCGCAGTCAGAACTTGAAATACCTGCTCCGCAATCACGTCGCCGACTTCGAGTAGGCCGTTGTCCACCGACTGGGCTAGCCAGATGCGATTGAAGTCGAGATCTCCACCCGTTGACGCCCTCTTGGACTCGAGTGAGAGCTTGGCCAACGTGTAGGTGACGATGTTCGCGAGGTAGCCGGTTGTATACCAATCGGACTTCATCACCCTTTGGCGGACAGCGTTGAAGAGAAGGCTCTTGCCAACGAGGCTGCGGAAGTAGTCATCGCCGAATTGTGCGTTGTCCGCCTTCCACGCTGCCTCAATCTGATTCGCGAACGCGAGGAAGTTCTTCTGAGCGCCTGCGCTCACGACGTGAGGCTGTTGTGACCACGAGACGAGGTACTTCGCGGCGTCAGTCTTCGTGATCACCTGGGCTCGGGGGTACTCTGCCTCGAACTTGCGCGCCCCCGCAACAGTGAGCTTCGCCTTCTCGCTCTGGTATTGCCCACGGGTGCGCTCGTAGTACCACTTTGTCTGGAAGGCAGATCCAGCTTGCGCCGGCGCAAGGATTCTGCGTGATTTCTCCTCCATACGCTGGTGGAACTCATGATTCGAGAAGAAGTCTGCTTCGCTTACCGCGTTTTGCGAGTTGGCGTACCTGCTGATCTTCGGAACCAGCTCGGTCTCGACCTCGCCGTCAACAATGATGAGTTTCATCTGCACGAAGACATCCGACAGGTCAACAGCCTTCTCATCCTTCTCGACATAGAAGAGGGAAGCCGTCGTCTGTCCACCGTTCACAATCTGTAGGTCTCGCACGCCGGTCATCGCGAGTCCTCCAACGGTGGTCTCGATCGTGACCTCGGTTGCTGTGGCGGTGACACCGTTGTTGTAGCTGAGGAACATTTCTGGCTGCTGAAGCAACGTGCCACGGATCCCCTTGTTGACCTTTCCCCGCGTGCTGAGGAACGACCTGACGTTCGACTCCAGCACCCGAGAGCCGTAGCGACGGTAGATTCCCGCCAGTACCGATCCCGGGATCACGGCGAGGTAGGTACTCACATCCTTGGACGTGATCGCTGCCTGAAGGAACGGAATGCCATCCGGCGCCCACTCACGGAGGTCTATGTCGATCTCCTCCCGGCCGAGCGAAGATGATTCGACCCGATGAAATCGATCGATATCCCAAGGATGGAACTCGATAGCGATCCCTCCCCGTTCAACGGAGGGGAACTCCTTGATCTTCGAGCTCAACCGATTGTTGGTCAGGAGGTAGATCCGCACCTTGAACAACTTCCCGCGTCGGTCGCGAAGCTCGTCTGCTACTTCGAAGACCTGGCTGCTCTCCTCGAGCAGATCGAAGATGCTGCCGCTCAGGACCCCGTCCACCCAGGCCTCTGCTTGGCCGAAGAGTCGCTGCGCCTCGGCGGTGGTGATCGTGCCGATGTCGTCGTCGCTCGAGTATGCCGATACGGCGATGACCGCGTGACCCTCCTCGTCATCGAAGTCGAAGCCATCGATCCGCAGCCGCTTGTTTCTGGCACCAGTTCCCTCGAAGTAACACGGGGTCAGGGAATTGATCTCCTCAGCCTCGGCCAGCTTGGCGGCCAACTCAGCGATGAACGCCTCTCCGGTATAGGCGCCTCCGACGGAAGCCGCAGCTCGAACGCGGTTCTCCAGCTCTCTTCGGTACTCGTCGATCTCGTCAGTCATTGATGGCTCCTTCGCCGATTCCAGCAGGGCTGTCGGGTGCGAGCGCATTCTCAATAGAAAGCGCGAATGGCTCGAGCGCGGTGAGTTGGATCTCATACCTCACGTTCTCGACCCCTGCCACGACAGCGGCGGCTCGTAGCCGGGGGAAGCTGTCTCCCGTCCGGTAGGCGCGGATACCAGCGCAGACGAAGCGCACCTCCTCGTAACGCGCGTCGCTTGTGTCAATGCCGACCGCGGCAATCCTGTTGTCGAACTCCTCGAGGAGATCAGTCGCCGACAGGAGCTCTGAGCGAATCGACCGAATGAGCTCGGCGAGCGTCGTGCCATCTGGCGACATCCCGAGCGGATCCTCGTCGATCTGGGCAACGATGAGATCGACCTTCGCATTAGGCGTGGGATCGAGCTGAGCCACGGACGAGATCTTCACTCGGCGGCCGTCCAACCCAATGGACTTCACCTCGTAGTTGCCCAACGTCGGGTGCCTGAAGTCCTGCGCGGCGCCCATCGGCCCGTCCCATGCATGGATCATCTCGGCGAGTGAGGTTTGCCGGGCGAGGTGAACTCCGAATGTCAGCTCACCGAACAGCCCACGCATCTGTTCGCGCGAGAGGGTGCGCATGCTCAATTGCGAGAGCATCTTCTGCCAGTGCGTCAGGGTCGCATCGAAAAGGCCAACACCGTCATCCTCGCCGTTGGTGCCGGAAGTCCGACGAGCGAGTTCGAGGCACATCCCAATGAACGCGTCTGCGTAGGCAGCGTCAGTCAGAGCGACTACAGCAACCCATTTCTGGTCGTCACGGCGACGCACCTGCGTCTTGACAAGCCCTTCTATCTTCGGCGGCTCAGGTTGCACGTCACTGACGAGGAAGAAGACCGGTAGTCCGTCACTTTCGACGCCGAAGTAGAGGTGCAGGGGATGGTCGCGGATCAGTCGGTGTTGGGGTTCTCCGGACTGGAGCATCTCATTCCACAGCGCGAACGTTCGCTCAGTCTTCATCTTCATCGTCTTCATAGGTGTCGAAGTCCTGGAACCAGAGCTTCTTTGCAACGGCGTTGAGCCAGTACGTGACCTGGTCAGTCGTTGAGACGACGCCGGCGGTGCCGGGCACTGCGATCACGATGGCAATCAGAGTCTGTTCCGCAAGGTTCTCACCTTCGCCCCCTCGGCGTTCGACGGGATAAACCAGCAGTACGGGGCGTTCGAGATTCTGAACGAACTGTGTGTCTGGTGCTCGTTTGGCCGAACCGTTCTGGGTGTCCAGATACGCCGACTCGATCTCTGCTCGCCGAGCGGAGGACAGCGGGGTTGCAACGTCGCCGGGTCCAGCGACCCTTCGGTTCGATCCTGAGATTACCCATGTTCCATTCGAGAGCAGCGCTCGCCGGACCGGTCGCTTGATGCTGACACCTCCCAACTCGACTTCCGAGCCGCTACCTCCAACGAGCACCACATCCCAAGCTTGAAGGTCCTCGGCCTGCGCATTCCGTGCGAACCGAGCCAATGCACTCCCTTGGAAGAGGGCTGCAGAGTCAGCCGCGGAGAATGCGTCGAGGAAAGTCGCCACGAGGTGCTTCGGCACCGAGCGCCAGATCTGGCGACTCGATGTGCCGACCTGCTCTGAGCCAATGCCGGAGGACTGAATCGCGGCGAAGAGCTCGTCGGCAGCCACTGCGTTCGCCCTGATACGGGTCATATCCGAGGAGAGGGTCGTCGACTCGATTGGACGGCCACGCAGGGAGATTGACTTCTGGCCGACTTCCGCTGCCCGCATCTTGTTGCGGGCCGTAATCAGCAGGGCACCCGGATGATTACGCACAGCCAAGCCGTACTGCTGCGGCGTGAGCTTCTGATCTCGCATGCGCTCCAATTCGAGACGGAGCTCGAGCAGCGAGTCCGCGGTGTACGCGTATGCGCTGACTACTTCCGCGGACAGCCACAGGCGGCAGACATCCTCGTAACCATCGCGGTAGCCGAACCACCGCCCCATCTGCATCAGAGTGTCGGAGGCAGCCGTACGTCGGTAGAAATAGCTGACCATCAGACCCTCGAGAGTCAGTCCTCGACTCAGAAGGTCTCCGCCGATTGAGATCTGCCGCGGGGCATTCTCATCGCGAAGCTCCTTCTCCTCGTTGGACTTGTCTCGCTTCGAGTTGACGACCTTGAGTTCGATCTCGGCCACGGCCGCGGGAAGCATCTGGAGGACGTCATCCCAAGAGAATTCTGAGGAGTCGTATTCTCTCCAGAAGGTCTCCCTCATCATCTCCAGTTCGTGATTCGGATTTCCTCTCGCGAAGGTTGCCGCGTGGCTGTTGATTGCATTCCGATAGGCCGCAAGTTCCCCAGCGAGCCATTCGCCCAATCGTTGCTGTACCAAGTTGAAGCGCGAGACATTGACGAGCATTGAGCGGGGTGAACCCTGCTCACCTCGAAGGTCTCTGATCGCGTTGGCGAGCAGGAAGGTTCGTACGGCCTCGCTGAGGCTCTCAGGGATCTCCTTCACAATCAGGGAGCTCTTGTGGCTCGCCGGGAAGTACTCCTCCGCGTCCTCCAAGATCCTGATGACTGGATGCTCGTCGAGTTCTTGATCATCGAGCTCTTCTGACGGCCCGAAGAGGGTAGTGGCGCCCTGGTAGTTCGATGGAGCATCCAGTGCGTAGATGAAGTCGCGAGGGAAGAGGTCTTTGTCGTCCTCGTCGTTGATGAAGATGTTCGCGAATGGGGTGGCAGTGAAACCGATGTACGAGTTGCGACTGCTTGTCGCCAGAATTCGACGGATCGCCGCGTTGATCGCGGTCGGGTCCTCCTCCTCCTTGTTGGTGTTGATGGAGGCGTAGTCGGCCTCGTCGTCCAGGAAGAGGACCGGATGCTTGAGTTTTCCACCGCCAACCCGCTGACTCTCGAGCCAATCGGCTATGCGATCGAGGACGACCCGATTCTTCTTGGTGATGAAGACGACGGACAGGCCCTGGCCCGGCACAATGTTCATCGCCTGCGCCGATGACTTCCTGAAATCCGTCAGCACGGTGGTTGTCGACGCGACCGAGGAAGTGGACTCGAGCTTGAGACCCACGCCCAAGCGGTTGTCCTTATCCCCGCCCAGCCCTTTCCTCGCGCCGATCAGGGCCGCGGCCGAGTCCCTTCCGATCATGCCCTCGTCTACGCGAGCCTGGGTCTGGCGTCGCAGTGACTCCGTATTGCCGGTGAGCACAATGAAGATGCGGTACCCAGCGTCTGCCGCCTTGTCCATGAGGCCGATGTACGTGCTGGTCTTTCCGGACTGCACATCCCCGATTACCAGCCCGCGACGTTCCCAGGAGTCCTCGTCGCTCGGATCTCCCATGTGGTCGAGGATCTTCTCGAGCGACTTGTTGAGCTGATCGAGCACAAGCGGAGACCGGCCATGCTCGGCGAGGTACGCAGAATAGGCACTCCAGAGTCGCCAGTCGATGGTCGTTCGTCGCTTCTCGAGCCACGGAACGTACTGAGCTCCCTCGATGACAGCGCCCATGTCCATGTGGATGCTCAGGATGCGGGTGACGTGGTCGAACACATCCTCGATGTCATCGTCGGACAGATCCGGTCCGATGAACGTGCGCATATTGAGGAGCATGTCGCGCACCGCGACCTCATCGGGAACCTTGGCGTTGGTGCTGGCCCAGGTCAATGCCACCTTCTGGAATTGGACTTTCTGCGCGGCACGGATGTCACTCAACGGACGTGTTCCCTTCGGTCGTGGAGTTCGAGAGGGTCTCGATGAGCTCTCCGCGGTAGTCGACGAGCAGGTTGAATGGCTCGGTCTGCATCATCACGTCGACGAATCCCGCGGGCGCGCCGCTCCTGCCCGTGAGCTCCCATGCGCGAATCATTGCTTCCATCAAGAGTTCAATAGGCGAGGTCGCAGCTTGTTCGATGGGCGTGTCGTTCGACATCCGATTGAAGAGATCCTGCACCGGGAACGTTGACTCGATGACGTTGAGCGCGTCCCCGAGAAGGCCACTCAACTCGCCGGGCAGCGCGTCGAACAGCCTCTGTACCGAGGGATGGTCGCGGTTGATCTCATACCGCGTCGCGTCTCGATCCTCGATGACTGACCAAGTCCGCACGACGCCTGAGGCGTCGCTCGCCTTCCTGCCCCTGAATGTGTGGATCCGCTCGCTGGGCTCAACGAACTTGGTTGCGAGTTCACGAAGCCTGTTCCTCACGGCGGTGGGAGGAACAGCCGCGGACTTCTTGATATCGAGGCTCCAGAGGTGGTCCAAGGAGTTCGGGATGTCGACGCGGACGCGTGTCAGGCGGCCCATCTCGTTCTTTGGGGTGAGGCGGAACCACGTGCCCCACACCACGAGCCGACCTGCGCGGTACACATAGAACCCCTGCGAATCGCGCAGCGAGCCGTGGGCGGTGGCGATGGTGCGCTCCGCCTTTGACATCTTGTTGAGGTAGGGGAGCGTGAACGCCTGAACGGTGACGCGCGACCCGCCGACCGCGACCTCTTCCTCCCGATCGACCTGGGTCTGTTTCGAACGAGAAAGAAATGGGTCAAGTCCGACGAGGCGACGAAAGTTCATGCCGATCTGCACGCGCGCCGCGCGATCGCTTGTGATGAATCGATGGAAGACCAACGAGAGGTGATCGCGAACGACCATCATCTGGGCATCGAGGAAATGGCCTTTGTCGTGCTCGTCGTCGAGAAGTCGGTCGAGCTTGGTCCAGACCACCAACGACCCTGATGGCAGCTTGTCGAATTCGCCGAAGTAGGGGACTGATTCAAGTTCGGCTGCCGAGTGGACGATCAGGGTCCAAGCGCCAGTCTTCTCGATGAGATCCAAGTCCCAGCTCAGCCCCGTCGTGATTCCCTCGCGCTTGGTAACCATCGTCAGTCTTCGGCATTGAGAGAGGGAAGCAGTCTTCAGACCGAGTCCGAAGCGACCCAGATCTGCGGCGTCCCGCTGCTCGGTGGCGTTGGTTCCAGCGAGGCGCATTGCTGTTCGAGCGTCCGTAGGATCCATACCCCTTCCGTCGTCGAGGATGGCGACGTACGGGTCATCGGCAGAACCGTCAAAGAGCACCTCGACTGTGGACGCTCCGGCGGCGATTGAGTTGTCAACGATGTCAGCGACAGCAGTTGAGAGCGAGTACCCAACCGCTCGCATCGATGCCATCAGAAGGCCGCTCGGCGGGCAATCCTCAGTTTCCACGATCCGCCCCGACCTGATGTGAACGAAGCCGCAGCGCGGGAGCTCCATCGGCGTAAGCACTGGGCTGCTCCAACCGCCCCCTGTGGGCAGCTTCGGTCAATGCCGCTCTCTGCATACGTTGCGCCTCCCGGCCGAGGAATGAGATCAGGTTCACCATATGTCCATGCACAGACATCCGTCGACGAGCTCGCCCAAAACCGGGGCTTCGATGCTCATCGGCTGCCGGCCTCCACCAGAGCGACGGCGTCGATGAGCCCGTTGACTTCACCGAAAGTGGGCCCGAGCTCGAACGCATGATGGTGCGACGCATCCGAGAGTCGACTCCACGCGTACTCTGCCCGCACCACGAGCGCGGCGTAATCCTCGAGGTACGCCACCTCTAGGCAGACCAAGAGGCTCCGCATGTTGCCCTCCCCGGGCTCGAGTGACTTCCTCTGCAGCAGGTCGCGGACGGCATCCTCGAGCGCGACTCGGGCGAGCCAGCATGCTGCCCGCAACGAGTGCGATCGAGCTGAAGCCGGCGAACTGAGGAGCCCGCGCGCCTGGTCGAGCGTCGCGCTCACTTGACGCCGTCGCGAATGTCTTCGACCATCCGCCGAACCGAGTCGACGGCGGCGTTCGGATCTCCGGTCAGGCCGACATGCACGGCCGTCGTGCAGATGCCGAGTCCCACTCGTCGGCCCGGCCGCTTGTCGAGCCACGGGTCGAGCGCCCTCGGCTCGCCATACAGAGCAAGCGCGATGCGCTTGGATGTCGTCTTGTTCGCATCCCATGTCGACTCGACCTCGGCGTGAGCGGTACCGCGTGAGAGCTCGGCGGCGTAGAACCGCTCGCCTGGGCCTCAACTGCAAGGCGGAGCATCCCGGGCAGCGTGCGTCGCAGCGTGGCATCCGGCAGCCCCGCGTCCTTGACGATCGCTGCGGCGTCGCGCAGATAGCGCTGCGGAGGATCGAACGTATTCGTCACCTCGACGAGGGAACCCGTTTGCCGCGTAACCTCGAGAATCCGTGCCTTGACCTGCGCGCGGCGCACTGCGGCGGCGAGGCGGTCGTCGTGCGAGAACACCACCACTTGTCGGCTTGCTGCGATGCTCGTGAGCACTTCCACGAGCCCATCGACCTTGGCCGGATCCATCGCCTGAACTGGGTCGTCGAGCACGACGAATCGGAACGGACTCGCTGGCATCGTTGCGCGCGGGAGGAACAACGCGAGTGCGAGCGCGTGCAATTCCCCTTGGCTCATCACCGCGAGACCGCCCGCCTCCTGGCCGTCGACGGACGCCTCGATCGCGACCCGCCGACGCGTCGCCGCGCCTTCGAGCTTCAGCCCGGTGATTCCGACGTTGCTCTCCTGCCGAAGGCTCTCCCAAATCTCCGAGGCCCGCTCGGAGATCGGGCGGACGCGTTCGTTCTTGAGCTCCACCTCGTTCTCCTTGAGCCATTTCAGTGCCGCTTTCGTGGCCTCCGATTCATACTGCTGGATCTCCCATCGTTCGGATGCCTCGACGAACGCCGCGAGCTGAACGGCCACATTCGACCACGCGTCATCCCGAGCGCTGACGATCTGCTGGACGGCCAACTGCAGCGCGTCGAGCGTGTCGCTCAGCGCGATGCGATGTGTCTCGATGTGGTCGCAGAGCGTGAGATCACCCTCAGGCGCCTCCGACCAGGCATCCCATGCGTCGCGGACTGCGGTGAGCTCGTCGGCGAGGCCGATGTCGGTTCCATCTGTCACGCTGTGGGGAACAGGGGCGATCAACCCGCGTGCATTTGTACGCGTCGTGAAGAGTCGAGCCCTTGCTCGCCGCAGCCCGTCGAGCTCAGCCTGCGACGATGTGACGACACTCGCTGCGCTGCGCGCCCACGCTTCATCGAGCGCGCCCACACCACAAACCGGGCACGGCTGGTCGCCCTCGTGGCGGTGCAGTTCGAGGGCGGCATCGAGCAGGCTCATCCGGCGTTCGAGCTCTTCGGCCGCCGTATCTCCGGCATTCGCCATCTCGGCCACCGCCGAGCGGAGCTCCGCGACCGCCCCTTCCGTGTTGTCGATCGATGGCAGTGCCAGTGACAGGATCGCCTGAAGCCAGGCGGCCTCCTCCGATTCCTCGCCGCTGACGCCAGTGGCAAGATCGCTGAGTGCCTGCAGGTCGTGCTTGCGCTTCTTGACAAGCGTGAGTGCCTGAAGCGCCCGCTCATCGTCGAGCTGCGCCAGCGTGGCAGTGAGGGCCTTCTTCTCGGCGGCGACGGCCGCTCCCGGAGCGGCGAGTTCGCGATTGCGAATACCGAGCCGCTTGATCGCCTCGGTGAGCTGCTCGAGGCCGAGCACTGTCGCGATCGCGTCGTGCAACCTGCTGGGCTCCCCGGTGAGCGTCACGCCGAGTTCCTCGTAGCTGAGGAGCGGTCGGTACGTCTCGAGGGGGCCGTTCCAGCCGAGGCTCTCGGCTCCTCCCTTGCGTTTCTGCCCTTGCCGTTGCAGGGTGACGGATGCCTCAGACCACGCGGCATCCGCATTCCATGTCACCGAGAGGCGAGTCGGACCGACGGATTCCTCGACGAGCGTGACGTCGACCCGGGCGGGATTCGGCGAGTGGATGTTGCGCCACGCGTCTTCCCATTGCTTGCTGCGGTGTGCCCACCGGTAGGTCGTCCTGGTCAGCGCCATCTCGAGCGCCTCGGCGAAACTCGACTTTCCCGACCCGTTGCGACCGGTGATAATCGTCAGCCCGGGGCCCGGCTCGATGTCGAGCTGTGCGGCGGGCCCGATGCCGCGAAACCCCTCAACCTTGATCTGCTTGAGAAACGCGCCGACCGGTTCGGGAGCCTTCTCGTCCTCGACGGCGACGAGCTTCGGAGGCGTGTACCCCGCCAGATCGGCGAGCTCGGCGTCTCCCTCCAATGCGGCGAGCACGAGCGGCTTGCTCTCGTCTGCGAGCGTGGTATCTGTTTCGATGCGCGAAGCGATCCAGTGCAGGAGATCGTCAACCAACGGTGGTCCTCCTCGGGGTTCAGGACGACCCTAGGCGGCAACCGCACGACTTTGATCGCGATGGTCGGGCTGAAGCTCCGGGACCCCCCGAACTGGGGCAAGGCCGACACCGGGAGACGGATTCTGCTCGAAGTGGCTATGGTGGCGACTGGATCTCTGCAGCGAACGAATGGGATGGATGGTTCGACGATGGGCGCGATCTTCAGGACCGTGGCATGGCAGGTTGGCTCGCTCGTAGCATCGGTCGAGAGCGGTTCAGTGCAGCTCCCCGACCTGCAGCGACCATTCGTCTGGCCGACTGCGAAGGTTCGCGATCTCTTCGACTCGATGTACCGGGGCTACCCGGTCGGCGAGCTCATGTTCTGGGATGTGCCCGCAAAGGGTGAGGCGCGCGCGATCGGTGGCGCGGCTGCGGTCGGCGCTGCCCATCAGATCGTCGACGGACAGCAGCGCCTCACGAGCCTCTTCGCCGCAATCAAGGGCAGGCCTGTGCGTGATGAGAATTATCGCTCGAAGGAGATCACCATCTCCTTCAATCCCTTCACGGAGAAGTTCGAGGTGCGCAGCCCAGCGATTGCGAAGTCGGCAAGCTGGGTCGAGGACATCTCCACGTGCTTTACGTCACCGCTGGCAGCCCACAGGCAATTCGTCCGTCGCTATCGCACATCCGGGCTGGACCTCGCCGATGAGCAGGACGATGCGTTGGCCGATATCTTCGTGCGATTGCACGCACTTCAGACCTACACATTCGATGTCGTCCACATTCAGAACGAAGTGGACAAGAGGACCGTCGCAGACATCTTCGTTCGTATCAATTCCGAGGGCGTGAGCCTCAAGGCCTACGACTACATATTGACGTGGTTGAGCGTGTTCTGGCCCGAGGGCCGCGAAGCGATCGAGGCGTTCGCGCGCAACTCGCGTATTTCACCGGAGCGTGCAAGTGAGATCGTTGGCCACCGCGTCGACTGGACCGCGAAGAACCCGTACATCAATGTCGAGACCGGGCACCTCGTGCGAGCGCTCGTTGCGATCGGTCAGGATCGCGCGAAGTTAACAGATGCATATGCTGCATTGCAAGCGAAGAACCGCGTGACGGGGGTTGTCGATTCAGCGCGTCAGGAGAGCGAGCTCAAGCTGCTGATCGACGCATTGCCCACGGTGACCAACCCGTTGCACTGGACCGAGTTCATTCGGTCATTGCAGGTGGCTGGGTTTCGGTCCCGGAAGGGCATCACCTCGACAACCAACATCGTCGCCAGTTATGTGATCTTCCTGCTCGGGCGCACGAGGTTTGGGGTCGAACTCCCACAGCTTCGGGTACTCATCGCTCGCTGGATCTTCATGTCGCAGTTGACCTCCCGCTATACCGGCAGCGGTGAGTCGCAGCTTCAAAAGGACCTGGATCGTCTGGCTGAGCTGAAGGAGGCGGGTGCCGCTGGGTTCAAGCGTTTCGTTGATGAGACGATTGCCACCCACCTCACACCGGACTTCTGGACCTACCAGATGCCGCAGTGGCTGATCTCGTCGAGCTCAGCGCTGTCACCCCAGTACCAGTGCTACCTTGCGGCGCTGAATGTGGCGGGTGCGGACATGTTCATGCTGAAGATGCCTGTCAGCGAGTGGATGAACCCAGGACTTCCGGCCGTCAAGGGCCTCGAAGGACACCATCTCTTCCCCCGGAAGTACCAAGAGAATGTGCTCGGTACGACTGACATCAAGCGCATCAATCAGGTCGCGAACTTCGCCCCGACCGATTGGGACACGAACATCCGGATCAGCGATCGACCGCCGGCGGAGTATTGGCCCGAGCTCGTCGCCGAGCGCGGGGGTGACCCGTCCTGGCTCGCTCAGCAGCGTTACTGGCACGCGCTCCCCGACCAGTGGGAGAGCCTTACCTATGACGAGTTCCTCACGGCGCGCCGCAAACTCATTGCTGAAGTCACCCGAGACGCATTCGAGAAGCTCGGGGCAGGCACCTCAGCTGCAGCCAGTTCGCTCCCACTCTCTGTGGAAACGGCGGAAGACGAGTGGTCGCTGGTCGAACTCGTGAGCGCTGGGCTCTTGCAGCCGGGTCATGCGCTTGACCCCGTCGACCCGGCAAGCGTCATTGATGCCGTGGTCACGGAAGACGGAACAATCCTTATCGACGGTGTTCACGAGTTCGACACTCTCGATGAAGCGACGCATTATCTCGGAGTCACTAATGTGAGCGGGTTCGAGTACTGGGCCTTGGAAGTCGGCGAAGAGCTAGTGCCACTCGTTGAGCTGGCGCAAAGCGTGCGGCGCGCTGCGTGAGAGTGATTTGAGCATGCTGCGCTCCCGATCTGCGGTGGTTGGTACGTCACGCTGAGGTCCGTATTGGAGGAGTTGGGAAATCGAGCACCTCGGCGCGCGGCTCGGGCTCTCAGGTGCGCAGCGCTCGTTGAGTGCTGTCAACCCCGTTTGTCGCACCCGGACGGATCGCCGTTTTCGATCACGCTCGAAACGACGAATGTCGGTGGCCCCATCTAGCGTCGCAATCTTCGGCTGAGCCCGGAGTCACCGCAGGAGACACCATGGGGTTGGACTCGCATCTCAGCGCCGCGATGGCGCACCACCTTCGTTCGACGGGGACGCCGCCCGCACCGCCCGCGGCGAAGCACCACGTCGATCGACCGACGTTCTTCGCCGATGTGAAGGCGCTCGAGCTGCGCCTTGCGATCATCGACGATCGTTTCGAGCGGCTCGCGTGCCGGCCCGAGGAGGTCTACCAAGACTGGCGCCGCGACACCGTCACGAAGATCCGCGCGCTCGCCGTGCGCGCCCGCATGCATCGAGGATGCGCACGACCTCGAGCGGCACCACCGTGACCGCGTTGCCGCGCTGCTGCTCACGCTGAAGCACCGCGTCGGCGCACTCGACGCGCGGCACGCTGCGTTCGGCGACCGTCGGCTGCGCCGCGGCGGTGGAGGGCGTTCGGATGCCGCCGCTCCGGCCTGCGCGGTGCCGCTCGCCCAGGCCGGGCCGATTCGCAACAACTACTACCGAGAGTCGATGGACAGCAACTGATTGGCGGTGGTCGTCCGCACACTGATCTGCGACGCCCCGACGCCCCAAGCGCGAGTCAGCATGTCTCGGATGCGTCCCACCCGGCGCACGACCCAATTCGCGGGCTCTCGCATCTGCGTGGTGTCCCATAGCATTCGGGAGTGGATGTGAGTGCGAGCAGCAAAGACACCGAGCGCCGTCTCCGTCGATGCGCGCGCGAGCTTCCGGAGCTGACCTTCGCGCCCGATGACATCGAACACCTGCGTGACCAGATCGGGTTCATCGACGCATCGTGCTCGCGATTCGACGAGGGCGTTCGCGCTGAGGCGAAGCGTCTCGCTACTGCCGTTCGAGTCCTTGTACGCGACTCCGTCATGGGGCGTGGCCTCCTCTCGCGGATGGGGGTGACATCACTCCTGCCCTGGGCCGACGGCACCGTGCCCGGCGGGGCCCGCACCGTGCGAATGGTGCGAGAACGGGGCGTGGCTCCAGTCGGCTCGCTGCTCACCGTCATTCCGCACGGTGCCACGACCTGGGAACCTGCGTTCACCCAGGTTCCTCTCGGACCGCATCGCGTGGCCTTCGGGTATTGGTGGGGCATCCCGCGCATCTTCGACTCGCATGGAACCGAAGCTTCTCGCTCGAACGTTGTTCTGTGGCTCGCCCACCACGACGGAGGCGCTCATGTCGACGATCTTCCACACGATTACCGGGCTATCGCGAGGGAAAGTAGTGTGGGTGACTTCTTCAGCCGCATGGGCGGCTCGACCCTCGATGACTCTCCGGTGCCTGCAGCAATGCGACAGATCGCTGAGGAGGTACGCGTAACCGTTCGATCGGCATTCGACGGTGTCGTGGACCTCACCATGGGCGCCCCAGTTGCCTCGCGCGGGCAGACAGCAGCGGGCTGAGCACGAGGTCGATCAGAACTGGGTTCGACATATGCGTCGCGCAGAAAAGTACGTGATCTGTCACTTTTCTGCGCTCGGCCCTCACCGCGACAGCGAAACCCCGAGCGACGCCAGCACCCCGAATACCACGCCCCAGAGCACGATCGAGATGATCTGCCAGAAGATCACCGCGTTGCGGTTCGCCCCGAACGACACCATGGCCGCCGAGGTGATCTGGCTCGGCAGCATGGTCTGGCCGATGATGCTGACGCCCGCGACGCCGTACTTGTCGAACGCGCGGCGCAGCTTCTCGCGGCGGGGCGAGTCTTCGGCGGCGTCCGACGCGTCCAGGGCGCCATCGAGGGCATCGGATGCTCCGCCCGACGCCCCGGCCGCGACCAGCGCCCGCTTGCGCCGCCGGCTCGCGACCGCCTTCGTGCGCGCGCCGTGCGCGGTCAGCACGAAGATCAGCATCGAGATGATGTTGCCGATCACGGCGGCGCCGATCGCGACCGGCGTCGGCAGGCCGATGAGCACGCCGATGACCGAGCCGAAGTACGACTCGACGAACGGGATCGCCGCCACGATCATCACCCCGAGCCACTGCAGAAAGTCGGGGAACGAGGCGGTGAAGTCCTGCAGGGCGTCGATCATGACGAAGTCCTTTCGTAGGGCGGTACCGAAGTACCGGGCCGAGCCGCGGGAACACCCGCAACCTGATGGCTCAAGCCTCCGAGATCCACCCGCACCGCGGCAGTGCCACCGCGTCACCTCTCCGCGTGCGTTCACGCACGCTAGGCCGTGACAAATGTCACTGGCCTAGGCTCGACCACATGCCTGCCGAACCCGCCCGCAGCGTGCACACCACGTGGCTCTACACGCTCGCGTCGATCGTGTTCTTCTACGGGTTTCTCGACGTGATCGTCGCGCTCACGATGCTCGAGACGGGTCTCGATACGCTTCGCTACTCGACCGACGGGGAGACGCTTCGCTCGTCGACCGGCGGGGCGACGGGTCTCGATACGCTTCGCTACTCGACCGGCGGGGTCTTCGCCCTCGTCGCGCTGACGCTCGTCGCCACGGCGACGCAGCTGCGCTACTGCTGGTTCCTGCGCGTCGGTCGCGGCGGCGGCCTGCCGCACGTCGGCTGGACGGTCGCGCTCGTCGCGCCCGCCGCACTCGTGTGGGTGCTCGGCCTGTTCGCGCCGGTCGATGCGCTCGCGGCTGCCGTGCCGCTGTGGGCCGCGGCATCCCTCATCGCCGCCCTGCTGCCGAAGCCGGCGCGGCGACTCGTGCTGCTCGCCGGCTTCGTCGCGTTCATCGCCCACCCCGTGCTCGCGGCGGCGATCACGGGCGAGACGCCCACGTACGCGAACTCGTCGAGCACCTGGATGATCGGCGTCTTCTCGGCGCTGCTGCCGCTCATGCTGCTGTCGAGCATGTGGTGGTGGGAGGTCGTCGTGCAGCTCGACCGCAACCGGCGCACTGCCGCCGAGCTCGCCGTGACGCAGGAGCGGCTGCGGTTCGCGTCAGACCTGCACGACATCCAGGGGCACCACCTGCAGGTCATCTCGCTGAAGTCCGAGCTCGCCGAGCGCCTGCTCGAACGCGACCCGGCGGCCGCGCGCGAGCTCGTGCACGAGACCCGCATGATCGCGAAGCAGGCCCTCGAAGAGACCCGCTCGCTCGTCGCCGGATACCGCCATGTCGCCTTCGACGACGAGCTCGAGAACGCCCGCGAGGTGCTCGCCGCCTCCGGTGCCGCCTGCGACCTGCGGCTCGGCCCGCTGCCGACCGACGCCTCGGCGCAGAGCGCGCTCGCCTCGGTCGTGCGCGAGGCGACAACGAACATCCTGCGGCACAGCGCGGCGACGACCGTGACGATCGTGCTGGCGACCACCGGTGGGCGCTGCGAGCTCACCATCGTGAACGACGGCATCGCGGTGACGGATGCGCCTGAGCCCGGCACCGCTCCCCGCGCTGAGGGTTCGGGCCTCGCGGGGCTGCGCGAGCGGCTCGCCGCCGTCGGCGGCACGATCGAGACATCGACGGATGTCCCGGGCGACCGCTTCGAGCTTCGTGCCACGGTGCCCGTGCGAGCGCAGGTGACGGTGTGAGGGGCGAAGGCTCGAGCGTGCGCGGCGCGGCCGAGACGGACGAGGCGGGCGGCCCACGGGGCATCCGTCTCTTGATCGCCGACGATGAGCACCTGATTCGCGGCGCGCTCGTCGCCCTGCTGAACCTCGAGCCCGACATCGAGGTCGTGGCGAGCGCCGACAACGGCGCGACCGCGGTCGAACAGGCGATCGCGACGACGCCCGACGTGTGCCTGCTCGACCTCGAGATGCCCGAGGCCGACGGGCTCGAGGCGGCCGCGCGCATTCTCGCCGAGGTGCCGACGCGCGTCGTCATCGTCACCCGGCATGCACGCCCCGGCGTGCTGCGGCGTGCGCTCGCCTCGAAGGTCTCGGGGTTCGTGCCGAAGTCGACTGCGGCCGAAGACCTCGCGCACGTCATCCGCGACGTCGCCGCCGGGCGCCGCTACATCGACCCCGAGATCGCCGCGACCGCGCTCACCGCCGAACGCTGCCCGCTGACCGACCGCGAGCTCGACGCCCTGCGCCACAGCCGGTCGACGATGAGCGTGCAGCAGATCGCCGATCGCCTGCACCTCGCGCAGGGCACCGTGCGCAACTACCTGTCGTCGGCCATGACCAAGCTCGACGCCGCGTCGCGGCACGAGGCCGCCGAGACGGCGTGGCAGCAGGGGTGGATCTGAGGGTGCCGCAGCGATGCGGGTTTCTCGGGCCGGCAGGTTCATCGACTCGCCGGCGTCGGTTCCACGACGAGTGTGCACCGGGCACTCACCAACTTCGTGCGCCTCGGTCTCGTCGATGCTGAGGCTCGCCCTCCGGCGATCATCTACCGCCCGAATCGGCAACACGTGCTCTGGGAGGTGATCGAATCGGCACTCGAAGCCCGCGCGCGCGTATTCGATGCGCTTGACCGGTTCTGCAGTGACGAGTTGCCTCCCGAGCTCGACCTGACCGTCGTCGTCTACGGCTCCGTTGCCCGGCGGGAGTCGACGCTCGAATCCGATCTCGACCTGTTCGTCGTATA
Source organism: Agromyces neolithicus (assembly GCF_039529735.1). NCBI lineage: Bacteria > Bacillati > Actinomycetota > Actinomycetes > Micrococcales > Microbacteriaceae > Agromyces > Agromyces neolithicus. The sequence continues at coordinate 72,034 of NZ_BAAANJ010000009.1, forward strand.
CCCCGACGGCGTCGATCCCGATGCTCAGGCTGACTTCAGTTACCAGTTGGCGCAACACGCGGAACGTATCACCGGAAACCAGGCCCAGATCTTCGCTGTCACCCGCTCTGAGCTGCAGAGCCGCCAGGGCGAGCGTGACCCGCTGGTCGGCAGTGTGATCGCCGACGGCATTCTCGTCCACGGACGACCGCTGTCCGGAGGGCAGCATCGGCCCGTCTCGTGAGTCCTGTCACCGGGCGACGACACCCGATGGATGCCGCGGCCGTACGCATTCGTCTTCGCGATGCGCAGACGCGGCTGGTCAGTGCCGAGCTGCAACTCGGCGGCGACAGCCCGCACGAGTGGGAGCACGCGGCCGAGATCGCCGTCAGCGCCGGGATCGCCGCGAGCGATGCGATCTGCGGGCACGTGCTCGGCTACCGCGCTGCCGGCGACGCGCACCGGGAAGCGGTCGCCACGCTCCGTGACGCAGCGAATGCGTCGACGGTGCTGCCGGTGCTCCGCGAACTCGTCGAAGGCGAGCTCATCAGGGCCGACGCGCAGCACTATCGGTTCGCCGCGCGCAGACTGAAGCGGATGCGGCGGCTCGCCGCATCCGACCCGTCGTCGGCGGAAGGCGTCGATGCGTTCATCGCCGACCTCCGCGAGAGGCACCGCCGCCGCCCACGGCTTCAGCTGGAGTTCACCCGCGCCGGGCTGCCGTGAATCGAAACCACCGGCGTGCGCCGCTGCATCGGGTCACTGCTCGGTGCCCAAGTGCCGAAGTGCCGAAGTGCCGAAAAGCCGAAGTGCCGAAGTGCCGAAGTGCCGAAGTGCCGAAGTGCCGAAGTGCCGAAGTGCCGAAGTGCCGAAGTGCCGAAGTGCCCGGTGCCAAGGAGACGGCATGGCAGCAGGGGGGCGGATCTGAGGACCGCCTTCACCTCACCGCGAGTGAGTGCTCACGAGGCGGTAAAAATGTACATAAATATGGCTCTCCTGACACATCTGTGGGTGCGTTGAGCGCGCCGTAACGGCCGCACGCCGTTCCCTGCATAGGTTTCTGAACTGTCAAGGAACAGGAACCAGTGGTCAGGAGAACGGCGTGCGTGATGTCAGCTTATGGCGGGGTCTGCTCGGGCTCGAGAAGACGGTGCTCGAGCGGGTCGAGTTCGACGAGGAAGCCGAGGTGGTGGTCGCGCATGTGCGGCCCGTCAAGCGGCAGCGCGGCCGGTGCGGGGTATGTCGTCGTCGCAGTCCGGGGTACGACGCCGGGCCGGGCCGCAGACGTTGGCGAGCCCTGGATCTGGGCACCATCCAGGCGCTGCTCGAGGCCGATATGCCACGGGTGCGGTGTCGCGTCCACGGGGTGGTGGTCGCGGCGGTGCCGTGGGCCCGTCACGACGCGGGCCACACCTACGCCTTCGACGACCAGGTCGCATGGTTGGCGACCCAGGCATCGAAGTCCACGGTGACCGAGTTGATGCGGATCGCGTGGCGCACCGTCGGGTCGATCATCGCCAGGGTCTGGGCCGACGTCGAGGTCGCCCACGATCGGTTTGCCGGGCTGCGGCGCATTGGGATCGATGAGATCAGTTACAAGAAGGGCCACAAGTACCTCATGGTCGTCGTCGACCACGACGCCCGTCGGCTGGTGTGGGCCGCGCCAGGACGCACCAGCGCCACAGTCAACGAGTTCTTCGACCTCCTCGGCGAGCAGCGCTGCACGCTGATTACCCACGTGTCCGCCGATGGCGCCGACTTCATCGACACCATCGTCGCTGCGCGGTGTCCGGCCGCGGTGCGGGTGGCCGACCCGTTCCACATCGTCAAATGGGCCACCGACGCGCTCGACGAGGTTCGCCGCGGAGCGTGGAACGATGCTCGCAAACAGGCCAGGAGAGAGCCCAAACGCGGCCGCGGCCGGCCCCCAGCCGACGCGCCGCCCCGGCCTGGAAGTGAACTGGCCAAAGGGCTGGGCGGCGCCCGCTACTCGCTGTGGAAGAACCCCGAGAACCTCACCGAGAAGCAGCAGACCAAGCTCGCCTGGATCGCCACCACTGACCCCAAGCTGTACCGCGCCTACCTGCTCAAGGAAGGCCTCCGGGTGGTGTTCCGCCTGCCCTACCACCAGGCAAGCGAAGCCCTGGACCGGTGGATCAGCTGGGCCCGCCGTTGCCGGATCCCGGCGTTCGTCAAGCTGCAGAAGAGCGTCGTGAAACACCGCCACCGGATCCTCGCCGCGATCGAACACAACCTGTCCAACGGGCTGATCGAGTCCACCAACACCAAGATCCGACTGATCACTCGGATGGCATTCGGCTTCAAGTCCGCCGAGGCCCTCATCGCCATGGCCATGCTCAGCCTCGGCGGCCACCGCCCCGCCCTCCCCGGCCGGAACTAACCCACAGGTACGTCAGGAGAGCCATAAATATGTACAGTTTCGGATAGACTGCCCCTATGGAACGCTCCGAGCAGCACGTGACGACCGTCGCCGACGCGCGCGCACGCCTCTCCGAGATCCTGCGTGCGTTCCGGGCTGACCCCGATCACGCCAAGCCAGTCGTGCTCGGCTCGCATCGTCGACCCGAGGCGGTACTGATGCCAATCGCGCAGTTCGAGCGCTCCGAGCACGCCGATGCGCCCGCTGGCCAGGTCTTCGATGATCTTGTGCGTCGACGAAAACTCGTGCTGCGCCTTGCGCGGGCGAATCACATCTCCGAGGTGAAGGTGTTCGGCTCAGTTGCTCGGCGGGAGGAGTCGAGCGCGAGCGATATCGACCTCCTCGTCGAGCCTGCCGAAGATGCGACACTCTTCGACCTCGCCCAGTTCGAGATCGACCTCGAGGCGTTGTTCGACCGGCCGGTAGATGTGATCTCACGCCGTGCGCTCGACCCGGCGCGCGATGCCGGCATCCTCGCTGAGGCCCGTTCGATATGAGTGACGACCGCCACGATCGCATCGATCGGTGGATCGATGACCTCGACGCGACCCTGGTCCGTGCCGAATCGTTGGTCGCTCGTGGACAAGACGAATACCGCAGCGATCCCGCGTTGCCGCTCGCATTCGAGGCGCTCTCGAGCCGGGTGGGCGAATTGGCGAAGCGGCTCACCGCCGCGCAGCCAGAGCGCTTCGATGATCAGATCTGGTCGCAGGCCGCACGCAATCGCGACTTCGTGGTTCATCACTACGACCGCATCGACCACGAGGCCTTGTGGCTGACCGTCGCGGTCGCGTTCCCGCGCTTGCGCACCACGCTGAACGAGCTTCGCCACTGAGCCGACGGGCGTATTTTCGACCCGAGCGGCAACGAGCTCGGCGTATGGGCATCGCAGTAGCGACCGCATCGACCTGAGGTACCTCAGTCGATCCCAGTCGGCACGAGCCCCGCGAAGATACGGCACCTACCCGATATGGGCCCGCTACCTCAGCGAGGAGTCTGATCTCAGGCGGTCGGAACACCGGCGCCGAAGCATCCGAAGGGATCGGAACCATGGACCTCGCAACCGGCTACACCGCCCACACGCTGCAGACCAACGACGCCGAGCTCGCGGCGCGCATCAACGAGCAGCGCCGCATCGCGCTCGAGCGCAGCGCCGAACAGGGTGACGTGCGCCCCACCCTGCTGCACCGCCTCGCCGACCGGCTGCACCTGCACACCGCGCACACCACGCACGCCTCCCGCGCCGCGCACGCCTCCCGGTGACACCCGAACGGGCCGCATCGGCCGCGGCATCCCCGTGGCAGCATGGAGCGATGAGGTCGCCCGTCTCGAGCCCCACCATGATCGGCCGGGCTGCCGACCTCGACGACATGCGGGCCGCGCTCGACGGCAGCCTCGGCGGATCGCCGCACGGCATCGTGATCTCGGGCGAAGCCGGCATCGGCAAGAGCCGCCTGCTCGACGAGTTCCTCGCCGCGGTGCCCGACGACGTGCTCGTGCTCACCGGGCAGTGCGTCGACATCGGCTCGGTCGGGGCACCGTTCGCCTCGGTGCGCAGGGTGCTGCGCGGATTGGTCGCGGCACTCGGCCCTGAGAAAGTGGCGGATGCCGCGGGGTACGGCGTCTCGGCGCTCGCCGCGATCCTGCCCGAACTCGGCGTCGAGGCGCGCCCGATCGCCGAGAGCGGCACCGACGAGCTCATCGACGCGATCGGCACGACCATCGCCGCCATCGCGGTCGAACATCCGCTCGCGATCGTGCTCGAAGACGTGCACTGGGCCGATGCCGCGACGCTCGCGCTGCTCAAGGCCCTGCCGCGAGTGCTGCGCACCGGCCGGGTGCTCGTGGTGCTCACCGTGCGCACCGACGACGTCGACGAGCGTCACCCGCTTCGCCCGGTGCTGGCCGAGATCGAGCGGTCGCGCGCGGTGACGAGCATCGAGATCCGCCGGCTCGACCGCGACCAGGTCGCCGAGCAGATGATCGCGATCCTCGGCACCGACCCGCTGGCGCACACGGTCGACCGTGTGTTCGAACGCAGCGGCGGGGTTCCCTTCCTCGTCGAAGAGCTCATCCTGCTCGGCGAAGACGAGCTGCCGACGTCGCTTCGCGGCGTGCTGCTCACGCGTTACGACACCCTCGAGCCCAGCACCCGAGAGCTGCTGCGCGTGCTCGCGGCGGGCGGCGCGGTGGTGTCCGACGACGTGCTCGCCGACGTGCACGACGTGCCGGCCGCGCAACTCGATGACGATCTGCGCGCCGCGCTCGCGGCATTCATGGTGACCGCGACATCCGAAGGCTACGCATTCCGGCACGCGCTCGTGCGCGAGGCACTGCGAGGCGACCTGCTTCCGCGCGAGTCGGTTCGCGTGCACACTCGCTACGCGGAGGTGCTCGAAGCGAGCCCAACGGCGTCGGCGGCGGATGTCGCGTCGCATTGGATCGCGGCTCGTGACGCGCCGCGCGCGCTCAGCGCCTCGGCGGCCGCGATGGAAGAGGCCCGCCAGAACCTCGCGACGGTGGCCATCGCGGAGTTCGGCGAGCAGTGCCTGACACTCTGGGACCAAGTTCCGGATGCCGCCGCACGCGCCGGGCGTGACCGGGCAACGCTGCTGCTCGAGGTCGCCGACGCCCACTGGAACAGCGCAGAGGTCGAACGCGCGCTGCAACGATGCAATGACGCGCTCGCGGCGTGCGATCGCACGGAGGTCGTGCTCTATGCCCGCGCGTTGACCCTCAAGGGTCGCATCATGACCGAGCTAGGAATGCTCGGCAGCCGTGAGGTGCTGCTCGAGGCGCTCGCACTGCTCGACGAGTGGCACCCCGAAGAGATCGAGCAGCGCGCCCGCATCGCCATCTGGGTCGGAGCGGGGTTCGGGTATGAAGCTGACCTGGTGCAAGCGTTCTCGTATACACGGCGCGCGGTGAAGTTGGCCGAGCAGATCACCGGTGGAACGACCCGGGCGTCGGCCGGAGCCCTGCTCGGTCGGATGCTGGTGCTCTCGGGCGAGGTCGACGAGGGGTTTCGCCTGTTCGAGACGGGGCGGCAGACCGACTGGGGCGATTCGACCGACCGCTATCGCTGGGCATCGGCCGTCAGCGACACCTACCTGCAACTCGGGCGCTACGACGACGTCGTGCGCATCGTGGATGATGCCGTCGAGGCGAGTCGCACCTCGGGTCGCGAACGCATGTGGGGCACGGTGGTCGCGATCAACGCCGCCCAGGCGCTGTATGAGCGCGGCGACTTCGAGCGGGCCGATGAGATCCTGCGGCACGGGCGTGCGCTCGGCCTGTCACCCCTGGTCGAGGCCTTCAGCGTGGAGATGCGCATCCAGGCCCTCGTGTGGCGAGACGATGCCGCCGGCGCAGAGGCCGAGATCGCCCGTAACCGGGAACTGCTCGATCGATTCGCCGAGACCGACGCGCAGGATCGCGTCTACCAGGCGCTCTTCCGTGGGTGGCTGCCGCTCATTCGCGGCGATCTCGACACGGCGTGGGCGGCGGTGACCGCCGTTCCGCCGTCGGAGCTCGTGAGCCTCCCGGGGCCGGGCATGCCGATACTCACCCTCACGGGCGCGGTGCTGGCCGCCCGTCGCTCGCGCGACGGCGAGCCATCGGCAGTGGATGCCGCGGCGATCGTCTCGAGCGTTCGTGCCGCGTTCGACGAACTGCCCCACTGGGACACCGTGCCGCGCTGGCGCGCCGTGTTCGACGCCGAGGTGTCGGGCCCAAGCGGCGTCGGCGACGATGCCTCTTCGTGGGAGGCGGCGGTCACGGCGGTCGACCACCCGACGATCCCGGTCTATGTACTGCCCTATGCGTTGCTGCGCCAGGCACAGGCCGAGCTCGCGGCCGGCGACCGCGCCGCGGCCGCCGAAACCGCCGGGCGAGCGGTACGTGCGGGCGAGGCATCGGGAGTCATGCTGTTCGCCCGGCTCGCGCGCGAGTTCGCCGAGCAGGCGGGCCTGGCGCCGGCGGGTGAGCGGGCAGGTGAGCGGGCGGATGCCCCGGGGCGGGCCACAAGTGTCGGCCTCACCGAGCGCGAGGCGCAGGTGCTCGACCTCATCGCCGAGGGGCTCTCGAACGGGCAGATCGGCGAGCGCCTCTTCATCTCGACGAAGACGGCGAGCGTGCACGTCTCGGCGATCCTGCGCAAGCTCGGCGTGGCCTCGCGCACCGAGGCGGCCGTGGTCGCCGAGCGCTTGAGGGCCGGCATCGCGTGATGCTGCCGCCGGGCGCGCCGACATAGCCGGCCCCGATCGCCGGATGCTGCGGCCGGGTCATCCGCTCGGAATCAGCCGCGGGTGATGCGCCACCGCTCGACCTCGCTGACCGGCTGGTGCACCTCGATGCACTCGCCTCCGGGTAGGCGCACGATTCGACCGGTCTCGAAGCCGTGCACGAGCATTTCGTGGTCTTTGCGCTGCAGGGCAAGGCACACGCGTTTCGTGATGAAGAACGCGGTGGCCGGGCCGAGCAGCAACACCACCTGCAGCAGGGTGATCACGCCCTCGAAGGTCACCGAGAAGTGCGTCGAGATGAGGTCGGCGCTCGCGGCGATCCAGAGGGTGCCGTAGAAGACGATGGCGGCGACGCCGATGCCGGTGCGGGTCGTGGCGTTGCGCGGGCGGTCGAGCAGGTGGTGGTCGCGGTGGTCGCCGCTGATCCACTCCTCGACGAACGGGTAGACGAGCACGAGCAACAGGTAGACGCCGACGACGGCGAGGGGCACGAGGATGGCGAGCGTCCAGGTGCGGTCGAGCCACACGAACTCCCAGCCGGCCGGCACGAGGCGCAGCGCCCCGTCGAGGAAGCCCGTGTACCAGTCGGGTTGGCTGCCGGCGCCCGCGTCGCCGGGTGAGGCGGGGCCGTAGAGCCAGATGGGGTTCACGGTGACCAGCGCAGAGACGAGCAGCAGCATCCCGATCACGATCAGCATCAGCCCGCCCGCGCGCGCCGCCGCGGTCGGCAGCACCGGCACGCCGACGATGTTGCGCTCGGTGCGTGCGAGGCCAGGGAACTGCGGCGGGCCGTGACGCCACGCCGCGAGCGCGCGTACGACGACGAGCACGATGAGCAGCGCCGGCACGACCGCGACGTGCAGCGGGTACAGGTTCTCGATGACCTGCCCGGGGAACTCGCCGCCGAACAGCAGGAAGCTGACCCAGGTGCCGACGATCGGGATGCCGAGCGCGATGCCCTCGGTGATGCGCAGCCCGGTGCCCGAGAGCATGTCGTCGGGCAGGGCGTAGCCGCTCCAGCCGCCCGCGAGGGCGACGACGAAGATCAGGAACAGCAGCACCCACATGGCTCGGCGTGGCCGCCGGAACGCGCCGGTGAAGAACGTCGTCAGGAGCTGCATGATGATCGACGCCGGCAGCAGCAGCCCGGCCCAGTGGTGCATCTGCCTGACGAGCAGGCCGCCCGGCACCTCGAACGTGATGTGCATGGTCGACGCGAACGCCTTCGAGACCTCGGCGCCGTGCAGCGGAACATACCCGCCGGTGTAGGTCGTCAGGTCGCTCGACGGCGTGTACCAGAACATCAGCAGCACGCCGGAGACGCTGAGCACGATGATGCAGGCGAGCGTCACCACGCTGAACAGGTTCGTCCAATGGCTCGGCACCCGGCGCCGGCGAAGCTCGGCGATGAGGTCGGCGACGCGTCGGCCGAAGACCGTGGTGTTCGCTGCCCGGCCGGCGAGCCGGTCGGTGATCGACGGTCGCGGGGGTTGCACGATTCTGCGCATGTGCTGCTCCAATCGTCTTCACTGCATACGACGGCGATGACGGCCGACTTGTGACATCCGACCGCCCTGAACGCGCGCGATTCTCACGACGTCGAGAGAGATGTCTGGCATGCCTTGTCCTGCGACGCTCCTCCACAGCAGAGCCGAACCGCGAACGCTGCACATTTTCGGCCGGTCGGCCACGCGTGCGAGACATCTCGCGGCACGATGCATCCATGTCGTTCACCTTTCTCGAACCGCGGTGGTACCCTCTGTACATGCGTGGCACCTTCTCGGTGACGGTGGGAAACAAGGGTCGGGTTGTACTGCCGACGGCGATTCGCGCCCGCCGCAACTGGGCCGAGGGCACGACGCTCATCGCGATCGAAGCGCCGACGGGTGTCGTGCTCACATCGCGCGACGAGGCCGAACACATCATCCGCGCGCAACTCGAAGGAGTCGACGTCGTCAAGGAGCTCCTCGACGAGCGCCGCGCCGCCGCGCTCGCCGATCAAGCCTCGTGACGGTGTTCGACGCGTCAGCGCTGCTGGCATATCTCCGCGGCGAGCCCGGTGCTTCATTCGTGCGCGAGCGCCTGCACGAAGGCGGCACGTGCAGCGCCGCCAATTGGTCGGAGGTGGCGCAGAAGGTACGCCGCGCCGGCGCTGATTGGTAGCTGGCGCGAGGGCTGCTGCTCAGCTACCCGCTCACGGTCGAGCCGGTCGGGCTCGATGATGCCGAACGTGCGGCCGAACTCTGGGCCGAGGCTTCCGAGTTCTCGCTCGCCGATCGCCTCTGTCTGGCGCTCGCCGAGCGCCTGGAGACCGTCGCGTTGACGGCCGATGCCGCTTGGCAGAAGCATCCGCGAGCGAAGCTGATCCGGTAAGCGCCGCCTGAGCTGCTCCCTTCGCTACCGGTGCGGGTGCGCGGGCTCCCGGTGGCGCTGGCGATGTCGTTCTCCGTCGTGTGACTCAGTCGCTCGGCCAGGTTGCGCAATGCGCTCGTGAGTTCGCGCGTTCGAGCATGTCGCCGCCCCCACTTACCATGGTCTGCATCAGCCCGAGCGCCATCACCGAGATGTTGCACGGCCGAGGGGAGGGTAGCGATGTCGGTCACCACGACGAGCCTCGCCCTCTCGCGCCTGCTCGACGACGACTCGAGCTGGCGGCTTCTGCGGGCCGACAACGCGCCGGTCATCGCGGCGCTGCTCTCGGCGCACCTCGCCGGCGAGCAGATCCGAATGCCGGCCGATGAGCTCTTCGAGGTGCTCGACCACGACCTCGATCGCTTGCGCGAAGCAGGCTTCGAACTGGCGCGCAACGCCCAGGGCTATTGCGCCGAGTGGCGTGAAGCTGGCTTTCTCGTGCGGCGCGCGGCCGAGGGCGCCCGAGGCGAGACCTACGAACTCTCGCAGGGGGCGCTGCGCGGCATCCGCTATCTCGACCAGCTCGTCGAGCCCCGGCAGACCGCGACCGAGTCGCGCCTGTCGAGCATCGCCGCCCAGCTCGCTCGGCTCGCCGTCGACACCGATCCCGACACCACGCGCCGCCTCGCACAGCTGCATGCCGAGCGTGACCGCATCGAGCAGCAGATCGAGCGGGTCGCAGCCGGCGAGGTCGACCCGCTCGAGCCTGCCCGCGCGCTCGAGCGGGCGCGTGACATCCTCGCCCAGGCCGAAGAGATCCCCGCCGACTTCGCGAGGGTGCGCGCCGAATTCGAGGCGCTCAATCGGTCGCTGCGCACCGGCATTCTCGAGTCCGACGCGTCGCACCGCTCGGTGCTCGATGAGATCTTCCGCGGGGTCGACCTCATCGGCGAGTCCGACGAGGGGCGAAGTTTCGCGGGCTTCTCAGCGCTGGTGCTCGACGCAGAGGTCGGCGCCGATTTCGACGATCACGTGTCGCAGGTGCTCGAGCGCGAGTTCGCCGACACCCTCAGCGCCTCGCAACGCCGATTCCTGCGCCGCTACGTGACCACGCTCAAAGACCGCAGCGCAGAGATCCACGAGGTGATCACCTCGTTCGCGCGGGGGCTCCGCCGCTACGTGCAGTCGCACGACTTCGAACGCGATCGCGTGCTGAAGTCGGCCATTCGCGAGGCCCTCGCCGCCGGTATTCCGGCGTCCGCCGAAGTGAAACCGTATCGGCAGACCCAGCTCTCGCTCGCACTCTCGAGCGTGCCCATGGTCTCGGTTGGGCAGGTGCGTCTGCACGACCCCGCCGAGCTCGATGCCACCGCACCCGTCGTCGAGCACGAGGCGGCCGTCGCGAATCTCGAGGCACTGCGGCGCCTCGCCCGCGAGACCGAGATCGACTTCGACGAGCTTCGCGCCCACGTCAACGACGTGCTCGATCGCGCCGGCGAGTGCACCGTTGCCAAGGTGCTCGCGGTGCACCCCGCCACGCAGGGCGTCGCAAGCGTCGTCGGGCTCATCGCGCTCGCCGCGGTGCAGGGTGTCGTCGCCGACGCGGTCGAGCGGGTGCGCTGGCACGGGGTCGACGGTGTCGCGCGCAGCGCGACCGTGCCCGTGCATCGATTCACCGGGAGGGTGTTGTGAACGAGTCCACTGACGCAGGCGTGCCGGGCGACGGCGAGGCGGCGGGCGCGTCGACGGTCGGCGGTGGCGATGAGGCATCCATGCATGCCGGCCTCTGGAAGGGAGACAGTGGCACGCTCGGGCTGGAGTCGCGGCGTGCTCTGCTCGACCTCATCAGGGGCCCGTACCTCTCGGGCCGGGCGAGCCCGGGCCTGTGGTCGGCGCTCCTCGCCGACGAGCGCGCAATCCGAACCCGGCTCAACGAGCTCTTCCTCGAGCTCGTGCTCGACCGGGTCGGCGAGGTCGCGTTCGTTCGCAACGTCGACGCGGGCGAACTCGCGGTGCCGCGCACGGTGCGCACCGAGTCGCTCAGCTTCCTCGACACGGCGATGCTGCTCGTGCTGCGCCAAATCCTGCTGTCGCGCGAGGGCGAGGGGCGCGTCATCGTCGGGCGCGACGAGGTGTTCGAGCAGCTCGCAGCGTTCCGCCCCGCCGACCACGACGAGAAGCTCTTCACATCGCGCATGAACTCGTCGTGGATGAACATGAAGAACAAGCTCCGCGTCATCCACCAGGCCGGCGCCGCCGACGACGGCGAACGCGCCGAGATCTCACCGGTGCTGCGGCTCATCGTCGACGCCGACCATGTGCGGCAGATCGAACGCGAATACCGCCGCATCGCGGGCGGTGCGTCCGATGACGGTGCCAATGCCCCGGGCGACGTCACGGATGCCCCGGGCGGCGGTGTTGACGAACCGGCCGACCACGAACGACCGTACGACGATGAGGAGGCGAGCGCGTGACGCTCCTCGAGTTCCCGATCGACCGCGCGGCGACGCCCCCCGAGACCGCCGAAGGCCAGTGGCGGCTCGCTCGCATCGAACTCGTCAACTGGGGCACCTTCGACGGTCACCATCGCATCGACGTCGCGCGCAAGGGGCACCTGTTCACGGGCGCCTCCGGCTCGGGCAAGTCGTCGCTGCTCGACGCCATCGCGTGCGTGCTCACCCCCGACAAGTGGTTGCGCTTCAACGCCGCGGCCCAAGACGCCGCAAGCCGCAGCGACGACCGCAGTCTCGTGAGCTACGTGCGCGGCGCCTGGAGCAACGAAGCCGACGAGACCTACGACCGGGCCGTCTCGGCGTACCTGCGGCGGGGCGCCACCTGGAGCGGAGTGCTCCTGCGTTACGAGAACCTCCGCGAAGCGCCGGTCACGCTCGTGCGGCTGTTCCACTTGCGCGGGGCCTCGGCCGACAAATCCGACCTGCGCGACCTCTGCCTCATCGACCGCGGCGATCTCGGGCTCGCCCAGCTGCGCGAGTACGTCGCCGGGGGCATCGAGGCCAGGCGGTTGAAGGCGGCCCGCCCCGAGGCATCCGTCACCACCAATTGGTCGCACGGCGCGTTCTATGCGAAGTTCCGGCGCATCTTCGGCATCGAGCACCAGAATGCCCTGCAGCTGCTGCACAAGACGCAGTCGGCGAAGAACCTCGGCAGTCTCGACCAACTGTTCCGCACGTTCATGCTCGACGAGCCGAAGACGTTCACGCGAGCCAAGAGCGCGGTCGAACAGTTCGGGGAGCTCGACCGTGCGCACGCCCACATCGTCGAGTTGCGCAAGCAGGCCGACGAGCTTCGCGCCCTCGAAGCGGCGATCGCCGAGTACGAGACGGCGACCGCTGCCGCGGCCGAGACCGAGCGCTTGAGTGCCCTGCTCGATCCGTTCCACGACCGGTTGACACTCCGGCTCGCCGACGAAGAACGGGCGCTGCTGCGCGCCGACGAGGCACGCCTGCGCGATCGCATGCAGCGCGCCGAAGCCGCCGTCGAATCGGCCGAGGAGCGTCGCTCCGACGCCGACCGCCTTGCCTTCGAGCTCGGCGGCGGCGATGCCGAGCGCGAGCACGAGCTGCTCAAGCTCGCGCGGCAGAACGCCGACGAGACGACCAAGCGGTGGCAGCGACTCAGCGAGACGCTGCGCTCGGTCGACATCGACCACGCCCCCTCCGACGCCGCCGAGTTCGCCGAGCTGCGCGAAACCGCCGTACGGGAACTCGCTGCCGATGCGCCACAGGCGCAGCACGACAACGACGACCACCGGGCCTATTTCGGCGCGAAACACGAGCTCGGCAAGATCGACGCCGAACTCGACGCGCTCAGGCGCCGCAAGAGCAACCTGCCGTCCGAGCTGCTTCTGGCTCGGCAGCAGCTCGCCGACGAACTCGGCATCGCCGAGCCGGCGCTGCCCTTCGTGGGTGAGCTCATCGAGGTGCTGCCCGAGTACGCCGAGTGGACGGGCGCGATCGAGCGTGTGCTCTACCCCATCGCCATCGCCATGCTCGTTCGCGACGACCTGCTCACCGAGGTGCGCCGTCGTGTCGACCGCCGCCACCTCGGTGCCCGGCTCGTGTTCGAGGCGGTTCCTGCGCTCGCGCCGCCCGTGCGCAAGGCGACCGACGCGCGTTCGCTGCTGCACCGAATCCGCGTCGTCGACGGCCCGTTCGCCGAATGGCTGCAGGCGCGGCTCTCGAGTGAGTTCGACCTCGCCTGCGTAGAGAGCGCCGACGAACTCGACGGGGTCGATCGCGGTGTCACGCTCAGCGGGCAGATCAAGAAGTCCGCTCGACGGTACGAGAAGAATGACCGCTACCGCATCGACGACCGGCGACGGTGGATCCTCGGCGCCGACAACGACGCCAAGATCGAACTGCTCATCGAGCGCCGGCGGGCGGTCGTTCGCGAGCTCGAGACAACCGACGCGAAGCTGCAAGCCGCCGCCCGCCACGCTTCGGAGCTCACTCGTCGTCGCACTGTCTTCGAGACGATCACGCAGCTCGACTGGACTGAGATCGACCGCGGCGCCGCCGAATCGCGCGTGGCCGATCGCCGGCGTCGGCTCGACGAGCTGACCGACGGCAACGACGAACTGCGCGACGCGGTCACCGCACGCGAGGCCGCGATCGAGGCGGTGCGTGAGGCGCAGTCCGGGCTCGGCGACGCACGCGGCGAACTGCGCATCGCGACCGAGCGGGCGGCCGCCGTCGACCGGCAGATCGCCGAACTGGCCGATCGGGTTGCGGGCACCTCCATCGACGAGGTCGACGCCGCCGAGCTCGAGCGCCGGTACCGCGAGAAGCAGCGCAGTCTCACGCGCGACTCGGTAGAGAAGACGGGCCGCCACGTGAGTGACACCCTGCATCGCGAGCTCGATGCGGCGCGGCGTCGCCAGGCCGCCGCCGAAGGTCGATTCGTCGAGGGCGCGAGCGTCTTCAAATCGAACTGGAAGGTGGCCGCCGCCGAGCTCACGGCGCAGATCGGCGACCGCGGCGGATACCGCGAACTGCTCGGCGGCATCGTCTCGCGCGGCCTGCCTGAACACGAGGGCAACTTCATGAAGCTCCTCCGTGAGCGTTCGCGCGACCACATGGGATTGCTCGCCTCCGACCTGCGCAACGCGCCGAAAGAGGTGACCGACCGAATCGCGCCGGTCAACGCCTCGCTCGGTACCTCGCCGTTCGACCACGACCGATTCCTGCGCATCGAGGTCAGGGTGCAGCGTTCGAGCGAGGTGACCGAGTTGCTCGCCGATCTGCAGACGATCACGCAGGGCAGCTGGGACGACGAAGACCTCGACTCGGCCGAACGTCGATTCGGTGTACTGAAGAAGGTCATGGCGAAGCTCGGCTCGAGCGACAACGCCGACATCGCCTGGCGCCGCCGGTGTCTCGACACCCGTGAGCACGTGACCTTCCTCGCGAAAGAGCTCGACCGGGCGGGCCGAGTGGTCAACATGCACGAGTCGAGCGCGGGGCTCTCGGGCGGACAGCGCCAGAAGCTCGTCGTGTTCTGCCTCGCCGCGGCACTGCGGTACCAGCTCACCGCCGATGAAGACGCGCTCCCGTCGTACGCGACGATCATTCTCGACGAGGCGTTCGACAAAGCCGACAGCAGATACACCCGCATGGCCATGGATGTGTTCGTCGAGTTCGGCTTCCAGATGCTGCTCGCCACCCCGCAGAAGCTGCTGCAGACGATCGAGCCCTACGTCGGCGCCGTGACGACCATCGACAATCCCACCCGCAAGCTGTCGCAGGTCGCGAACCTCGCCTTCGATGTGGAGGCGTGATGGCGGCGTCGATGGTGTCGGTCGCCGAAGCACGGTCTCGGGCGGCCCGCATCGTCGAGCGCGCTCAGCGCGACTGGGCCGCCGCACTCGCGCGCGGCGAGACACCCGATGCCTCGTTCGAACTTGTGCTGCGCCCGCCGACCGAGCGCGAGGCACTCGCACGGCTCTCGGCGGCCGTCGCGTGGGTGGGCGAATGGCGTGCCGCTGAGGCGCGCGGCGGTTCGGACGAGCCGGCTGGACTGCGCGTGACCTGGGCCGAACGCCGCTGGCCGAGCGTCGGTGCGCAAGTCGTCCCCGAGCGGCTTGTCGTGCAGGGGCCCGACGCGATCGCCGCATTCGGCGGTGTAACCCAGCGTCGTGACTGGCGCAGGCTCGCGGACCGCGCCGCCGCCGTGCATGCACGATTCGTCGGCGTGGGCGTGGGCGTGGGCGGCGGCGCTGGCATGGGCGTTGGCGCCCGCGCCGGCATGGGCGTTGGCATGGGCGACGGTGTTGGCGTGGGCGACGGTCTCGGTCGCTCCGCGGCACTTGGGGCCGCGGTGCGTTCGGAGTGGCGCGCACTCATCGACTACCGCGACCACGAGTTCGCGACGTTGCTCGACGTGGTCGAGTGGCTCGTTGCGCATCCTTCGTCGGGGTGGCGGGTGCGACAATTGCCGATCCGCGGTATCGATACGAAGTGGCTCGAGCGGCACCGGCGCACCGTTGAGTCGTTCTACGGCGCCGTCACCGGGGGCACGTCGCTCGGGCTCGCCGAATCTCAGTCGACGGTACGGGTTCGGTTCCTCGATGAGGCGGTTCGGCCCGGTGGCATCGAAGATCTCGCCGCGCCGGTTGCCGAGCTTGCGAGGTTGCCGATCGCTCCGCAGGTCGTATTCGTCTTCGAGAACCTCGAAACCGTGCTCGCCATGCCGCCCATGCCGAGTGCGGTGGTCGTCCACGGATCGGGGTACGCCGTGACGAGACTCGGCGAAGTGCCGTGGGTCCGCGAGGCGAATGTCATCTACTGGGGCGACCTCGATTCCGACGGGTTCCGGGTGCTGCACACCATCCGTACCGTGGTGCCCAACGTCACGAGCGTGCTCATGGACGAGGCGACGCTCGACCGATTCGGTGATCTCGCGGTCGTCGAGACGCGGCCGGCTACGGGCTCAGTCGATCTGCTGACCGATACCGAGCGGCACGTGTTCGACCGGCTTCGTGCCGGCGGAGGCGTCCGCCTCGAACAGGAGCGCGTGCCGTGGGCGTACGCCCACGACGAGCTGATCCGGGCCGCAGAAGTGGTGCTTGCTGTCGCGTAGTTCACGCGGATGGTCTGAATGGCACCCGTTTCGGCCGGGGTAGCGGCATCCGCTGTCGGCTCGGCACTGCGCCCGACGAGCTCGAACAAACTGGGTGAAACGCTGATCGCAGTACCGCGGCCCCCGAAAATCCGTGTGCTCCACGGATTCGCGCGGGCGCTATTGCGAGGAGTGTGGTGTGCGGCGGGAGTTCACCGCCGCACACCCGGCCTCGAAAGGAGGTGCGCAATGCTCGCGACCATGCTCCTGCTCGGACTGCTTGCAGCGACGGCGGTCACGTCGGCGCTGGTGCAGTTCGGCCGCGACGGCTACCGCCGTACACCGACCGTCTGAGCGCACCGGCTACCAGGGGAACGCGACGCCCGTCAGCTCCTCCGAGACGCTCCAGAGGCGCGCGGCCGTGGCCCGATCCTCGGCCGCGGCGGCACGATCGACGAGCACGGGCGGACCGGCCATGCCGCCGCGACGGCTCGGGCCCGCGTATCCGGCTCCGGGCATCGGCGCGGTCGCCGCGTACAACGTCGGCGCAGCCCCGGCGACCGCAGGCTGGGCGACCCACCGCACGGCGATCTTGCCGACCAGCTTGAGCATCGCGTTGCCGGTGCCCGACCCGAGATTCGTGGCCGCCATGCCCGGGTGCGCTGCCGTCGCGATCACGCGTGAATCGGCCTCCTCGAGCCGGTGCTGCAGCTCGAGCGTGAAGAGCAGGTTGGCGAGCTTCGACTGCGCATAGGCGTCGGAGCCGGCCCGATACGCGCGTGTCGACCAATCGAGGTCGTCGAAGTCGATGTGGCCGGTGCGATGGGCGCTGCTCGCGACAGTGACGACACGGCCAGTGAGGTAGGGCAGAAGCAGGTTGGTCAGTGCGAAATGTCCGAGGTGGTTGGTGCCGAACTGCAACTCGAATCCGTCGCGCGTGCGCCCGAACGGCGGCACGAGCACGCCGGCATTGTTGACGAGCACACGGATGTCGCCATGCCAGTTCTCCGCGAACGCGCGCACCGAGGCGAGGTCGGCGAGATCGAGGTGTCGCACCTCGGTGGAGCCCTCGACCGTGGCCGCGGCATCCGAACCCCTGTGCTCATCTCGCACGGCGAGCACGACGTGGGCACCGTGCAGGGCGAACGACCGCGCGGCCTCGAGCCCGATGCCGCTGTTCGCTCCCGTGACGATGATCGTCGTGCCGGTGAGGTCGGGCATTCGCTCGACGGTCCACGGCGGATCGGCGGTGGGGTGGGCGGTCATGATGCGACCTTTCGGCGAGCGGGCGTCATCGGCCGACGGCGCCGTATCACAGGCCGAACGGTACGCGCGCGACCTGGCCGCGACATGTGTGCCGGTTGCTGTCGGGGCCGGGTTCGGTGCGTCGGCTCGGCAGGGACATCCGCAGATCGGGAACCGTGCGCAGATCGGGACACTGCGCACCTCGGCAACATTGCGCACCTCGGGAACATTGCGCACCCACCCGTGGTTCGCCTCAGCATGACGACAATCGGAATCATCGGAGCAGGACACATCGGCAGCCAGGTCGCGCGCGCGGCCATCGCGGCGGGATACGACGTGGTCATCGCCAACTCGCGCGGTCCCGAGACGCTCGCCGCCCTGGTCGCCGACCTCGGCGAGAACGCGCGTGCCGCAACGGCGACGGATGCCGCGACCGCGGCCGATGTCGCTATCGTGACCGTGCCCTTCAAGGCCTACGCATCGATGCCGGTCGAGCCGCTCGCCGACAAGATCGTGATCGACACGAACAACTACTACTGGGAGCGTGACGGTCACGTGCCCGCGCTCGACGAGGGCCGCGACACGGTCTCGGGAATGCTGCAGAAGCACCTGCCCACGAGTCGCGTGGCCAAGGGCTTCAACCACATCAGGTCGGGCGAGATCACAACCGATGGCGCGCCCGCGGGGTCGCCCGGGCGGCGTGCGCTGGCGACCGCGAGCGACTACGACGATGCCGCCCAGTTCGTCACCGACTTCTACGACCGCATCGGCTTCGACACCGTCAATGTCGGCCCGCTCGCCGAGAGCTGGCGAGTCGAGCGCGACCAGCCGGCGTATGTCGTGCCGCAGACCCGCGACGAACTCGTCGCGAACCTCGCGAAGGCCGAGCGAGAGGCCGCGGCGGCGTAGCGGAGGGGTCGGGCGCGCGAGCGGGTGTTCGCGGGTCGGCCGGTGTGTGCGGATCGGCGGGTGTTTGCGGGTCGGCTGGTGCGTGCGGTTCCGCCGGTGCGTGCGGAGCGGCCGATCTGCACTCGTCCTCCACAGGGCACCGAAACTGTGAACTATTCACAGGTTGATCTGCGCTTTTCGGTGCGTTCCAATGTCAGTGGGTCGCGCGACAATTGATCCATGACCGGCACCCGCGACGCACTCGAGCAGCTCCGCTCGACGCTCGCCGACGTGCTCGGGTTCGACGACGCGGCCGGCTGGTCCGACGATGAGCTGCTCACGAACATGGGCGCGCTCGAGTGCCTCGGTCGACTCGTCGACGCGCACCGTGCGGCGTTCGCGGGCGAGGTCGCCGAGCGCTCGCGCCTCGAGCTCGGCGCCGAGCGGCTGTCGTCGCGCAAGGGCTGCCGCTCGGCGGCAGAACTCATCGAACGGGTGACCCAGGCGTCGGCGTTCGAGGCGCGCCGGCGCATCGCGCTCGGCACGGCAACGCGAGCTCGTGCGGGATTCACCGGCGAGCCGATCGCAGCGCAGTTTCCGCTCGTGGCGTCGGCGCTCGCCGCAGGCGACCTCGGCGCCGACGCCGCATCCACGATCATCCGCGAGCTCGACCGCACGCGGCCGGTGGCCGACCCGGTCGCGCTCGCCACCGCCGAGCAGGCGCTCGTCGCCGAGGCCACCGGGCGCGGCGACGGTGCGCCCGTGTGCGCCACCGCCGACGAGCTGCGCGTGCAGGCGCAGGCGTGGTCGACATTCCTCGACCAAGACGGGCGCGAGCCCGACGACGAGCGGGCGATGCGGCACCGCGGGTTCAGACTCGGGCGCGCTCGCGCCGGGCTCATCCCGGTCTCGGGCGACCTCATGCCCGAGGTCGCCGCCAAGCTCACGCGGCTGTTCGATGCGCACCTGTCGCCACGATCAGGCACCGGCTTCATGACCGACGACGAGCGGGCGAGTCTCGCCGAGACCGGCGAGCAGCGCACCTCCGACCAGCAGCGGCACGACGTACTGGCCGCCGTCATCGACACGGCCGCCCGCTCGGGCGAGCACCCGACCATCGGCGGTGCGGCACCGACCGTGCTCGTGAGCGTGCGGGCATCCGACCTTGCCGCCGGTCGCGGTCGAGCCCACGCCGACGGCGTCGACATCCCCATCTCGCTGCGCGCCGCCCGCCACATGATCTGCACCGGCGGCACCCAGACTGTCGTGTTCGACGCCGACGGCCGCATCATCGAGCTCGGCGCGCAAGATCGCTGCTTCACCCCGCACCAGCGACGCGCGATCACCCTGCGCGACGGCGCATGCGTCATCCCCGGGTGTTCCGTGCCCGCATCGTGGTGTGAAATCCACCATGTCATCCCCGACGTCGACGGCGGGCCCACGCACCCCGACAACGGAGTGCTGCTCTGCTGGTTCCATCATCGATCGATCGACACGTCGGGGTGGGGCATTCAGATGGTTCGCGGGGTGCCGCACATCCGCCCGCCAAGCTGGCTCGATCCGGGTGGCGGCTGGCGCCCGGCAACGAAGTCCCCGACCCGGTTGGCAGATCGCCGCGAACGGCGCGAACGCCCGAGAGAGGGTGTTGCGTGAGCGCGGGCTGCCGGAGCACTCCGCGCCGTGGCGTCTGACTCGCATGCATTCCGCCGCGCCGTGGCCGCGTGACTCGCATGCATTCCGCCGCGCCGCGTGACCCGCATGCATTCCGCCGCGCCGCGTGACCCGCATGCATTCCGCCGCGCCGCGCCGCGCGACCCGCATGCATTCCGCCGCGCCGCGCCACCTATCGGCGCGGCTCCTGGCGGTGCGGCAACTCGTGTGGCGCCGGTCCGTGCCGCGCCGGCTCGTGCTACGCCGCGCCGTGCCGCGTCGCCGCGCCCCGCCACCCCGCACCGCCGCCACCACCTCGCGCCACCGAATCGGTGGCCACCCCGGTTGCGGCTCGTCGCGCACGGGTGTCGACTTCCTCGTGGGCGCGAATCCCGACCACCGGAGCAAGGGGGAGACATGAACGACATGTTCATCAAGATCGGCGCGATCAAGGGCGAGAGCAAAGACCAGCAGCACCCCGACGAGATCGAGGTGCTCAGCTGGGCTTGGGGCGAGTCGCAGGCGGCCGGCCCCGGTGGCTCCGGCCCCGGCGGCGGCCCCGGCAGTGGCGGGGGAGCAGGCAAGGTGTCGATGCAGGACTTCACGTTCACGCACGTGCTCGACGTGGCATCTCCCGAGCTCATGAAGGCGTGCGCTGCGGGCACCCACCTGTCCGAGGCGACCTTCTCGGCACGCAGGTCGGCGCCCGGACAACCCGACTTCCTCACCGTGCGATTGACCGACGTGACGGTCTCGGCGGTGTCGACGGGCGGATCGCACGATGATGCTGCCGGGTTCCTCGAGACCGTGGCACTGCGTTTCGCGAAGATCCGCGTCGAGTATCGCCGGCAGCAGTCCAGCGGCGGGTTGGCGGCGCCGTCGACATTCGGCTGGGATCTGCACGCGAACAAGGGCATCTGATCCTCCCGGTGTACCACCCCGATACGCGGTGGTACACTGGTGGCATGCCGACCACCCGACCGCGGTTCCAGGTGACCGAGACACCCGAGGTCGAGCGTGCACTGAAGGTCGCCGAGACGGCGTGGCCCGATGTGCCGCGAGCCGAGCGCGTGCTGCGCCTGCTGCAGGCCGGGGCCGACGCACTCGAGCGAAGCGCCGTCGAGCAGCGGGCACGACGCATCGCCGCGGTCACGGCATCGGCCGGCATGCTCGACGACGCGTACGAGCCCGGGTACCTCGAGCGGTTGCGTGAAGAATGGCGCGAGTGATCGTGCTCGACGCGAGCCTGGTGATCGCGCACCTCGCCGCGGCCGGTGCACACCATCCGCGAGCGACGACGTTCTTCCGTGAGCATGCCGATGCCGACTTCATCGTGCACATGCTCACGCTCACCGAGATTCTCGTCGGCCCGACGCGCGTCGGCCGCGCGCTCGACGTGACGCGGGCGCTCGCATCGCTCGGCATCGACGAGTGGGCGCCTCCCTCCGGCAGCGCCGCGCGACTCGCGCACCTGCGGGTCGCATCAGGGCTGCAGCTGCCCGACTGCTGCGTGCTCGACGCGGCGATCGAGACCGCGTCGCCGCTTGCGACGTTCGACGAGCGACTCGCCGGTGCCGCCCGGGCCGCAGGCGTCACGGTCGTCGCAGTGTCGTGACGCTCGGCACGGTGCCGCTTCCATCGCCCGCCTCCTCCGCCGGAGTAGCCTCCAGCCATGGGACGATCGATCTTCTCGGCGCTGCCTCAGGTCATCGTCGACCTCGCCGATGCCGGGTCAGGCAGTGACGCACTCGCGGCATCCGCCGACGGCGGCCTCGGCGTCGCACTGCTGCCGCTGTTCGCGCTCGCGGGTGCGCTGATCGCAGCCGTCGCGGTCGCAACCCTGATCGTCGAATGGTTGCGCAAGCCCGAGGCCGACAGCGCGTACGGCGTGACCGATCCGGAGTCCGCCGGGCTGCTCCATGTCGGGTTCGTGTCGGGAGCCGCGGCGACGCGCTGGCTGCCGGCGACGGTGCTGCAACTCGCCGACGACGGCGTGATCGCCATCGTCGACCGGCGCGAGAACGGCGACGACACGGCGACCGCCGCCACGCACATCCGACTCGTCCTCGACGGCGACGATCCGGCGGCAGTCCCTGCCGGAGCAGGCTCGGGCGACGCCGAGGGCA
Organism: Agromyces neolithicus; assembly: GCF_039529735.1. Lineage (NCBI taxonomy): Bacteria > Bacillati > Actinomycetota > Actinomycetes > Micrococcales > Microbacteriaceae > Agromyces > Agromyces neolithicus. The sequence continues at coordinate 94,035 of NZ_BAAANJ010000009.1, forward strand.
GTGTCGTCGTGGCGATGCTGGCGCCGGGTCTCACGGGTGACTCGAGCATCGCACGGCGCGGTTCGAGCGTCGACGTCGACCGTGTCGTGAGCGGCAACGCCGCCCTGCTCGGGCTGACACGCGACCGGTTCGCCGCCGCGGCCGCCTGGTACCGCGAGCCGCGCCCCGTCCGCCGGTTCAGGGCGGCGACGGCCGGTGGTGTGCTCGGCGTCGTCCTGGGGCTGTTCTCGACCGTCACGGGCGAGGAGTATTCGACCTCGATCGCCTGGAGCGCCGTCGTCATCGGCGCGGTGGCGCTGAGCTTGCGCGCGCTGCTGCCCCGCTGGATCCCGCTCAACGCAGCGGGGCTGCAGCTTCGCCAGCGCGCGAGCGACCTGCGCGAGAGGATCACACGATCGGATGTCCCGAGCCTCACCACGGGCCGGGACATCCTGCCGTGGGCAGTGCTCTTCGACGAGTCATCCGTGGTGCAGCGTTTCGCCGAGGTCGCCGAGCGATCGGGTGTCGCACCGGCCTGGTACCGGTCATCGGCCCCGCTCTCGGCAGATCGGCTCGCCTCGTGCCTCGCGGTCGTCGTCGCCCAGTTGGCGCAGCCCATCCGTGTCGGCGGCAGGCCCCTCGGGCAGGGTGACGACTCGCGCTTCGGCGTGCCGATGATCGGCGACAGCAAAGGCTGGGGCGGCGGGTACCTCGCCGGCGACGGCGGCGGTGCGTACCCGGGGTACGGCTACGGCGACGGCGGCGGGGGATTCGGCGACGGCGGAGGCGGCTTCGGCGGATTCGACGGCGGCGGCGGTGGGGGCGGCGACGGCTGACGACTCACGCTTCAGTGCGCCGCTGCCCACCACGAGCATTGCGGCGCACCGAGCGGCCGAGTCGGCCCTCGGTGCGCTCGGTGCGCTCGGTCGGCTCGCTGCTACCGGTGCAGGTGCGCCGGCTCGCCGGTGGCGCCCGCGATGTCGTTCTCTGTCGCGTGCAGCAGTCGCTCGGCGAGGTTGCGCAGCGCGCGTGACACCGCGAGCTCGTCGCCGATCTCGGGCACGCTCGGATCGAGCGGGTTGCGCTGCGCATGGCCGACGCCAGTCACATCATGACCCTTGGGCGTGCGCACGCTCACGTGCGCCAGCGTGGTGTCTTCTTGTTCGTCGATGTCGACGGTGATGCTCCACTGCTTGGTCGTAGGCATGGAACTCACCACCCTCCCCGGTACGGTTCCACGTTCAGCGTACCGACCTGCCGCACGTGCGGCGAGGGATTGCGATGATTACGACGTGGGTGCCGGCGCCGCCAGTGCCTACGCCTCGGGAGCCTCCTGCAGCGCACGCACCTCGATGCGGCTCTGCACGGCGGCCGATGCCTTGGCCGCCCACTCGACGGCCGCGGGCTCGTCGGCCGCCTCGATCACCCAGAATCCGCCGACATACGACGGCGCCTCGACGAACGGCTCATCGAGCACCTGCGTCTCGCCCGACGAGGCGTCGACGGTCTTCGCGGTCGACGGCGGGTTGAGGCCACCGGCGAACAGCCACGCGCCCGAGTCCTTCAGGGCGGTGTTGAACTCGTCGACCGCGGCCATCACGGCCGCCAGTTCGGCGGGGTCGAACTCCTGCATCGACTCCATCGTCGGCTCGGTCGCCGTGTCGTGCGGCATGGTCAGAAAGTACTGCGTCATTGTCGTGATCCTCTCGTTGCGGGGCTCCGTCAGGGTCGCCCTCATTCGTACGTCGAACGAGCACGACGTCGATCGACATCTTCCCTCGAGTGCATGCGTACGCGCCATACGCCCGAGTAGTGCCTTTCGGCGCGACAGCCGGCGCCGTAAGATCACGGCATGCCCGAGCGCTTCGCCACCGTCGACGAGTTCCTCACCGCCCAAGACCCGCAGCGCCGCGCCGACGTCGAATCGCTGCGCGCGCTCGTGCGCGAGGCCGACCCCGAATTGACCGAGATCGTGAAGTGGAACTCGCCCGACTACACGCTCGACGGCATCGACCGGCTCACGATCAACGCGGCAGGCAATGGACCCGTGCGACTCATCCTGCATTTCGGCACCGAGCGTGCCGAAGACAAGGGCGCTGCGCCGACGTTCTCCGGTGACCCCGACGGCCTGCTCACCTGGCATTCGAACATCCGGGCCAGCCTTGCGTTGCCCGAGCAGTCGAGGCTCGCGGGGCAGCGCGACGCGATCGTCGCGCTCATCCGCGCGTGGCTGGCTGAGGAGTGACGCCGGCCCCTACCGCCCGAGTACGCCGCCCAGCCAGTCGACGATGATCTCGTCGTACTGCTTCGCCACCGGCGTCTGCGGTGCAGGCGCGTCGCCCGGCCACTCCGCCAGCGGATGTTCGGCTCCCTCGACGAACCGCACGTCGCCGACCCCGAGCCGCTCGAGCTCGTGCACCGCGTCGAGGAACGGCGGTTCGTCGGCCGAGCCCTCGATCACGAGCAGCGGCACGCCCGCGGCGGTGAGCTCGGGCGCTCGGGCGATGAAGTCCATGCGGCCGGCCACCGCGTCGGCGGCGGGCGACCACCGATAGGGCTCGGGCAGAAACGCGGCCGTCGCGTCGATCATCGTTCGCAGTCGCAGCATCGGATTCACCAGCACGGCGGCCGAGATTTCGAGCGCGGCACCGTGGGTGGTCAACACATCGGCGGCGACGGATGCTCCTGCCGAGCCTCCGAGCACGACCAGCGCCGAGGCATCCGATGCACTGAGACGTTCGCGAATCTCGGCGAGCGCCTCGGGGAACTCGGCGAGCGCCTGATCGTGCATGGGCCCGAAGTATTCGGTGACCATGTCGATGCCGCTCGTGAGCAGCGCCTCGAAGTCGCCGTGCTCGTCGCGGGACCCGGTCAACGGCAGTCCCAGGTAGACGACGTGGGCGTCGAGCCCGTCGAGCGGCAGCGCCGCCGACATCGCCGCAGGTGTGCTCGGCGGATCGAGCAGATGCCACGCGACCACGACGGGTGCGTCGGGGCGGGCGGCTGCACGGGCGACGAATGGAACCCCCGCAGAGGTGGTGCCGTCGATCTCGGTCATGGGGGTGAGGTTAGCGGGGTTTGCCGATCCGCGGCAGGGGAGGCCAGCCTTGGGCACTTGGGCACTTGGGCACTTGGGCACTTGGGCGCTTGGGCACCCCATGAGGTCGATCAGTCAACGCGAACTCCGCAACAACTCGGCCGAGATCATGCGCGGCCTCGCGCGCGGGGAGTCCTACCGGGTCACCAATCGTGGTGTGCCGGTGGGTGTGCTTCGTGCCGAGGGCCGGTCAGAGCTCGACGACCTGATGCTGCGACCCGGCAGTCAGGTGATGCAGTTTCCGCGGGGTGTGCGACGAGCCCAATCCACGGGTGATGCGCTCGACGAACTCCGCCGAGACCGATGATCGTCGCGGTCGATACGTCGGCACTGGCGAAACTGCTCGTAGAAGAAGACGAGTCCGACCACGTTCGCGAGTTCCTCGGTGATCGGTCGCGGCTGGGCGACGTACTGGTCATCTCCACGATCGCGGTTACCGAACTGCGACGACTCGCGAGGCGTCTCGACATCGATGCCGCCGCGGTCGAACCCGTCGTGCGCCCCTTCCACACCCTGCGCCTCACCGAGGGCATCCTGCAACTCGCCGGCCGGTTCACTCAGCCGCACCTCGGCACCCTCGATGCGATCCACATCGCGAGCGCGCTGACTGCAGAAGCGGGTGAGCTGCTCACGTTCGACCGGCAGCAGGGCGCGGCGGCCGTGGCAGAAGGGCTGGCCTCGGTGCGGCCGTGAGCCTGCGCTGACGGATGCTCAGGTGACGATCGCGATCGCGACTCCGTCCCAGCCCTTCGATCCGACGGTCTGCAGCGCCGTGGCATCGACACGGGGGTCGGCGCCCAGCATCTCGAGCCCGAGCTTGGTGCCGACCACCATCGGATCGGTGGTGTCGGGATTGGCGACCTCACCCATGCGGCCGACGTTGTCGACGACGATCACGGTGCCCGGGTGCCCGAGACGGATGGCCCAGTCGATGTAGATCGTGTTCGATTCCTTGTCGGCGTCGATGAAGACCAGGTCGAACGGCTCGTCGTCGCGCTCGGCGATGCGCGGCAGGGTTTCGGCGGCACGGCCGACGACGATCTCCACCTTCTGCGACACGCCCGCCCGTTCGAGGTTGGTGCGCGCGACATCGGCGTGTTTCTGCTCGAGCTCGAGGGTCACGACTCGACCATCGTCGGGGATGCCGCGGGCGAGCCAGATCGTCGAGAAGCCGCCGAGCGTGCCCACCTCGAGTACGCGCCGCGCACCCGACATGCGGGCGAGCAGGTGCAGCAGCTTGCCCGACAGGGGGGTCACCTCGATCGCAGGAAGGCCCGCCGCGGCGGTGTCGGCGACCGCCGCCGTCAGGCTCGGGTCATCGTCGATCAGCGTCTTCGCGAGGTACTCGTCGACGCGCCGCCAGTTGTCTGGAGTTGAGTCCGCCATATCGCCAGCCTGCTTCGCCGGCGGCCCTGCGTCAATGCTCGCTGCTCGACAGTCGACCGACTGGTCTACGAGAGCCCTCATCGGTCACTACGATCGGAATCCTGCGCATCCGAGCGCACCCGACCCGATGGAGCCACGTGACCCTCGACACGTCGTCGCCCGAGGCGACAACGCCGCCGTCCCCAGCGCCGCCCGCCCCAGCGCCACCCACCCCCACGCCGCCGGTACCCACGCCGCCGCAGTCCGGCACCGACCCGACCGGCGCGACTCCGCCGCCGCGCCCGAAGGGGCTCGTCCTCGCCCTGACGCTCGCGATCATCGTCTCGGTGATCCCGGTGATCCTGCTTCCGGTCGCGGGAATGTGGCTGGCAGTGACATCCTTCACGCAGACGCAGCAGGTGATCTCGGCAATCGAGGCCGAACAACCCGCCGACACCGGCACCGACGGGGCTGCGGGTGCGGCCCTGCCGGTCGAACTCCCCCTCGACGTCGAGATCCCTGGCCCCGCCTACGTCGCCGTGACGTCGGGCTTCGCCGAGACCGATGAGTGGGTCGCGTTGGCCGAGGGCGGCGTGAACGGCTTCGAGTACGAGAATTCGAGCACCGGATGCTACGTCTGGTACACGAACGGATCAGTCGGCACCGACGTGGATGTCGCGAACGGCGACCGTGCCGCGAGCATCGCGCTCATCGAATCGGCACTCGGTGCGACGGTCGACCTGAACCTGGTCGAGCACGGCACCATGTCTGCCATCGACGGCGCCGCATTCGGCACCGTCGACGCCGTCGAGGCCGACTTCGAGGGCGAGGGCTTCGCGGCCACGGCAGTGGCGCGCACCTTCGCGGGAATCGGCGAGGGCGTGGTGTTCTACGTCGAGTGCGCCGACGAGGCGCAGCGTGCCGACGCAGTCGCCACCGCACGTGACCTGCTGTACATCACGCTCGTTCCGGCGGGCGAGGGCCTGGAGTGAACGACATGCAAGAACCCGTCATCGACATCGCCGCTGTGCTCGTGCCCATGCTGACCGTCTGGGCGGTGCTCGCCGTCTACGCCATCGCGGCATACGTGCTCAGCGCGGTCTTCCTCTCGAAGATCTTCGCCAAGACCGGCGCCGCGGCGTGGCCCGCCTGGGTGCCCGTCTACAACTCGTGGCGCATGCTCGAGCTCGGCGGCCAGCCGGGTTGGCTCGCGCTGCTCGTGTTGGTGCCGGTCGGCAACATCGTGGCCGCCGTCTTCCTGGTCATCGCCGCGTATCGCATCGGGCTCGGCTTCGGCAAGAGCGGTGCATGGGCGGTGCTCTACTTCTTCGTTCCGCTGGTCTGGGGCGCGCTGGTCGCCTACGGCAACACTGCACCGTGGCGGCCGACGTCGGCGACCGCGTCGGGCGTATAGGTCCGATTCCCGCGCTCGGTTGCGGGCACGGCGGGGCGGCGGCGAGTGATGATGGAGTCATGACCCGCCGCCACGCGACCCTCGGCACGCCACTCGGCGAACTGCTCGTCGTCGCCGACGGCGAGGCGCTCGCGGGCATCTACTTTCCGGGGCACTGGCATCCGCCGGTCGCCGGCACGATCGGCATCGAGGTCGACGCCCTCGGTGATGCGCTCATCATGCGGTTCGGCGAGCAGCTCGCCCAGTACCTCGACGGCACCCGCACCACGTTCGACCTGCCGCTCGCCCCCGACGGCGACGAGTTCCAGCTGACGGTATGGGCGATGCTGCGGGACATCCGATTCAGCGAGACGACGACATATGGCGCGCTCGCCGCGCGCCTCGGCGACCGAAATCTCGCCCGGCGCGTCGGCAACGCCGTCGGGCGCAACCCGCTGAGCATCGTGGTGCCGTGCCACCGCGTGGTCGGCGCCGCCGGATCACTCACCGGGTACGCCGGCGGGCTCGAACGCAAGCGGCAGCTGCTCGAGCTCGAAGGGGCAGCGGTCGTCGCGCAGGGGCGACTGTTCTGATCTGATATCGCGACGTCTGACCGGGTGGTGTCGCGACGTCTGACCGGGTGGTGTCGACTCGTCCTCACACGGCGTGAATGACGCCGCATCGTCCACAACCCGCTCCCCATCGGCCGGCGCCGACCACGCGTGCTTCTAGCCTCGCCGCATGAACCTACAACGCTCTTCCTCGACCCGGTCTCGTGGATTCGCAGTCATCCGCGCCGGCGCGCTGGTGCTGCTGTCGTTCTCGCTCTCCGGGTGCATTCCAGCGGATTCGGCGAGCGTGCCCGCTCACGCCGACGGAACGTCGTCACCGACGGTGGCGACGCCCGGATCCGACGGACTCACGGTCACGGGCGGCGATGAGTCGCCTGCGCCGATCGTCGGGGGAGTGTTCGCCGATGACGCCGACGCGCTCGCCGCGGCGATTGCCACGCTCGAGGGGTACTTCGAACTCGAGCGCCAGATCAGACTGTCGAACGACCCGACCCACGGCGACCTGTCCGAGTTCCTCAGCCCCGCTCTCGAATCGCAGGTGCGAGCCATGCTCGCGACGGCCGCGCAGGATGCGGACGCACGGGTGCAGGCCACGCTGGTCGAGAACGCGCGCCTGCAGAAGCGAAGTGAGCAGGGAACCCGAGCGATGCTCGCGGTCGCGTACTGCCACGTCGAGACCGACGCCATTCGGGCGCTGAGTGGCGACGAGGACACGACGGAGGTGATCGTGTCGTTGATGTCAACACCCGATGACCCGCGCCGGCTGCGCATCGACGGCATGCTCCCGTGGCAGGGTGAACCGCTGTGCTGACCCAGCGTTCGCCCTGCTGGGGCCCGAGCCGCCTGAGACGTTGATTCCGATTCGGCGGGGGCGGTAGGCGGCGGTGCGCACGCGTATCATTTCTCCATCGACCGGACTAACCCCTGGGGAGGCGGAATGGGCGACGTGGCGACCGCGCGTCGTGGTACCAACCTGCCACGCATGGGCGACTTCAACCGATCGGTGATCTTCGACGCGATCAGGCGAGCCCCCGAAGGGCGCAGTCGGGTCGAGCTGGTCGAGATCTCGGGGCTGTCGACCCAGACCGTGTCGAACATCGCCAGGTGGCTGCTCGACCAGGAGCTCGTCGTCGAGGCGGGCAAAGAGCGTGCGGGCATCGGCAAGCCGCGCACGCTGCTTCGGCTGAACCGCACCGGCATGTTCGCCGTCGGGGTGCACATCGACCCGGCGGTGATGACGTTCGTCGTGCTCGACCTCGTGGGCGGGGTCGTCGCCCACTCCAGGCGCCGCACGCCGAAGGCGAATCGTCCCGAGCGGGTGATGGCGCTCATCCACGACGGCATCGAGCAGCTCATCGCCGACTCTGCGGTGCCACGCGACAAGATCGTCGGAGTCGGCGTCGCGGCGCCCGGGCCGATCGACCAGGAGCGCGGCACCATCGTCGACCCGCCGCACCTCGTCGACTGGCATCGCGTGCCGCTGCGCGATGCGCTCGAGACGTCGACCGGGTTGCCGGTGCTCGTCGACAAGGACGTGACCGCCGCGGCGGTCGCCGAGACATGGGCGGGCGGGGCAAGTGGAGCGGGATCGTTCGTCTTCGTGTACCTCGGCACCGGCGTCGGCGCCGGCCTCGTCATGCACGATGAGCTGATGCGCGGGGTCTCGGGCAACGCCGGTGAGGTCGGGCACATCATCACCGACCCCGACGGGCCGGTCTGCTGGTGCGGGCAGCGCGGATGCGTCGCGGTGACGTGCACGCCGCAGGCGATGGTCGAAGAGGCCGAACGCGCCGAGGTGATCGCCGAGACCCGGCATGCGGGCAGCCTGTTGCGCGACGCCCGTGACGTCGATGCCCAGTTCACCCGGCTGTGCCGTGCCGCGGAAGGGGGCGACGCCGCGGCCGGCGACATCCTGAATCGCGCCGCAGAGCGCACCGCGCGCGCGGTTGCCGTGCTTACGAACGTGCTCGACGTCGACCGGGTGGTCTTCGGCGGGCCCATGTGGCAGCGGGTGAGCGAGCGGTACCTCGAACGCATCCCGCCCCACCTCGACGCATTCAGCGCCACCGGCGCGCTGCGGCGCGTGCCCGTCGTGGGCACGGGCGTCGGCGACGACGTCGGCGCGATCGGCGCTGCGTGCCTGGTGCTCGAGCACACGTTCACGCCGTCGGCGGCGCGGCTGCTGCTGGGCCACTGACCCCCGGAGAGGTCACAGTCCGGTAACGCCCGCAATCGCCCGCGCTCGGAGCCTTGTCGACTAAGTCCATTCGATTTACTATCTTGCCAAGCCCGTGCGATTCGTCTCGACGGGCCCGGCCGGGATCGCGCACCGGGGGAAGGTGGCGATCCCGGCCGCACAGCGTCGTCGTCACATCCGGAGCAAAGGAGCACCCCATGCGTCGCATACGCACCACCATCGCGGTGACCGCGGTCACCGCGGCATCCCTCGCACTCATCGGCTGCAGCGCCGACAGCGGCGACGGCGAGAGTGACACGATCCGCGTCGTCTACCAGAAGACCGACGGGTTCGTCGCGCTCGACGAGCTCTTCCAGAAGGTGAAGCCCGAGTTCGAAGAGGCCAACCCCGGCATCACGGTCGAACTCGAGCCGATCGTCGCCGACGAGGGCGACTACGCCACGAAGCTCGCACTCATGCAGCAGAGCCCCGACACCGCGCCCGACGTGTTCTACGAAGACACGTTCCGCGTGCGCAGCGACGTCGACGCCGGCTACCTGCTGAACCTCGACGACCACCTCGCCGAGTGGGATGAGTGGGACCAGTTCAACGAGGGCGCCAAAGAGGCGGGGCGCGCCGACGACGGCAGCATCTATGCGGTACCGCTCGGCACCGACACCCGTGGCATCTGGTACTCGAAGTCGGTGCTCGAGGAGGCCGGCGTCACGCTGCCGTGGGAGCCGAAGACGTGGGACGAGATCCTCGACACCGCTCGCCAGGTGAAGGCGGCGGTGCCCGACAAGGTCGCGTTCAACGCCTACGCTGGCAAGCCGGCCGGCGAGGGTTCGGTCATGCAGGGCTTCGGCATGCTCATGTACGGCACCGACGACACCCTCTACGACGCCGACAGTCAGAAGTGGGTCACCGGGTCGCAGGGCTTCATCGACTCGCTCGCCTTCATCGAGACGCTCTACGGCGAGGGACTCGCTCCCGCGCCCGACGTGGCGCTCGACGGCTCGATGTGGCAGAAGCTCTTCGGCGAGTGGTTCCCCGGCGGCCAGATCGCCGGCACCATCGAAGGCTCGTGGTCGCCGTCGTTCTGGAAGCAGGGCGGCCAGTACGAGTGGCCCGAGTACGTCGACGACATCGGAGTGGCGGCGTTCCCGACCCAGAACGGCCAGGGCGACGGCGCGGTAAGCCTCTCGGGCGGATGGACCCTCGCGGTCGGTGCGAACACCGGCAACGCCGACGCCTCATTCGACTTCCTGGCCATGGCGCTCAACAAGGAGAACGCGCTCGAGTACAACATCACGAACTCGCAGATCGCCGTGCGCTCCGACGTGGCATCCGACCCCGCCTATCTCGAGGCGAACCCGTTCATCGGGTTCTTCACCGACCTCGTGACCTACACCCACTTCCGCCCTGCGACGGCCGACTACCCGCAGATCTCGGCCGAGATCCAGGCGGCCACCGAGGCCGTCATGACGGGGCAGATGTCGCCCGAAGACGCCGCCGCGGCCTATGACGAGGCGGTGGTCGGCATCGTCGGCGAAGACAACGTGACCGGGTAGGGGGATGGTCACGGTCCACGCGCCGGCGGTGCGAGGGGGTGACCGGCCGGCACGCGACGGCTCGACGTCGCGTGCCGGCCGCCGCCGGTCACGAGGGATGCTGCGCCTGGTGCCGGTCGTCCCTTCGGTGTTGTTGCTGCTGCTCTTCATGGCGGGGCCGGTGGTCTGGGCGATCGTCATCTCGTTCTCGAACTCGGCACTCACCGGACGGTTCGCGAAGAACCCCGAGTGGGTGGGCCTCGAAAACTACACGAGGCTGCTGGCCGACCCGGCGTTCCCGCTGTCGCTGCTGCTCACGATCGTGTTCGTGATCGGCTCGGCGATCATCGGGCAGAACGTGCTCGGCCTCGGCCTCGCATTGCTGTTCGGCCGCGTGAATCGCACGACCCGCGCGCTCGTCTCGACGGCCGTCGTGGCCGCGTGGGTACTCCCCGAGATCGTGGCAGCGTTCGCGGCCTACGCGTACTTCGCCGACGACGGCACGCTCAACCAACTGCTCGCGGCCGCCGGCATCGACGGACCGAATTGGCTGTTCGACTTTCCGATGATCGCCGTCATCCTCGCGAACGTCTGGCGTGGCACCGCGTTCTCGATGCTCGTCTACGAGGCGGCGCTGGGCGACGTTCCGCCCGAGATCACCGAGGCGGCCACCGTCGACGGCGCAAGTGGGATGCAGCGGCTCGTGTGGGTGACGCTGCCGATGATCCGCGGCGCGATCGCCACGAACCTCATGCTCATCACCCTGCAGACCCTCGCCGTGTTCACGCTGATCTGGGTCATGACGAAGGGCGGGCCTGGCGTCGCGAGCACCACCCTGCCGATCTTCGCCTACCAAGAGGCGTTCAAGTTCCAGGCGATCGGCTACGGCTCGGCGATCGCCGTCGTGATGATCGTGATCGGCGCCGCGTTCTCGATCGCGTACATCCGTGCGCTTCGACCCGAGGGGCAGCGATGACCGAGGGGCAGCGATGACCGAGGGGCAGCGATGACCGAGGGGCAGCGATGACCGAGGGGCAGCGATGACCGCGGGTGAGGCGACGCGAGCCGACGCCGTACGCACCGCCGCGACCCGACGCGACCTCGCCTCGCCGCGCAAGGCGGTGGCATCGGCCGCCCGCAACCTCGTGCTCTGGATCATCGGGCTCAGCTTCCTGCTGCCGCTCGCGTGGCTCGTGCTCGCGTCGATCGACACCCGGCCGAGCCAGCAGGCGCGCATTCCCGAGGGGTTCACGCTCGACCACTACGCCGCGGTGCTGACGGTCGAGGGAACCCTGCTGCCACTCTGGAACAGCCTGCTGCTCTCGACCGGATCGGCGGCGATCACCGTCGTCGTGGCAGTGCTCGCGGCGTACCCGCTGTCGCGCTACCAATCGCGGTTCAATCGTCCGTACATGTACACGATCCTGTTCGGCACCTGCCTGCCGATCACGGCGATCATGGTGCCCGTCTACAGCTTGTTCGTGCGGCTCGGCTATCTCGACAACCTGTTCGCGGTCACCGCGTTTCTCGCCGCGACGAGCCTGCCGATGGCCATCTGGATGATGAAGAACTTCATGGACTCGGTGCCGGTGAGCCTCGAGGAAGCCGCATGGGTCGACGGGGCATCCGCCATGGGCACACTGCGTCGCATCGTGGTGCCGCTCATGCGACCCGGAATCGCGGTGGTCTTCATCTTCGTGTTCATCCAGGCCTGGGGCAACTTCTTCGTGCCCTTCATCCTGCTGCTGAGTCCCGCGAAGCAGCCGGCCGCGGTGAGCATCTACAGCTTCTTCGGGCAGTACGGCACGGTGGCGTACGGTGAGCTCGCGGCATACTCGCTGCTGTACTCGCTGCCCGTGATCGTGCTCTACGTCATCGTGTCGCGCGGCATCGGTGGCTCGTTCGCCCTGCAGGGTGCTGTCAAGGGATAGGTGATCACAGCCATGCATGACGACCACGCGCTCGTCGAGAAGCGCATCGAACGGTTCGTCGCCGAACGGCTCACGCCCGCGGTGTACCGCGCGCGTGTGTCTGCACACGTCGAGTTCTGGGAGGTGCCCGGCGAGCCGGTTGCGTTCGCAGAGGCTGCCGCCGCGTCGTTCGCGCCGATCGCGCCGGGCACGCCGTGGGGGCGGCCGTGGGGCACGACCTGGTTCCGGGTGTCGGGCGAGGTGCCGAACGGTTGGGCAGACATCGACGGCGTGCGCCCTGAACTCGTCGTCGACCTCGGCTTCACGGCGGCACAGCCCGGATTCCAGGCCGAGGCGCTCGCCTGGTCGACCGACGGCACCGTCATCAAGGCCGTCGAGCCCCGCAACCGCGCGGTTCCGGTGCCTGCGAGCGGCGCGTTCCAGCTGTACCTCGAGGGCGCGTCGAATCCGGATGTCGCGGGGCAGTGGTCGTTCGCCCCGACCGCCCTCGGCGAATGGCGGAGTGCGGGCACCGACCCCGTCTACGTGCTGCGAAGCGTCGACATCGCGCTGCTCGACATCACGGTGTGGGAGCTGCTGCAAGACGTGTGGACGCTGCGGGGCCTCTACGCCCAGCTGCCCAAGTCGATGCCGCGACGGGCCGACATCCTGCGTGCCCTCGAACGCTGCGTCGACACGGTCGACCCCGATGACGTCGCCGGCACCGCTGCACGCGGCCGTGAAGTACTGGCGCCTGCGCTCGCTGCGCCGGCCTGGGCGAGTTCGCATCGCATCCACGCCGTGGGGCACGCCCACATCGACAGCGCTTGGCTGTGGCCGGTGCGTGAGACGGTGCGCAAGGTCGCGCGCACGTTCTCGAACGTCGACGCGCTGATCGACGGGCATCCGGGATTCGTCTTCGCCGCGTCATCCGCGCAGCAGTACGCCTGGCTGAAACGCGACTACCCCGAGCTCTTCGAACGCGTCAGGCGGCGCGTGCACGAGGGGTCATTCGTGCCGACCGGGGGAATGTGGGTCGAGAGCGACACGAACCTGCCCGGCGGCGAGGCGCTGGCCCGGCAGTTCGTCGCGGGCAAGCGGTTCTTCATCGAGGAGTTCGGCGTCGAACCCCTCGAGGTCTGGCTGCCCGACTCGTTCGGGTACTCGGCGGCGCTGCCCCAGATCGTGCGGGCCGCGGGGTCGCGCTGGTTCCTCACGCAGAAGATCTCATGGAACGAGACGAACGTGATGCCCCACCACACGTTCCGGTGGCAGGGCATCGACGGCACCGAGGTGTTCACGCACTTTCCGCCGGTCGACACCTACAACGCAGAACTGTCGGGCGCCGAACTCGCCCGCGCAGAGCGCCAGTACGCCGAGAAGGGGCTGGCGAACACGTCGCTCGTGCCGTTCGGCTGGGGCGACGGGGGCGGAGGCCCGACCCGCGAGATGATCGCCGCCGCCGAGCGCACCGCCGACCTCGAGGGTTCGCCGCGCGTGCGGATGTCGTCGCCGCGCGAATTCTTCGAGGCGGCCGAGGCCGAGTACCCCCAGCCGCCCGTGTGGGCCGGTGAGCTGTACCTCGAGTTCCACCGCGGCACCTACACGTCGCAGGCGCGCACCAAGCGCGGCAACCGTCGCAGCGAGCACCTGCTGCGCGAGGCCGAACTGTGGGCGTCGACCGCAGCGGTGCGCGGGCTCGCGCCCTACCCCTACGACGAGCTCGAGTCGGCGTGGCACACGGTGCTGCTGAACCAGTTCCACGACATCCTGCCCGGCTCGTCGATCGCCTGGGTGCATCGCGAGGCCGAACGCCGGTATGCCGAGGTCGCGGTCGCCCTGACTGCGATCATCGAGCGGTCGGCGCGCGCGCTCGCAGGGTCGGGTGCGCGCACGCTGCGGCTCAACGCCGGGCCGTTCGCGGTCGACGGCGTCGCGCCGCTCGGCGGCGGGGTCGGTGGCGGTGCCGCTGCGACCGACGTCGTGACCGTGCGCCGCGAGGGCGCATCGATCGTGCTGGCGAACGCCCACCTCGCAGCGACGCTCGACGCCGACGGCCTGCTCGTCTCGCTGCGCGACCTTGCGAGCGGGCGGGAATCCGTGCCCACGGGACATCCGGCCAAGCTGCTGCAACTCTTCCGTGACACCCCCACCCAGTGGGATGCCTGGGATATCGATGCGCACTATGTGCGCAATGTCGAGGAACTGCGCGCCGCCGAGACGGTCGAGATCGCGCAGTCGGATGCCGCGACCGCGGCCGTGCGCATCGTGCGGCGGTTCGGCGCGTCGAGCGTGGTCGAGACCGTGTCGCTCGCGGCCGGGGCGCGAGCGCTCGAGGTGGGCTTCGACATCGACTGGCGTGAGCGGCAGAAGCTGCTGAAGCTCGCATTCCCCCTCGATGTGCACGCCGAGTCGGCGGCATCCGAGATCCAGTTCGGACACGTCCGGCGCCCGACGCACGTGAACACGTCGTGGGATGCCGCCCGCTTCGAGACGGTCGCGCACCGGTGGGTGCACGTCGGCGAGCCGGGCTTCGGCGTCGCCGTCGCGAACGACTCGACCTACGGACACGACGTGCGGCGCTCGATCGGCGAGCGCGGGGCGACGGTCACGACCGTGCGACTCTCGCTGCTGCGGGCGCCGCTGTACCCCGACCCTGCGAGCGACCAGGGCGAGCACCGCATGCGCGTGTCGATCACGCCCGGCACGGGCATCCCCGGGGCGGTCGAAGAGGGGTATCGGCTCAACCTGCCGCTGCGGTCGGTGCCCGACGCTGCGGTCGACACGATCGAGCCGCTCGTGCGGGTCGACGGCGCCGTCGTCGAATGCGTGAAGCTGGCTGAGGACCGGTCGGGCGATGTCGTCGTGCGGCTGTACGAGGCGATCGGCGGGCGTGCGCGTGTTCGGCTGTCGGCGTCGTTCGATGCCGAGGCCGAAGAGACCGACCTGCTCGAGCGGTCGCTCGAGGAGCCGCGGGTGTCGCTCGCGCATCACGGCGAGCGGTCGTGGGTGTTCGAGGTGCGGCCGTTCCAACTGGTGACGGTGCGGCTTCGGCGGGGGTGAGTTGGGCTGGCTGGGTGGGCTGGCCAAGTGGGCGCCGACTTGTCCTCCACAGGGGCGTTCTGCGGGGAGTTATTCACATGCTGACCTGCGGTTTCGGGGCGGTCTCAATGTCAGAGGGTGCCGCAAGAATGGAGGTATGACCGCAGTCACCGACGCACTCGAGCAGGTTCGCTCGACGCTTCGCGAGGTGCTGCGGTTCGACGACCCGGCACGATGGCCCGACGACGAACTACTCGCCGTGACGGCCTCGATCGAGGCGGTCGGGCGGGTCATCGACGCCCACCGGGCCGCGTGCGCCGGCGAGGTCGACGAGCGCTCCCGGGTCGAGCTGGGCAGCGAACGGCTTTCGTCCCGGCGCGGCTGCCGGTCGGCGTCAGAACTCATCGAGCGGGTCACCCAGGCGTCGGGCGCCGAGGCGCGACGACGCATCACGTTGGGGGCGGCGACCCGCGGCCGCGTCGGATTCACCGGTGAACCGCTCGAGGCCGAGTTCCCCGGCGTCGCCGCCGCCCTCGCCGCCGGGCTGCTGGGCGCCGATGCGGCGAGCACGATCGTCCGCGAACTCGACCGGCCCCGACGCGTCGCCGACCCGGTCACCCTCGCTGCCGCCGAACGCGAACTCATCGCCGCGGCAACCGGCACCGGCGACGGCGCCGGCACCCCGGTTCAGTGCGCCGCCGACGAGCTGCGGGTGCAGGCGCAGGCATGGGCCGTGTTCCTCGACCAAGACGGCCCCGAACCCGACGACGACCGTGCCATGCTGCGCCGCGGACTGCGCCTGGGCCGGGCCCGCGACGGACTCATCCCGATCAGAGGCGACCTGATGCCCGAAGTCGCGGCCGGGCTCACCCGGCTCTTCGACGCACACCTGTCACCACGGTCGAACACCGGGTTCGTCACCGACGAGCAGGCCGCGCACTTCGACCTCTCCGGTGAGCAGCGCAGCACCGACCAGCAACGCCACGACGTGCTCGCCGCGATCATCGCGACCACCGCACGATCAGGTCAGCACCCGTCGATCGGCGGCGCCCCGCCCACCGTGCTCGTGAGCGTGCGCGCCTCCGATGTCGCCGCCGGTCGCGGCGCCGGCCACGCCGACGGTGTCGAGATCCCGGTCTCGCTGCGGGCCGTGCGGCAGCTGATATGCACCGGCGGCACCCAACGGGTCGTGCTCGACGACCGCGGCCGCATCATCGAACTCGGCTCCCAAGAACGCTGCTTCACCCCGCAACAGAGGCGCGCGATCACCCTCCGCGACGGCGGATGCCTCATCCCCGGGTGTTCAGTGCCGGCGTCGTGGTGCGAGATCCATCATGTGATTCCCGATGTCGAGGGTGGGCCGACGCATCCTGACAACGGCGTGCTCGTCTGCTGGTTCCATCACCGGTCGATCGACACGTCGGGGTGGGGCATCCGCATGCACCACGGAGTGCCGCAGATCCGCCCACCCATCTGGCTCGACCCCGGCGGTGGGTGGCGCGACGCGACGAAATCGCCGACGCGGATTGCAGACCGGCTCGAGCGAAGAACGAGGCACCGAGCCGAACGAAGACCGGGTCCGGCCGCATGATGGTGCGGCATTGCGGCATTGCGGCATTGCGGCGTTGCGGCATTGCGGCATTGCGGCATTGCGGCATCTCGGCGTTGCGGCTTCTCGGCGTCGCGCCATCTCGGCGTCGCGCCATCTCGGCGCGAGCCCACCCGCTGCCGCCCAAGGCCCCACGAACGTGCGTGCCCCACGCATCGAACTCAGCAGCCGGGGTCAGCGGGCGCTCGCGGCGTCGCCCACGCTGATCGTGCCCGTCGTCAGGGGAACGAGTCTCACCCCGAACCAGGTCTTGCCATCGCGCCGGCGATGCCTCGCGAGGGTTTTGATCGGCTCCTTGCCGCGCGTGAGCGTGTCGGGGTCGATCGTCGTCATCACGCATCGGTCGCAGTGAGATGCGACGCGAAAGCTGACGCCACCGAGTTCGACGTGCGTCCATTGCTCTTCGGCGAACGGCGTGTCACCGTCGACGACCACGTTCGGGCGGAATCGCCGCATGTCGAGCGGGGGAGTCGCGTCGTCAGTCCACGCATCGAGCTGAGTGAGCGATGCCTCGCTCGTGAGCAACAGCGGGCCAGCATCGGCCAGCGTCAGTCGTTCCCCGGGCAGGCCGCCGTTGTTCGGATTCACGGTGCGAGCCCGGGGATCGGGCTGCCAGACCAATCGCACGGACGCGCCGAGGCGAGCACTCAGCCAATCGTCGGCCTCGTCACCGGCCGCGAGCGCCGTGCCCTGACGGGAGAAGCCGACGGCGATCGCCGGGGCATCCGTCGGCACGTCGACCCGCAGCGGATCGCCGGCACCGCCGCTCAACAGCAGGTCGCCGTCGGCGAGCGGTTCGGCAGAGAGGCCGAGCATCGCGTTGACCTCACGGGCGGTGACGGGCACGCCGTTCGCGTCGATGACACCCCAGCGACGATCGCCCGCGAGCCCCCAGGGCAGTACCTCGGCCGAAACGACGTCGAGGCCCGCGAATGACTTGACGGGGTAGATGCGAAGCTGCGTGAGGTGCATTCGAGCACGCTACCCGACTCTGCCTGCCTACCCGTCGTGCACGTCGAGGTCGACCGTGATCTCGTCGCCGCGCCCGATGCCCTCGGCCTTCAGCACCGCCGCCTTCAAGGGCAGTGCGTAGGTGTCGCCGCCGGGAAAGATCGACGTGTTCCACGTGGTCGCACCGACCGTCGCGGTGACGCGCACCGAGTCGAAGCCTCGTGGCATACGCGGCTGGTCGGCGATGTCGGCGCTCGGCTCGGGCGGCACGTCGACGAAGAACCAGTTGCGTCGAGCAGTCCACTCATAGATCGATGCAGTGAAGCGGATGCGCATGAGCGCGATGCTACCCGGCGCGTATGACACGCGTGTCGAAGTCCGCGCCGCCCGTACGGGGTCTTGTCGCGGCATCCGATTTGGCCGTATCCTCCCGAACAAGGCACCCCTCGTCGACGAACGGAGCCGTCATGCCCGCGACCGCCCTGCCTCCGAGCGGCGACCTGCCCGTCGGTCCGAAGATCTGCGACGCGAGCGGCATGGCCGAGATCCACCGCATGTTCCGCACCGGGTTCGGCGAGGCGCGCACACTCATCGACGGGGTGCGCGAGGGTGACACCGCCCACTCGGGGGTGGTCGCCGACCACGTCGCGATGCTCTCCACGGGACTTCACGCGCACCACGAGGGCGAAGACACCATGCTGTGGGGTGCGCTCGAACAACGCGCACCCGGCTGCAGTCCGCACGTCGCGCGCATGAAGGCCCAGCACGCGGCCCTGCTCGTGCACCTGACCGCGGTCGACGATGCGCTGCCGACGTGGCGCGCGAGCGCGCAGCCCGCTGACGCCGCTCCGCTCGGCGCCGCGCTCGACGGCGTGAACTCCGCGCTCGCCGACCACCTGGGCGACGAAGAGCACAACATCGTTCCCGTCATGGAGGTCGTGATCACCCAGACCGAGGTCGACGCGCTCAGCGAGCACGGGCGCAAGGCCACGCCGAAGGGGCGCATGTTCTTGCAGCTCGGAGCGATCCTCGCCGCGCAGCCCGACGGCGGCGACGAGTGGCAGCGCAAGCACCTGCCCCCGCCGGTGCGGCTCATCTGGCGGTGGCTCGGCAAGCCCAAGTACGAGGCGAACCGCGCCGAACTCGTCGGCGACCGCCCGGCGTAGGGCCCCGCATGGCCGATCGAGCGAACTGGTTGGTCTGGGCCCAGTTCGTGCTGCTCGTCTTGCTGCTGCTCCCCGGTGACTCACTGTGGGGCTCGGCCACGATCACGGTCGTCGCGGGGCTGATGGTCGTGCTCGGGGCCGCACTCGCGATCGCCGGCGCGGTGAGCCTCGGCGGCGACCTCGTGGTGTGGGTGGCACCGAAGGCGGGAGCGTCGCTGCGCACCACCGGTGTGTACCGGTTCACGCGCAACCCGATCTACCTCGGCCTGATGCTCGCGACCGCCGGATGGGTGCTGTGGCGGGCGCGCCCCGAGCTCGTCGTGGTGTGGGTACTGCTCACCGTCGTCCTCGTCATCAAGGCGCACGCCGAGCAGCACCGCCTGATCGACGCCTTCGGCGACGAGTATCGCGAATACGCCGAGCGCACGCCGCTGCTGCTGTTCGGGCGCGGCATCCGATAGACGGATGTCCCGCCGCGGGTCTCGATACGCGGCCTCCTTCGTCGGGCGCTACTCGACCGACGGTCTTCCGCCGGTCGAGTAGGCGCGCCAGCGCCGTATCGAGACCCGAGGAGACGGATGTCCCGCCGCGGGCAACCCCGCGGCGGGACATCCGTTCTTCGACGACTCAGCCGCCTACCCGGCGAAGTGCGCCAGGATCCCTGCGACCACGTCTTCACGGGCGGCGTCGGAGTCGAGCTGCTCGAGCCCGAACCCGAAGAGCAGCGAGTCGGGCGTCGCGGTGACCGCGATGGCACCGCCGAGCGCCTGCGAACGTTCGAAGTCGCTCGCGTTGGCAGGGCTGCCGGCCGGTGCGCCGAGCACCTGCCAGGCGCCGAGGCCCGTCTCGAAGCCCTCGGCCTCGGTGGCGGCGCCGCCGACCACGAGCTTCGTGTCATCGACGATGAGTCCCGCGCCGCCGCTCGACGGGTCGGTCACGTAGCTGATCACGATCTCGACCTGCCCGCCGGCGTAGGCGCTCAGATCGAACGCCACCGGAAGCCAGGCGCCCGAGCTGCCCGTGAACCGGTTCCACTCGCCGGTCGAGCCGGTGGGCAGGCACGGGTTTCCGAGCGTGAGGTAGTGCGCGAGCTGCGGGTGCTCGCCGATGTAGAACCCCGCCTCGCACTCGGTCGGTACCGTGGTGTCGGTGCCGCCGTTCAGGTCGGGCAGCGTCGTCCACGCGTCGCCACCGGGCACGCGAGCCTCGACGATCACGTTGTCGTATCCCGGCTCGGTGCCGAAGGCGATCTGCGCCTCGAAGGTCGGCGCGTCACCGGCCGAAACCCCCGTGAGGTCGAACGTACGACCGAGACGCTGGTAGCCGTCGTCGATGTGCGTCGCCGCCGCCGCCCACTCGCCCTCGATCGGCAGGAACTGCCCCTCGAGGCCCGTGTAGTCGGCCGCGCCCCAGCTCTCGAACTGCGGGAACTCGTCGACCGGCAGCAGGTCGCTCGTCGCAATGAACGCGCCCGCCTCGTCGATCGGGTTGTCGACCGTCGCCGGGCCGCCGAAGAGCGCCTCGACCCCGGTGAACGGATCCGCGACGCCCTTCATGCCGGTCGCCGAGACCGTGCCGCGGCCGCTGGCGCCGAGCCAGTACTGCGTGAAGTCGTCGGCGAGCAGCAGGCAGTCCGAGAAGAAGTCGCCGGTCACGGCGCAGTCTTCCTCGGGCGCACCGTCGAGGCCGTAGTAGATGCCCCCGATCTGGTCGCCGAGCAGGCCGAAGTACGCCGACGTCTCGCCTGCGTGCGCCAGCTTGCCGCCCTCGTTGAGGTAGTCGCGCACCGACATCGTCAGGAACTGCTGCCGTTCGGCGACCGCGAGGTCGGGCAACGGGCCGAACAGGAACGTGTCGGTGAGGAAGTCCTCGGGATCCTGCGTCAGCCGGTTGTCACCCAGGTACCAGACCACGCCGTCGAAGTGCGACAGCACCCCGAGGTCGTGCGGCACGCCTTGCGCGTCGACATCCCACGTCGCCGGAGTCACGCCGTTCGCCTCGAGCGCCGCGACATGCTCGTCGAGGTACTTCGGGGCGGTCGTGCCCGCCGGGTAGGTCGGGTTCACGCCCGTGTAGTCCTCGTTCGCGAGCACCAGCACGGGGCTGCCCGAGTCCTGCGCGAGCTCGTACGTGAAGTGCTCGCTCTCGGTCTTGCCTGGCTTCTCACCAGGCCCGACGTCTGCCGGAGTCGTCTGCGCCGTGAACCACACCTCGACGTTGTCGCCCGGGCTCGCGCCCGTCACGATGCCCCGGTACTCGGCGTAGTAGTCGGTGTTCTCGAAGCCGTAGCGTTCACCGCCCGCCCACTCGGCGACCTCGGCCTGCATCGCGGCGCCGCCGTTGATGGAGTAGAACATCTTCTTCGCCTTCAGGCTGCGCTTGGCCGTCACCGCGACGGGCTGCGGGTCGCCGTACGACACCTCGAAGCTGTCGACACGGAAGTCCTCGGCCTCGCGGTCGACGACCGACACCGGGTCATCCGGATCGAGCGCCGACTCGGCCACGGCGAGCGCGAACGGGATGTTCTTCTCGAACTCGGCCTGGATCAGCTCCTCGTCGTCGGGGAAGTTGAAACCGCTCTGGCAGTCCTCGGCGAGCCATTCGTCGTCGGGGATCGAGTTCGACACGGTCTCGCACGTCGTCATCTCAGGCGTGAAGCCGAGCGTGCCGTAGGCCTCCTGCGCGTGCGAGTCGGTGTCGCCGTTCGTCGTGTAGAGCTCGGCCGAGATGTCGGGGTCGTACCCCTCGATCGCCGGGTCGGCGTCGTCGCCGACCATCGCCTCGTAGATCACGTCGTCGGGCGACGGGGTCGACACCTGCCAGCCGATGCCGTGCAGCAGCAGTTCGGCCGCCGAGTGGTAGTTCACGAGGAACTCGGGCGTCGTCGACGCGAACAGCGAGTCGAGCGCCTGCGTCTCGGCCTCGGAATTCGGACCGGTGCCGCGGTAGGTCTGGCTCGCCGGGTTCGGCGACGAGCCTTCGTTGTCGTATCCCCAGCGGGTGGCGAAGTTGCGGTTCAGGTCGACGCCGTCGGCATTGGTGATCACGCCGTCGCCGTTGTTGTCGCGCAGGTTCTTGCGCCACAGCCGCTGCCCTGGCTCGAAGGTGAAGTCGTAGCCGTCGGGGTTCGCGACGGGCACGAACCACAGCTCGGTCGAGTCGATGATGTCGGTGATGCGCTCATCGGTTCCGTACGAGGTCAGGTACAGGTCGAGCAGGCGCCGAATCATCTCGGGCGTGATCCACTCGCGCGCATGCTGCGCGCCCATGTACACGGTGGTCGGCCGCTTGCCGTCCTTCTTCTGCTTCGCGATGTCGCCGGTCACGCGCACCGCACCGATGTCGTTGCCATCGGTCGTCTGCCCGATCACGCGGAATTCGGCGATGCCGGCATGCGCCGCGGCCTGGCTCATGATCTCGTCGAGCAGGCCGCCCTCGGGGTAGTACTGCCGGTACACGCCGTCGGTCGCCTGCAGCGATCGGCGTTGGGCGGCCGGGTTCTTGGGGATGAGCTCGGCGCCCTTCGCATTGAGTTCGGCGGCCTGGTCGCCGCTCAGGATGACCTGTACCTCGACCCGATCGGATGACTCGGCGGTCGGTGTCGCGACGAGCTCGTGCCGGTCGACACCGAGGTCGACGATGTCGGCGAGGCCCGCCTTGTCGACGGTGCCGGTATACACGGCGAGACTGTCATCGCCGCCCGGTGGTGGTGGGCTCGCGACGCTCGGCGCGGCGACGAGGCCGGTGAGGATGAGCGCTGCGGCTGATGCGATGGCGAGCTGACGGAGCATGGCATAACCCCCTTGTGCCGATGGCACGTTCGGTGACGGTGGTCCACGATCATCGAGCGAGGCGGATGTCCCCACCCGAACCTTCCTCATATTGGCGGTGACCTCGACGAGCGTCAACCGGAGAATGGTGAGGTTCGCTCACACCCAGCCGCGTCGCTGTGCTGTGTCGTGCTGTGCCTACCGCATGCCGCTCACGGCATACTGTCGTGGCGTCACACCCACGACCGGCGCACGGCCTCGGCTCCGAGCTGGATGCGGGTCGCCACGCCGGCCGTCTCCATGAGGTCGGCCACCCGTCGCTGCACGGTGCGCAGCGAGATGCCGAGTTGGGCCGCGGCCGCCGCATCGGTCAGCCCCAGCAGCAGCAGTTTCAACAGGTCGCGGTCGATCGCATCGTGCCGACCCGGCAGCTCACCATCGGAGATGAACTCGGTCGACACCGCCCAGAACTCCTCGAAGATCGCCACGACGAGGTCGAGGAGCCCGCTCGGATGCACGAGCAACGCCCCCGACGCCCGCTCGTCGCCGCGCGATCGCATCGGCAGCAGCGCCATGCGGTCGTCGGCGATGATGAGGCGGGTCGGCAGCGTCGGCAGCACCCGCACCTCTTCACCGTGGGGCGCCGCCTCGCGCGCTGCGTCGATGAAGCCGGGCCACTCGAGCACCGCCTTCTCGACGATGACCCGGTAGCGCACGCCGCGGGCGAGCGCACGCTCCTCCTCGGCATTCTCGTCCTTGTCGACGAAGGCGACCTCGCTCAGCATCAGCACGCTCACCTGCGCGACGGCCGCGGCCTGCAGCTGTGCGAACCGCTGGCGCACGGCGTCGGCGCCGAGCACCACGTCGACCACGTCGGGAACATCGCGTTGCGCGGCGCCCTGCCGATAGAGCTGGCTCAGGTGCACGAGCGATTCGTGCGCCTCGGTCAGTCGACGCTCACGCTCGTGCAACATCGGTCGAAGCGCGAGCGACGGCGGCGATGCCACGACACGGTCGGGCACCGAGGCCTGCCGCGCGAGCAGCCCGAGCCCCTCGAGGTCGTCGATCATCTGCTGCGCCCGGCCGACCGTCATGCCGGCAGTGGCGGCGAGCTCGTCGACACTCGCCGACGGCACCTTCAGCAGCAGCTGGTACACCGCGGTGTGCTCGTCATCAAGTCCGATCGCCTCGAGCACGCGAGCCTTCCGTTCCCTCGCCGTGGCCCGCATCGCGACCGCTCACGAACCGGTGTCGACATCGTCACCGTCGTGGCGGATCGAGGCCATGGCATCTCTCCGCCACCACCCTAACGAACACGTTGTGGAAGCGTGCATGGCAAGTCAGATCCGACGTGTGAGAGGTATCCCTACATGCCACGCAGCAACAGAACACCCGCATCGCGCCGCAGGCGTTCGATCGCGGCCGCCATCAGCGGCATCGCGATCGGCGTCGCGGGCATCGGCGCCGCCGCCCTACCGGCAACGGCCGATCCCGGCGACCCAGGAGGCGGTGGCGGCGCCCCGAACGCGCCCGTCGCCGCCGCCCCGACCGACGAGCACGCGGTCACCCTCATCACGGGTGACCGCGTGCGCGTCACCGATCTCTCAGATGGCACGCACGCCGTCGAGATCGAGACCGCCCAGCCGGGCGCGGGCGTGCAGACCATCGAGGTCGCCGGCGACCTGCACGTGCTGCCCGCCGCCGCCATGCCGTACATCACGGCGGGCGTGCTCGACCGCGACCTGTTCAACGTGTCGCAGCTCATCGAGTTCGGCTACGACGACGCCTCGGTCGATGCGACGCCGATCATCGTCGAGCTCGAGTCGGGTGCGGCGAACTTCCGCTCGGCACCGGCGCCAGTTCCCGGCGTCGAGCTGGGCGCGCCGCTCGCGAGCATCGGCGGCGCCGCGGCGATCGCCGATCACGCGACCGCCGCCGACACGTGGGCCGCATTAACGGATGCCCCGGAGGCGGGCCCGCGCGCGTTCAGCGCCGACCCCGACGAGGTCTCGCTCGGTGGTGGCATCGAAGCCATCCACCTCGACGGCAAGGTCGAGGCGACCCTCGACTCGAGCGTGCCGTGGATCGGCGCCGACGAGGCATGGGAAGCCGGCTACACCGGTGACGGCGTCACCGTGGCCGTGCTCGACACGGGCTACGACGACACCCACCCCGACCTCGCCGGCCGCGTGCTCCCCGAGTCGACGAGCTTCGTCCCCGGCGAAGAGGTCGCATGGGACCCGAACGGCCACGGCACCCACGTCGCCTCGACGATCGCCGGCACCGGCGCCGCGAGCGAGGGCACGCACCGCGGCGTCGCCGACGGCGCCGACCTGCTCGTGGGCAAGGTGCTCGACGCCGAGGGCTTCGGCCAGGACTCGTGGATCATCGAGGCCATGGAGTGGGCCGGCGCGAACGCCGACATCGTGTCGATGAGCCTCGGAACGCGCCAGGGCTCCGACGGCCTCGACGTGATGAGCGAGGCGCTCAACACGATCTCGGCCGAGACCGACGCACTCTTCGTCGTCGCCGCGGGCAACTCATCCGCACCCGAGACGATCGGCTCACCCGGCGCAGCCGCGAGCGCGCTCACGATCGGCTCGGTCGACGACCCGACGGGCGAGCTCTCGTGGTTCTCGAGCCAGGGCCCGCTCACGGGTTCGGGCGCCCTGAAGCCCGACCTCGCCGGTCCCGGCAACGACGTCACCGCCGCCCGCTCAGCCGACAGCGCCGGCGAGGGCGCCTACATCGGCATGAGCGGCACCTCGATGGCCACCCCGCACGTCGCGGGCGCTGCGGCGATCGTCAAGCAGCAGCATCCCGAGTACACCGCAGCGCAGCTCCGGGCGGCACTCGTGAGCACCGCGACCGACGTGGGCCTCACGCCCTACCAGGTCGGCGCCGGTGTGGTCGACGTGGCCAATGCCGTCGAGTCGACGGTGCTGGCCTCGGGTTCGGGCGACTTCGGCATGCTCACGTGGGGCGAGTCGGCCGAGCCAGTCGTGCGCACGATCGAGTACACGAACCGCGGCGACGCCGAGGTCGTGCTCGCGGTCGAGCCGACGCTCGTCGACACCACCCCCCGGCGCGGGCGGCGGCCTCACGCCGATGTCGGCCGCCGAGGCATCCGACATCGTCGCGATCGACGTCGACGAGGTGACGATCCCCGCCGGCGAGACTCGCACGGTCACGATGACCGCCGACCCCGCCGCCGTGCCCGCCGGGGCGCAGTACTCGGGCGTGCTCACCGCCTCGGTCGACGGCACCGTCGTGACCCGAACGGCGCTCGGCATCATCGCCGAGGCCGAGCGCTACGACCTCACGGTCACCGCGACCGACTTCGAGGGCGAACCGCTCGAGACCTACGGCTGGATCTGGAACGCCGAGACCGGCTGGTACACGTCCTTCGGCGTCGCCGGTGAGACCACCCTGCGCCTGCCCGCCGGCCTGTACTCGGTGATGTCGTACATGGACGTCTCCCGCGACGCCGACACCCAGACGATCGCGCTCGTCGGTGACCCCGACGTCGTGCTCGACGGGGCCGAGACGGTCGCCTTCGACGCCCGGGCCGCCAAGCCGGTCACGGTCGACGTGGGCAACGACGACGTCGAGGCGGTCGTTCGCCGCATGGACTTCAAGGTCGACGGCTTCAGCGGCAGCGCCCTCGCCCCGGTGTGGATCGACGAGCTCTACGCCCAACCGATGGATGCACCCGAGGCTGAGAGCTTCGACTTCACCACCCGGTGGCGCCTGCAGGATCCGACGCTCGTGCTGAACGCGGCCAAGCAGCAGCTCGACCTCATCGTGCAGGTCGGATCGACTCTGCTCGACGGCGACATCCGCGCCCGCGCGGTCGACGCCGGGCTCGGCAGCACCGAGGAGTTCGCGGCCGTCGACGTCACGGGCAAGGTCGCCGTGGTCACACGTTCCGACACGGTTTCGGCCTCGGCCCGCGCGGCGAATGCCGCCGCGGCCGGGGCGAAGCTGCTCATCGTCGTCAACGACGCCGATGGCGAACTGAGCGAATGGGTCGGGTCCGAGGACTACACGACCGACGTCGCCATTCCCGTGTCCGCGATCAGCGGCGTGCAGGGGCGCGGGCTGCTCGAGGCCATCGCGGCGCCCAAGCCCGTGACCATCACGGGCGAGGGCATCGCCGTCGCCGGCGAGGTCTTCGACATCGCCCGCTACAGCGACGGGTCAGTGCCCGAGAACCTCGACTACACGCCGAAGGAGCTCGCGCGCATCGACACGACCTACTACGGCGAGCAGGGCGCGACGGTCGGCGAGTACCGGTACGACTTCGTGCCGAGCACCCAGTACGGCACGGGCTTCCCGATGCGCACCGAACGCGGCATCGAACGAGCCGAGTGGGTGAACACCGACCAGGTCGAGTGGTACCAGAACGTCAGTGCGATCGACTGGGGATGGGACATCCGTGATGTCGTTCGCGCCTACGAGCCGGGCGAGCGCACCGAGGCGAGCTACTTCGGCTCGGTCGTGCGCCCCTACGTCGGCCCCGGGTACTGGGCGCCGCTGCGGTCGGGTGACGGCATCCAGCTGAACCTGCCCTCGTGGTCCGACGGCGACTCGGCGCAGCGCACCGGCGCGTTCGACACGTACGCCGGCACTCCCGGCATCGCCCAGTCGATCGAGCTGCACCTCGACGGTGAGCTCGTGAAGACGTCGCAGTACCAGGGGCTGAACGGCTGGGACATCGCCGACGGCGAGCACGACGTGCGGGTGGTGAACACGGCGACGCACGACGGCACCGCAACGCCGTCATCGACCATGACCCGCACCGAGTGGGCGTTCTCGTCGACGTGGAATTCGACCGACTACACGCGGCACATCCTGCCGATGCTGCAGGCCTACTACGACGTCGACCTCGACGGCTCGGGCAAGGTCGGCGCCGAGCGCAAGAAGGGCACGCCCGTGCGGCTCGGCCTCGAGCTCGGGCACATCGCGGGCGCCGTCGGTTCGGGTGCGATCACGGGTGCCACGCTCGAGGCGCGCGTCGCCGGCGGCGACTGGACGGTCATCGACCTCGATGTCACGTCGACGGATGACTCGGGCCCCGGTGAGCCGCCGGCAGGCGGGTTCCCCGAGGCACGGGCGTTCCTGACCACCTACGACGCCGACATCCGCGTTCCGGATGCCGGTGGCTGGGTCGACCTGCGGGTGACCGCGACCGACGCTGAGGGCGGCACCTTCAGCCAGGAGATCGAGCGGGCCTTCGAGGCGGCGTCGATCAAGTAGCGAGGAAGGCGAGACGGCCCGGGCGACCAGACGCGTCGCCCGGGCCGTTTCGTGCGCTCAGCCAGCGG
This sequence comes from Agromyces neolithicus, assembly GCF_039529735.1. Classification (NCBI taxonomy): domain Bacteria; kingdom Bacillati; phylum Actinomycetota; class Actinomycetes; order Micrococcales; family Microbacteriaceae; genus Agromyces; species Agromyces neolithicus. The sequence goes on from NZ_BAAANJ010000009.1 coordinate 121,942, forward strand.
GCGGGGCATCCGTTCGCTGCGTCGGCGGCGCTCGCCGCCGGCTCAGCCCTGCCCGGGATCGCGCCGACGCGACCGCGGCTCATCGAGCCCGATGTGCACTCGCGTGCGCTTGCGCTCGATGACGATGAACGCCGAGCCGAGCAGCCACAGCGGCACCTGGGTGAGGAACGCAACGCGGAACGCGTCGAGGCTGTACGTCTCGGGGGTGCCGGCGCCCTGCAGGTCCATGGCGAGGCCGATGAGGAAGATCGCGATGAGGCCCGCGAGGAACCCGCCGCCGTTCACGATGCCCGTCGCCGTGCTCAGCCGGTGGCTCGGATTGAACGTGCGGGCGTGGTCGAACGCGATCATCGACGCCGGGCCGCCGGTGGCGAGCGCGCACGCGAGCACGAACAGCAGCCAGAGCGGCGCCGGCTCGGGCAGCGCGATGACGGCGAGCCAGGCGACGACCTGCACGGCGACCGTCGGCAGTACGAGCATTCTCGATCGCCGGTTCGGGTGCCGGCTCGACAACCCGCCGATGACCGGGCCGGCGACCATGCCGAACACCACGAACACCGTGATGACGAGCGACGCGAGCGAGGTCGACAGCCCTTGGCCGACGGTGAGGAACGGGAAGCCCCACAGCATCACGAACGCCGTGCCCGCGAACGGGGTCGTGAAATGCGACCAGAACGCGAGTCGCGTCGCGGGGTGCGCCCACGATTCGCGGAAGCCCTCGCGAAGGTCGGCCGACGACGTCACCGCACGGATGACGCCCGTCGAGGTATCGACCGACACATCGGCGTCCCTGCCCGGCGGACGGTTGCGGATGACGGCATACGTCAGCACCGCGAACAGCACGCACAGGCCGGCGAGGCTGCCGAAGGCGACGCTCCACGACGTCGCATGCAGCAACGCCGCAAGCGGCAGCAGGGCGAGCAACTGGCCGGCCTGGCCGATGACGCCCGTCATCTGCACCATGACCGGCGCCTTCTGGTCGGGGAACCACGTCGCGATCACGCGCAGCACGCTCGGGAAGATCGCGGCATCGCCCGCGCCGAGCAGCATGCGGGCGACGATCGCGACACCCACGTTCGGCGCGAACGCCATCACCAGTTGGCCGGCAGCCATCAGCACCATGCCGATCGTGATGATCGGGCGCGCACCGTAGCGGTCGAGCAGCAGCCCCGCCGGGATCTGCATCAGCCCGTACACGGCCAACTGGATCACCGCGAACATCGACAGCGTCGAGGCATCCGCGTCGAATCGCACGGCCGCGTCGACGCCGACCGACGCGAGCGACGTGCGGTTCGTGACCGACAGCACGTAGGCGGCGACGCCGACGGCCCACAGCAACCACATGCGCCACGGGCGTGGGAGCGGGGGCAGCGTGATCACGGGCCGGCCTTCGGGTGTCGCGGACGATGGTGCGGGCAGTGCGGCCCGGGTGTCTTCAAGCGTAGCCCGCGTGTATGACGGCGATCGGCGGTAGTACCGCGGCGGGACGCGGCCGAGATCTGGTGACTCCGACACTGATGCCCCGTGGCATCAGTGTCGGAGTCGCCCTGTGTGAGCCGCGTGACGCCACGCGCGCGCACGGCTAGCATGTGGCTGCAGCGTGGGCTGCGACGGCGCTCGCCCGGCAGCCTGCATAGTGACGATGCGCAGGGGGATGAGGACATGTGCCGTTGGCTCGCATATTCGGGTGAACCGCTGAGACCGTCGACGTTGATCCTCGACGCCGAGCATTCGCTCGTGAAGCAGTCGCTCAACTCGCCGCTCGGCGCCGAGACGGTGAACGGCGACGGCTTCGGGTTCGGCTGGTACCCGAGCGACCAAGTGACGGGTGGCAAGCCGGCACTGTTCCACAGCATCGAGCCCGCCTGGAACGACCAGAACCTGCGCGAGCTCACCCAGGCCATCGAGAGCCCGCTCTTCTTCAGTCACGTGCGCGCCGCCGGTGGCCCGCCGATCCAGCAGACGAACTGCCATCCGTTCCGCTATGAGAACTGGATGTTCATGCACAACGGATTCCTCGGCGACTTCGTGAAGATGAAGCGCGACCTCGTGTTCGCGGTCGACCCGTCGCTCTACCCGCACATCCACGGCACCACCGACTCCGAGGTGATCTTCCACCTCGCGCTGAGCCTCGGCCTGCGCGACGACCCGATCGCCGGCGTCACGAAGGCCGTGCAGCTGGTCGAGTCGGTCGGGCACGAACACGGCATCCGCTTCCCGATGCAGGGCACCATGGCGCTCTCCGACGGGGCGACGATCTGGGCGTTCCGCTACTCGACCCAGGGCCGGTCGCGGACGCTCTTCCATTCCGCCGACATCGACACCCTGCGCGAGCTGTACCCCGAGATGGAGCAGCGGCTGAAGCTCTTCGGCCGGCACGCGCACGTCGTCGTCTCGGAGCCCCTCAACGAACTGCCGGGGGCGTTCCTCGAGGTGCCGGAGTCGACCGTGGCGATCCTCGACGAGTCGGGCTACCACCACGAGCCGTTCCTGGCACACGACGACTGACTGCGGGCCGGGAACGAACAAGCGGATGCCCCGTGGGGGACATCCGCTCGATCGCGTGGGTCGGCTGCGCTGTGTGCGCTGCGGCCTACAGCTCGCCCTCGACCGCCGCCTCGAGGGGGTTCTCGGCGTCGGCCGAGCTGATCACCGTGCCATCGGCGAGCGCCTCTTCGGCGTCGAGGTCGGTCGCGGCCTGCTCGAACTGCGAGTTGTAGAGGCGGTAGTACGCGCCCTTCGCGGCGATGAGCTCGTCGTGGTTGCCCTTCTCGACGATGTCGCCGTGCTCCATCACGAGGATGAGGTCGGCGTCGCGGATCGTCGAGAGTCGGTGCGCGATGACGAACGAGGTGCGACCCTGTCGCAGCGCGGCCATGGCGTGCTGCAGCAGCAGCTCGGTGCGGGTGTCGACCGACGAGGTTGCCTCGTCGAGGATGAGTACCGACGGCTGCGCCACGAACGCGCGGGCGATCGTGATGAGCTGCTTCTCACCGGCCGACACGTTCGACGCGTCTTCGTCGAGCACGGTGTCGTAGCCCTCGGGCAGCGAGTGCACGAACCGGTCGACGTACGTGGCCCGGGCGGCCGCGAGCACCTCGTCGTCGGTCGCAGTCTGGCGGCCGTAGCGGATGTTCTCGCGGATCGACCCGGCGAACAGCCACGGGTCTTGCAGCACCATGCCCGTGCGGGCGCGCACATCGCGGCGGGTGAGGTCGGCGATGTTCTGGCCGTCGAGCATGATGCGCCCGCCGTCGAGCTCGTAGAACCGCATGATGAGGTTCACGAGCGTCGTCTTGCCGGCACCCGTCGGACCCACGATCGCCACCGTCTGCCCCGGTTCGACGCGGAACGACAGGTCGGTGATGAGCGGGTGCTCGGGGTTGTACGAGAACGACACGTGGTCGAACACGATCGTGCCGGAACCGTCGACCGGCGCCGGGGCGTCGACCGCGTCGGGGTCTTGCTCGTCTTGGTCGAGCAGCTCGAAGACGCGCTCGGCCGAGGCGGTGCCCGACTGCACGACCGCGGCCATGCCGCCCAGCTCGGACAGCGGCTGCGTGAACTGCTGCGAGTATTGGATGAACGCCTGCACGTCGCCCAGGCGCAGCTGGCCGCTCGCGACCATGAGGCCGCCGAGCACCGCGATGCCCACGTAGGTGAGGTTTCCGATGAACATCATGCCCGGCATGATGATGCCCGACAGGAACTGCGCCTTGAAGCTCGCCTCGTAGAGCTCATGGTTCTCGGCCTTGAACTTCTCGCGAGAGTCATGCTCGCGACCGAAGACCTTGACGAGTGCGTGGCCCGAGAACGACTCTTCGACGCGGGCGTTCAGACGCCCGACCTTGCGCCACTGGATGCCGAACGCCTTCTGCGACTTCGGGCCGATGATGCCGAAGATCACGGCCATGAGCGGCAGCGACACGAGGGCGACGAGGGCGAGCTGCCACGAGATCGAGAACATCATGATGAGCACGCCGACGACGGTGAGCACCGAGGTGACCACGGTCGACAGCGACTGCTGCATCGCCTGCGTGATGTTGTCGATGTCGTTGGTGACGCGCGAGATCAGCTCGCCGCGCTGCACCTTGTCGAAGTAGCTGAGCGGCAGGCGGTTGATCTTCGCCTCGACCGACTCGCGCAGGCGCCACATGGTCTTCACCATGATGACGTTGATGACGTAGCCCTGCAGCCACGTGAGCATCGAAGCGGCGATGTACAGCGCGAGCACGAGCATGATGACCTGGCTGAGTCGCACGAAGTCGACGCCTTCGCCGGGTACCACTCCAGCGTTCGCCACGATGTTCGCAAGGTCTTCTTGCCCCGACGCCCGCAAGCCTTCGACGGCCTGTTCGGTCGTCGTTCCGGGGGGAATCTGCTTGCCGATGACGCCGGCGAAGATGAGGTTCGTCGCCTCGCCGAGCACCTTCGGTGCCATCACCGTGAGCACCACGCCGAGGGCGCCGAGGATCGACACGAACACGAACGCGAAGGCGTGCGGCTTCAGCAGCCCGATGAGGCGGCCGAAGCTCTGGCCGAAGTTCTTCGCCTTGCCCGGGGCGACGGCGCCGCTCCAGTCGTCGGCGTTGATGCGTGCCTGCTCGCCGAGCTCGATCTCGAGCTGCTCTTCTGCCGAGAGCGGGGTCTGCGCGGTCATCGTGCGGCCTCCACTCCGAGCTGGGATTCGACGATCTCGCGGTAGGTCTGCGAGGTCTCGAGCAGTTGCTCGTGCGTGCCGATGCCGACCATGCCGCCGTCGTCGAGCACGATGATGCGATCGGCGTCGGTGATGGTCGAGACGCGCTGGGCGACCACGATCTTCGTCACCTGTGGCAACTCCCTCCAGAGTGCTTGCCTGAGTCTCGCGTCGGTGGTGAGGTCGAGCGCAGAGAACGAGTCGTCGAAGACGAGGATGTCGGGTCGGTGCACGATGGCCCGCGCGATGGCGAGACGCTGGCGCTGCCCGCCCGAGACGTTCGTGCCGCCCTGCGAGATGCGCGCGTTGAGACCGCCCTCCATCTCTTCGACGAAGTCGCGACCCTGGGCGACCTCGAGCGCGTGCCAGAGGTCGTCGTCGGTGGCTTCTTCGCGCCCGTACCGAAGGTTCGAAGCGACCGTGCCCGCGAACAGGAACGGACGCTGCGGCACCAGGCCGATCGACGCCCACAGCTGCTCGAGGTCGGCCTGGCGCACGTCGACACCCCCGACCTCGACGCTTCCGCCGGTGACGTCGAACAGGCGGGGGATGAGCGAGATGAGCGTCGTCTTGCCGGCACCGGTGGAGCCGACGATCGCGACCGTCTCGCCCCTGCCCGCGGCGAAGGTGATGCCCGAGAGCACCGGGTGCTGCGCGCCCGGGTAGCTGAATTCGGCATCTTGGAACGACACGGTGCCCGGCGACGGGAACGTGGTGACGGGGTTCTCGGGGCGCATGAGCGAGCTGTCGGCGTCGAGCACCTCGCCGATGCGCTCGGCCGAGACCGCGGCGCGGGGGATCATGATCGTCATGAAGCTCGCCATGAGCACGCCCGTGAGGATGAGCATGACGTACTGCATGAAGGCGAACAGCGTGCCGATCTGCACGTTGCCCGCGTCGACCTCGAACGCCCCGAACCACACCACACCGACCACGGTGACGTTCAGCACGAGCATGAACAGCGGGAACAGCAGCACGAACAGCGACCCGACCTTGCGACCGACCACCATGATGTCGGTGTTCGCCTCGCCGAATCGCTCTTCTTCGATGGGCTCGCGCACGAACGCGCGCACCACGCGAATGCCGGTGAGCTGCTCGCGCATGATGCGGTTCACGTTGTCGAGCTTCTTCTGGTAGCTGCGGAACAGTGGCACCATGCGGCTGATGATGAGCACGGCGATGATGAGCAGGGTGGGCACGGCGACCGCGATGATCCACCCGAGGCCGACGTCTTCTTGCAGCGCGAAGAAGATGCCGCCGATCGCGAGGATCGGCGCCGTCACGAGGAACGTGCCGCCCATCATGGCGAGCATCTGCACCTGTTGCACGTCGTTCGTGTTGCGGGTGATGAGCGAGCCGGGCCCGAATTTCGAGACCTCGCGTTCGCTGAAGCTCGAGACCCGTTCGAAGACGGCGTCACGGATGTCGCGGCCGGCGCTCATCGCGGCGCGCGCCGCGAAGTACGTGGCGATGATCGATGCCGTGATCTGGCCGAGCGAGATCGCGAGCATGAGCGACCCGGTCGACCAGATGTACTCGGTGTCGCCCTTCGAGACGCCGTTGTCGATGATGTCGGCGTTCAGGCGGGGCAGGAGAAAGGTGCCGATCGCCGCGACGATCTGAAAGGCGAGGACTCCGAGGAGGAGCCAGCCGTAGGGCTTCAGGTAGCGGAAGAGGATTTTTCCGAGCATCAGGTCTCCGTGTGGGAGGGCGGGAAAGGAGGTCGGCCGACAGCGCCCTGCGAGGTGTGGGCGAGGCGCTGCTCGATGGCGGACACAGTGTCGCACCACCCTGCGACATTGCAGCATTCGAGGCTTACACGGGCGATTCGGTGCGTCAAGCCGAGCAGGGGCATCCGGCGCCCTCGTTCACCGAGGGCGAAACTCACGTCGCCGACGAGCGATCTGCATCGATGCTCGTGCTGCTCGAAGACCGCCTCGCGACGAGCGGCTTCGACAGCATCGGCATCATCACGGGCTCGATCTTCATCCTCTGCGTGCTGCTGTTCCGCCGAGGCATCTGGGGCACCGCGAAGAGCTTGGTCGACAAGGGCACCGCGGCGTACGCGAAGCGACGCGGTTCACCGGACCGTTGACGGCGCGCGTAGCGCGCGGGAGCAAGGTTCAGCGCCGGGAGCAACCTTCGTAGGTTGTTCCCGCCGCATACGATTGCTCCCGCGGCGGAGGCCGGGTCACGGAGTTGCCGTCTTCGGGTGCCGAGGGCGGATGCCCCTGCGAGGGCCTCGTCCGCGGCATCCGTCGTCGCCCGGCATAGAATTCGCGCATATGGACGAGTCAGCGGCTCTCGACGTCACTGCGGCGCGCGCGGTCGAGGCGGGTGACCGCGATCGCCTGCTGTGGAGTGACGCCGACCGCGAGTGGGCGAGCCGCGCGGCGGCCGAGGTCGTCGGCGAGGGCGCGGCGCCCGAGCGCTACCTGGCACGCAGGGCACAGCTCGTGCTCGAGCGCATCGGCCCGCGCCAGCCCGCCGTGCCGCGCACGGTGCGGGCGCTGCGCTGGCGGCCGTGGGTGGGCGTCGTCGTCATCGTCGCGGCACTGCTGCTGGGCCTCGTCATCGACCGCATCGGCGGCGGCTCGAGCATCAACCTGCTCGCACCGCCCGTGTTCGCCCTCGTGGTGTGGAACGTCGTCGTCTACGTCTCGCTCATCGTGCGGGCCATCGCGTTCCGCGGCGCGGGGCCCGGACCGGTGCGGGCACTGCTCATCCGCGTCGCAGCATTGAGAACGCCGCTGACCCGGCACCGCAGCGACGACGCGGGGGCCGCGCGCCGTTCGATCCTCACGGCGCTCCCCAGCGAATGGGCGCGGGTCGCCGCACCGCTCTACGGCGTACGGGCGGGGCGGGTGCTGCACCTCGCCGCGGCCGCGACCGCACTCGGCGTCATCGCAGGGCTCTACACGCGCGGCCTCGCCTTCGAGTACCGCGCCTCGTGGGAGAGCACCTTCCTCGGCGCCGAGCAGGTGCGGGCGCTGCTCGCCTTCACGCTCGCGCCCGGGTCGTGGATCACGGGCATCCCGGTTCCCGAGGTGGCCGCGATCGAGGCGATCCGCGCGCCCGAGAGCGAGAACGCGGCGACCTGGATGCACCTGCTCGCCGGCACCGTCGCGGTGGTCGTCGTCATCCCGCGCCTCGGGCTCGCGGTGGTCAACGGCCTCGTCGAGCGCCGCCGCGCCACTCGTGTCGAGCTGCCGCTGGCCGAGCCGTACTACCGGCGGCTCGTGTCGGCCTACCTCGGCGGGCCGGGTCGCGTGCGGGTCGTGCCCTACAGCTATACCGTGACGGCCGAGGCGCAGGCCGGGCTCGACGCCGTGCTGTCACGGGCGTTCGGCGGTGCTGCGCCGACCATCGACCCGCCGGTCGGGTGGGGCGACGACGAGGCGCTGCTCGGGCTCGCGGCGGGATCGGGCCCCACGGCCGGCACCGCCCCAGGGAAGGCTTCGACGCCCGGCTCCGCGGCGACGGCCGCGGCCGAGGCCGTCACCCTCCCCTTGTTCAGCCTCGCGGCCACGCCCGAGCCCGAGGCGCACGGCGCGTTCCTCGATGCGCTCGCCAAGGGTGCGCGCACGGGACATCCGCTCATCGCTTTGATCGACGAGTCGGGGCTGCTCGCCCGCTGGCCCGACGATGACAGCCGCCTCGCCGGCCGCCGCGATGCGTGGCGGGAGTTCGTCGCCCAGCACGACGCGGTCGCGGTGTTCGTCGACCTCGCGTCGCCCGACCTTGCGGCGGCCGAGGCCGACCTGGTCGCGGCATCCGCCCTCGACGCCGGCGAGCCGCCACGCGGGAGGGTTCCGTGACCGCACCCACCGCCATCGCCCTCTCGCTCATCTCGCACACGAACGCGGGTAAGACGACGCTCGCGCGCACCCTGCTCGGCCGCGACGTCGGCGAGGTGCGCGATGCACCGCACGTGACCGTCGAGGCGACCCCGTTCCCGCTCGTGCAGACCGCTGAGGGCGACCTGCTCACGCTCTGGGACACGCCCGGATTCGGTGACAGCGTGCGGCTCGTGCACCGGCTGCGGCAGGACGGCAGTCCCATCGGCTGGTTCCTGTCGCAGGTATGGGACCGCTATCAGGACCGGGCGTTCTGGCTCACCCAGCTCGCGGTGAGAAACGTCGCCGAGCAGGCCGATGTGGTGCTGTACCTCGTGAACGCGGCCGAGGAGCCGGCCGACGCCGGGTACCTCGCGTCTGAGCTCGAGGTGCTCGAGTGGGTGGGCAAGCCGGTGCTGGTACTGCTCAACCAGACCGGGCGGCCGCGCGAACGCGAGGTCGAGCATGCCGACATCGAGCGTTGGCGGGCGGCGCTCGCCGACGCGACGCACGTGCGCGAGGTGCTCGCGCTCGACGCGTTCGCCCGCTGTTGGGTGGCGGAGTTCACGCTCTTCGCAGCGATCGAGCGGGCACTGCCCGCGCCGCCCGACGCGCGCGCCGCGGGATTCGCGCGGCTGTCGCAGGCCTGGCGCGACCGCCGCATGGATCAGTTCGACCTGGCGATGACCGCGCTCGCCGAATCGATCGCGCAGGCCGCGTGCGACCGTGCCGTGCTGCCGAGCGAGCCGATCGCGACCCGGCTCGGCGGCTCGATCGGCCTGCCGAACACCGCCCGCACGCAGGCGCAGGCCGCCGCGATCCGCGAGATGGGCGACCGGCTCGATGCCGGCCTGCGCTCGAGCACCGAGCGCCTCATCGCGATCCACGAGCTCGAGGGCCGGGCCGCCGACGAGGTGCTGCACCGGGTGGCGGGCGACGTGCAGGTCGACGCGCCCATCGACGCAGGACGCGCCGGGGTGGTCTCGGGCGTGCTTTCGGGCGCGGCCGCGGGGCTCGGCGCCGATCTCATGGCGGGCGGGCTCACGTTCGGCGCCGGCATGGTCGCCGGGGCCGTCATCGGTGCCCTCGGCGGTGCCGGGGTCGCCCGCGGCGTCAACCTCGTGCGCGGCCGCACCGAGTCGAGCCTGCGCTGGGAGGAGGCGTTCCTCGACGGGCTCGTCACGTCGGCGCTGCTGCGTTACCTCGCCATCGCGCACTACGGTCGGGGCCGCGGGGAGTGGAAGCAGAGCGAGTACCCGCCGTTCTGGCGCCAGCTCGTCGTCGACGCGGTCGTCGCGAACTCGGCGAGGCTGGCGGCCGTGTGGGCGAAGCGCCCGGCAGAGGCATCGACCGACCCATCGACCGGTGATGGCGCCGAGCGGCTCGAACGCGACCTGCAGGCCACGCTCAGCGACATGGCCATCGGGTTGCTCGATGAGCTCTACCCGGGCGCGCTCGCCGCCCGACCCGCGTAGGACTCCGACACTGATGCCACCACAGCATCAGTGTCGGAGTCTGCATCAGTGAGCGAGCTTGGGCAGACGCATGCCGCGTCACGAGCCACCCCGTGACGCGGCATCCGCCGATGGGACTCCAGTGCAGATCAGTCGAGCAGGTGCTCCAGTGCCCGGTCCATCCACGAGGCACGAGAAGCGGCATCCGTGATGCCCTCGAACCCGAACCCGGTCAGCAGCGAGCCCGGCGTGGCCACGACCGCGGCCTCGGGGAAGCCTGCGGCGGTCGTGATGATGAAGTTGTTCGGGTTCGGCGCACTGCCTTCAGCGGGTCCGGTGGCCTCCCAGCCGCCGGTGTCGCCCGCTTCGAACGACGTGGTGCCCTGGCCCGTCGACACCTCGATGTCGTCGATGAACACGCCGAGGCCCTGGGTGGCCCAGTCGCTGATGTAGGCGATGGACACCTCGACCTCACCGCCGGCGTACGCCGACAGGTCGACCGACCACTGCTGCCAACCACCCGAGTTGCCGGAGTCGGCCCACCAGTCGCCCGTGGTGCCGACCGGGTCGCAGGTCGTGTCATCGACGAACGTCTGGTAGTGGTCGAGATGCGGATGCAGCTCGCGCCAGCCTGCCGGGCAGCTCTGTCCGGTGCTCTGGGTCGTGTTGTTGTTGGCATCGGGCAGGGTCGTCCAGTCGTCGCCGCCCGCGGGGCGGGCCTCGACGACCAGGTGGTCCCAATCGGCCTCGGTGTCGTATGACGCCCAGAACGACATCGTGGCGCCACCGGCGGGCACGGTGACCGTGTTGGTCAGGCGCTTGTACGACACGTCGCCGATCTGCGAGTAGGCGTACGCCTCACCGGTGTGCGGCTCGAACGGCCCGCCCTCAAGGTCCCACCTGCCCGCGACCCAACTCTCGAACTGCGGGTAGACGGCCGGGTCGAGGATGCCGCTCGTCGTGATGAACGAGTTGCTGTGGTCCTGGTTGTCGGCGCTCTCAGGGCCGTTGAACCCCCAGTCCAGACCGGTGAACGGAGAGTCGACGCCGAGGACGTCGAGGATGCTGCCGTCCTCGGCCGTGCCGGCGTTGTCGATCGTCAGGTACGCACCGAGCCAGTACTGCAGCACGTCGTTGGTGAAGTCGCCCGACCCGCCGAGGGCCCGGCACCTGACCTGCACTGCCGGATCGGCGCGGCACTCCGCGTTCGCGGCCGTCGGGTCGTACAACTGGGTGCCGACGTTCGGCGTGTACTGGCTGCCGGCCCACTTGCCGGTGTAGAGCACGCGGCCGCCCTCATTGAGGAAGTCGCGCACCTCGAGCACCTGGTCGAGGGCCAACCGGTCGGCGTTGCCGCCCGCCCAGCCGGCTTTGCGCGTGACGATGTCGTCGCCGGTGTACCAGATGACGGCGTCGTAGTGCGACAGCACCCCGAGGTTGTCGGATGCGATCCGGCCCCGGTCGTCCACGTCGTAGACGTCGAATCCGGTGCCGTTGGCGTTGAGCGCGTCCTCGTAGAAGTCGAGGTAGTTCGGGCCGCCCGGCTGCACCGGTGACGCGCCCGTGTAGTCCTCGGCCGCCACGATCAGCACGTCGTCGTCGGATTCCTCGACGGCCTCGTAGGTGAACGAATCGCTGGTCTCCCCGCCGCCTTCGAACCAGACCTCGACGCTGTCGCCCGGAGACGTTCCCGTGACGAGTCCGCTCATGATGCGGTAGTAGACACCGGTCTTGCCGCCGTAGCGGTCACCACCGGTCCATTCCTCGGTGGGCACGCCGACCGCGGGTCCGTCGTTGATCGAGTACATCAGCGTGACGTCCCCCAGGTTGCGCCGAGCGATGACGCGCACCTCCTGCGGGTCGCCGTAGGAGTACTCGAACGTGAAGTTCGCCAGCGGAAGGCCCACCTTGTAGGTGTCGTCGCTCTTCAGGTAGAAGGGCTTCGTCTGGATGCCGAGATGCGATACCGGGTTGACCGGGTCGGCCGCGGACTTCGCCACGTCGAGTGCGAAGGGCAGTACCCGTTCGAACTCGGCCTGCACCTGGGCCTCGTCGTCGGGGAACACGAACCCGCCGCCTGCCGGAAGGCCCTCGCCGAGCTCCGGCGTCCAACCCAGCGCGCCGCCCTGGGAGTGGGCAAAGTCGGTCGTCTCGCCGTTCGTGACGTACAGCACGTCGGAGGACAGGCCAGGCTCGAAGTCGGGGATCGCGGGGGTGTCGCGGTTGCCCGACAGCGCGTAGTAGATGGGGTCGTCAGCCGTGGGCGTGCCGATCTGCCAGCCCTCGGCGGTCAGCAGCCACTGCCCGAACGAGTGCCAGTTGACGTGGAACGAGAAGTCGGCGCGGTCGTACAGCGACATCATCGCCTGAGTCTCAGGCTCCGACCCGGCCGACGGGCCGCGGTAGGTCTCGCTCGAGATCTGCGACGACGAACCCTCTTCGTCGTACCCGAAGTGCTCGGGGTAGTTGCGGTTCGGGTCGACGCCGTCGGCCCGCGTGATCTGGCCGTCGCCGTCGTTGTCGCGCAGGTTCTTGCGCCAGAGCCGTTCGTGGTCGAACGTGTACTGGTAGCCGTCGGGGTTGGCCACGACGACGAACCACATCTCGTTGTTGCGCAGCAGGTCCCTGATCTCCTTGTTGTTGGCCCGCCACTGGTCGATGTACCAGTTCGCGAGCCTGCGGTTCACTTCAGTGGAGATCCACTCGCGGGCGTGCTGGGTCGAGCTGTGCAGCACTCCCGGTCGGGCCCCGTCGGCGATGCCCCTCGCACCCTGGGTCAGCTTCAGCGCGATGATCTCGCGACCCTCGTAGGTGTGACCGAGCACCACGAGCTTGACCAGCTGCGGGTTCTCAGACGCGAGCTGGTAGAGCTCGTCGCGAATGCCGCCCGGCTCGTCCCACGACCGCCAGACCTCGAAGCCCGACGCAGCCTGCTCTGCCGCGAGCTGCCGGGCGGACTTGCCGTCCTTGTTCTTCTTGACCTTGACCGCGACACCCCGGTCCTGCAGGCCCTTCGCCTCGTCGGCGGTCAGGACGACATCGAGGCTCACGCCCGAATCGGTGTACCTGCTGTCGGCGATCTCGAAGCCGCCGGCGGCGAGATCGGCCGCCTCCTCGGCGGTTGCGTCGACCGTGTACATGTCGAGCGCCCCGTCGTCTTCGGTGGCGTTCGCGCTGAGGGGGCCGAGCAATGCGGCCACCAAGCCCAGTGCGACGACACCGAAGCCGAGGCGTGTCGTGAGGGAACGAGCTACAGCCATGACTGACTCCTTCGGCCCGACCGGCCAGATCACGGAGTGACGACATCGGCTCGCGCGGGTCGATGCTCGCCACATCTCTGGTGCTCACTGCGGACCCTAGGGCATAGCTTCCTGCGACCGATCGCTGCTGTCAACCCCGCGGCTCGTCGAGAATAGGACGCGGAGGTCGACGATGATCAACACGCACGAGGTCCTGAACCAGCCGCCGCCGCGCGATGGCGTCGACGAGTATTCGACGAACGTGCCGCTCGTCGAGGCGGTCGCCAGATGGGGGCGATCGGATGTCCCGGCCCTCGCCGATATCGGCCGTCATGTCGGCTCGGCAGGATTCCAGCGCGATGCCGACCGCGCGAACACGAACCCGCCCGTGCTGCACACGCACGACAAGTGGGGCAACCGCGTCGACGAGGTCGAGTACGACGACGCGTACCACCGCATCATGGCGGCGGCGATCGGCGCGGGCGCACACACGTCGGCGTGGGCCGATCCCGGCCGCGGCGCGAATGTCGAGCGTGCGGCCGCGTTCTTCCTCTTCGCGCAGGTCGAGCCGGGGCACGCGTGCCCGGTGTCGATGACGCATGCGGCGGTGCCGACGCTCGAGCTCGCGGCATCCGGTCTTCGCGACGAATGGATGCCCCGCCTGCTGAGCCGCGCGTACGAGCCCGCCCTCGCTGATCGAGTAGGGCCGCGCGCAGCGCGACCCGCATCGAGATCCGATGCGGATCGTCTCGATACGCTCGCTGCGCTCACCGCTCGACCGGCGAAGGCGTCGGCGCTCGTCGGCATGGCGATGACCGAGAAGCAGGGCGGCAGCGACGTGCGCGCCAACACGACGCGCGCCGAGCCCACCGGCGTCGACGACGCGTGGGGCCGTGAGTTCCGGCTCACCGGGCACAAGTGGTTCTGCAGCGCACCGATGAGCGACGCGTTCCTCGTGCTCGCGCAGGCGCCCGGCGGACTCAGCTGCTTCTTCGTGCCGCGCGTGCTGCCCGACGGCACGCGCAACGTGTTCCGCATCCAGCGGCTGAAGGACAAGCTGGGCAACCGGTCGAACGCGTCGAGCGAGATCGAGCTCGACGACACGGCGGCGTGGCTGGTCGGAGACGAGGGGCGTGGCGTCGCGACGATCGTGCAGATGGTCACGCGCACCCGGCTCGACTGCGTCATCGGGTCGGCCGCGGGCATGCGCCAGTCGGTCGCCGAGGCGGTGTGGCATGTGCGCCACCGCAGCGCGTTCGGCGCGCTGCTCGTCGACCAGCCCGCGATGACGGCGGTGGTCGCCGACCTGGCGCTCGAGTCCGAGGCGGCGACCCTCACCGCGATGAGGGTCGCGCGGTCCTACGACGATGATGCGGCGGCGGCGGCGTCGTCGGCGTCGTCGTCCTCGTCGTCGGATGTCCCGGAGCAGGGGTTCCGCCGCCTGGCCACGGCTGTGGCGAAGTACTGGATCTGCAAGCGCGGCCCCGGCCACGCCTACGAGGCGCTCGAATGCCTCGGCGGCAACGGCTACACCGAGGGGTTCCCGCTCGCGCGGCGGTATCGCGAGCAACCGCTGCTCGCCATCTGGGAGGGCTCGGGCAACGTCATCGCCCTCGACGTGCTGCGGGTGCTCGCCCGTGAGCCCGAGGCGTTCGAGGCGTTCTTCGACGTCGTCGGCGAGGCGGCCGGCGAGCACGCGGCGTTCGATCTCGCGCTCGCCGAAGCGCGCTCGGTCGTCGGCGAGGTCGCCGCCGATGTCTCGAGTGGGGCGGCCGCCGCTCGGGCGCGTGAGCTCACCGAGCGGCTCGCGCTCGTGCTGCAGGCGTCGCTGCTCGTGCAGCATGCGCCCGCGCCGGTCGCCGATGCGTTCGTGCGCACCCGCCTCGAGGGCGACTCGGGGTTGCTCTACGGCACTCTGCCGCCGGGTGTCGACACCGCGGCGATTCTCGCGCGGGCGTGAGCGGGGTCATCCGCCCATCGCTGCCCGCCGCTCAGATCGCACGCGTGAACGTGACCCGGTGCTCACCCGGCCCGTCGTAGTCGAGGTACGCCGGAACTCCGTCGACGTCGGTGTCGCCGCCGAGCGTGAATCCCATCGCGCGGTGGAACTGCTGCGACCGCCGGTTGACCGGACCGGTGATCGCGTCGACGCGGCTGCAACCGAGCGCGCGCACCTGCGCGAAGAAGCGTTCGTAGAGGGTGCGCGCGAGACCGGCGCCGCGCAGGTCGGGACGCACTCCCACGAAGTGCACGTACGCGACCTCGGGCTGCGACTGCGAGCGGAAGCCGACGAGGAACGCCGCGAGCTCGCCGTCGCCGTCGTCGACAATCGTGGACGTGTCACCGAAGTGCTGGAAGAAGAGGCGCGGCAGCAGCAGTGGAAGCGTCTCGGAGTTGGGCATCTGCCACCACTCGGGGATCGCGGCGACCACGCGAGCATGGTCGCTTTCGGCGGCGGTGCGGAACACGAGCGACGGATGCCCCGCCGCCGACTCATTGCTCACGGCACCGCCTCGGGTGCCCCGGCGGGGACGTAGTGCGCCACCATGACGCCCTTCGGGGTGGTGATGCTGCGGGTGAGCTCGAACGCCTGGTGGGTGCCGCCGAACAGGCGCATGCCGGTGCCGAGCACCACCGGATGGATGATGAGCACGTACTCGTCGATGAGCCCCGCGGCCGCGAGCGCCCCCACGAGCTCACCGCTGCCGAGGATCGTGAGGTCGGGGCCGTCGGTCTGCTTCACGGCGGCGACCGTGTCGACGGCGTCGCCGACGAGCACCGTCGAGTTCTGCCAGTCGGGTTCGGGCTGCGGATGCCGCGACACGACGAACTTCTCGACCCGGTTCATGTACTCGGTGAAGGGGTTGCCGTCGGTCTGGTGCGGCCAGAACGCGGCCATGTTGTCGTAGGTGCGATGACCGAACAGCAGCGCGCCGCCCGATTGTTCGCCGACGCCCATCTCGGCGGCGAGAGCCTCGTCGTTACCCGCGAGCGCCCATCCGCCGTAGGGGAAGTCGCCCCGCGGATCTTCGGACGCCGACATCGGCGCCTGCATCACCCCGTCGAGCGAGACGTTATTGTTCACCGTGATCCTGCGCATGCCCCCATCATGTGACGGCCCGCCGACATCCGCGAGGGGGTGCGGCCCGGGCGGCGAGGGTCGGGGCCGGATGTTCCGACGCACACTCGGTGCCGAAGTGCCGAAGTGCCGAAGTGCCGAAGTGCCGAAGTGCCGAAGTGCCGAAGTGCCGAAGTGCCGAAGTGCCGAAGTGCCGAAGTGCCGGGACTTCCCAGCCGCCCCTTCCCGTTCCAGGGGCGAATGCGACCAAGCCCTGTGGATAACCAGCGCCCCGTGGCGCTCGGCTCGCTTATGGTATTCGCCATGCCGATCTCTCCCCCGAAGCGCCGAGCACCTCGCCGTCTCGGCGCGGCGCTCGCCGCCGCCGGCACGCTCGCCCTCGTGCTCACCGGCTGCGTCGGAACCCCCGAGCCCACGTCGACACCCACCCCAACCGAGGAAGCCCCCATCTTCGCCTCCGACGAAGAGGCCCTCGCCGCTGCGGTGAAGGCCTACGAGCTCTACGCGGCGGCATCGCAACAGATCACGGACGACGGCGGGACCGAGCCAGAACGTATCGATCCGTTCGTAACCCCGAGCTTCGCGGTGGCACTCCACGAGGAGTTCGCCGCCTTTCAGGAAAGCGGAGTTCATTCACAAGGAAAGATCACCGCCGATCACGAATCGCTCGTTGAATGGAGTCAAGAGGGCGGGGCTGTGTCCGCATCGATATACCTGTGTCGAGATGTTTCGGAGGTTAGGGCGATTGGGCCGGACGGCGTCGACGTTACGCCCGAGGATCGGGCTGACCGTGTGCCCTCCCAGGCATTCTTCGTTTCGGACGCGAAGAGGGCTTCGACGCTCCTAGTCGATCGGATTGAGACGTGGACCGGCGACGACTTCTGCTAGCGTGCGTGAGCGCTTCGGTCGCCCTCGCCCTCGCGCTAACCACCATCGCCGCGCCCGCGGTCGCGGTCGCTGACTCTCGTGCCGGATGCTCGAACGGCGGCCTGATTGCCGGCTGCGCAGATGTAGGTGGACATGTGAACGACCGAGAGGCGATCTTGGATGCGTTCGTTGGTGGTGCCACAGGCGAAGCAGCGGAGCGTCACGAGCAATCCGAGGACAGCACCGGTGGGACCTTTGAAGCTCCGCGGCCGCTGCAAGCGAAGGGCATGACGGTGGAGGAGTGCTCGACCACGCGGCATCCCGAGTGCGACTTGGCCGCACCGCCCGCCGCGCCGACCACGCCGGCGCCTGGCACGCCCGCGGTGACGCTGCGCGATATCGCGTCGTTCCGGCCGGCGGAGCCGAGCGACGTGATGGAGCCGAACGGGTGGGCGATCGAGGGGCTCCCGGCGAACTTCGTCGCTGACGCGAGCACCGAGGTCGTGTCGGGCACGCTGCTCGGGCAGCCCGCCGACGTGCGGTTCACGCCGGTCGGGTACCGGTGGGTGCACTCCGACGGTGCGAACGTCGCGAGCTCCTCACCCGGTGCGACGTGGAGTGCACTCGGGGTCGCCGAGTTCACGCCGACCGACACGAGCCACGTGTATGCCGCGAGCGGGGAGTACACCGTGACGCTGCGGGTTTCGCTCGCCGCCGAGTACCGCTTCGCCGGGTCGGGCTGGCTGCCCATCGCCGGCACCCTCACGATCGACGCCGCGCCGCAGCGCGTGCTCGTCGGCGAGGTCGACACAGTGCTCACGGTTGGCGATTGCACAGAATATCCGTCGAGCCCCGGCTGCTGAACGACGGCTACACCCACACGAAGGGCGAGTGCGCGGATCCCGTCGAACTCGACGGGGCTGGCTGACGTGCGCGGCGGGGTAGTCCCTTCCACCACTCGGTGCCGAAGTGCCGAAGTGCCGAAGTGCCGAAGTGCCGAAGTGCCGAAGTGCCGAAGTGCCGAAGTGCCGAAGTGCCGAAGTGCCGAAGTGCCGAAGTGCCCAATTGCCCACCTGCCCACGTGCCGAGGTGCCGAGGTGCCGAGGTGCCCGGCCCGCCCGGGTGCCTGGTACTCCGCAAGTACGCTGGCACTTGCCTCGCCGGGCTCGTACGGCTCGGAGCGACTTCGGCCAGGCCCGTCGAGAATCCGATCGCAGCCCCGACATACTGATGGGAGCGCGGTTCCGCCTCCCAGATCGAAGGAGCGATTGCGATGAAGTACCTGATCCAGATCCACAGCAACCCCGCCTCGCGCGCCGTTTGGGAGAGCTTCAGTTCCGAGCAGCAGGCCGAGGGCTACGCCTACTACCAGGGCATCACCGAGGAGCTCCGCGCGAGCGGCGAACTCCTCGCCGGCGAGGCGCTCGCCGACATCTCGCTCGCCAAGCGAGTCACCGTGAGTGAGGGCGGCGGCGCGGTCGTGAGTGACGGCCCCTTCGCCGAGACGAAAGAACTGCTCGCCGGCTTCTACCTCGTCGACTGCGAGACCGAGGCACGCGCCATCGAGATCGCCGGCCGATTTCCCGAGGCCGAGTTCGGGCTCATCGAGGTGCGCCCGGTGCTCGAGTTGACCTCGGGCACCGACGTCTGACGATGCCCGGCACGCCCGGCACGCCCGGCACGCCCGGCACGCCCGGCACGCCAGGCAGGCCGGCCAGGCCCGGCACGCCCGCCAGGCCCGGCAGGCCCGGCAGGCCCGGCACGCCCGGCGACACCGCCGAGATCGCCGTTCGAGCACTGCGTGACGCCGCACCCTCGGCGCTCGCGGTGCTCGTACGGCGCTACGGCGACTTCGAGGCGTGCGAGGACGCCATGCAGGAGGCGCTCATCGCGGCCGCGGCGCAGTGGCCCGACGAGGGCGTCCCCGACAGCCCGCGGGCGTGGCTCGTGCGGGTGGCGTCGCGTCGCTACGTCGATGCGGTGCGAGCGGATGTCGCGCGGCGCCGCCGCGAAGCGCATGCCGTCGAGCTCGAGCCACCGCCCGCGCCGGTGCCCGCGGTCGACGACACGCTCACGCTGTTCCTGATCTGCTGCCACCCGGCGCTGGGCCGCCCAGCACAGGTCGCGCTCACCTTGCGCGCCGTCGGCGGCCTCACGACCGCCGAGATCGGCCGCGCCCTGCTGCTTCCCGAGGCCACGATCGCGCAGCGCATCTCGCGGGCGAAGGCGCGCATCAGGGCGAGCGGCGAGCAGTTCCGGATGCCCCGGCCCGACGAACTCGACGAGCGCCTCGCGGCGCTCCGCCAGGTGCTCTACCTGATCTTCACCGAGGGCCACACCGCGAGCTCGGGCGATGCGCTCGCGCGCGTCGACCTCTCTGCGGAGGCGATCCGCCTCACCCGCCGGTTGCACGCCGACGCGAATGACGCCTCCGGAGAGACATCCGGCCTGCTCGCCCTCATGCTGCTCACCGAGGCCCGACGCGCGGCCCGCACCGATGATGCGGGCGCGCTTGTGCCGCTCGATGAGCAGGATCGCGGCAGGTGGGATCGCGCGATGATCGCCGAGGGCGTCGCGATCGTCACCGAGACCCTCGACCGCGCGCCGATCGGCCCCTACCAATTGCAGGCGGCGATCGCCGCCGTGCATGACGAGGCCGCGTCGACCCAAGCGACCGACTGGATCGAGATCCTCGGCCTCTACGACCTGCTCGAGCGGCTCGCGCCCGGGCCCATGGTGACGCTTGGACGCGTCGTCGCGCTCGCCATGGTCGAGGGACCTGCGGCCGGGCTCGCGGCGCTCGATCGCGCCGAGTCGGCCGACGAGGGCGCGCACGGCACGCCGCTTGCCGAGCACCACCGCACGTGGGCGGTGCGCGCGCACCTGCTCGAACGCAGCGGGGCGACGGATGCCGCATCGCTCGCCTTCACCGAGGCGGCACGACGCACCCTCAACGGACCCGAGCAGCGCTACCTCGCCGCGAAGGCCGAGTCGCTGCGCACCCCTGCGGGCTGAGCGCCCGCGGGTCGAGGAGGCGCCAGAAGCGTCTCGAAACCTCAGGACGCGAGCGAACCGACGAGGTTCGAGACCCCGATGAGACCTGAGATGAGCCCCGTGACGAGCCCGAGCGCGACGATGCCGCCGGTCACGATCCACGCGATGCGCGCATGCTCGGCGTGGCCCTCGAGCGGTCGGCCCTGCTTGTCGCGCTGGGCGCCCGTGAGCACGAGCAGCAGGTCGACGAGCACCCACACCCCGAGCCCGCCCAGTGTGATGAGCTTCAGGATGCCGGTGCCGACCTTGCCGAGGTAGAACCGATCGACGCCCCAGTATCCGAGCAGCAGTGCGAACAGCCAGGTCGCGAGGAATGTGCGCCCCGCGCTGCGGTACGTGTCGTACGTGAACTGCGGCAGGGATGTCGCTGCCCCCGCGTTCCCGGGCGGCAGCGGCACCGTGGTGTGCTCGTTGATGTCGGCGGTGCCCGACCGCACCGGACGCACCGAGGTCAGCTCGTCGATCGCATCGTCGACGACGTCGGCGGGCGCCACGGGGGCAGGGTGGGCCGGCGGTGCGGCGGGCGCGGGCGGCGCGGGCGCCGGCGCGGGCGACGCCGCATCCCGCTCGGTCACGAGCGGTGCTGCAGAATCCGCGCGACCCGAGGCAGGGTCATCCGCTGACTTCGGAGCCGTGTGGGGCGTCCACGCGCTGCCGTCCCAATATCGGATCGCGTCGGTGTCGGCCTCGTCGTCGTACCATCCTGCGGGGCGTGCGTCAGCGGCCACGCTCGTTCCTCTCTCGTCGTTGCGCGCGTACGGCGCGCACGGCCAGTTGTACGGTGGCGATCACGATGAGCACCGAGAACAGCCACGTCGACCATTCGGGTGACAGCAGGTGGGCGATCGCGACGCCGCCGAACGACGCGAGGGTCGCCGCCGCACCGGCGATGAGGCCGGCACGAAGGTCGACGACACCGCCGCGCGCGTTGGTGATCGTGCCGCTGATCGCGGTGGGGATCATCACGGCGAGCGACGTGCCCTTCGCCACGAGGTCGCTCATGCCGAGCAGCATGATGAATGCCGGCACCATGACGATGCCGCCGCCGATGCCGAAGAGGCCCGCGGCGACGCCGATCACGAACCCGAGCGCGACCATGATCACGATCGTGAAGGCGTCGAGCTCGACGAGGCCGTCGCCGCGCGGCGGCACGAAGAACAGCATGCGCACGGCCACGACGGCGAGCAGGGCGATGAACATCCATCGCAGCCACACGAGGGGGAGGCGCTTCAGCAGCCTCGCCCCGAGCCATCCGCCGGCGATGCCGCCCGCCGCCACGAAGAGCGCCGCGATCACGTCGACCTCGCCGCTCGCGAAGTAGGTGATGGCGCCGACGACGGCGGTGGGCACGATCGCGGCGAGCGACGTCGCCGAGGCGCGCCGCTGGTCCATGTGGGCGAACGTGATGAGCAGGGGCACCATGAGGATGCCGCCGCCGACGCCGAACGCGCCCGAGAGCAGCCCGCCCGCGGCGCCGATGAGCGCGAGGCGCACCCACGATGCTCGCGACGCTGCAGCAGCATGCGGGGCGGGCGAAGTCACCCGACCAACTGTACTGGCGGGCGGCTACGCCGCGCGATCGGCGGCCCTGCCCGAGCCCGCGTGCGTGCCGGAGTCTGCCTGCACGGCCGTGCTCGCGCCGACGAGCTCTACGAGGCGGGTGGATTCGGGTGCCGCCTCGGGCAGCAGGTCGGCAGGGGCACGCACCTCGGATGCCGCGATGGCGCCCGCGCGGCGCACCATGCGCGCGACGAGCACCAAGAACACGCCGACCACTGCGCCGGTGGTGTTCATGACCAGGTCGCGCGGGTCGGAGATGCGATCGGTCGCGAGCAGCTGCGCGAGCTCGATGGCGGTGGTGAACGCGAAGCCCGCGACGAGCGCGAGCGGCCAGTGGCGCCGGCGGATGAGCAGTGCCGCGAGCACGCCGACCGGCACGAACAGTGCGATGTTGAACATCATCTCGGCGAGGTACCCGGTGGTCCACGTGACCGGCGAGGTCCATGCGGCGGGGTTCAGGATGCCGCCCTCGATCTGGTGCGTCGCCGTGCGCCACGGTGCCGGACCGAGGGTGACCCACAGCACGACGGCCGCGTACGCGGCGGCAACGAGACCGAGGGGGCGGCGATCCATCTCTCCATTGTGACGCCGCAAGACTATGAAAGTGCTGTTATCCACAGGATGTCCGGGTTCCGGTGCCGCCCCCGGTCAGCAGCGACGTGGGCCCGATCGGGGCTCGATCGGGCGCTCGATCGGCATATTCGAATGTCACAATCGGGTCAACGCGCTGTCAGAACCTGAGTGCGACCCGATAGGGTACTATCACTGATTCCTCCATCAAGCGGGCACTTGCCCGGCCTCCATCCTGATTGCCCGGAGGCGGACCGATCCGCGTGGCATGACCCGATACGAGAAGGCGGATGCCCGAGCGCAACCCCGCCTCTCGCCCCCGCTTCGACGACACAGAGTCGCCGGGGCAGCGATCGACCGTCGGTCGCATCGGGTCCGCAATCAGCGGCCCATCTGAATAAGAAGGACAGCAGTATGGCAACCGGAACCGTCAAGTGGTTCAACGCCGAAAAGGGCTTCGGCTTCATCGCTCCCGACGACGGCAGCGCCGACGTCTTCGCGCACTTCAGCGCCATCTCGGGCAACGGCTACCGTTCGCTCGAAGAGGGCCAGAAGGTCGAGTTCGAGGTCGCACAGGGCCCGAAGGGTCTGCAGGCCGAGAACATCCGCGGGCTCTGAGCTTCAACAGCAACTGAGCCGGCACAGGCACCACGCGAACGCCCCCGCAGCGCAGGCTGCGGGGGCGTTCGTCGTACCGGTGGGGCGTAGTCCCGGTCTACGGCTTCCAGACCTGCACGACGCTCGGGCGAGGGCCGCCCCAATTGCCGTCGGCGAGGGTGCCGGGTGTCACGTAGTCGGGAAAGTACGAGCGCTGCGCGGCCCACGAGCCGTCTTCGCCCGGGTGCTGCACGGCGACGAACACCGAACCGTCCTGGTCGTGGATGAGGGGACCGCAGGTCTCACCGTCGCGCGGCACCGACAGGAACTGCTGCACCCGGCCGCGCTCGGCGCCTTCGAGCGGCACCTTGAACAGCCCGTCGCACAGGCCGATCGTGCCCGGCTGCCCGTCGGTCGAGATCCAGAGGTTGCCGTTCGAGTCGAAGGCCAGGTTGTCGGGGCACGAGATCGGCGACACCTTGTCGGCCGGGAAGCCGGCGAAGTAGGTCGACGGGTTCGTCGCCGGATCGCCGGCGAGAATCAGGATGCTCCAGCCGAACGTCGTCGCGGCCGCGTCGTTGCCGTTCTCGGTGATCTCGATGATGTGGCCGTCGCGGTTGCGGTTGCGCGGGTTGACCTCGGTCGCGCCCTCCTTGCGTCCCGGAACGCCGCGGTCGGTGTTGTTCGTGCACGCGACGTAGACGCGCCCGGTGCGGGGGTTCGGCTCGACGTCTTCGGGGCGGTCGAGCTTGGTCGCACCGACGGCGTCGGCGGCGAGGCGCGTGTTGACGAGCACCTCGGCGGCCGAGAAGCCGGGCACCTGGCTCATGCCGTCGATGACGAGCGGCACCCAGCGGCCGGTTCCGTCGAACTGGCCGTCCGACGGCACCGTGCCCGTGCCGTCGATCTCGCCGGCGGGCGAGTCGCCCGAGAACTGCGCGACGTACAGGGTGCCCGCCGTGAGCAGCGTCTTGTTGTGCGCGCTTGCTGCGGGGTTGTTCGAGCCGTCGAAGCGATCCTTCGAGACGAACTTGTAGAGGTAGTCGAAGCGCTCGTCGTCGCCCTGGTAGGCGACCGCGTGCCCGCTCTTCGAGATGCTGATGTTCGCACCCTCGTGCTTGAAGCGGCCGAGCGCGGTGTGCTTGACGGGCGTCGAGGTCGGGTCCTCGGGGTCGATCTCGACGATCCAGCCGAACCGGTTCGGCTCGTTGCGGTACCCGGGGTTGGCGACGCCGTCGAAGCGGGGGTCGACAGTACGCCAACCGCGCCCGTCGCCGTTGGCGTTGAGGCCATAGCGCCGCTCGGCGGGGGTCTCGCCGGGGTTGCGGAAGTACCCGTTGAAGTTCTCCTCGCCCGAGAGCACGGTGCCCCACGGCGTCGTGCCGCCGGCGCAGTTGTTGAGCGTGCCGCGCACCGTGGTCCCCGTCGAGTCCTCGACGGTCTTCAGCAGGTCGGAGCCGGCGGCGGGGCCCGTGAAGGTGAACGGCGTGTCGAGGGTGATGCGCCGGTTGCGCGGCGCGCCGACGACGTAGCTCCAGGGCTGCCCCTTCTTCGAGCGCGCCACCTCGACGACGCCGAAGCCGTGTGCCGCCATCGCGATGCGGCTGCGCTCGGCCGCGTCGAGCTCGGGCGGGAACATGATCGACTCGTTGGTGTACTCGAAGTTCGCGACGAGCACCCCGCGCTTGCCGTTCGGCTCGGCGATGATGTCGAGGTAGTCGTTGTTGTACCCGAACTGGCGGGCCTGCTTCTCGGCGGTCTGGTTCTGCGGGTCGAACGCGTCGTCCTCCGAGAAGAGCGGGTCGCCCCAGCGGATGATCGGGCGCCACTGGTAGCCGTGGGGCACGACGACGTCGTCGACGCTCGCGGGCACGGGGGCGATGGGGTCGAAGGCGAGCTTGCCGCCGTTGCCGCCGGGGATCGCCACTGCGGGTGCGGCGTCACCGGCGACGGCGCCGCCGATGACGATCGCGGCGGCCGCGGCACCGGCACCGGCGAGCACCGAGCGGCGCGACATGCTCGCACTCACGATGTCGCGGAAATACCCGTTGTCAGACGTGTTGGGCACCGGGTGGAAGCACGCGTCGGCGCACTTGAGGTGGCACGTCACCGCACTGCGCTTTCCTGCCGTGTGCCCCTGCATGGGCATCAGCGGCAGCAGGGTGCGGCGTGCGACGGGGCGCACCGACGAGGTCGCCTCGTCGCTTCGCGCCGGTTCGTGGGTCATGGTCATCAGGGGCTCCGATCACGTTCGGTGCGCCGCGTGCGGGCGCACACGGCCAGATTGCCGGGGGTTCGAACCCACTTGGCGGATGTCCCGTGGCCGAGCGGTGAACCTCGGGTGAACGTGCGTCGACATGATGCCCGAACGAGATTTGCCAGCACATTCCCATGCGCACCCTCTAGAGTCGAAGCATCTGCAGCGAGTAGTCACTCGCGATCCCCGGCTGGGAAGTCGACGACGACAGCTGGGAAGACCATCTCTCACACCGAATCCCTCGGTGCGATCCGGGCTACGAAGCCCCGCACCGGCTCCGCTGATATCACGCGCAGTTACACCGCCCTCAGCCGGGTCGTTCGCGAGTCGGGCCTGCTGAACCGCACCCGCTGGTTCTACATCGCGCTCATCGGTGTGCTGCTCATCGCGCTCGGCGGTGCGGTCACCGGGTTCATCCTGCTGGGCGACTCCTGGTTCCAGCTGCTGATCGCCGGTGCGCTCGGGCTGATCTTCACCCAGTTCGCCTTCCTCGCACACGAGGCCTCGCACCGTCAGGTGCTCGAGTCGGGCCCGGCCAACGACCACATGGGACGCGCCATCGCAGCCGGCGTCGTGGGCATCAGCTACTCGTGGTGGATGACGAAGCACACCCGTCACCACGCGAACCCCAACAAGCTCGGCAAGGACCCCGACATCGACTTCGACACGATCTCGTTCGTCGAGGCCGATGCCGCGAAGCAGCGTGGCCTGATGGCGCTCATCACGCGCAAGCAGGGCTACCTGTTCTTTCCGCTGCTCACGCTCGAGGGCGTCAATCTGCACTACCGGTCGATCAGCACGCTGTTCGAACGCCGCGCCGTCAAGGGCCGTGCGCTCGAGCTCAGCCTCATCGGGGTTCGGTTCGCGGTCTACTTCGGCGCCATCTTCTGGATGCTGCCGCTCGGCATGGCGTTCGCGTTCATCGGGGTGCAGCTCGCCGTGTTCGGCATCTACATGGGGGCCTCGTTCGCGCCGAACCACAAGGGCATGCCGATCATCCCCGCCGACGCGAAGCTCGACTTCTTCTCGAAGCAGGTGCTCACCTCGCGCAACGTCTCGGGCGGCATGTGGGCCAGCGCGCTCTTCGGCGGACTCAACTACCAGGTCGAGCACCACCTGTTCCCGAACATGCCCCGCCCGCACCTCGCGAAGGCGCGCGAGATCGTGCGCGAGTACGCCCGCACGCTCGACGTGCCCTACACCGAGACGACGATCCTGCAGTCGTACGGCATCGTCATCCGCTACCTCAACCGCGTCGGCCTCGCCGCGCGCGACCCGTTCGACTGCCCGATGGTGAACCAGTTCCGTCGGGTCTGATCCCACACACTTCCGCAGGCGGACGTCGCCCGCGGAACCCCGCACGACCTGAGGTCGTGCACGTCGCAGCCGTTACGGCGGCTCGGCTTTACAGAAGGAAAAGAAATATGGCTACCGGAACCGTCAAGTGGTTCAACGCCGACAAGGGCTTCGGCTTCATCGCCCCCGACGACGGCAGCGCCGACGTCTTCGCGCACTTCAGC
The DNA here is from genome assembly GCF_039529735.1 of Agromyces neolithicus. NCBI lineage: Bacteria > Bacillati > Actinomycetota > Actinomycetes > Micrococcales > Microbacteriaceae > Agromyces > Agromyces neolithicus. Next base: position 148,674 of record NZ_BAAANJ010000009.1, read on the forward strand.
GCGATCGCGTCGGGCGGCTACCGCTCGCTCGAAGAGAACCAGAAGGTCGAATTCGAGACCGCCCGCGGCCCCAAGGGCCTGCAGGCCGAGAACATCACCGTCATCGGCTAGTTCTCGCACCACCAGGTCGTCCCGTCGAAGGGCGACTGAACGAGCGGATGTCCCGGCCGCCGCCTCCGCGTGAGGCGCGTGCCGGGGCATCCGCTCGCTGCGTTTCGGGGTCCCCGGCGGTCGAGGAGCGCAGTCGGAGGCGACGCGTCTCGAAACCGATCTGAGTCCGCCGGTCGAGTAGGCGCGAAGCGCCGTATCGAGACCCGATCCGTCAGAGCAACCTCAAAGCTTCGCTCCATAGGCTTGCGGCAGTGCCGATCGACCCTGTCGGCCCCGAAGGAGGAGCCCCATGCAGTGCCCCAGTGACGGAACCGTGCTCGTGATGAGTGAGCGCAGCGGCGTCGAGATCGACTACTGTCCGACGTGCCGCGGCGTGTGGCTCGACCGAGGCGAGCTCGACAAGATCCTCGAGCGCGCCGGCCGCGAGTTCGGTGCCCCGCAGTCCGCCCCGACGGCCCCGTCATCCCCGGCGCCGCCGGCCTACAGTCAGCAGCAGTCGTACGACAACCGCGGCTACGACAACCGCGGCTACGACAACCGGGGTTACGGCGACCAGGGCTACCGCAAGAAGAAGAAGGAGAGCTGGCTCTCCGACCTCTTCGACTAGGCCACGAACTCCGTTCCCCGGCCCGTCCCCGCCACGTCCCCGCCCCTTCCCGCGCCCACCCGGCGCTTCGGGGGTGCTTTTGCGCAGATTCCGAGCAGGAATCGCCGAAATCTGGCGCGAAAGCACCCCCGCAACGGCAGAGGCCCGCGGAGCGAGGGGCGTCAGGGCTGAGCGGGTCAGGCCTGTTGCGCGCCGCCGATGTTCACGAGCCAGGCCGTGCCGAAGCGGTCGGTGAGCATGCCGAACGCGTCGCCCCAAGGTGCGACCTCGAGCGGCTGCGCGATCGTGCCGCCTTCGGCGAGCTTCTGCCAGTAGCCGCGCAGCGTGGCGTCGTCGTCGGGGCCCCCTGAGAGCGAGACAGAGATGTTGCCCTTCGTTCCGGGGAACTCGAGGTAGCTGGGGGTGTCGGCGCCCATGAGCGTGATGGTGCTCGACTCGAGCTGGCTGTGCATGACCTTGTCGGCGTCGGCGGGGTCTTGGGCGGCCCCGAAGTCGGCGAACGTGCTCGTGGTGAGTTCGCCGCCGAAGACCGACTGGTAGAACTCCATGGCTTCGCGGGCGTTGTCGGTGAAGTTGAGGTAGGGGTTGAGCGTGACCATCGGTGGCACCCTTTCGAATCGTCGTTCGTGACATGCCGATAGTGGCGCCTCGCAAGGCCGATGGCAACCCTTTCGCCGGTGGCAACCCGCTCGCCGGCAGGGAACCCGTTTCGCCGGCGGCATCCCGTTTCGAATAACCCTTGACAGGGTCATCCATCGCTCGTATTCTCGTAATCAATCAATCAGTTGATCAAGCAAGCGATTGACTACGACGATTCGATCGGGGTGGCAGATGCTCGTGGATCCGAGTGCCGACGACCGCCTCGACCGCGCATTCATGGCGTTGGCCGACCCGGTGCGTCGCCGCATCGTCGCCCGCCTGAGCCGCGGGCCGGCCACCGTCAACGAACTCGCCGAACCGTTCGAGATCACCAAGCAGGCGGTCTCGAAGCACATCCAGGTGCTCGAGTCGGCCGGTCTCGTCACGCGCACCCGCGACGCCCAGCGGCGCCCGGTGCACCTCGACGCCGCCGCGCTCGAAGCACTCACCGAGTGGATCGACCGCTACCGGCTGATCCACGAGCAGCAGTTCCGGTCACTCGACGCGCTGCTCGCCACCGACCGCGGCGCTCGCGTCGCAGCATCCGGCGAGGGCACCGCCCCCGCCACCACACAGAAAGACGCAGAATCATGACGAACCCCGTCACCATCACCGCCCCCGAGGGGCTTCCCTTCATCGACATCGAGCGCGAGATCGACGCCCCAGTGGCGGCCGTCTTCAACGCGCACCGCGACCCCGAGCTCATCACGCAGTGGCTCGGGCCGAACGGCTACGAGATGCAGGTCGAGCGCTGGGACTTCGTGTCCCAGGGTGGCTACCGCTACCTGCACACGAACGCCGACGGCGAGTCCTTCGCCTTCCGGGGCACGTTCCACACCGTGCGCGAGAACGAGTTCGCCGTGCAGACGTTCGAGTTCGAGGGCTTCCCCGACGTCGTCGCGATCGAGGCGATGACGTTCGAAGACCTCGGCGACGGCCGCACCAGGTTGCGCATCCATTCGGTGTACCCCACGGTCGAGTCGCGCGACGGCATGGTCGCGAGCGGCATGGAGACCGGCCTCCGCGAGGGCTACGAACGCCTCGACGCGCTCGTCGCCGCCTGATGCTCGCCAACGGCTGATCAGGGGCGAGCGGATGTCGCGGCGTAGCCTCGTTCGCGGCATCCGGTCGCACTTCAACCTCCCAACCCACCCTACTGAAGCACCTCACCGAAACGGAGCACATCATGGATTGGACCCTCGAAGTCGTCATCGTGCCGGTCAGTGACATCGACCGCTCGATCGCCTTCTACCGCGACCAGGTCGGATTCGACCTCGACCACCACACGGTCAACGAGCACATGGACGTCGCGCAGCTCACGCCGCGCGGCTCGGGTTGCTCGATCGTCATCGGCAACCTCCCGGCACAGCAGGAGATGGCGCCGGGCTCGCTGAAGGGCACGCAGCTCGTCGTCGCCGACGCCGCGGCCGCGCGCGACGAGCTCACCTCGCGCGGGGTGGAGTGCAGCGACATCATGGTCTTCAACGACATGGACGGCGGCACCTTCTTCGGCTTCAGCGACCCCGACGGCAACTCGTGGGCGGTACAGCAGATCAAGGCCCGCGCCGAGCGCCCGCTCATCCCGGCCGAGGCGCGGCAGCGGTTCGGCGCCGAACAGCAGCTCTGACCTGACCCGATCGTGACCGGTGGGCCGCGCCTTCTCGCGCGGCCCACCGGTCATGTCGTCCCGTGCCGATATCGTGGGCAGCATCATGCAGACTCGCACCCTCGGCCGCACGGGCCGCACCGTTTCCGTCATCGGCCTCGGCACCTGGCAGCTCGGCGCCGACTGGGGCGACGTCGACGAGCGCGACGCCCTCGCGGTGCTCGACGCCGCACGCGAGGCCGGCGTCACCTTCTTCGACACCGCCGACGTCTACGGCGACGGCCGCAGCGAGTCGCTCATCGGCCGCTGGCTGCGTGAGCACCCCGACTCGGGTGTCACGGTCGGCACGAAGATGGGCCGGCGCCTGCCGCAGCAGCACGCGAACTACTCGCTCGAGCACTTCCGCGCCTGGACCGACCGCTCGCGCGCGAACCTGGGCGTCGACACGCTCGACCTGGTGCAGCTGCACTGCCCGCCGACCTCGGTGTTCGGCGACGACAAGGTGTTCGACGCCCTCGACACGCTCGTCGACGACGGCGCCATCGCAAGCTATGGCGTCAGTGTCGAGAAGGTCGACGAGGCGCTCACTGCGATCGCCCGGCCGAACCTCTCGACGGTGCAGATCATCCTCAATGCGTTCCGGCTGAAGCCGCTCGACGAGGTGCTGCCCGCGGCGCGTGCGGCCGGTGTCGGCATCATCGCCCGCGTGCCGCTCGCGAGCGGGCTGCTCTCGGGTCGATACACCCTCGACACGCAGTTCGCCGCGAACGACCATCGCAGCTTCAACCGGCACGGCGAGTCGTTCGACGTGGGTGAGACCTTCTCGGGCGTCGACTACGCCACGGGGGTTCGCGCCGCCGCCGAGTTCGTCGAGCTCGCCCGCGATGCGGCGCCCGAGCGCACGTCTGCCCAGGTGGCGCTCGCGTGGGTCGCGACCCAGTCGGGCGTGAGCACGGTGATTCCGGGCGCGCGCAACCCCGGGCAGGCGCAGGCGAACGCGGCCGCGGGGTCGCTCGAGCTGCACGACGGCTTCGACGACGTGGTGCGCGAACTGTACGACCGCGAGATCCGCACGCAGGTGCACGGCCGCTGGTAGCCGCCGGGCTGCGCGCATGATCGAGGTCTTCACCGGGTTCGCCGTCATCGCCCTCGCCGTGATCGTCGGCTGGCTCGCGGGTCGCACGGGCGTGCTCGGTCCCGAGGCGCGCCCCGTGCTCGCCAGGCTGAAAGTCAGCGTGCTCGCCCCGTTCCTGCTGTTCTCGGTGCTCGCCCGCGCCGACGTCGCCGCCCTGTTCTCGGTGCTGCTGCCGGTCTCGGCGATCGCCGCGGTCGCGGTGATGCTCGTGTTCGCCCTCGTCTCACTGCTCATCTGGCGACGCGGCATCGCCAGCACCGTCGTCGGCTCGCTCGGCGCGGGCTACGTCAACGCCAACAACTTCGGCATCCCGATCGCCGTGTACATGCTGGGCGACGCCGCGTACTCGGCCCCGATCGTGCTGCTGCAACTGCTGCTGTTCGCTCCCATCGCGCTCGCGATCCTGGGCGCCAAGGTCACCGGTGCGACATCCGCGTGGCAGATCGTGCGCTCGACGCTGACGAACCCGATCATCGTGGGCTCGCTGCTCGGCGTGCTGGTGGCCGTCACCGGGCTCGAACTGCCGCCGATCGTGCTCGAGCCCATCGCGCTCATCGGCAACGCGGCCGTGCCGCTCATGCTGATCGCCTACGGGCTGTCGCTGCACGGGCAGCGACTGCTCGAGGCCGCAACAGGTCGTCGCGACGTGCTGCTCGCATCGGCACTGAAACTCGCCGCGATGCCGCTTGCCGCGTGGGCGATCGGGCGCTTCGTGTTCGGGCTCGACGACGTCGCACTGTACGCCGTCACTGTGCTCGCCGCGCTGCCGACCGCGCAGAATGTGTTCAACTACGCACAGCGCTATGAGACCGCCGAGATCGTCGCCCGCGACACCGTGTTCATCACGACGGTCGGGTCGGTGCCCGTGCTGCTCACCGTCGCGTTCCTGCTCGGCTGACAAAGGAGACCACATGCCGTTCCTCTCCGATGACGGACGCCCCCTCGACGAGCTCGCGCTCGCGCAGCGGCCGGCCGACGGGTACCGCTTCGAGCTTCAGGCGCCGTTCGTCTACGTCGACCCCGTGTCGGGGCGTCACTACCCCGTTCCGGCGCAGCGCGGTCAGCAGGTCGACACCGATCTCGCGTCGGTGCCGTCGCTCGTCTGGGCATTCATCGCGAGCTACGGCCGACAGTCGGCACCCGCCGTGATGCACGATGTGCACGCGGCACCCTTCGACGACCCGGCGTCGCCCGATCGCCGCGCCGAGCTCGAACGTCGTCGCGAGGTCGACCGGGTGTTCCGCACGGCGCTGCGCGAGCAGGGCGTGCCGAGGCTGCGAGCCGGGCTGATGTGGGCGTGGGTGTCGGCCGACCGCGAGCGCGGACTCGCCGGTGTCGCCGGCTGGGTCTTCTTCGCGCAGGCGATCCTGGGCGCGATCGTCGTCGTCGCGGCATCCGTGCTCGCATTCTGGAACATCGGATGGCTCGTGCTCGCGGTCGTGCCGGCGGTGGCGGCCGTGCCGTGGTGGCGGCGCGCGCCGCTCATGCTGCTGCTCAACTACTCAGGCGCGGTGCTCGCGCCGCTCGTGGTGCTGCAGCTCGCGGCGGTGCTGCCGTTCCGCATCATCGAGGCGATCGTGGAGCTGGTTACGGGCGGCGATCCGGGGTCGGTGGTGCGGCCGACGGTCGTCTGGGGGTCGGGGCGCGACCGGGAGGCCTAGTCAAACCCCGCCGGTCGCGATGCGGCGGTCGTCGCGCTCCCCGGTGTAGTCGGCATTGCGCATCGCACGACCGAGCGTCATCTCGCGCTCGGCCGGTTTGTCGACTGCGGCGGTCATCGCGAGGTTCGCGACCAGCCCGGTCGTTGCCGTCGTGCCCGAGGCGACCGGTTCTCTCGCCGGAACATCGGTGATCAGCGCCCGGCTGACCTTCGACTCCGCCGGCTGCGCCGGCTGCGCCGTCGGAACGGTTGCAGCGCCCTCGGGCACGCCGGGTACCGGCGGCATCGTGCCGGGAACGACGACGGGTGCCGGCGCGAACCGCGGCTGGAACACGGCGAGTGCCGTGAGGAACAGCAGCACCACGGCCGTCCAGCCGAGGAACGACGCCAGTTGATCATCGGTCCACCCGTCCCAATCGGGCCACAGCGCGATGCCGAAGAACACCGCGGCAGCGGCTGCGAGCGCGTAGAGCGATCGCGGGATCATCGTGTACGCGAGCCACCTCCGCGCGTCGGCCGGGCTGCGCTTCCACACCCGCGAGCGCAAGATCACCCGATGCAGCTGCTGATTCACCCACACCAGCGCGGCGAGGATCAGGGAGGCCGCGACGATCCAACCCCAGATCGAGAGCGACTCCACGCCGGTGTCGGGGTCGACGCGACGCAACCACCCGACGTTCTGCTCGAAGTCCGGTGGCGGGGCAGAGCCGTTGAACAGGTCGAACACCCAGGCGACGGCGGACGAGATTCCGCTGAGCAACCAGGCGAATGCCTCCGAGACCGGGGGGAGTCCCGGCACGATCGCGGCGATCACGACCGCCGCGAGGAAGTTCGCGCCCAGCGACTTCTTCGCAATCACCGAGAGCCGGGTCTCGACGTACTCCACTGCAGCGGGCGGCCGCGGGTAGTCGTCGCCGAGGAGGTTCAGCGCGGTCGGCTCGATGACCTCGGTGACGTTGTCGTAGTACAGCGAATGGTCGAGGAACGGTTGGTTCGTGTTGTGCACGGCGTGCTCTTCGGGGCCGTCGGGCGTCGACGCGATCTCGGGGAAGTACGACGCTCGCCAACGCCGCTGCAGTTCCTCCGACCTGTCGGCGATCGGGCCCGCCGAGAACGGATCCCACGTCGCCCAGTAGTTCTGCCAGACGAGACGCCTGTCTGGAGGGAGCTCGGCGTTCAGCTCCACCCACCGCTCGATGGGGCGATAGGGGGTGTTGCGGCCCGGCCACTTCTCTTTGCCGAGCAGTACGACGGCGGCTCCCACGGTCGTGAGGCGCCGCACGTTGAGCTTGTCGGGGACCAGTTCCTCGAGCAGCGCGTACGTCGCCACGGCGGCACCCTGGGAGTGGGCGAGCACGTGCACCTCGCCCTTCTTCCCGACGAGTCGGCTCGCGTGGGTGACTGCATCGCGGACGACCATGCGCATCGCACTTGCGCGTACCGGCATCTCTCGCCACGTCGCCGCATCGCCGATCGACTCCACGATCGTGTCGAGGGCGCCCTTCGCGAACCGCGCGAATGCAGGGATGATGAGCAGCGGACTGAGCAGTGGCAGGATCGGCGTCAGCACGATGCCGAGTGCCACGATGAACACCCACATCACCGCGAACATCAGAGTCGAGGCGATGAGCCGGACCCCGTCGACGATGACATTGAGTGGGAACGGCAGCAGCGAGGTCTCAGGCGACCTCAGATGCCGCAGCAGCACGTACCACGGAAGGAACACGAGCGTGTACGCGAACAGGCGCAGCATGCGCCGGAACGCCCGCCACAGGAAGCGCACCGCCCACTTGAACACGGCGCGCCGATCGAGCGGCACGAACGCGTCTTCCCAGCGCGCCTCGAGGATCGCGATCCGACGCGTCGCCTTCTCGGGCTCGCCGTCCGGCGGGGTGCGCCGGGCGCCTTGCTCATGCTGCCGCTTCGGGAACGTCACCGTCGCAGTGACGACGGGCGTGGCGCCGGCGAGCGTGGACTCGTTGATCACGACGCCGAAGCCCTCGCGGTCGCCGCCGATCAAGGGGTCTCGTGCCAGCCACTCGAGTCGCCCGAGCAGTGGTTCGGCCCATTCGAGCAGGATCTGGCTCGTGTAGGCGTCGCCCATGCCGTGCACCACGACCAGCGCGACGTCGAAGGCATCGGTCAGCGCGTCATCGGCCGCCTCGGCCGCAACGCCATCGGGTGCAGGTTCCTTGGAGATACGCATCGCGGGGGTCCTCCTCGAGGTGACATCTGAGCGAACGCTAGCGCTCCGCGCTCCATTGCGGAATAGTGCACTGCCGCAGCCGAACTCAGTGGTGACCCTGATCCCGCGGGCGTGCGCCGCAACCTACCGTGGAACACGACCGACGCCTGCGGACTGCAGGGGGAACTGTCACCGCGCTGGCGACGGTCTTGAAGCCGGCCGGCGGCCGCACCCGATTCAGGGGGCCGCCGGCTGGCTTCCCCCATTCGCGGATGCCATCGGGGCACCGGTTGTGCGGCAGACTCGACGGATGACCCTGCCCCTGCTCGATCGCGTCCCACGCCCGTACGACGCCGACGCGACGTACGACGCCTTCGTCGAGTGGTCGGCCGATCGAGGGCTCGCGCTCTACCCCGCGCAGGACGAGGCGATCATCGAGATCGTCTCGGGCGCCAACGTGATCGTCTCGACGCCCACGGGCACCGGCAAGTCCCTCGTGGCTGTGGCCGCGCACGCGGCATCCGTCGCCCAGGGTGGCCGCTCGTATTACACGGCACCCATCAAGGCGCTCGTGAGCGAGAAGTTCTTCCAGCTCGTCGAGGTCTTCGGCGCGCGCAACGTGGGCATGGTCACGGGCGACAGCTCGGTCAACCCCGACGCCCCGATCATCTGCTGCACCGCCGAGATCCTCGCGAACCTCGCCCTGCGACATGGCGCCGACGCCGAGGTCGACCAGGTCGTCATGGACGAGTTCCACTTCTACGGCGACGCCGACCGCGGGTGGGCGTGGCAGGTGCCGCTCATCACCCTGCCGCGCGTGCAGTTCATCCTGATGTCGGCCACCCTCGGCGACGTCACCGACATCGCCGCCGACCTCACGCGGCGCACCGGGCGCGACACCGCCCAGGTCACGGGGGTCGAGCGGCCGGTGCCGCTGCACTTCTCGTATGCGAAGACCCCGGTGCAGGAGACCGTCGAAGAGCTGCTCGAAACGCGGCAGGCGCCCGTGTACATCGTGCACTTCTCGCAGGCGGCCGCCATGGAACGCGCGCAGGCGCTGTCGTCGATCCGGGTCGTGACCCGCGAGCAGCGCGACGAGATCGCCGAGGCGATCGGCGGGTTCCGGTTCACGACGGCGTTCGGCAAGACCCTCTCGCGGCTCGTGCGCGCGGGCATCGGCGTGCACCACGCCGGCATGCTGCCGCGCTACCGGCGGCTCGTCGAGACGCTCGCCCAACGCGGCCTGCTGCGCGTGATCTGCGGCACCGACACCCTCGGCGTCGGCATCAACGTGCCGATCCGTTCGGTGCTCATCACGGCGCTGTCGAAGTACGACGGGCAGCGCATGCGCCAGCTCAGCGCCCGCGAGTTCCACCAGATCGCGGGGCGCGCGGGTCGGGCGGGCTACGACACCGCCGGCACCGTGGTCGTGCTCGCCCCTGACCACGAGATCGAGAACGAGACGGCCGTGCGCAAGGCCGGCGACGACCCGAAGAAGGTCAAGAAGATCGTGCGCAAGAAGGCGCCCGCAGGGTTCGTGAACTGGAGCGCGGCCTCGTTCGAACGGCTCGTCGACGCTCAGCCCGAGCCGCTCGCCCCGCAGCTGCGCCTCTCGGCGGCGATGCTGATCAACGTCATCGGCCGCGGGGGAGACGTCGTCGGCGACATCCGATCGCTCGTCTTCGACAACCACGAGACACGCGCCCGGCAGTTCGAGCTGGCCCGGCGTGCGCTCGAGATCTTCCGCACCCTGCGCGACGCGGGCGTCGTCGAGGTGCTGCCGCCCGGGGCATCCGGCCATGCACTCGCCGAGATCAGGCTCACGGTCGACCTGCAGCCGAACTTCGCGCTCAACCAGCCGCTCTCGCCGTTCGCGCTCGCCGCGATCGAGCTGCTCGACCCCGAGGAGGCGCCCGGCGCGCCGGGCGTCGGCACCGGCCACTACGCGCTCGACGTCGTGTCGGTCATCGAGTCGACGCTCGACGACCCGCGCCCGATCCTCTCGCAGCAGCAGTACAAGGCCCGCGGCGAGGCCGTCGCCGCGATGAAGCAGGACGGCATCGAGTACGACCAGCGCGTGGAGCTGCTCGAGCAGGTCACGTGGCCCAAGCCGCTCGACGAACTGCTCGCCCAGTCGTTCGAGGTGTTCGCGTCGAGCCAGCCGTGGGTGCGCGACTTCGAGCTGAGCCCCAAGTCGGTCGTGCGCGACATGTTCGAGCGCAGTATGTCGTTCGGCGAATACGTGTCGTTCTACCAGCTCGCGCGCAGCGAGGGACTCGTGCTGCGCTACCTCTCGGATGCCTTCCGCGCGGTGCGGCAGACCGTGCCCGAAGAGGCGAAGAACGAGGAGCTGCTCGACCTCATCGAGTGGCTCGGCGAACTCGTGCGCCAGGTCGACTCGAGCCTCGTCGACGAGTGGGCCGAGCTCATCGATCCGGCGTCGCACCTGCCCGAAGACGAGGCGGCCGTCGTGCCGCCAGCGCCCCCGAGCGTCGTCACGAACCGTCGCGCCTTCACGGTGCTCGTGCGCAACGAGCTGTTCCGCCGGGTGCAGCTCGCCGCGCTCGAGCGCGACGACGAGCTCGCCGAGCTCGATCCCGACGCCGACTGGCCCGGCGCACTCGACCGGTATTACGACGAGCACGACGAGATCGGCGTCGGGCCGGCGGCGCGGTCGCCGCAGCTCGTCGCGATCGACGAGACGGATGCCGCGAACGGCACCTGGCGCGTCGAGCAGACGATCGACGACCCCGCCGGCGATCGCGACTGGCGCATCCGCGCCGAGGTCGACCTCGAGGCATCGGCCGACGAGGGCGCCGCGGTCGTGCGGGTGACCGAGGTGGTTCGACTCTGACCGGTCGGGCGCCGCGCCACACCACGGGGCCACCACGCGGATGCCTCGGGCTGCGCGCTTCAGGCTCGCTTCAGGGGCATCCCGCCATTCTGGGTCTCATCGGCCAAGATGGGTTCACGAAGGGAGTCCCGCGGTGCGCGTATTGGTCGTCGAAGACGAGGCTCGCCTCGCCGAGGGGCTGAAGCGCGGCCTCGAGGCTGAAGGGTTCGCCGTCGACGTCGCCGCCGACGGCACCGACGGGCTCTGGTTCGCGCGCGAGAACCACTACGCGGTCGTGCTGCTCGACATCATGCTGCCGGGTGTGAGCGGCTACACGGTGTGTCGCACCCTGCGCGACGAGGGCGACTGGACGCCCGTGCTGATGCTCACGGCGAAGAGCGGCGAGTGGGATCAGGTCGAGGCCCTCGACACCGGCGCCGACGACTACCTGACGAAGCCCTTCTCATTCGCGGTGCTCGTCGCGCGGGTGCGCGCCCTGATCCGCCGCGGCTCGGCACCGCGCCCGGCCGTGCTGGAGGCGGGCGATCTCAGCCTCGATCCCGCCACCAGGGCGGTGCGCCGCGGCGACGTGCCGATCGAACTCACGACGCGCGAGTTCACGGTGCTCGAATTCCTCCTCCGCCGGGCGGGCCAGGTCGTGTCGAAGGCCGAGATCCTCGGCGGCGTCTGGGATTTCGACTTCGACGGCGACCCGAACATCGTCGAGGTCTACATCAGGCACCTGCGCAACAAGGTCGACCGTCCGTTCGGCCGAGCGAGCATCGAGACCTTGCGCGGCGCCGGCTACCGGCTGGCGGCCGACGGTGGCTGAGGCGACGGCAGAGGCGCCGCGCCGCCCACGACGACGAGGCGGCGTTCGCGAGCGGATCACCCTCGTCGCGACATCCGTCGTCGCCGTCGCTCTCGTGCTGGGCGCCGTGGGGTTCTGGGTCACGCTGCACACGTCGCTCTTCGACGGGCTGCGCAACGCTGCAGAGCAGGATGCCGCGGTGATCGCCGAGCGCATCGAGGTCGACGGGCTCGGCTCGATCTCCGAACCTGATGAGCGGCTCGTGCAGGTCGTCGACGAGTCGGGCACGATCATCTTCGCCAGCGAGGACGCGCCCTCCGCGCCGGTCGCGGAGGATGACGATGCGGCACCCGTCAGCGTCGACGACGAGACGTTCGTGACGGCCGTCGAGGGTTTCAGCAGCGACGCCGGCGACGGCATCGTGATCGTCGGGCGTGACACCGAAGCGGCTGAGGACACGCTCGCGACCATTGCGCAACTGCTCTGGATCGCGGTGCCGCTCATCGTCATGCTCGTCGCCGCGACCTCGTGGATCATCGTCGGCCGGGCGCTCTCGCCGGTCGAGCGCATGCGGCGGCAGGTCGACGGCGTGACTGCGGCGACGCTCGCCCGACGCATCGACGAGCCGCCCGTCGACGACGAGATCGGTCGGCTGGCGCGCACGCTGAACGGCATGCTCGACCGCCTCGAGTCGGCCCAGTCGACGCAGCGGCGCTTCATCTCCGACGCCTCGCACGAGCTCAAGTCGCCGCTCGCGGCACTGCGGCAGTACGCCGAGGTCGCCCGCGCGCACCCCGACCGCATCAGCATCGACGAACTCCGCGACGCCGTGCTCGAAGAGGGCGAGCGCCTCGAGCGCCTCGTGCAGGGCATGCTCGTGCTTGCGCACGCCGACGAGGGCGCCCTGCGCATGGACGCGAACGACGTCGACCTCGACGACCTGCTGCTCGACGAGGCCAGGCGGGTTCGGGGCGGAACCGAACTCACGGTCGACACGAGCGCCATCGCGGCGTCCCGCGTTCGCGGCGATGCCGGGCTGCTGCGCCAGCTCGTGCGCAACCTCGTCGACAACGCAGCCAGGCACGCGCGCACGAAGCTCGCCCTGACCGTCGCGCCCGCCTCCGACGAGACATCCGTCGTGCTCACCGTCAGCGACGACGGCGACGGCATTCCGGCCGACGAACGCGAGCGGGTGTTCGAGCGGTTCGTGCGGCTCGACGACGCGCGCGCCCGCGACACCGGAGGCAGTGGACTCGGCCTCGCCATCGTGCGTGAGATCGTGGCGGCGCACGGCGGTACGGTGCGCATCGAATCGGGCGCCGACGACGAGGGCACGCGCGTGGTCGTGACGCTCCCGACATCGGCCCGCTGACCCTCTCCTGCTGGCCGCGCGAGCATTGCGACCGGCTTCAGCCTGGCTTCAGGTGGAACGGAGCATGCTCGGAATACAGACTTCGACCGGGAGGCCCGACATGAGCAAGCGAACCATCTGGATCAGCTCCACCGTCGGCGTGGCGGCGCTGGTGCTGGGCGGCGCGGCGATCGCATTCGCCAGCCCCCCGTCACCTGCAGGCGACGACGGCACCGACTCCGACGACCAGGTTCTCGTGGGAGCGGACCTCGACGCAGCGAGCAAGGCCGCGCTGGCCGAGACGGGCGGCGGCACGGTCGTCGACTCCGAGGCCGACAGCGACGGCGAGAGTGCCTACGAGGTCGAGGTACTGCTCGACGACGGCACGGTCGCAGAGGTCGAGCTCGACGCCGACTTCAACTTCATCCGCTTCGACGACGAAGGCGGCTCCGACGACGACGGCGGCTCCGACGACGACGGCGGCTCCGGCGACGACGCGGGCGTCGGCTCCGACGACTGACGCAGGACTGCGACCGGCATTCCCCCACTCACCGGCCGCATATCACGGATGCCCCGGGGCCGCGCCCGGGGCGTCCGTTCGTCAGTGCTCGGCCGCGTCCTGCTCACGACCACGAGCTGCCCACCGGCCGGGTGCAGCTACACCGCAGCAGGTTCCGGCGCGGGTGGAGCCTTCTCGGGCTCCGGTGCTGCGGGCGGCGGCGTCTCGCGCTGCGACTTCGGCTTCGCGAACCGCAGGTACAGCGGCGGCACGACGAAGAGGTTGAGCAGCGTCGAGGTGACGAGCCCGCCGAGGATGACGACGGCCATCGGGTGCTCGATCTCGTGGCCGGGGATCTCGCCCATGACGACGAGCGGCACGAGCGCGAGGCCCGTGGCGAGCGTGGTCATGAGGATCGGCGACAGCCGCTCGGCGGCGCCGCGCATCACGAGTTGCTTGCCGAACTTCTCGCCCTCGTAGCGTTCGAGGTGCTGGCAGTGGTTGATCAGCAGGATGCTGTTGCGCGCGGCGATGCCCATGACCGTGAGGAACCCCACGATCGAGCCGAGCGAGAGCACGGCACCGGTGATGAAGGCCGCGAACACGCCGCCGACGAGCGCCACGGGCAGGGTGAGGATGATGAGTGTCGCCAATCGCCAGCTCGCGAACGCCGCCTGCAGCAGCAGGTAGATCACGAGGATCGCGGCCACGGCGAGCAGAAGCAGCCGGTTGGTCGCCGCCTCGCGCTCCTCGAACTCGCCGATGATCTCGGCGTGGAAGCCCGGCGGCAGGTCGATCTCGCGCAGGCCCGCCTCCATCGCGGCCACGACCGAAGCGAGCTTGCCCTCTTCAACGTTCGCCTCGATGTCCATGCGCCGCGAATTGTCATCGCGTTCGATGGCGTTCGGGGTCGCCCGAAGCGAGACGTCGGCGACCGCCGAGAGCGGGATGACCTCGCCGGATGGGGTGTCGATCGGCAGGTTGCGGATGCTCGTGACATCCGATCGGATCTCGACAGGGCTCCAGACCTGCACGTCGTAGGCCTTGCCGCCGCGATAGACGTCGCCAACCTCCTCACCCGCGACGAGCGTGGCCGCGGCGCGACGCACGTCACCCGGCTTCAGCCCGTACGCCTGGGCGGCGTCGAGGTCCACCGTGACCTCGAGCTGCGGCACGTCGACCTGCAGTGAGATGTGCTCGTCGATCGCGCCGTCGGTCTCGAGGAAGATCTCGTTGATCTCCTCGGCGGTGTCTCGCAGTTCTTGCAGGTCATCACCGTACAGGCGCACGACGACCGCGGTGTCGCCGCCCGTGAGCACCTCGCGAATGCGTTCCTTCAGGTAGGTCTGAACGTCGCGGCGGATGCCCGGGTAGCCCTGCACGAGCTCCTGCACCTTGGCGAGGGTCGCGTCGTAGTCGACCGCTGGATCGATGCTGATCCAGTTCTCGCCGAAGTAGACGCCGTAGACCTCGTCCCCGTTGTACGCCTGCCCGATGTGCGCGCCGCAGTTGCGCACGCCCTCGATCTCGAGCAACTCCTGGCAGGCCCGTTGGCTGATGCGCACCTCCTCGGGTGCCGAGGTGCCGGGTTGCGTGACCCAGTGCATCAGGAAGTCGCGCTCCTTGAAGTCGGGCAGCAGCGACTGGCCGAGGAACGGCACCGTGACCGCGCCGACGACGATGAGCGCGCCGAAGAACACGTACCCGGGCCACGGGCGGTCGACGATCGGCTCCAGCGACTTCTTGTACCCGCGCTTGAGTACCCGCACGACGGGGGGATCGCTCGGGTCAAGGGGTGCCTTGCGCAGCAGGATCAACGCGAGCGCCGGCGTGACCGTGAGGGCGACCACCATCGACGCGAGCACCGCGAGGGTGTAGGCCAGCGCGAGCGGGCGGAAGAATGCGCCGGTGAGGCCCTCGAGGAAGAAGATCGGCACCGCGGCGACGATGATGATCAGGGTCGCGTAGATGATCGGGCCGCGCACCTCGAGCGAGGCTTCGAGCACGACCCTCGCTGTGGATCGGTGGCCCCCTTCGGCGCGTTCCCGGCGCAGTCGTCTCACGATGTTCTCGATGTCGATGATCGCGTCGTCGACCACGACGCCGACGGCGATCACCAGCCCGGCGAGGATCATGGTGTTGATCGGCGTGCCGGTCAGGTAGATCACGAGCGCGGCCGAGACCAGTGAGAGCGGGATCGCGATGATGCTGATGAGCGCCGTGCGCCACTGGAACAGGAACAGGGCGAGCACCATCATCACGAGCAGGATGCCGAGCAGTAGTGCGAGCGAGAGGTTGCTGATCGACTCCTCGATGAAGGTCGCGGGGCGGAAGATCTCGGTGTCGACTTCGATGCCGCGCAGGCCCGGCGCCAACTCGGCGAGCACCGCCTCGACGCCCTCGGTCACTTCGAGCGTGTTGCCCCAGGGCAGCTTCTCGACGATGAGCATGAGCCCTTCGCCTTCGTTGATCACCGCGTCGCCGATCAGCGGCTGGTGATCCTCTACGACACGCGCGACGTCGCCCAGCTTCAGCGGATCGCCGCCGCGCTCCTCGATCGTGACCTCGGCGAGATCCGCAGGGGTCGTGATGGGCAGCACGTGCTGGATGCCGAGTCGCTGCTGTGGTGTGGCGATATACCCGCCCGTGCCGATGACGGCACCCGGCGAGTACTGCAACAGCCCGGCATCGAGCGCGTCGGCAGTCACCGTCATGACCTGCTCGAGGCTGACGCCCTCGGCGGCCATCTTCTCGGGCTCGGCCTGCACCTGCAGCATCTGCAGTCGCTCGCCCCAGATGGGGACGTTCGCGACCCCGGGGACGCGGAGCAGGTGCGCACGGATCTTCCAGTACGTGATCATCGACATCTCGATGAGCGAGAGTTCGTCGGAGGTCAGGCCGATCTTCATCACCCGGCTCGTCGACGACAGCGGCTGCAGCATGATCGGCGGCGCCGCCCACGTCGGCAGGGTCGGCGTGGCGAGCGCGATGCGCTCGGCCACGTGCTGTCTGGCGGTGAGCAGGTCGGCACCTGGCTCGAAGATCAGCACGATCGACGAGATCTGGCTGACCGACTTGGATCGGATGTCGTCGAGCCCCTCGACACCGTTGAGCGCCTCCTCGAGCGGCACCGTCACGAGTTCCTCGACCTCCGAAGCGGTCAGCCCGATGCAGAGCGTCTGGATCTCGACCCTTGGCGGCGCGAACTCGGGGAACACGTCGACCTGCGCCGAGCTCAGCTGCACGCCGCCGAACACCATGATGCCGATGGCCAGCGTCATCACGATGGTCCGGAACCGGAGGCTGAACCCGATGATGCGTCGCATGTCAATGTGCGGTGTCGAATTCCGCGCCGTAGAGCTCGGCCGCTCCCAGCGTCACGACGCTGGTGCCCGGTTCGGGACCCTCCGAGAGGTGGGCGGTGTCGCCGTCGATGCGGTCGACCACGATCGCAGCCCTGACGAACACCTCGGGTTCGGGGTTGGTGTACACCCACGTGTCGCCGTCGTGGTCGTAGATGACGGCCGCGTAGGGAACCGTCACGCCGTCGCCGTCGCCTGCCTCGACCTCGACGGTCGTCAGCCCGAGCCGCTCGACGGCTTCGGGCGTCAGCGTGAGCGTGCTGAGGTCGGTGTCGCCGATCTCCTCCTTGACGGCCGGCTCGGGGCCGGCGGCGGCATCTGCCGCCGTGACTTCCGCGCATCCGGTCAAGGTCAGGGCTCCTCCGGCCAGGGCCAGTGCTGCGAGAATCCCGGCCACCCCCCGCTGGATCCGCGATCGGTTCTCGTTCATGACGGTTCCTGCCTCCATTCCGCCACTGGAGCGTTCAAGTTCACGAGTGAGCTGTCGGCGGCCTTGGTTCCGCCCCAGGCGAGCACGAGCAACGGCAGCACGACCAGCGCGACGACCACGGTCGTGACTCCGCCGCCCCACACCACCGCCGCGATGGGCAGCACGGTCTCGAAGCCCACAGCCCCGCCGAAGAAGGCAGGCGGCGCGAGCAGGGCGACGGATGCCGCGAGTGCGAGCAGCACCGGACGGATGCGGCTGCCCGCAGCGGCCCAGACGGCCTTCGTCGGCGATTCCGTCCCTCCCGCGGCCATGGCCGTCTGCTGGGCGCCGATGAGCATGCCCGCCTCGCGAACGGCGAACGCGAGCACCGGCACGAGCGCGATGACGAGCACGAGCGAGTCGAGGCCACCGGCCAGCCACGCGCCGACGAGGCCACCGGCGAGCGCCAACGGCAAGGTCAGCAGCACGATGGCACCGAGCCGCCATGACCCGAGCATCGTCTGCAGCAGCACGAGGATGACGACGGCCGCGGAGGCGAGCAGCCACCACGTGAGCTGGCCCGCGGCCTGCTGCTCGCCGTACTGCCGGGGAATCTCGGCGTGGTACTCGACCGGGAACTCGACCCCGGCGATCGCCGCGCGCACGTCGGCCTCGACATCGGCGAGGCTGCGGCCCTGCACGTCGGCCGTGATGTTCATACGCCGATGGGTGTCGTCGTGCCGGATCACCGCGAGGTTGGGGCTGATTCGCACGTCGGCGACGTCGGAGAGCACGACCGTGCCGCCGCTCGGGGTGTTGATGAGGAGGTTCTCGACGTCGGTGAGGCTGTGACGGGTCTGCTCGGTGCCCTTGACGATGACCTGGAAGACCTTCTGCTCTTCGAACATGTAGCCGACCTCGATGCCCTGCAGCACCGCGGCGGCCGCCCGGCGCACATCGCCGGGCTTGACGCCGAACTGCTTGGCCGCTTCGAGGTCGACCTCGATCTCGGCGATCGGCTGCACGAGATCCTGTTCGACCGTGGGCTCGACGAGCCCGTCGATGTCGGCCATCGCCGCCTGCAGCTCGTCGGACTTCTCACGAAGGATCTCGAGGTCGATGCCGTACACACGCACCTGGAAGTCGCGCTCCTGTCCCGCGCGCACACGCTCCAGCTGCCGCTCGGGATACGACATGACGCGGTTCGCGAGGCCGGGGTACCCGTTGATGATCTCCTGCACGTCTTTCTTGACCGCAGCGTAATCCGCCCCGTCCTCGAGGGTCACCCAGATCTCGCTTCCGTTCACGTCGGAGGCGGTGTCCGACGTGATGGCGCGACCGATGTGGCCGCCGACGGCGGCGACGCCGGCCACGGTGCGCAGTTCGTCCGCCGCGCGCGCGGTGATGCGGTTCATCTCCTCGTTCGAGGTGCCGGCGGTCGAGTCCCACTCCACCAGGATCGAGCGGTCGGGAACTGCGGCGAGAACCGGCGCGTCGGCCGTCGCCAACGGGATCGTGCCGAGCGCGACCACGCCGAGCGCGACGGCCACGAGCGCGGTGATCCAGCCACCGCGGCCCGCGGACCTGCGTTCCATCGTCTCGGCGTACTTCGTCGTCATCCCCGAGACGGCGGCCGGTTCCTTCACCGCATCGGTGTCGTTCCTTCGGGGCAGCAGCAGGCTGGCGAGGGCGGGGGTCACGGTCAGCGCCACGATCATCGCGACCAGGAGCGTAACGAGGTAGGCGATCGCGAGGGCCCGCAGAATCTCGCCGTCGAGACCGGGCACGAAGAAGCTGGGGGCGATCGCCACCGCAGAGACGAGTGCACCGAACAGCGCAGGCAGCCGCGATCGGCGCAGCGCCGTGGTGAGGATGCCGGTGCGGCGGGCGACTGGGTCGGCTGAGGAGCCCGTTTCGGGTTCAGCGTCGCCACCGGGTGGACGCAGAGTCCTGCCCCGAGTTCGCAGCGATTCGAAGTCGGCCGCGGCATCGCCGACCGCGACCGTCAGCGCGAGGGCGAGCCCGGCGAGGGTCATGGTGTTCATCACCGCGCCGGTCGCCTGCAGGGTGAGGGCGGCGGCGGTGCCCGAGACGAGCACGGCCAGCGCGGCGATCACGGCGTACCGCCATGAACCGAGGCCGAGACCGATGACGAGCGCGGCGAGCAGCAGGCCGGCGAGCGCGGCCCAGCCGAGCTGCGCGGCTGCCGTCTCGAGGAACGTCGCCGGACGGAAGACCGTGGTGTCGACCTCGATGTCCGTCAGGCCCGGCGCGAGGTCGGCCATCGCCGCCTCGATGCCGCGGGTGACCTCGAGCACATCGGCCTCGGGGAACTTCTCGATGACGATCAGCAGTCCGGGCGAGTCGCCGGTGATGGCGTCGCCGATGAGCGGTTGGTGGTCTTCGGACAGCTGTGCGACATCCGCCAGCGT
Source organism: Agromyces neolithicus (assembly GCF_039529735.1). Lineage (NCBI taxonomy): Bacteria > Bacillati > Actinomycetota > Actinomycetes > Micrococcales > Microbacteriaceae > Agromyces > Agromyces neolithicus. The sequence continues at coordinate 168,314 of NZ_BAAANJ010000009.1, forward strand.
CAACGATTGCGGGTTGCCCTCGATGACCACCTTGCCGAGGTCTTCCGGAGTCTTGATCGGCAGCACGTGCTGGATGCCGATGCGCTGGTTCGCCGATTCGAAGAAGCCGCCGGTGCCCGGCGTCGAGGCCTCGAGGAAGCTCAGCGGCGACACCCAGACCGCGTTGCCCGTCGTCGAGATGACCTCTTCGAGCGTCACTCCCGCGGCCTCGAGCTCTGCGGGCTCGACCTGTACCTGGACCTGCTGCTCGCGCTGCCCCCACGTCGACACGTTGGCGACACCGGGGACGCCCATGAGCACGGGCTTGACGGTCCACCTGGCGAGCACCGACATGTCGATGAGCGACACGTCTTCCGAGGTCAGCTGGATCATCATGACCCGGCTCGTCGACGAGAGCGGCTGCATCAGGATGGGCGGCGTCGACACGTTGGGCAGGGCGAAGGCCTGCGTGAGCCGCTCGGCGACCAGCTGGCGGGCGCGCAGGAGATCGGTGCCCGGCTCGAAGACGAGTTCGATCGACGAGAGGCCGGGCACCGAGACCGAGCGGATCTCGTCGAGCCAGGCCACGCCGTTGAGCAGGTCGGCCTCCATCGGGCTCGTGATCAGCTGCTCGACCTCTTCGGCCGACAGGCCGAGCGCCTCGGTCTGGATCTCGACGTGCGGTGGAGCGAACTCCGGCAGGTTGTCGACGGCCATCGAGGGCAGGCTGACGAGCCCGAACCCGAGCACCCCCGCGGCGACCGCCGCAACGAGCAGTCGGAATCGCAGGCTCCAACGCACGAGCCACGAGATCATGACGCATCCCCCACGTCCACGCGACCGATACCGGTTCGGTGTTGTCGCCGACCGGATCAGTCGCTCTCGGTAACTTGAAGCGGACCCGCGTTCTATCCGCGAATCTCGTCGCGTGAGTCGTCAAGAAGCTCGGCGGCCGCGCGCCGTACATGCTCGTATCTCGAGAGTGCCGCGCCGAGAAACTGAGCAATCGTCGACAGTGTGGCACGGTTCACCATGCGCTACAAGCCCCCAGATGGGGCATCCTCAACCCCGAATACGCATCGTCAACCCCGAATGCGCCTCCTCGCCCCGAGTACTCCGAGGGGAAGGATCCGCGGCACCGCAGCCGCTCATTCGGCAGGCGTCATGGGCGTCGTGCGCCCGTAGACTTCCTTGCTGTTCACGTACGCCTGCTCCTCCAACTTCATCGCCTCTTCGCGCACCTCCGCCATGTCGGCCTCGCTCAGTTGCACGATCTCCACCAGCTCCAAGGTCTCCTGCGTCGGATCGTCCCCCGTCCAACCCACCTGGATGTTCCCCACCTCGGGGGCGTAGTACTTCAGCTGGTGCGCGCCCGGCTCGTCCAGACTGAATTCATCGGTGATGAGCACGTCGGAGTAGCAGCCGGCGCGAACACACGCCTCCTGCCCGGTGTCCTGCACGATCGCTCGATCCGACCAATCGACCTCGGGCCCCCAGCCTTGGGCGTAGCTGTCCGCGCTCACCTTCGGACTGGCCATCATGAACAGGCCCGCCTGCGCATCCTTGATCCCATGGATCCAAGCCGGGGTTTCGACGAGTTCGCCCGCTTCGTATGCCTCCGGGTACTCGCCGAACCGCCAGATGTCGCCATCGTCGGCCTGGGCGAAGAACGCGATCTCCGCCTCCACCAGTTCGTCCCCGGCGAAGTCCCGGTCCCAGACGACGACGTTTGGCACGCCGGCGATCACCTTGACCAGGTCGGTGACCGTGGAGACGACCCTGTGTTCCGTCGTTCGACCGTCTTCAACCGTTTCGCCTTCGTACACGAACTGGGTGCCGGGCCGCAATGGGAACCACCTGTTGTCAACGCTCGTGGGGTTGCTGAAGCGCAACAGTTCGAAACCGGGCTGCGGACCGCTTTCGCCGGATGGGCCGACTGAACTGCCCGTGCCGGCACTGGGTGTCGTCGTCGGCGTGTCGGCGCCGGTGCAGGCACCCAGCATCGGTGCAAGTACGATCAGCGCCGCGCATGCGGTCGCAAGGTGCGAACGTGGCATCACTACCTCCAGGATGTTGAGGTCTTCCGGTTCACTCGTCACGAAGGAGCTCGGTGGGTTCCAATCTGTTGACCAGTCGGGACCCGATTGCCGAGCAGATCAGCGTCGCGCCCAGGACGAGCAAGAGGATCGGGGCGAGTGCGGCGGGCGGAAGCGTATACGCAGGGTCCAGGACGAACAGCGGCCGCAGCACCGTCACGAAGTAGTACCCCATGACGCCGCCGATCAGTATCCCGCCCAGCGCTCCGGCAAGCGCCGTGAGAACGGCCTCGGCCGAAATCAGCGATCTGACCGTCGACGGCTCCAGCCCCTGAGCACGGAGCGTGACGTATTCGCGCCGTCGTTGAAGCAGGAGTCCGAAGACGAACACGACCATAGTGACGGTGGCCATCCCGAGCGCGAAGGCGGAGTCGAGGCTGACGAGCCCGGAGATGTTCAGTGCCGCCAGACTGGACTGGTCGCGGTCGAGAGTGGATTTCCTGGTGTCGATCTGGATGCTGTCGGCCGATGCGGGGCCCGCCCGAAGCTCGTCGACGGCACGGCTCAGGGCGGCATCATCGGAGCCCGTCGCGGCGAGGAAGAAGTCCGGGTCCTTCGTCGGCACCATTTCGGTGTGATGGCCGATGCTCATGATGGCTTCAGCGCCGTCCGGGAAGCCCGGTAGCCGTTCGTAGAGCCCGACGAGCGTCAGCTCTGTCCGAACCTGCTCGTCCGTGGCGCGGGCAAGGAGCGCGTGGATCGAGTCACCCACCTCCGCCCTGAGGAAATCGGCCATCTCCGTGGTGAGCAGTATCGCGCTCGGGTCATCGTCGAGCCGGGTCAGCATCGCTGCTACGGACTCGTCGAGCGGCGCCACCGAAGCGAAGCCGGAGGGGTCGACGGCGACCACATTCGCCGGGTCGGAGGTGCGAGCGCTGCGCAGGATCACATTGCTCAGACCGTAGATGACCGGTGTCACCTCGGCGATGTGCGCAGTACGGAACACGTCGGCGTCGTCCGCGGCATACGACCGGTTCGCTGTCGGACTCGGTGTGATCTTGATGTCCGACCCGTTCGCATATCGGGAATCGGCGGCCTTCGCGGCGTCGTATGACGCGGTGAAGGCCGCGAGGCTGACCGCGAGGCCGACGATGAGCGACACCACGATGGCGCCGGTGCTGATCGCCCACGGTCGCCGGCCGATGCTCCGACGCACGAGGCCCGATGTCACTCGACCGAAGTTGGGGGTCGAGGTGGGCCGAAGGCGTGTCAATGCGCCGCTCGTGAACCTCGCGACGATCAGGCTGCCCGCCAGCCAGACGGCGAGCGGCAGGACCAGCAGGGTCAGATTCAGCTGGACCGACCGTCCGAAGTACACCGACCCGGCCTGACCGCTGAACGCGTTCAGGCTCACCGCGATCACGGTGCCGACGATCAGGATTCCGGTCGCGACGAGGTCGAGTCGCCAGCGCCGCCACAGCGGGGCTCGCTCTTGCAGGCGCGCTCGGTCTTCGTTGATCTCCCGATCGATCGATCGTCGGCCGGTGAAGTACAGTGCAAGCCCGGTCGCCAGGAACCCACCGAGAGTCCCGACGATCGCCGACGTGACCACGCTGGCATTGCTGGCTCGGGCCAATGATTCCTGTCCGAGAATGGCACTGGCGGCGACATAGCCGGCGATCAGGCCGATGACGGCGCCGGCCGCGGTCAACAGGCTGGTTCGCGCGGCGAGCATGCGCAGCAGGTGCCGCCGGCTGGCGCCCCTGACCCGGAGTGTCGCCTGCTCGCGACGCTGGGCGTGCGCGAGCACGCTGCCGGAATAGGCCGCGAGGATCGCGGCGAGGAATCCTCCTGGCACACCGAGGAAGACGAACAGGCTCTTCGCCGTGCTCGCGTCGCCCGCTGCGACCGTGAGGGTGTTGGAGATGTTGTCGAGCAGGTAGTCCTGGCCTGCGGCCACCGCCATCGCCTCGGCTGCGACAGCGCGAGTCTCGCCGACCGCGGTCGCCGGATCGGCATCCAGCAGCGCACGGTCGACACTGATGTCGATCTCACGGATCGGTGGGCTCTTCAGACGCCCGGTGCCCCGCGCGACGGCGCGCTCGAAGGCGGGGAAGACGCGGTCGGCGAACAGGGTCGATGAGACGATGACGGCATTCCGGTTGTAGATGAAGGTCTCCAGGTCGCCGCCTCTGCGGCTTGAGAACAGTGATCGCGAGCGGGAGAGATCCGCCACACCCGTGAGTTCGAGCTCGAGTTCGGAGCCGTCGGGCAGCGCGACCGTCACGGTATCGCCCGGGGCGACACCGAGCGCCTCCGCAGCCTCCGCGCTGACGACCGCGCCATCGGTGCTGAGTTCACCTTCGACGATCGAGATCGTCTCGTCGTGGCCGGCGTACTCCTGGTCGAACCCGAAGATCCTCGTCGGTCCGAATGCGGTCGCCGATGATGTCGACAGGGTGTCCAGGCCCAGGTCTGCGAGCGAGAGCTGGCTGGCGTGTGCCACGCCGGGCAGTTGCCCGATGCGCAGCGCGAGGTCGGCCAGGCCGGCCGACGGCGGTCGATTCGCCGGCACCGGCGCGACGGACTCACGCGTCGAGTAGCTGGCAGCGACCACGGAGTCGTCGAGTTCTGTCGATGTCTCGGCTTCGACCGCATATCGGATGCGGTGGGTAGCTCCCGGTGCGATCGTTCCGAGGTTCAAGCCGGCCTTGCCCAGACCCGAGGCCAGGGGGTTGTCGTCGAAGCCGGTGATCGGGTGATCGTCGAGCGTTGCCGAACCAGCCACGAACAGCAGGTTCGCTCCGGGCACAGACCTGATCGTGACCTCGTTGGCGTTCTGACTGCCGCTGTTGTGCACCGTGAGGTCGACCCAGGTGCGCTCGCCGGGGCTGAGTGTCTCGCTGCCGACCACGTCCTGTGTGAGCACAATGCTGTTGGCCGCTCGCTCCGTGACGATGCGCTGCATGTCGAGCGCCAGCGGTCCCACGGCTCGCTGGGTCATCGACGCGGAGAGGCCGTCGACGAAGAAGAGCACACCACAGAACAGCCCGATGCCGAGGCTCACCCCGAGCACGGCCGAGAGGGTGCGGCGCGGGTTGCGCCACAGGTCGGTGACGACGTATCTAAACAGCATCCGGCACCGCCACAGCATCCGGCGCCGCCGCGGTCAGGATTGCCCGCTCGAGCTCGATGATCCGATCGGCGCGACGGGCGATGCTCGGGTCGTGGGTGACGAGCACGAGGGTGGCGCCGATCGCGCGCTGGCTGTCGATCATGGTGTCGATCACCCGCTCGGCATTGGCGGGGTCGAGCGAGCCGGTGGGTTCGTCGGCGAGGATGACGGCAGGTCGGTGGATCACGGCGCGGGCGACGGCGACTCTTTGACGCTGGCCGCCCGAGAGCTGGTCGGGCAGGCGGGTGCGCAGCGCGGCGAGGCCGAGTCGCTGGAGCAGCGCCTCGACCTCGCCGTCGGCATCAGCGGCTCGCCGAGCGATCCCCAACTGCAGTCCGACGTTCTCCTCGACGCTCAGATGGGGGAGCAGATTGTCAGCCTGGTAGACCATGCCCATGTTCTGGCGGCGGAACCGGATCCGTGCCTTCTCCTGAAGCGACGAGATCACCGTGGCACCGATGGTCACGGTCCCCGTGGTCGGTCTGGCAAGACCCGCGAGCAATCCGAGCAGGGTCGACTTGCCACATCCGCTCGGGCCCATGATCGCAACGCTCTCACCGCCGTCGACCTCGAGTCGGTCGAGGCTCAGAGCGTGCACCGTTCCCCGAGGCGTCGGATACTCGACGACGAGATCGCGTGCTGTCACGGAGTTGCCGGCGGGTTTCATCGAGGCCGCACCCGGTGGTCGACGAGTTCGTAGCGAGTGGTGACGCGGTCTGCCAGCGCGACGTCGTGGGTGATGTAGAGCACCGCGATATCGACCGTGAGAACCTCGTCGATCACGCGAGCGGCAGTCTCGGCGTCGAGCTGGGCGACGACCTCGTCGGCCAGCAGAACGGCCGGCCGATTCGCGATCGCCACCGCCAGGGCCACACGCTGCGCCTCACCACCCGACAGGTGCCGGGGAACATGGTCGGCACGGTGACCGACGCCGAACCGCTCGAGGAGCTCGCGGGCGACTGTCGGTGCCCGGCGTCGTGTGACGTCACTGCCGAAGCCGAGTGCGAGCTCGACGTTCTCGCGGGCGGACAGGAATGGGATGAGGTTGTCGGACTGCAGCGCGATGCCGGTCGTTCGCGCCCGGACCTCGGCCCGCTGGTACTCGCTCCTGCTGGCGAGCGATTCGCCGCCGACCTCGACCGTTCCGGAATCGGGTTCCAGCAACCCGGCGATCAGTGCCAGCAGCGTCGACTTCCCACTGCCCGACGGGCCCGTGAGGCTTGCCTTCTCACCGGGCTGAAGGGTGAAGTCCACGCCGTTGAGAACCGCGATGGGCGGGGCCCCCGGCATCGAGAAGGATTTGGACACCCCGGTCAAGCGCACGACGGGGCGGGTATTCACGGACTCGCTCGGGTGGACGTCGGTGCGGTGCCGAACACATCCGTGGCGGCGTCGTCGCGAGCATGGGCTTCGAGCTCGAGCACCGTGTTGCTCGCCTCGGTGAGCCCGGCAGGGGTGAGTTCGACGAAATTCAGCAACTCGAAGCGGTCCTGGTGGATACTCGCGTCCAGAGGCACGTTCTTGATCACCCCGACCCCGGGGGCATACGACTTGTTCTCGTTGTCGGGTGCGCCGACCTCGCCTTCCTGAACGACGCGGACGTCGTCGTAGCATCCGAACGCCACGCACACGTGCGCTCCGACCTCGATCGGCGCGCCCACCGAGGCCTTTTCATCAGCGACGGCACCGATGCACCAACTGGACGTTTCGAGCGTGACTTCCGCAGGGGCGAGGATGCCGACCTGCTTGCCGTCCGCGTTTCCCAGCCAGGCATCCTCGGTGTTGATGTACTCGCCGCCCTCGAACTCCTCGGTGTATCCACCGAGGATCCAGACGTTACCCTCGCGGTCGAGGGCGAGATAGTCCGTGCTCACCTGGCTGATCTCGCCGGAATCGGTCTCCTCGTCGAGCATGGCGATGGTGGGGACACCGTCGATGACCCGGATCACGTCGGTCATGGTCGTGATGATCTCGTGCGGTACGACGCGACCGCCCACCTCCGTCGTGCCGCCGCGCACCCACTGCAGTCCGGGCTTGAGCGGGTGGTACGGGTTCGTGTCCAGGGTCGGGTCCACGAAGTTCGACGCGTCGAAGGGGATCAGCGTCCCGCAGTCGTCAGACCCGGCTGAATCGGGCGGGTTCGATTCGGCGGTGCAACCGGCGAGCATCAGCGTGGTGGAGACGACCGCCGCCACGAGGCCCGCGCGTCGCGTTCTCGAGGCTCTCCCCCGAGTAGCTCGTCGAGCAGTCGTCTCACTGAGCATGCTCACGGAGGGTCCTCCCGTCTGGCGGCCTTCGATGTCTGGTTTATCGAGGATCATTCATGTTGTCAACGACCGCGTTCAGTGCTGCAGGTGGCGCACGAGTGCCACAGCCGAAAGCTGTGACGGCACCTGGAGCTTGCGGAGCACCGACTTGATCTGCGTGCGCACGGTGTGCACCGACACGATGAACTCGGCGGCGATCTCCTGTGCAGAGAGCCCCTCGAAGATCTTGTCGAGCACCTCGCGTTCGCGTGGGCTGAGCAGGGCGAGGCGGGATGCCCCGGCTGCGCCCTCGCGGAAGAGGGCAAGAGCCCGCACCCGTTCGTCATATGAGACGATCTCGTCGCCTGCCACAGCCCGGCGGATGAGCGCGACGATCTCGTCGAGCGGGTGGTCCTTGCCGACCCATCCCGCTGCTCCCGCCGCGAGGCACGCTCCCAGCGTCTCGCGGTCGCGGTTGCCGGTCAGGATGATGACGCGCCAACCCGCCGCGACGAGGATCGGTGTGATCAGTCTGCCTGCGTCCTCGAAGCCACGCCCCAGGTCGATGTCGAGGACAACGGAACCAGGGCGCAGCGTTGCGATCCATGCCGCCGCTGCATCCGGATTCGGGACGGAGCACTCGAGTGCGGGCAGCCCGCCCTGAATGAGCGCCGCGACGATGGCCCGGCGAACGAGGGGGTGGTCGTCGACGACGACGACAGGGCCGGAACTCTCCGACGTCGACTCCGGCGACGTCATCCCCCGCACCCTTCTCTTCGACCCAGTTCTGCTCTCCCTCGAGCCCCGAACGATTCATCCGCCAGAGGCAGAATGACCGTTGCGCGAGTTCCGCGCCCAGATTGCCCCTCGCTGAGGTTCAGGGTTCCGCCGTGCTCGTGCACGACGCGGCGCACGATCGCGAGGCCCAGCCCATGCGGGTGGCGCTTGTCGAAATCCGCATTCCCGAAGACGGGTGCCACCGCTGGGAGTCCGGGCCCGTCATCCGTCACCGCGATGAGAGCCCGCTCGTCCATCCGACCGACCTCGACCACGACACGCGCGCCTGGTGCGTGCTGGTGGCAATTGAGCAACAGGTTCGTGATGACTCCGGCAAGCGCCACGTCAGGCATGTCGACGCGCACGTCCTGCGCCCATGGCTCCGTCCGCACGTCGATGACATCACCAGCGGCCTGGCGCATCGAAACGCACCGCGAGACCACGCCGACGACGGAGGTCGGGCGCGGGCGGTCTTCGCGCTCAGCACCCACCAGGTGGGCGAGGTGGCTCAGTTCGTCGCCGAACGCCGTCTCGAGCTGGCCGTTGCGGCGCGCCCCCGTCTCGAGTCGCGACAGGAGGTGCGCGCCCTCAAGGCTTCTAAGCGCGTTGTTGACCTCGTGGCGCCACTCGGCGGTGCGGCGGGCGCGCTCGAACTCGCGTTGCTGCGCTTCGCGCTTGCGTCGCTGCACTTCACGGCTGAGCGTGACACAGGCACTCAGGAGCCCTGCCAGGACGACGGTGAAGGCGAGAGCCCTCACAGCACCGAAGGTCGCATCGAATGACCCCGATGCGATTCGTTGGAGTTTCATGGGATCCCCGCATTGGGGTCTGACACCGCTCGGGATGGACGGCGTTCATGTGAAGGCTACGCCGATCCGCCAAAAAAGGAGATTCCCTCATTTAGGGGGCACGCCGAAGGCAATCGATGACCGTTCCCCAATCTTGGCGATGCCACGTTTCCGGCGCCCCGGCACACTTATGCCCGACGGTGCGGGCTTCTCCGTCCCGTCGATTCAGCGACGCACGGGAGCTGAAAATGTTGGATGACGCAGACCTTGCCCATGAGGTGGGCCGTTTCTCGCCGGCAGCGGCGGCCGACGCACAGTCGCCGCTCGTCACGATCATCGTCCCGACCCGCAACGAGGCAGAGAATGTCGCCCCCCTGCTCGACCGGATCGGCCGATCGCGAACCAATTCGTCGTTCGAGGTGCTCTTCGTCGATGACAGCGACGATGAGACACCCGAGCGGGTGGCCGAGCACGCTCGCGACGGCAACGTCCCGATCCGCATCGTGCACCGCACCGCCGGAGAACGCGACGGCGGTCTCGGCGGCGCGGTGCTCGCCGGATTGCGCACCGCGCGCGGATCCTGGGCGGTCGTCATGGACGGCGATCTCCAGCATCCGCCGGAGCTCGCCTTGCCGCTCGCCGAGGTCGGGATCTCGAGAAGCATCGATCTCGTCATGGCGACGCGACACCAGGGCTCCGGCGATGCCTCCGGCCTCGGTTCACGGCCACGTCGCGTCGTCTCGCAGCTGTCGAACCGCACGGCGAAGCTCGTCTTCCCTCGCAGTCTCGGCCCTGCGAGCGATCCGATGAGTGGGTTCTTCGCAGTGCGCATCGACGCCCTCGACCTCGACGCGCTGCGGCCGCGGGGGTTCAAGATCCTGATGGAGATCCTCGTGCGCACGCCCCACCTCCGCACAGCGGAGGTGCCGTTCACGATGGCGGAACGCAACGCCGGCACGAGCAAAGCCTCCTTGGCTGAGGGGACCACGTTCCTCGGCAACCTGCTCCGGCTTCGCATGCGTGTCTTCACCGAACGCACCGGTGGCGGACGACGAGCGAACATGCTCGTGCGCGGGCTGCTCTTCGGCCTGGTCGGCCTCTCGGGGATCGTCGTCAATTCGGCCGTGCTCTGGTACTTCAGCGTCGGCCATTTCGCGATCAATTACCTCGTCGGCGCCATCATCGCAACCGAGGCGTCGACACTGTGGCTGTTCCTGCTGACTGAGACACTCGTCTACCGCGACGACAAGCCCGGATCCATCCTGTCACGCGGGGCGAAGTTCTTCCTCATCAATCACATCGGCCTCGCCATTCGGCTGCCACTACTTGCGCTCCTCGTCAACGTCGCCGGCATGGCCGTTCTGTGGGCCAATCTCCTCACCCTCTTCGTCACATTCGCTCTGCGCTTCTTCGTGACGGATTCGACCGTATACGGCGCGAAGAATCCGCACGACGATCCATCCGACGGCTATGTGACGGAACCGATTCGCATCATCGTCAACATCCCGAATCCCGCAGACACCGTACCGGCGCTCGTGGCAATGGGTCCGACACCGACACCTGACCGGTCGAGGCACCTGCCCTTCCGCTATGACATCCCGAGCGTGGCGACGATCGGCTCGCAGGTCGAGTTGCCCGAACTCGAGTACTTCCGCGCACAGTGGCTGGACAATGACACAGAGATCCAGGTTCGCGTCGGCCACCTCGGCGCACGCACACCCCGGCTGCACGCGACGGCGACCCAGCTCACGAGCCCCCCTGGCATGGGCTACCTCGAGCACCTGGGAAGTCTCAGCGCCAACTTCCGGGTGGAGATCGGCGACCTCATCGAGGTGGTCGTGTCGCCGAGTCTCGCGCACTCGCCCCACGTTGTGTACACGAACATCATCGAGGCACTATTGCGGTTCGAGGCGGTGTCGAAGGGATCGATGCTGCTGCATTCCGCCTGCCTCGAACTCCGCGGCACCGGCATTCTGATCTCCGCCCGCACCGACACGGGCAAGACGGGCACGGTATTGCGCATGGTCCGTGAGTGCGACGCGAGATTCCTCTCCGACGACATGACGATCCTGCACGCCGACGGGAGCGTTGAATGCTTCCCGAAGCCCCTCACGATCAGCCATCACACCCTGCGTGCCGTCGCGTCGAACGAACTCACGAAGAGCGAGTGGCGGCACCTGAGGTTGCAGAGCCGGCTGCACTCGAAGGAGGGGAGGGAGTTCGCACTGCTGCTCGCAAAGATGAACGTTCCGATCATGGGGGTGAACGCGATGGTGCAGCGAATGGTGCCCCCGCCGAAGTTCGCAATCGACCGCCTCCTGCCCTGCAAGATCATCCCGAGCACCAAGGTCAGCGAACTCTTCATCATCCAGCGAGGCCCGCAGGAACAGCACGACCTCGCACTCGCGGAGACCGTGGACACTCTTCTTGCCAACACCGAGGACGCCTACCAGTTTCCACCGTTCCGTCAGCTCGCCCCGTCGATCGTGATCGGCGAGGTCGACCATCAGGTGATGCGGGCCAGGGAACGGGCGATCCTGACGAGCGCGCTCGGCGTCATGCATCACAGGAACCTCTCGTCTCCTCATTTCGGGTGGGCCGACGACATTCCTGCGTTGCTCGACGCCGAGCGTGCAGCCGCCGAGCGGGCGACGAAGCGGGCGAATGCATCACGGCGCGTGCCGGATGCAGCGACCGCGGCGGCGTTCGCTACGTGACGTCCACCTGGAGCCCTGGCCATGTCCGCAACGACTGATGCCCTGGAGACGGTGCCCGGCGCACCGGACTCGACGCCGCGATTCGGCCGGCAGGGCACTCGGCGACTGATCGGCGCGGCCTGGCCGGTCGCGGCGCTCGTCGCCGTGGCCGGCACGATGCGTTTCGTCGGCCTCGACGCGGTCGGGTTCAACAGCGACGAGGCGGTGTATGCGGGAACCGCTGCGTCGCTCGGGGGCGACACGAGCCTGGAGCCGTACTTTCCGGTCTTCCGCGCCCACCCCGTCTTGTTCCAGACCCTCGTCGCCGGGGTCGAGCAGATGCTCGGGACCGGCACCGACTGGGTGCCAAGGGCCGTGGCCGCCGTTGTCGGAATCGCGGCCGTGCTCGTCACCTTCTCGCTTGGACGCCGGCTCTATGGGCCCAGCGCCGGACTCATCGCCGGTCTCATTCTCGCGGTGATGCCGTATCACGTGGTCGTCAGCCGGCAGGTGCTGCTCGACGGCATGATGACGCTCTTCGTGACGGTGGCGCTGTACTGCATCGTGAGTTATGTCGAGTCGGCGCGCGCGACGTGGATGTGCGCGGCCGGGTCGGCCATGGGACTCGCGTTCCTCTCCAAGGAGACAGCGGTCGTCTTGCTGGGGGGCCTCTTCGCGTTCTTCGCACTGACCCCGTGGGTCACGCTGCGCCTTCGCCATATCGTCGCCGGTTTCGTGCCGTTCGCCGCGCTCGTCGCCATCCACCCGCTCTCGCAGGCACTCGCCGGCAAGGCCACGGCGGGATCGAGCTATCTCATCTACCAGCTCTCCCGGCCGGAGAACCATCCGATGACGTTCTACGCCTCGGTCGTGCCGTGGGCGGTCGGCATATTCGTGCTCACCGCCGCCGTCGTCGGACTCGTGTGGCTGCGGCGGGAGGGCACGTGGCGTGAACGCCTGCTGATGTGCTGGGCGGCATTCCCGATCGTGTTCTTCACGATCTGGCCGGTACGCGGATACCAGTACCTGCTGCCCATCGCCCCGGTCGTGGCCGTGCTCGCCGGGCGCGCCGTCTCGGGACTCGTGACAGTGCGCGCGTTCCGGCGGCGCCGCCGCACCGCCCAGGCCGCCGTCATCGCGGTCACCGCCATCCTGGTCGCCTCGCTCGCCGTTCCCACCGCTCAGCAGATCAGCCCGTCGACAACGGGTTCGTTCCTCGCCGGCACCGGCGGCGTGCCGGGCGGGCGCGAGGCGGGTCATTGGGTGGCCGAGAACGTGCCGGCGAACGCACGCATGCTCTCGATCGGCCCCTCGATGGCCAACATCCTGCAGTACTACGGGCAACGAAAGGTCTACGGCCTGTCGGTGAGTCCCAATCCCGAGGTGCGCAACCCCGCGTACGCGCCCGTGAGCAACCCCGATCGCGCGCTTCGGCGCGGCGAGCTGCAGTACCTCGTGTGGGACTCGTACTCGGCAGGGCGATCGCCGACATTCTCCGCGAAGCTGCGCGGCCTCGTCGACAGGTACAACGGCGTGCCCGTCTACTCCGGAACCGTGGGGGCGGGAACGAAGGACAGGCCGGTCATCATCATCTACGCAGTCTGGCCAGACCCGTGAAGGCACGCCTCCGCGCCATCGTCCTCGTCGCAGCGTCCGCTTCGGCGGCGTTCGGTGTGGCGCTCGGCGCCCCGGGAGCGGCGGCGTCCGAGCCGGCACCGCAGCCCGCCACCCCGGTCGAGCACTTCATCTACGTCATGCAGGGCAGCGCGACGTTCGATCACTACTACGGCACGTACGACGGCGCCGACGGCATTCCCGACGACACGTGCCAGCCTCTCGCGGCCGCCGACTGCGTGCAGCCCTTCGCCCTTCACGGCACCGACCCCCCGCCGCTCAGCGATATCGGCGGCATCCAGGAGGCCCAGTACAACGATGGCGCCATGGACGGCTTCGCCGCCGCGTTCGAGGCGGCCGGCCGCGACCGTCGCGCGCCCATGGGCTACTTCGACCGTCGTGACCTTCCCGTGTCATGGCGCCTCGCCGATGACTATGTGCTCTTCGATCGGTTCTTTGCCGCCTCGCAGCACGGCGCGCGCACGAACCGCTCGTTCTGGGTGGCCGCGGCGCCACCGCGGTACGTCACCACGACCGACACGACCGCTGCGACGATCGATCAGCCGACGATCTTCGATCGGCTCGAGAGCGCCGGCGTGTCGTGGAAGTTCTACGTGCAGGATTACGACCCGGCCGAGACCTTCCAGGCGCGGGGCGGATCGAGGCCGGTGACCCAGACCATCCGGGTTCCACTGCTCGAGCAGGAGCGATTCGTGACGGATCCGGCGCTCGCCTCGCACATCGTCGACCTGGCGGAATACCGCTCCGACCTCGCGGCGGGCACGTTGCCCGCGGTTTCCTTCGTCGCAGCCTCGCGTTCGGGTGAGAGGTCGCCGGCGTCGATCCCGGCCGGCCAGCGCTTGCTGGGCGGCATGGTCGACGCGCTCGCCGCGAGCCGCTATTGGACGAGTTCGGCGATGCTCATCACCTACGACTCACCCGGCGGGTGGTACGACCACGTCCCGCCACCCACGTCTGCGGACGGCGAACTCCTGGGCTTCCGTGTTCCCGCGCTGCTGGTCGGCGCCCATGTGCGCTCCGGAGTCGTCGACAGCACGCCACTCGACAGCAGCGCGGGTCTCGCGTTCGTCGAGGGCAACTGGGGGCTCGAACCGCTGTCGGCTCGGGATGCCGGCTCGCCCGGATTCGGCTCGGCCTTCGATTTTTCGGCGCCGGCGCGCGAAGCGACGATCATCGCTGCGGCGCCCGTCTCGACACCGTCATTCGCTGTCCGGACGGCACCCGTGATGTGGCTGTACGGCGCCGCCGCAATTGCTGGTCTCGCGGTGATCGGCATCGCGTACGCGAGTGGGCGAGGGCACCGGGGCGGTCGCGGCTCGGCGGCACCCGCCGAGCTCAACCCGTTGGAGCAGCCGCCATGATGCACCGCGTCGGCGCCATCGTCGCGGTGATCGCCGCGCTCGTAGCGCTCCTCGCGTCTGCGGGGCCGGCGGTTGCCGCCCCGTGGATCGTCACGCTCACCGTGCAGACCGTCCCTGTGCTACCGGGAGTGCGCCTTCAGCTCGACGGTGTCACCGTGGCGACGGATGCAGCGGGCCGGGCGGTGTTCGCGCGGCCGCACGATTTCGACGCTCACACGCTCGCGCTCGTCGACACCGAGATCGCCTCGGGGTCCTCGCGTGAGCGCTTCGTACGCTGGGTCGGCCAACGCGACGCCGCTCAGGCCTTCCACCCCACAGTGACCGGGCTTCCGATGCGAGCGGATTACACCGTGACCGCCGCGTTCGCGACGCAGTACCCGGTGACGATCGAGGTCGCCGACGATCGCGGTGCACTCCTCGAAGCGGCTCGGCTCGGCGCGATATCGCTGCGCGACTCGGCGGGCCGCGCAGCTGTTGTCACGGCAGGTGAGGAGACGTGGCTCGACGCATGGCGGCCTGTGTACCGCTCGGGTGAGCTCGTGCGCGACGCCGTCACCTACTCGGTTGAAGACATCCCCGTCGATGGCGCCGGGGCGGTGACCGCGGGTGCGCAGCGCGTCGACCCCTCTGCATCGCCGCACGTGCGGCTCACCGTTGCGCTCTTCCGAATGGTGGTGTCCGCGACCGACATATTGTTCGACCGGCGCGAGGGCGACGGCATCGTGGTCACGCGGCCGAACGGAGAACGGACGAGTATCGCCTTCGGCCCCGACGGCGTCGCGGAGCTGAGGGGCCTGCCCCGGGGGGCCTACGAGGTCGAAGTGCAGGGTGCGGCCGGCGTCGTCGCTCCGCAGACGGTCCAGCTATCGAAGGACAAGTCCGTCACCCTCATGGTCATCACCCTCCTCGACATGTTCGCCGTGGGGGCGGTCGCGATGCTTGCGGCGGTGGGACTGATCGCGGTCGGTCGGCTGCAGCTCCGGCGTCGCACACCGCAGTCGAATGATTCACAGAGCGACTCGGACCCCACGGAGGATCTCGGAAACCAGGGCGAATTCGGACGCCGAGCGGGACTTCGGATCCCCAGGGGACTTCGGATCCCCAGGGGACTTCGGATCCCCAGGGGACTTCGGATCCCCAGGGGACTTCGAATCCATTTCCACCCACGACCCCCAGACGGCGGAGGCGGGGTGAGCGCCCTCCGGCGATGGGCGGGGATGATCATCGTCGCGGCGCTGTTCTGCTGCACACTCGGGATGTTCACCCCGGTCACCCCCACGACCGCCCGGACGCTCGCAACACCACCGCCCGCGACATCCGGACCCGCGGCATCCGGACCCGCGGTCCTCGCCTACTACTACCTGTGGTTCTCTCCGAACTCTTGGAGGCGCGCGAAGACCGACTACCCGTCGCTCGGCCGGTACTCGAGTGGCGACCCGAATGTGCTTCGCCAGCACATTCGGTGGGCGAAGCAGGCCGGGATCACCGGCTTCATCGTCAGTTGGAAAAGTACCGAGACCAACAATCGTCGCCTGAACCGTCTCATGGACGTGGCGCGGGATGAGGACTTCTCGCTCGCGGTGATCTACCAAGGGCTCGACTTCGCGCGCGACCCGCTTCCGGTCGAACGCGTGCGCGCGGACTTCGAGACGTTCGCCCGAGACTACGCCCCCGACCCGGTGTTCCTGCGTCTGGAAGGCAAGCCGCTCACGATCTTCAGCGGCACCTGGAAGTTCAGTGCCACAGACGTCGCCCGCATCACGGATCCCGTGCGTGACGATCTTCTCGTGCTTTCGACCGAGAAGAACGTCGAGGGGTACGAGCGGATCGCCTCATCGACCGACGGCGACGCGTACTACTGGTCGTCGGTCAACCCGGCAACGAACACGAAGTATGCCGCCAAGCTTCGCGCCATGGGCGAGGCGGTACACGCCGACGGCAAATACTGGCTCGCCCCGTTCGCACCAGGGTTCGACGCACGCCTCGTCGGCGGCAAGCGCATCGTCGATCGCCTCGACGGCGAGACGCTCCGCGCCGAGTACGCGGCGGCCAGGGCCTCGGATCCCGACCTGCTCGGCCTGATCAGCTGGAACGAGTTCAGCGAGAACAGCCACGTCGAGCCGTCCGAAACCTATGGCACCCGATCGCTCGACGTGCTCGGCGAACTCCTCCTGGGCGACGAATATGTGCCCGTCGTGGTGCCCAGCGGCAGAGTGTCGTGCGCCTGGGTGCGATGGTCGAGTCATGGACAGACTCCGTCCTGCACCAATCACCAGAATTGGTGATGTCAGCGCGGGCGGCGGGCGGTAGCTTGGGGCTTCATCGGCGAGTGCGCCTGGCCAGTCAATGAGACGAGCGAACCGGGGCGGGCACCATGGCAGGAGCGGGCAGCGGCAGACTTCGACACCGCATCGCCAAGGTTGTGGCAGTAGCCATCGTTGCGGTCACGGGCATGGTCGCGCCAGCGCTCACGGCGACTCCGGCCTACGCCGCCGGCTTCTCGGCGGCGCTGGCCCGGGCGCCCTACCTGACCGACCTGACCGGTCTCCATGTCAACGTGAACTGGGCGACTGACAAGTCCGCCACCGTGGGCTCACTCACGTGGGGACCCGTCTTGGGCGGCGTCTGCCAGCTCACCTCGACGGCGACGGCGAGCCGCGTCTCCGTGACGATCGGCGCGCTCGCGCGGTATCAGTGGAAGGTTCCGCTCAACCTCCCGGCGACCGGCACCTACTGCTACCGCCCCTACCTGGCGACGACAGACCTGCTGGGCACCGAGGCATCGCCGGCATTCACGACACAGGAGCAGGCCGGGTCGACCGACCCGTTCAGTTTCGCCGTCTTCGGCGACTGGGGAATGGTGGATGCCTCGGGCGTGAACGCCGAGCAGACCGGTGTCATCTCGGGGATTGCGCAGGCGGGGGTGCGGTTCGCCGTGACGGTCGGCGACAACGGATATCCGTCGGGCAGTCAGACGAACTACGGCGATCTTCAGCAGACCGGCGCGAACACGAGCGCGATCTTCGGACCGAACTTCTGGACGCTCGCCGGGCCGACCGTTCCGCTCTTCACCGCCGTCGGCAACCACGGGTTGAGCGGCACGGCGCACACGGACATCAAGACATGGACGCAGGACACGGTGGTCGCCGAGTCCGGCGGGCGGTATCAGAACGACGTCTACTGCTGTGTCAACGGAACCTTCTCGTCGAACTACGGCAGCGAGTGGTACGCCTTCGACGCCGGGCCCGCCCGCTTCTACATTCTCGACTCCGCCTGGGGCGACACGAACAAGGGAACGGCCAACTCGTACGCGAACGACTACGCGGCGCACTTCACACCCGGCACGCCCGAATACGAGTGGCTCAAACACGACCTCGAGACGCATCCGAGAGCGGTGAAGTTCGCGTTCTCGCATTTCCCCTTCTACTCCGACAGCGGGTCGGAGCTCTCCGACACGTACTTGCAGGGTCCGAACAGCCTCGAAGGGCTGCTCGGCAGCAACGGAGTCGACCTCGTCTTCAACGGCCATGCCCATATCTACCAGCGCAATCTCCGCAGTGCACCGGGGATGCCTGCCACCTACGTCACGGGCGGCGGCGGCGCCAAGGTCGGTCCGCTGGGGCCGTGCAGCGCAATCGACGCCTATGCGATCGGCTGGTCGAATTCCAAGGCCAAGGGCTACGCGTGCGGTGCGGCGGCGGTGCCGACGAGCAAGGCACAGGTGTTCCACTTCCTCAAGGTGACGGTGGCAGGGTCGACGATCACGGTCGAGCCGACCGACTCGACCGGCCAGACGTTCGATGTGCAGACGTACGATCTCAGCGCGTCGACCCCCGAAACCGGCATCGATTCCGCGCCGCCGGCTGCGACGACGGAGACGACGGCGACGATCGCCTTCTCCGCGACGTCGAGCCCTGCCACGTTCGCCTGCGCCGTCGACGGAACGGCCGCTGTCCCGTGCACCAGTCCGCTTACCCTCGCATCGCTCACCGAGGGGCCGCACAGCGTGGCGGTCCAGGCCACGACGACAGCCGGCACCGATCCCACACCCGCGATCGCGTCGTGGCAGGTCGACCTCACGGCACCGGCCGCGCCGATCGGGCTCGCGGCTTCCCCGGGACCTGGCACCGTGCAGCTCACTTGGCAGCCGGTGTCCGACCCGAGCGGCATCGATCACTACACGGTCGCCCGCGACGGCGCGCAGCTCACGACGACCGGCGGCGTTCAGTTCACGGATGCAGCCGTCACAGCGGGCGAAACGTACACCTACTCGGTGAGCGCGACGGATGCCGCGGGCAACCAGTCCGCGGCGAGCGAGTCCGTTCCGGCGACAGTTCCCGAAGCGAACCCCACCGTCTTCAGTGACGGATTCGAATCGGGCACCCTGTCGGCGTGGACGACGCGGTCGGGGCTCACCGTGCAGAGCGCCGAGACGCACAGCGGTGTCTTCGCCGCCCGAGCGACCACGACCAACGGCGCCACCTATGCGAAGAAGACGCTTCCGGCGGAGTACGCCGACGCGTACGCGCGGGTATGGTTCAAACCGATCAGCACCGAGAGTCAGGTCAACATCCTGCGATTCCGCGCCGCAAACGGCACCTCGCTCGGGTATCTCTATGTGACACCGACGGGTGCCCTCGCTTACCGTAACGAGGCGGCTGGCACGGTGATCGCGACGGGCGCGACCATCGACCCGGGGTCGGGATGGCACGCGCTTGAGTTGCACACGACGACGGCAGGGTTGCTCGAGGTATGGGTGGATGGAGTGTCCGTGCTGTCCACGACGACGAACCTCTCGACCTCGCCGGTCGGCCAATTCCAGATCGGTGAAGTGAACGCCGGGCGCACATATGACGTGGTCTTCGATGACGCCGCGTTCGCAACGACGCGCGTCGGCCCGTGAGTCTCTGCGGGCCATCCGAGCCCCTCGTGTGCGCACGTTCGCAGTCGCACTCGACCAACGTGCTCATATGAGCGGAACTGGTGACGGCCGGACGCGCAAAGCGCGCTCCCCCTTGGCAGGGCGGTCCAACGAACGTATGCTGCGAGAGTCCTCCGGCGTGGGTGCCGGGTGGCGCATTGCCGGGGAATGCGAATCCGACGCTCCTCGGGCGACTCGCAGAGGAGACAACGGGATGCAGTCAGAGTCCAGCGGTGCGGGCCTTCGCGCCAAGGCGACCACACGTTCACGAACGCGCATCGTCGCCGGGGCGCTCGCCGCGGCGACGGCCGTCGGGCTGACCGTCGGCGCGGTGGCACCGGCACACGCGGCGCCACCGGTCGGCAAGCAGAAGATCGCCGAGGTCAACCTCGTGACGGTCAACGACTTCCACGGTCGCATCGAGCAGTCCGGCGCTGCCGGTGGCATCGCCGCTCTCGCGCGCGCCGTCGACGAGATTCGTCGCGGCAGTGCCGACACCGTCTTCGCGGCCGCCGGTGACATGATCGGCGCTTCGACGTTCACGTCGTTCATCCAGCAGGACGTGCCGACGATCGAGGGTCTCAACGAGGCGGGCCTCGACGTGAGTGCCGTCGGCAACCACGAGTTCGACAAGGGCTTCGCCGACCTCACCGACCGCGTCATGCCGCTCGCCGAGTGGCAGTACCTCGGCGCGAACGTCTACAACGCGGGCACCGACGACCCTGCGCTCCCCGAGTACTGGGTGAAGCAGTTCAAGGACGTGAGCATCGGCTTCGTCGGCGCGGTCACCGACGAGCTGCCCTCGCTCGTGAGCCCGGCCGGCATCGAGCAGATCGACGTCGGCTCGCCCGTCGAGGCCGCGAACCGCGTTGCCGACCAGCTCAGTGACGGCGACCCGGCCAACGGCGAGGCCGATGTCGTGGTCATGCTCGTGCACGAGGGTGCGGCGACCACGTCGATCGAGTCGGCGATCGACCCGCAGAGCCCCTTCGGTGACATCGTGCTCAACGCGAACGACAACATCGACGCGATCGTCTCAGGCCACACCCACCTGGCGTACAACCACATGATCGACGGCCGGCCCGTCATCTCGAGCGGCCAGTACGGCGAGCGATTCAGCAACATGGTGATCCAGTACGACGCGTATGCAGACGAGCTCGTCTCGATGCACAACACCATCTACGACCTCGCGGTCCGCGACGCCGAAGGCGACATCGTCGGCTACGCCTACAAAGACGACAACACGACGTCGAAGATCGTCGACGAGGCGGTCGCCGTGGCCCAAGAGCTCGGCAGCGTCGAGCTCGGCGAGGCGACGGCGAACTTCGGCCGTGCGGTGCGCGCCGATCCGGCCACGAGCACGTCGTTCCCCGAGAACCGCGGTGGCGAGTCGACGCTCGGCAACTTCGTCGCCGACGTGCAGCTGTGGGCGCTCAACGTCGACGGCACTCGCAGCGTCGACATCACGTTCATGAACCCCGGCGGCCTTCGCGCCGACCTGGCTTCGGGCGTCGTGACCTACGCCGAAGCCGCGGCCGTGCAGCCGTTCGCGAACACGCTCGTGTCGATGGATCTCACCGGCGCGCAGATCAAGCAGGTGCTCGAGGAGCAGTGGCAGCCCGCAACGGCGTCGCGACCGTTCCTCAAGCTCGGCGCGAACTCGGCGTTCACGTACACCTACGATCCGACGGCCGCACAAGGCCAGCACATCACCCAGATGTGGCTGGGCGGCGTGGCGATCGATCCCGCAGGGGTCTACTCGGTCGGCGTGAACTCCTTCCTCGCATCGGGTGGAGACAACTTCTTCACGCTCGATGAGGGCCTGAACAAGTCCGACAGCGGCAAGATCGACCTCGAGTCGATGGTCGACTACTTCGACACGTTCGGCACCGCGACGCCCGACCTGATGCAGCGCGCGGTCGGCGTGCACCTTCCGGGCGGCACATCGGTCTCGGCTGGAGCATCGGTGACGGTGAACCTCTCGTCGCTCGACTTCACGCGCGACGAGACCGACGCCGACGTGGCGGTCGTCTCGTCCGGCGGGGTGGAGCTCGGCAGCGACGCGATCGACACGGCGTACACGCCCAACTTCGACGAGGTCGGGCAGGCGAGCGTGACCTTCACGGTTCCGGCCGCAGCGAGCGGGCTGACGACGTTCGTCGTCTCGGTCCCGAGCACGGGCACGACCAGCTCGTTCACGTTGAACGTCGGCTGACCGACTCCCACCGAAAGAACGGCCCCTGACGCGAGTCGGGGGCCGTTCCCTGTCTGGCGCGATGACCGTCGCATCGAGCGGCCCTGGCCGGGGCGGTGGCCCGAGCCCCGACGGGTCGCCTAGGCTTCCGGTGTGACTTCGAGGTGGACGCGTGTCGCGCAGGGCAGCGCGCTCGCGTCCTTCGCCAGCTTCGTCGCCGCGCTCTCGCACACGGTCGGCGGTGGCACGCCGCCGGGGCTGCTCGCCGTCGTGCTGTCGATGGCGTTCTCGGTGCTGCTGTGCATGACCGTCGCCGGTGGCCGGCTGACCCTCGCGCGCACGGTGATCGCGGTGGCGGCGACGCAGTTCGCGCTGCACGCCCTGTACTCGGTGCAGGCCGCGGAGCCGGCCGCATCGGTTGGTCTCGCACACCATCACCACGACACGATCGACTGGTCGTCGACCACCGGCTCGCCGCCGTCGTTCGAGCCGTCGATGCTCGTCTCGCACCTCGTCGCGGTCGCCGTCACGGTCGTCGCGATCCGGCACGGCGAGCGTGCCCTGCGCGCGACACTGCGTGCGATCCGGGTCGTCGTCGGCTCGGTGCTGCCGCGTATCCCGCAGATCGCCGTGCCGTGGCTGCGCCGGCCGCGGCCCGCCGTCACGCGCACGCCGCGCGCGACCACCCGCCTGATCGTGCTCTCCGCGATGCGTCATCGCGGACCGCCGGTTGCCTTCGCCGCCGCCTGAGCAGCGTCATCCGACGTTCTGCGTCGACGCGCCCTCGCGCGCCGCGGCTTTGCATCACTCTCACACCGGCAGGCGTCGCCTCGGCGACCCACGCACAGAATCAGGATCACCATGACCATTCGCACCACGACCATCGCCGTCACCGCACTCGCCGGGGGCGTGCTGCTCGCGCTCGGCGCACCGCTGGCCGCATCGGCCCACGTCGGCGTGACGCCGAGCAGCACCGCCGCCGGCAGCAGTACCGTGCTGACCTTCGCGTTCAGCCACGGCTGCGGCGAGTCGCCGACGACGAAGCTCACGTTCGACATCCCCGCGTCGATCGCGAGCGTCTCGCCGACGCTCAACCCGAACTACACGATCGAGAAGGTCGTCGAGGGCGATCGCACCGCACAGGTCGTCTACACCGCGATCACGCCCGTCGAGAACGGCTACCGCGACACGATCGAACTCTCGCTGCGGCTTCCCGACGATGCCGCGGGTGAGACCCTCGCGTTCCCGGTGCGCCAGACGTGCGTCGAGGGCGAGACCGACTGGAGCGAGGTCGCCGACGAGGGCGAGGCCGAGCCCGAGAGCCCGGCGCCGACGATCGTCGTCACCGAGGCCACCGGCGACGAGAACGGCCACGGCGCCGCGCCGGCCGCCGCCGATGAGCACGCCGAATCGGCATCGGATGTCGCAGCGACGACCTCCGACGACACCGTGGCGCGGGTGCTCGGCGTCGGCGGCCTCGTCGTCGGTGCTGTCGGCATCGCGCTCGCGATCTCCGCACGTCGGCGCCGCACCGACGGGTAGTCCACAGTGACGACCTCGTCGGTTCGAGGTCGGAGGTGCTCGTTACACTCGACGGGTGAGCCCGAGTACCGAACCCGACCCGACCGACGAGGTCCCGTTCGATCTTGACGAGCTCGCTCCTCCGCCAGACGACGAGTGGGCGCCGCCGCCGCCGGTCGACGCCTGGCAGCCCGACCATGCAGGGGCGTGGGAGCCCGCGACATCCGCATCGCCGGCGGCGACCATGGCAGCAGCACCGCCGTTCACCGCCGCCGCCGCGCCGCCGCGCTTCGCCACCGCCGCCGAGGCGCTGCACACGGTGTTCGGCTACGAGCAGTTCCGCGGTGAGCAGGCGGCCATCATCGAGCAGGTGGCGGGCGGCGGCGACGCCGTCGTGCTCATGCCCACCGGCGGCGGCAAGAGCCTCTGCTACCAGATTCCGGCGCTGCTTCGCGAGGGCACGGGCGTCGTCGTGTCGCCGCTCATCGCGCTCATGCACGACCAGGTCGACGCGCTCGTGCGCAACGGCGTGCGCGCGGCGTACCTCAACTCGAGCCAGCAGCCGTCCGAGCGCGCCGCGGTCGAACGCGCCTACCTCGCGGGCGAGCTCGACCTGCTCTACATCGCGCCCGAGCGGCTGGGCGCCGAGTCGGCCAAGCGCTTCCTCGAAGGCGGCACGGTCGCGCTCTTCGCCATCGACGAGGCGCACTGCGTGGCGCAGTGGGGCCACGATTTCCGGCCCGACTACCTGGCCCTCTCCGAGCTCGCCGAGCGCTGGCCCGACGTGCCGCGCATCGCGCTCACCGCCACCGCCACCGAGACGACGCACCGCGAGATCACGTCGCGTCTCTCACTCGACGGCGCCCGGCACTTCGTGTCGAGTTTCGACCGGCCCAACATCCAGTACCGCATCGCACCCAAGCTCGAGGTGCGAAAACAGCTGCTCGACTTCGTGCGCAGCGAAGGCGTCGACGCAGAAGGCGCACCGGTGTCGGGCATCGTCTATGCGCTGTCACGTGCGAGCACCGAGAAGATCGCGGGTTTCCTCGCGGTCAACGGTGTCAACGCGCTGCCGTACCATGCCGGCCTCGACGCCGCGACCCGCCGCCGCACGCAAGAGCGGTTCCTGCGCGAAGACGGCGTCGTCGTCGTGGCGACGATCGCATTCGGCATGGGCATCGACAAGCCCGACGTGCGATTCGTCGCCCATGTCGACCTGCCGAAGTCGGTCGAGGGCTACTACCAAGAGACCGGCCGCGCCGGCCGCGACGGCGCGCCGGCCACGGCGTGGCTCGCCTACGGCCTGCAAGACGTCGTGCAGCAGCGCCGCATGATCGACGAGAGCCCCGGCGACCTGGCGCACCGGCGGCGGCTGAGCCAGCACCTCGACGCGATGCTCGCACTGTGCGAGACCGTGCAGTGCCGCAGGCAGAACCTGCTCGGCTACTTCGGCGAGTCGAGCGAGCCGTGCGGCAACTGCGACACGTGCCTCGAGCCGCCCGCCGCGTGGAACGGCACGGTGGCGGCCCAGAAGCTCATGTCGACCATCGTGCGACTGCACCGCGAGCGACGCCAGCGCTACGGCGCCGGGCATCTCATCGACATCCTGCGCGGCAAAGAGACCCCGCGCGTGCGCCAGTACGGTCACGACTCACTGGCCACGTGGGCGATCGGCCAAGACCTCAGCGAGCAGCAGTGGCGGGGCGTGGTGCGACAGTTGCTCGCCCAGGGGCTGCTCGCCACGCACGGCGAGTACGGCACACTCACTGTCACCGATGCCGCGTCGGCGGTGCTCGCGGGGTCGGCCCAGGTGATGCTGCGCGCCGAACCCGAGCGCGCCGCTCGCACTCGGGGCCCCAAGGCCGCTCCGGCCGCGGCCGACCTCGAGCCCGCCCAGGCCGAGCTGTTCGAGCAGTTGCGTGCGTGGCGTGCGGGCGAGGCTCGCGAGCAGGGGGTTCCCGCCTACATCGTGTTCGGCGACGCGACGTTGCGCGCCGTGGCCCTCGCCAGGCCCGAGCGTCTCGACGAGCTCGACGGCATCACGGGAATCGGCGCCAAGAAGCTCGAGGCCTACGGCGAGGCGCTGCTGCAGGTCGTGGCGTCGGGCTGAGCCGGCGTTACCGAAGGTCTCGACGGGCGATGCCGGAGGAGCGGCATCCGAATGCTCTTGACAGAGCACTTGCACCCGAATACTCTGAACAAAGTATTTGGAGGTGAGTATGTCGAAACGTCCCGTGAGCAACCCGCTCGCCCTTGCGGTGCTGTCGTGCCTCTGGGAGCGCCCGATGTACCCCTACGAGATGACGACCACGCTGCGCGAGCGCGGCAAAGAAGACAGCATCCGACTGAACTTCGGATCGCTGTACGCGGTCATCAAGTCGCTCGAGAAGCACGGTTTCATTCGCGAAGACCGCATCGAGCGCGAGGGAAATCGACCCGAGCGCATCGTCTATGCGATCACCGAGGCCGGGCGGGTCGAGGCGCACGATTGGCTGAGCGAACTCATCGGAACGCCGATCAAGGAGTATCCGGCCTTCGAGGCCGGGCTGTCGCTCATCGCGCTGCTTCCGCCCGAGGTGGCGATCTCGCTGCTGCGTCAACGGGTCGAGCGCCTCGATGCCGAGCTCGAGCAGCGCAGCGACATGGCCGCCCAGACGGCGAAGCTCGGCCTGCCTGAGCTGTTCCTGCTCGAGTTCCACTATCGCGTCGCGATGGTGCGCGCCGAGCGCGAGTTCGTGGCGACCATGGTCGACCGACTCGCCGCCGGAGAGCTCGGCGGGCTCGAGGCGTGGCGCGGAATGCACGAGCTGTTCGCCCGTGGCGCGACCGCCGACGAGGTGCAGGCGCAGCTCGAGCGCTACCTCGCGAAAGGAGCATCGCCCCCAGAACACTGACCGAGACCGCACAGACCGATGGCCCGGATGCGGCAACATCCGAGCCATCTCGCAACCGAGTCGTACGACGTGAATCGAATCCATCCCAGTGCGTGCCGCCATTGTATCGGCCGCACCCTGCGGCCACCCGGCCGCCCCGGCGGCCACCGGCCGCACCCCGCGATCGCACGGCTCTCATCCAAGGAAATCCAAGGAGGAGCCTCATGGCTGTTTCACCCGACGCGAGGGCCCTTGCGGCCGTCGATCTCGTCAAGACCTATCCGCAGGGGCGCGGCAAGGCCCCGCTGCGAGCCCTCGACGGGCTCACCTTCGAGGCCGAGCAGGGGACCGTCTTCGGCCTGCTCGGGCCCAACGGCGCCGGCAAGTCGACGACGGTGAAGATCCTGTCGACGCTCTCACGGGCCGATTCGGGCGCCGCGTTCGTCGCCGGAGTCGATGTGCGCCGGCATCCCGAGCGGGTCCGCAGCGCGATCGGCTTCGTCGCGCAGAAGCAGGTGTCCGACCCCATGGACACGGGGCTCGAGAACCTCGTGCTCGCGGGCCGGCTGCACGGCATGCGAACGGCCGCTGCGAAGAGCCGCGCCGACGACCTGCTCGACCGGTTCGCGCTCACCACGGCGGCCGGCCGCCAGGTCAAGACCTATTCGGGCGGCATGGCGCGCAAGCTCGACGTCGCCATCGGGCTCATGCACCGCCCCGAGGTGCTGTTCCTCGATGAGCCGACGACCGGTCTCGATCCCGAGGCGCGGGCCGAGATGTGGGCCGAGATCGAACGGATGTCCCGTGAGGAGCGCATGACCGTGCTGCTCACGACGCACTACCTCGAGGAGGCCGACCGCCTGGCGAGCCGGCTTGCGATCGTCGATGGCGGCCGAGTCGTGGCCGACGGCACGCCCGAGCAGTTGAAGAGTGAACTGCGCGGTGATGCGCTCGTGATCGAGGTGCATGAGGCGAGCGACATCCCCGAGGTGCTGGCGGCCATCGGCCGCATCGGCGCGCTTCGCGACATCGTGGCCGACGGCCGCACGGTTCGCGCACGTGGCGACGATGGCGGGGCGGCGCTGCCGCTCGCCCTCGGCGTGCTCGATGCCGCGGGGCTCGCAGTGGCATCCGCCACCGTGTCGCGGCCGAGCCTCGACGACGTGTACCTGGCTCACACCGGGCGCTCGTTCGCGGCCGCGCAGGCGCACTCAGCAGACGCGCCGGCCCCGTCACCGCAATCCACCGCCAAGACCGAGGAGGTCGCGTCATGACCACCGTCACCACCGATGAGGCGAACCGTACGATCGCCCGCACGTTCGAGCGACCGAGCTTCGCACGACACACGGCGTATCTGACTCTGCGTCAACTCCGCGCCGCCTGGCGTGTTCCCGCGTTCATCGTCATGAACGTCGTGCAACCGCTGATCTGGCTACTGCTGTTCGGGCAGCTCTTCGAGAGCGTCGTCGAGATCCCGGGATTCGAGGGCGGCGACAGCTACCTCGAGTTCCTCACGCCCGGGATCGTGATGATGATGGCGCTGTTCGGCAGCGCGTGGGCCGGCACGAGCTACATCCAGGACATGGATCGCGGCGTCATGGACCGGTTCCTCACGTCGCCGACGAGTCGCGGCGCCATGATGGTGTCGACGCTGCTGTACCAGGCCGTGCTCACGATCGTGCAGTCGCTGATCGTGCTCGGCGTGGCGTGGCTCATGGGGGCGCGCTTCGACGGCGGTGTGACCGGCATCCTCGTGATGCTGCTCGCGGCCATGCTGCTGACGGCGTCGTTCTCGGCGCTTTCGAACGCGGCGGCACTGCTCGCGCGCAACCAGAACGTGCTGATCGGCATCTCGCAGCTCATCACGATCCCGCTGATGTTCCTGAGCTCCGCGCTCATGGATACGACCCTGTCGGCCGCGTGGGTCGCCGATGTCGCGGCGTTCAACCCGTTCGAATGGGCCGTGGCCGCGGGCCGCGAGGCACTCACGACGAGTCCCGACTGGGCGGGCATCGCGGCCGACCTCGGCCTGCTGGCGGCGTTCACCGCGCTGCTCGGCTGGGTCGCGACGCGGGCGTTCCGCGCGTACCAGCGCAGCGCATAGCACCGGGCAGGGGGGGGGCGGCTCGACGCGATCAGGCCGTCGGGCCGCCCCCGTACGCAGATCCGGCCCTCCGCGGGATCGCTCGCGTCGGGACATCCGCCCGCGATACATTGCAACCACTGCATACAGCGAAGGGGACGCACATGTCTGCATCGATCGACCGTCCGGGCGGGGTCACACTCGTCGCGGTGCTCACGTGGATCTCGGGTCTGCTCGACATCTTCGGTGGCACCATCCTGCTGTTCCAGACGAGCGTCGCCGCGACCGTCGAACAGTTCGGCGGGGCGAGCGCACTCATCACGTCGGCGATCGTCTCGATCCTCATCGGGGCGATCGTCATCATCGTCGCGACCATGTTGCTTCGGGGCAGCGCGGCTGCTCGTATGGTCATCACCGTCTTCCAGGTGCTGTCGATCGCGGCCTCGATCTTCTTCGCGATCGCGTATCCCGCGGGCGCGATCGGCGAGTACTTCGGCATCGCCGTCTCGGTGATCGTGCTCGCCCTGCTGTGGTCGGGGCGCGCGAGCGCGTTCTTCCGCAACTGACGTCGCGTTGTGGATGTCCCATTGCCGGGGTCACCGGCATTTGTAGGGTGCCCACAGTCGTCGTCGAGACCCCGCGCGGCGGGTTTGTAGGGCCCGAACGCAGGGTTTCGTCGTGCCCGAACGCGGTCATACCGTGGGAATGAAGCCCACGAACGCACGCCCACGAACGCACACGAAGGACGCACGATGGTCGACACGGCACCCCGTACCACCTCGAAGACCGCCAAGCCCGCCTCGGCACCCGCGCGCCGACCCGGCACGGCATCGGCGTCGAAGCCGGCCCGCCCCGCGGCATCCGCCCCCGCACCCTCGCCGGCCGGCGACGCGGCGGCAACCCAGCCGAAGGTCGACATCGCGTCGCTCGGCAAGCAACTGCTCGGCACCTGGGCCGACCTGCGCATCGCCGCGCGCGAGCGCGCCGCGCAGCCCGACATGCAGCGCATCGACGGTCAGTCGATGGCAGAGCACCGCGAGCGCGTGCTCGCGCAGCTGAAGACGCTCGTCGATCAGGGCGCCGTGCACCGCGCCTTCCCGAAAGCCCTCGGCGGCCAAGACGACCACGGCGGCAACATCGCCTCGTTCGAAGAGCTCGTCATCGCCGACCCGAGCCTGCAGATCAAGGCGGGCGTGCAGTGGGGGCTCTTCGGGTCCGCCGTGGTGCACCTCGGCACCGAGTACCACCACCAGACGTTCCTGCCCGACATCATGTCGCTGAAGGTGCCGGGTGCGTTCGCCATGACCGAGACCGGCCACGGGTCGGATGTCGCGGCGATCGGCACGACCGCGACCTACGACGAGGCCACGCAGCAGTTCGTGATCAACACGCCGTTCCGCGGTGCGTGGAAGGACTACCTCGGCAACGCGGCACTGCACGGCACGGCCGCGGTCGTGTTCGCGCAGCTCATCACCAAGGGCGTCAACCACGGCGTGCACGCCTTCTACGTGCCGATCCGGGGCGCCAAGGGCGGGTTCCTCAAGGGCGTCGGCGGCGAAGACGACGGACTCAAGGGCGGCCTCAACGGCATCGACAACGGCCGGCTGCACTTCACGAACGTGCGCGTTCCACGCGAGAACCTGTTGAACCGCTACGGCTCGGTCGCCGAAGACGGCACCTACTCGAGCCCGATCGCGAGCCCGGGCCGGCGCTTCTTCACGATGCTCGGCACGCTCGTGCAGGGCAGGGTCTCGCTCGACGGCGCGGCCACGAGCGCCGCCGCGATGGCGCTGACGATCGCGATCACCTACGGCAACCAGCGCCGCCAGTTCAACGCGGCGAGCGACACCGACGAAGAGGTGCTGCTCGACTACCAGCGCCACCAGCGCCGGCTGCTGCCGAAACTCGCGACGACCTACGCGCAGATCTTCGCGCACGACGAGTTCCTGCTGAAGTTCGACGCGGTGTTCTCGGGCAGGGCCGACACCGACGACGACCGCCAAGACCTCGAGACGATCGCCGCCGCACTGAAGCCCCTGTCGACCTGGCATGCGCTCGACACGCTGCAGGAGGCTCGCGAGGCCACCGGCGGTGCCGGATTCCTCGCCGAGAACCGCATCGTCGGCCTGCGTCAGGACCTCGACATCTACGTCACCTTCGAGGGCGACAACAACGTGCTGCTGCAGCTCGTGGCCAAGCGCCTGTTGACCGACTTCTCGAAGCAGTTCGCGAAGGCCGACGCCGGCGCGATGGCACGGTATGTCGTGCAGTCGACCGCCGAGCGGGCCTACCACGGCACCGGGCTTCGCCGACTGGCGCAGACCATCGCCGACTTCGGCTCGACGGCGCGCTCGGTCAGCGAACTGCGCGACGAGAACTCGCAGCGCGAACTGCTCACCGACCGCGTCGAGGCCATGATCGCCGAGATCGCCGGGCACCTGCGCGACGCGCGCAAGCTGCCCAAGGCCGAAGCTGCCGCGGCGTTCAACCGTCACCAGAACCAGCTCATCGAAGCCGCTCGAGCCCACGGCGAGCTGCTGCAGTGGGAGGCGTTCACGCGCGGCCTCGCGCAGACCACCGACCCGGGCACCAAGCAGGTGCTCACGTGGCTGCGCGATCTCTTCGGCCTCGGACTGGTCGAGAAGCACCTCGCCTGGTACCTCATGAACGGCCGGCTCTCGCCGCAGCGCGCGCAGGCCGTGACGGCCTACATCGATCGCCTGCTCGAGCGGCTGCGCCCGCACGCGCAAGACCTCGTCGACGCGTTCGGCTACAAGCCCGAGCACCTGCGCGCGAAGATCGCGTCGGGCGCCGAGCTCGAGCGTCAAGACGAGGCGCGCGCCCACTACGCCGCGCAGCGGGCGGCGGGCACGCTTCCGGTGCCCGAGAAGTCCAAGAAGTAGCATCCGCCCGTCGCGCCCGCCGCGCCCGCCGCGCCCGCCGCGCCCGCCGCGCCCGCCGCGCCCGCCGCGCCCGCCGCGCGGACCAGCGTCCCGGAAACAGGAAGACACGCCGGAGCGGCACCGAAAACAGGAACGGGCGACCCTCTCGGGTCGCTCGTTCCTGTTTCAGTGCGTGGGTGCCCGACTGGCGCGTTATTCGGCGGGCGGCTTCATGAGCGCGCCCGCCGCGAGTCCGACGGCGGCGCCAGCCGCGAGCCATAGCCAGAAGCCGGTCCAGAGGCTCACGACGACGCCGATGATCAGGCCGACGACGATGCCGACGATGATCTGCTTGCGGCGGGCAGCGGGTGAGGGTGCGTCGGGGGCCATGCGCCCAGCCTAGATCGAGCCGTCACGTGACGCGTGCGCGGTACTCCCGCACGTGCGCCACCTCGAACACGAGGGGATGCGCGGACGTGTCGCGCGGGGCGCCGGTCGGCAGTTCGTAGAGGTCGAGCATGAGTTGCACCGGGTAGCCGATGGACTGCTCGACGACCTTGACGAGCCGCCCGTCGATGAAGAACCGCAGGCGCTCGGGCAGCCATTCGACGGCGTAGTCGTGGAACGCCGTGAGATCGCCGTCGACTCGCACCTTCTCGAAGTCCATCACGAGTCGCGGATCGCGCTGGGGCTTCACCCCGACGCCCACGAGACCGCCGGTGTCGTCGAGCTCGCTGCCGAAGATCTCGAAGATGCAGATCTCGCCGCAGTTCACCCCTTCGTCTTCGAAGCCGATCGGCCACAGGGCGACCATCGCCGAGGGGTGGCGGATTGCTCGTACACGTGCTTCGATCACGCCGAAACGCGGCAGCCAGAGCCGCTCATCATCCTGCTCTTCGCGCACGACCAGTCCCGCCCGGAACCGGTGCTGGCCGACCGGGCTGCCGATCGGCCCCGAGAACTGACCCGTCTGCAGGTGCGACACGCGCACGTCGCCGTCGTACTCGGGCGACCAGGGTTCGGTGTCGGCATCGATGCGGAGCTTCAGGGTGCCGCCCGAGACGTCGTATCGCGCGGCACTCGCCCGCCGTGAGCTCCAGTGCGGTGTGTAGTGGGGCAACCAGCGCATGTCGGACAGGTCGTCCCCGTCGAACTGCTCGTCGACCGCGAGGTGGTATCCAGAGAGGTCGAGTGTCGCTGCAGCAGGCCGTGATGTCGCGCGAAGTGTCGGCATTCCAGCGGATGGTGACGGTTCGTGCGACATCACGGGGTCCGAGGCTCAGATGAGGCCGAGCGATCGCACGGCGTCGCGCTCGTCTTCGAGTTCGGCCACTGTCGTCGCGAGGCGGCCTCGCGCGAACGCGTCGAGCTCGAGGTCGCGCACGATGCGCCACGACCCGTCGACCGACTCCACCGGGAACGACGAGATGAGACCCTCGGGCACGCCGTAGGACCCGTCTGACACGATCGCCGCGCTCGTCCACCCGTCGGGTGTACCGCCGACCCAATCGCGCACGTGGTCGATCGTCGCCGAGGCCGCCGACGCGACCGACGACGAGCCGCGCACCTCGATGATCTCTGCGCCGCGCCCTGCCACCCGCGGGATGAACTCGTCGGCAAGCCACCGCCGGGCAGCATCGGGCCCCCCGAATCGCTCGGCGAGCCGCGCGGGCACCGAGTCGCCCGCGACGGTCGCGTGCTCGACGTCGGGAAACTGCGTCGCCGAGTGATTGCCCCAGATCGTGAGTCCGCGGATGTCGCCGACCGAGCCCTCGACGGCGACGGCGAGCTGCCCCAGGGCGCGGTTGTGATCGAGGCGCGTGAGCGCGGTGAACCGATCGCGCGGGACATCCGGTGCATTCGCCGCGGCGATGAGGGCGTTCGTGTTCGCGGGATTGCCGACCACGGCGACGCGGATGTCGTCGGCGGCTGCGGCATTGATGGCCGCGCCCTGCGGACCGAAGATGCCGCCGTTCGCGGCGAGCAGGTCGCCGCGTTCCATGCCGGGTCCGCGGGGGCGAGCGCCGACGAGCAGTGCGATGTTCGCGCCCTCGAAGGCGGCGTTCGCGTCATCGGTGATCTCGACGTGGGTGAGCAGCGGGAAGGCGGAATCCTGCAGTTCGAGTGCGGCGCCCTCGGCCGACTTCAGCCCCTGCGGGATCTCGAGCAGGTTGAGGCGCACCGGGGTCTCGGGGCCCAGCATGGCGCCCGAGGCGATGCGGAACAGCAGGGCGTAGCCGATCTGCCCGCCCGCTCCGGTGATGGTGATGGTGACGGGCGCGTTCGATGCCATGATTCGAGCGTAGCCCGGGCCCGCTCGTGCCCCCCGGGAAGGGGTGGGCACCGGGCCCCGCCCCTGAGTATCGTGAGCACTGTGGAAGGCGAGGATTCCGCACGATCACCGGTACGCGACGAGCAACCGGCGCCCCAGCCGGCGCCCCAGCCGCCGCCCCGGTCGGCGCCGCGGCGCACGGCCCTGCGAAGGTGGGCGTTCACCACCGGCTATCTCGGGCTCGCCTCGGCGCTGGCGCTCGCCCTGTTCTTCGCGCTCGCCGACCCGTTCGGTGTGCAGCTGCGCACCTGGTACTGGCTCGGCCCGGCGAACGATGTGCTGAGCATCGCGCTCGCGCCGGCACAGATCGTCGCCGCCCTGCTGCTCTGGCGCGCACTCGCTCCCAGCGCAACGCTCGGGGCGCTCGCCGTGGTCATGTCGCTCGCGACGGCCTACTTGGCGGTCACCACCGTACGCATGCTCATGGGAGGGGCGACCCTCGACGACCAGTACGTGGCCGCGATACCGGCGATCGTGCTCATGTTCGGCTTTCTCATCGCCGTCGGGCTCGTCGGCCTGGTTCGCGCTCGGATGTGCCACATCCTCGCTCGCTGGGCTGTCGTCATCGGTTCAGCCGGGCTCGCCGCCCTGCTCGTGTTCGCGATCGGGTTCCTGCTGCCCGCCGGATCGGCCGGCCAGTGGGCGGTGTTCATCATCGGCGGTGTCGCCGGGGCATTCGCCTACGTCGCCTATCCGGTGTGGTGGCTCGTGGTGGGCTCTATTCCCCTGCAGAGATAGCAGCCCCGCAGAGATCGCCGCCCCGCGTGCAGAGAGCGGCCCGTGCGTGCGGCGCGGCACCCGGTCGGGACATCCGTCGCTCGGTACCGTGAGCAGATGCGAGAGATGTATCCGGAGATCGAACCCCTGGAAACAGGCATGCTCGACGTGGGTGACGGACAGCACATCTACTGGGAGGTGTCCGGTAACCGCAACGGAAAGCCGGTGGTGTTCCTGCACGGCGGTCCCGGGGGCGGAACGACCCCGTCGCATCGCCGCCTGTTCGACCCCGAGCGCTACCGCATCGTGCTGTTCGACCAGCGGGGGTGTGGATTCTCGATCCCGCACGCGAGCGAGCCGAACGCCGACCTCTCGGCGAACACCACCTGGCACCTCGTCGCCGACATGGAGCGGCTGCGCGGGCATCTCGGCATCGACCGCTGGCAGGTCTTCGGCGGCTCATGGGGAAGCGCGCTCGCGCTCGTGTACGCGCAGACCCACCCCGAGCGCGTGACCGAGCTCGTGCTGCGCGGCATCTTCACGCTGCGGCGGCAGGAGCTCGACTGGTTCTACGAGGGCGGCGCCTCGGCCGTGTTCCCCGACCTCTGGGAGGAATTCATCGCGCCCGTGCCGCCTGCCGAGCGAGGCCATCTCATCGAGGCCTACGGGCACCTGCTGGCCGACCCCGACCCCGCCGTCTACGAACCCGCCGCGATCGCCTGGTCGCGGTGGGAGTCGTCGACCATCACCCTGCTGCCGCAGGCCGAGACGATCGCCCGGTTCACGGCGCCCGAATACGCTGCGGCGTTCGCGCGCATCGAGAACCACTACTTTCGTCACGGCGGCTGGTGGGACGAGGGCCAGTTGATTCGGGATGCCTCGCGGCTGAGCGGCATCCCGGCGGTGATCGTGCAGGGCCGCTACGACATGTGCACGCCCGTGATGACGGCGTGGGACCTGCACCTCGCATGGCCCGAGGCGGAGTTCACCATCGTCGACGATGCCGGGCACGCCTACGACGAACCCGGCATTCTCGACGCCCTCATCACGGCGACCGACCGTTTCGCCGAAGACGACCGCGACGATGCGCACGATGTACATGACGACCCCGGTGACTCGGAGTAGTTTCGGCTCATGACCTTCAATCCCGGCTCCGACATCAGTGGCGGCAAAGCCTCGAAGCGCGGGCGCAATACGGGCATCGCCGTAGCGGGCGGTGGCATCGGGGTGATCGCGCTGTTCGTGCTGTCGCAGTTCCTCGGCGTCGACCTCACGGGGCTCATGGGCGGGGGCGGGCAGCCGCCGGCCGAAGAGACGTCGCTCGACCAGTGCCTCACCGGCGAAGACGCCAACGAGAACATCGAGTGCCGCATGAAGGGTGCATCGGCGTCGCTCGAGGCCTACTGGTCGCAGGAGGGCCCGGCGATCGGCCTCACGAACTACGTCGGCCCGCAAGACCTGATCCTGTTCGACGCCGCGACCACCACGGGCTGCGGCAGCGCGTCATCGGCGACGGGGCCCTTCTACTGCCCGCCCGACCAGATGATCTACATGGACGTGACGTTCTTCGACGAGCTGCGCAGCCGGTTCGGGGCCAGCGGCGGACCGCTCGCGCAGATGTACGTGGTCGCGCACGAGTGGGGTCACCACATCCAGAACCTCGGCGGCATTCTCGAGCGCTCGCAAGACGGGCAGACGGGCCCGACGTCGAACGCGGTGCGGGTCGAACTGCAGGCAGACTGCTTTGCGGGCGCCTGGACGGCGAACGCCGCGACGGTGCCCGACGACGAAGGGGTGCCGTTCCTTCAGGAACCGACCGAGGCAGAGATCCGCGATGCGCTCGATGCGGCGGCCGCGGTCGGCGACGACCGCATCCAAGAGGCCACGCAGGGCCAGGTGAGCCCGCACACGTTCACGCACGGCACGAGTGAGCAGCGTCAGCGCTGGTTCGCGGTCGGGTACCAGCGGGGCGCGGGGGCGTGCGACACCTTCAACGTCGCGGGCGAGCAGCTCTGACCGTGAGCGCAGCCGGGATCTCGTCGAAGATTTCTCAGTACTTCGCGTCATGATCGACGCGATCGGTCGTCTCTTCAATGAGCGCGCACCGGGCGCGCCGACACCCGGGAGAGCCAGCACCATGCGTCGACGTCGTGACCCCAGTGTTCCGCACCGCGAGTTCTTTCGCGCGGTCGTGATCGGTGAGACGGTCGCGCTCGCGTGTACCTGCGCCCGCGGTGAGGACCACTGGTTCGAGCCGGGCGAAGAGAACCCGGGTGACCCGCGCATCGGAGCTCGGGTGCGTGCGAAGCTCGCGATGGCCGACGGAGCCGAGGGCGCTGCCGACCAGCCCGGCTGACGCCGCGCCGTGGCGCCCGCCCGGGCCGCCCCGGGCGCCGGGGCCGCCCCGCCCGCCCGGGCCGCCCCGGGCGCCGGCCGCGAACAGCACGATGCCGCCGGCGAGCACGATGAGCCCGGCGACCGCCCCGCCCGAGAGCGCCTCGCCGAGCACCAGCACGCCGAGCAGCCCCGCGGTCAGCGGCTCGGCGAGCGTCAGCGTCGATACCGTCGCGGGCGCGAGCCCGGTGAGGCCGATGCCGAACAGCACGTAGGCGAAGGCCGTTGCCGCGAGGCCGACCCAGAGCGCCATCGCGAGGCCGGGCCCGGTGGCGAGCCACGAGGCATCCGTCATCGCGAGCACCGGCACGCTCGCGACGGCGGCCGCGCCGAACAGCGCGCCCATGCTGCCGGTCGCGCTCCACCCGCGGTCGAGCAGCGCCTTCGCCGCGAGCGTGTACACCGCGTACGACGAGCCCGCGCCGACCGAGGCGAGCAGGCCGAGCGGACCGGCCGACGCGCCGACGGCGTCGACCGCGGTCGGACCCGCCGATGCCGTCGATGCCGCGAGGATGGCGACTCCGGTGGTTGCGATCGCCGTCGCGAGCCCCCATCGGTGTCCTGGATACCGCCGGCGCAGCGCCCAGTCGAGCGCCCCGGTGATGACCGGTGCCGAGCCGAGAGCGACGACCGTGCCGACGGCCACTCCGTTCGCTGCAGTGCCCGCGAAGAACGCGGGCTGGTAGGCGAGCACGCCGGCTGCACCGATCGCGATGAGCGCCCAGGTGGGCAGCCTGCGCGAGCGCACGGCGAGCGGATGTCGCATGCCATCGCCGCGCGTCGACGCCACGGGTGTCCCGGCCGCGTCGCGCCGACGCGCGGCGAAGTGGAGGGCGAGTGCGACGAGCCCGAGGGCGCCGCCGCCCACGACGAGTCGTGCCGCGCCGAGTGAGAGCGCGCCGGCATCGGGGCCGAGGGCCTGCGCCGTGCCGGTGGTGCCGAAGCACACCGCGGCGAGCAGCACGGCGAGCACGAAACGCATGGCATATTGTTACACAATCTCAGGGATGCGGCACGGGGTAGGCTCGCGGATGTCGCACGCGCGGCACGGCGACGAAGCCGCAGCCACGCGGCATCCGATCGCCCTGATCCCCGCAGGGCCACCCGAACCGGAAGGATCCCCGTGCGCGCCGTGCACTTCAACGCCTTCGGTGAGCAGCCCGAACTCGCCGACGTCACCGAACCCGAGTGCCCGCCTCGCGGCGCGGTCATCAGGGTGCGCGCGACCGGCCTCTGCCGCAGCGACTGGCATGCCTGGATGGGCCACGACGACACCGTGTCGCTGCCGCACGTACCCGGGCACGAGTTCGCCGGCGAGATCGCCGAGCTCGGCTCAGAGGTCGCCGCCGACTCGGGCTGGGCCGTCGGCGACCGCGTCACTGCCCCCTTCATCTGCGCCTGCGGGCGCTGCGACGAGTGCCGCTCGGGCAACCAGCAGGTGTGCGACAACCAGTCGCAGCCGGGGTTCACGCACTGGGGCTCGTTCGCCGAGTACGTCGCGATCGACGAGGCCGAGCTCAACCTCATCCGCCTGCCCGACCAGCTCGGGTTCGTCGAGGCCGCGTCGCTGGGTTGCCGGTTCGCGACGGCGTACCGGGCCATCATGGCCCGCAGCCGGCTCGCGACCGGCGAGCAGATCGCGGTGCACGGATGCGGCGGGGTCGGCCTGTCGGCGATCATGATCGCCGTCGCGGCAGGGGTGAAGGTCTACGGGGTGGATGTCTCGGACGCAGCGCTCGCCGCAGCGGCTGCGCTCGGGGCGATCCCGGTGCAGGGCGGCGAAGGGGCCGCCGAGCGCATCGTCGAGGCGTCGGGCGGCGGCGTGGACGTGTCGGTCGACGCGTTCGGCAGCAGCGAGACGTCGTTCGCGTCGGTGCGCAGCCTCAAGAAGCGCGGCCGGCATGTGCAGATCGGGCTGATGGTCGGCGAGAACGCGCTCGCCGCCATGCCGATGGACGCGGTGATCGCGCGCGAACTCGAGATCATCGGCAGCCACGGCATGGCCGCCCACGAGTACCCGTCGATGCTCGGCGCGGTCGCGTCGGGATACTTCAGGCCCATCGAGCTCGTCGGCCGGCGCATCACGCTCGACGAGGTCCCTGCCGCGCTCGCCGCGATGGGCACCGCCGGCAGCGGCTCGGGCATGACCGTCGTCGAACTGTAGCCCGGCGCTCCGCCGCCCCAACTGCGCCGGCCCGCCGCGCCCGGCCGGGGGAACCATTCCGGGGGTGCATTCGCGCAAACCGAGGCGCATCCAAGCGCGATTCTTGCGCGAAAGCACCCCCGGAACGGAAGAACGGCCAGAATGAGGGGCATGGATCCGGTGGCGGCGCTCGAGGAGATCGCCTTCCTGCTCGAGCGCGATCGCGCGTCGGCCTTCAAGTCGAAGGCGTTCCGGCGGGCGGCCGAGGCGGTGCGCGGCCTCGATGCCGACGATATCGCCGCACGCCTGCGCGACGGGCGCCTGAAGCGCATGGCGGGCATCGGCGACTCGACCTTCACGGTCATCGCCCAGGCCGTCGACGGTGCCGTGCCCGACCGGCTCGCCGCGCTCCGTGCCGAGGCCGGCCTCTCACCGACCGGTGCCGTCGAGGGCCTGCGCGCCGAGCTGCGCGGCGACCTGCACAGCCACACCGACTGGAGCGACGGCACCACGAGCCTCGAGGTCATGGCCCGCGCGGGCGCCGCACTCGGGCTCGAGTACCTCGCGATCACCGACCACTCGCCGAGCCTGCGCGTCGCCAACGGGCTGAGCGCCGAGCGCCTCGCCGAGCAGTTGCAGCTGCTCGCCGACGTGCAGGCGCGTGTCAGCGACATCCGATTGCTCGCCGGAATCGAGGTCGACATCCTGCTCGACGGCAGCCTCGACCAGACGCCCGAGATGTTCGCGCGACTCGATGTCGTCGTCGCGAGCGTGCACTCGAAACTGCGTATGGAACGTCGCGAGATGACCGAGCGGATGCTCCGTGCGATCGCCGACCCGCACATGAACGTGCTCGGGCACTGCACGGGGCGTCTCGTCGAGGGCTCTCGCGGTACCCGGCCGCAGTCGACGTTCGACGCCGAGGAGGTGTTCGCGGCGTGCGCCGAGCACGACGTGGCGGTCGAGATCAACTCGCGGCCCGAGCGCCAGGACCCGCCCGACGACCTCATCCAGGTCGCACTCGAGGCGGGCTGCCTCTTCTCGATCGACAGCGACTCGCACGCGCCGGGGCACCTGTCGTTCCTCGAGCTCGGCGCGGCGCGCGCGATGGCCAACGGCGTGCCGGCCGAGCGCATCGTCACGACGTGGCCCGTCGACCGGTTGCTCGAGTGGACTGGCGGCGGCCGCTGAGCAACAGCATTCAGCCAGGCTTCAGCAGCATCCGCGACGATTGGCCCTGACGGAGGGGGGTTCTGTCGATGCGCTCGGTCGCCCGCGCACGCGGGACCGGCCACGCGGCACTGTTCACCGGGTTCGCAGCGGGGGCTCTCGTCTTCGTCGGCGCCGGTATTCCGTCGTACTGGGGCGACGAGGCCGCGAGTGTGGTGTCGGCCGGCCGGCCGCTGCCGAGCCTGTTCGCGATGCTCGGCCAGGTCGACGCGGTGCACGGGCTCTACTACCTCTTCCTGCACGGGTGGACCGGCCTCGTCGGCACGTCCGAGGCGCTCGTGCGATTGCCGAGCTCCATCGCCATCGGCTTCGCCGTCGCCGGAACCGTGATGCTCGGAGGTCGACTCGACTCACGGTCGACGGGAATCCTCGCGGGCGCGGTGCTCGCACTGCTTCCCGTCGCCACGCGCATGGGGATCGAGGCGCGTTCGTACGCGTTCACGATGGCCGCAGCGGTCTGGCTCATCGTCTGGCTCGTCGTGCTCGTGCGTCGTCGAGAGACGCGATGGCTCGTCTGGGCGGCGTACGCGGTGGCGTTCGCGGCGGCCCTCTACCTGTACGTGTACCTCGCGCTGCTGCTGTTCGTGCAAGCCGCCGTCGTCATGCTGTTGCGTGGCACACGAGCGACGCTGCACCGCTGGCTCGGGGCATCCGTCATGGCAGCCGTGCTCGCCGCACCGATCCTGGTGGTCGGCACGATGCAGAGCAACCAGATCTCGTTCCTCGCGCGGCGCGACTACGCGAGCGCCGAGTCGGTGCTCGTGCGCCAGTGGTTCGCCGGCGCCGAGTGGTTCGCGGCAGCGGGCTGGTTGCTCGTGTTCGCCGCGGTCGCGACAGTGGCGTTCGTTCCGTCGATGCGGCATTCGCGGCGCCTCGTGGTCATCGCAGCGGTGTGGACGGCCGCGCCCACGATGGCACTGCTCGTGGTCGACGCCCTGGTCGCGCCGACCTACAACCCGCGCTATCTCGCGTTCTGTGCGCCGGCGTTCGCCCTGCTCGTCGCAGTCGGGCTTCGCGCCCTCGGCGTCGTCGTGGCCGAATCGAGCCGACACGCGGGTGCTCGCCGCCTCGTGCCGCTCGTGGGACTGGTGATCATCGCGGCGATCGCGGTGCCCGGCTATCTCGCCCAGCGCGGCCCGTTCGGCAAGGGCGGCGCCGACTTCCGCCAGGCTGCCGACGTGATCGGGGTCAACGCGTCGGTCGGCGACGCGATCGTCTTCGACGACTCGGTGCGACCGTCGAGAAAACCACGCCTCGCGATGAATCTGTACCCAGATCGATTCGACGGGCTCGATGATGTCGCATTGCGACGGCCGCTCGCCGCCACGACCCGCCTGTGGGACTCGGTGGCGCCGCTCGACGAGGTCGACGACGTGCGCGAACACTCCCGGGTCTGGGCGATGGTCGTGGGGCGGGAGGCGCCGGAGCTCGACCTGCTGCGGTCGCTCGGATTC
Source organism: Agromyces neolithicus (assembly GCF_039529735.1). Classification (NCBI taxonomy): domain Bacteria; kingdom Bacillati; phylum Actinomycetota; class Actinomycetes; order Micrococcales; family Microbacteriaceae; genus Agromyces; species Agromyces neolithicus. The sequence continues at coordinate 209,751 of NZ_BAAANJ010000009.1, forward strand.
ACGGTCGAACGTGCCATCCCGGTGCACCGCCTCGTGATCTACGAACTGGTGAGGCGGTGAGCACGGGGGAGCCGGTGCTCGCGGTGGTCGCGGTGGTCGGACCTTCGTCGCGATGCGACCTGGGGGGACTGCACCTAGCGTGCGGTCGGCCCATGCCCGATGCTCAGCCACCCATCGCCCTCGCCGTCAGCGCTTGCGGCGCCGGTATCCCTCATTTCTTGCAGTTGCCGCTCGATCTCCGACTGCGCGCTGAGTGCTGCGAGCTGCCGTTCGATGTCGGCGTCGGGCGCGGCGCTGAGGTCTTTCAGCGCACCGCTCGAGAGCAGTTCGTCGGTGGCGGCGGCGCGAGCCTGCATCTGGGCGACGCGGTCGCGGGCGCGTTCGAGGCTCGTTCCGACGTCGTCGATCGACGCCCCGATTCCCGCGACGGCCTCATTCGCGCGCACCTGTGCCTCGGACGCGGTGTACGTCGCCTTGATCGTCTCTTTCTCGATGCGGAAGGCCGCCACCTGTTCGGAGAGCTGCCGTTCGCGTGACTCCAGTTGCGCGGTCTGCGTCTGCAGCGCCTCGAACTGCTGCTGCAGGCTCGCCACCTGACGCTCGATCAGCGAGCGGCGTTCGAGTGCTGCCCGGGCGAGATCTTCGCGCCCCTGGCTCAGCGCTTCACGGGCCTGACCTGCCAGGCGCTGGTACCTCGTGCCCATCTCTTGGCCCTGCAGGTCGAGCCGCTTCTTCGCCGTGGCGACCTCTGCCAGTGCCTGACGCACCTGCTGCAGCAGCTTGACCTGCTGGTTGTAACTGTCATCGAGGATGTCACGCGGGTCTTCGATCTTGTCGAGGGCCTTGGTCGTCTTGCTTCGGAAGATGGTTCGCATCCGCGAGGTGTTGTCGCTCATGATCGGGTCCCCTTGTCTCGTACGGTTGAGGTGGTCGTCTGCGTGAGGTCACTCGGTCGGGCAGGTCTGTCGAACCGGTTCAGCGTTCGCAACTGGTCGACCCCGGCGCGCAGTGCGGCCACCTCACGGTCGACGTCGGAGTGCAGTGCGGTGAGCGTGTCGTCGGTGACGCCGGCGAGCCCCGAGGCGACCGCCGATCGGAGTCTGCGCACCAATGCGGCGACCTGCTCGACGCGATCGGCGACGGCGGGGAGCTCTGCCGAGAGCACGCCGGAGTCGATCTCGCTCTGCATCAGGCGCAGCTGCAGGTCGAGCGCCGCGCCCTCGTGCTCGATGCGCCGGAAGAGCTCGGTAAGCTCGCCGCGCGGCCCGTCGCCGCGAGCGGCGAGGTCTATGGCGGCACGCCCGCTGGCGAGGGACTCATCGAGGCGCACCCGCAGCTTGAGCACCTTGCCGTTCGGCCCGGAGCTGAACTGGGCGCGGGTTCGCAACGCTGCGCTCGCGAGCGCGCGATTGCGCCGGACTCGCTTCACCAGTGCTCGCACGATGAGCACGACCACCGTGATCGAGGTGGCGACCAACGCCAGCAGTGAGACGAGCACCCAGATGAGGACGTCCACGACGACCACCTCTCCAACGTCTGAAACGCGATATAACGCAAACTTACGCTTGGTGGTCGCCGAGCGTTAGGGGTGCACTCGAAATTCGCAGCTTTCGCGTACGTCGCAATCCGGGTCGATGTCGCGCGCAAAGTTCTGAGCAGATTCTCGGGTAGGCGGATTCCCGGCTGGCCTATGCTGATGCCACAGCCTGGGTCGTGAGGGTCCGGGGTGTCGACGAAGACGCCGGCAACCTCGTCGACCCCACGTACCGGGCAAGCTTCGTCAGGCCTCGCGCAGTGGGCGAAGCCCCGAGCGAACCGCCGTCGGTCGGTGCTGCAGGCCAAGGTCCTGGCTGCCATAGATGGTCTCGACCTCGCTGATCACCACGCGGTAGTCGCCGATCCATCGCTCGTGGCGGGCCTTCGCTTCTCGGTGCTCGGGCATGCCGATCAGTTCGAGCATCGCGTCGCGGGTCTCCCAGTAGTAGACCTCTGCATGCAGACCGGTGGCCTCATTGTGCCATTCCTCCTCGCCGAGGAAGCCCGGGATGGTGCGGGCCTGTTCGGCGATCGTGTCGTTGCGTCGGTGGAACTCATCGTCGTACTGCTTCGTTTCGAAGATGAACGTCGTCGTGTACATGGGCGGCCTTTCGGGGTGGGGTTCAGCGGGCGGAGCGGAGGTCGAGCTTGCGGGCATGATCGGCCAGGACGGTTGCGAACTCGTCGGGTTCTGATCCGTTCATGGCCGCGGTTGTCACGCGGATCGCGTTGCGGTGCCGGCCGTTCTCGGTGGCGAAGGGGTCGCCGGGGCGCACCAGCCAGCCCGTCTCGGCGAGATCGGCGACGAGCTGCTGCACCGGCTGGTCGAACTCCGCCCAGATGTTCAGGCCGTCGGGTGTCGGGTTCGTGATGATGCCGTGTTCGGCGAGCGCCGCCGCAAGCGAGCGTGCTCGCTCTGCGTAGGCTCGCTTCGCCGTTTCGAGCAGGCCTGCGGTCGTCGGGTCGGTCAGCATGGAGAGGGTTAGTTGCTGCAGCAGGTGACTGATCCACGTCGGTCCGGAACCGAGTCGGGCCTCGAGGCCCGCCGCGGTCGTCGTGTCGGCGGCGATGAACGCCAGGCGAAGGTCGGGGCCGAGGAACTTGGACACGGATCTGATGAGTGCCCACCTGTTCGCCGCGGGGGGAGTCGCACGGTGGTAGGGGGACGACGACACCGCTGAGAGGTGGTCATCCTCGATGACGAGCAGGTGCGGGTGGCGGTCGATGACTGCGCGGAGCTCACCCGCCCGGGTCGAGGTGAGGCTTGCGCCGGTCGGGTTGTGCGCCCGCGGCGTGAGGATCACGGCCCTCGCCCCGCCGCGGATCGCGCGATCGAGCTCATCGGGGAGCATCCCGGCATCGTCGACCGGCACTGGGGAGGTCTGGAAGCCGTTCAGCCGTAGGGTTCCGATGCTCGAGATGAAGCACGGGTCTTCGACGGCGACGACATCGCCCCGGGTCAGGTGCGCGGTGAGCAGCCGCTCGACGGCGTCTACCGCACCGCTCGCCAGCACGAGCCGAAACTCGGCGCCCACGTCGGAGCGGAGGCTCCGGTCGGCCCACCCAGCGAGATCTTCATCGATTGCCGGCGTGCCATAGAGCGGGGAGCGGTATTCCAGTCGACGCAGGGCTCGGCGCGCGTCTGGCAGGAACGCCGGGTCGGGGTTGCCGCTCGCCAGGTTGATCAGGTTGCCGGTCGAACGCATCCCCTCACCGTCGAGCGTTGGAACGCGGGTGATCGCGGTACCGCTGCGGCCGCTCGTCTCGGCGGTGCCTGCCGCGACCAGAAGTCGGTACGCAGCGGCGACCGTGTTCCGGTTCACGCCGATCGTCTGTGCGAGCTCGCGGATCGGCGGCAGCGACTCGCCGGGTGAGAGCTCACCGGCCGCGACGAGGTTGCGGACGCGACCGGCGATCTCGGCCGCGGTACTGCCGGAGATCACGAGCGACGGTTCCATGACGCGATCATACATTTGTCCTAGGACATTCCCAAGGCTGCTGCTATTGTCCTAGGACAATCTTACGCTCGACCTCGATCAGGAGCCCGCATGTTCGCCGGCCTCAGCGCCTTCCCGCTCACTCCACTCCGCAATGACGAGGTCGACGAGGTCGCCTACGCGGGCCTGATCGAGCGGCTCGTCGCCGCCGGTGTCGACTCGATCACCGCGCTCGGCTCGACCGGCGCATATCCGTACCTCACAACGGATGAGCGCCGGCGAGTGGCCAGGGTCGCGCTCGAGCATGCAGGAAGTGTGCCGGTCGTCGTCGGCGTCGGTGCACTTCGTACGTCCCAGGTGATCGGGCTCGCGCGCGACGCGGCGGATGCCGGGGCATCCGGCGTGCTGTTGGCGCCCATGTCGTACCAGCCCCTCACCGACGACGACGTGTTCGGGCTCTACGAGGACGTCGCCGCCGCGGTGCCCTTGCCGGTGATCGTCTACGACAACCCGGGCACGACGCACTTCGAGTTCAGCGACGCGCTCTACGCCCGCATCGCGCAACTGCCCAACATCGCGTCGATCAAGATCCCCGGCGTCCCGGCGGAGCCTGATGCCGCCCGTGCGCGCGTCGAGCAGATCAGGTCGGCCGTGTCCGATCGGGTCACCATCGGCATCTCGGGCGACGCGTCCGCCGCGCGGGGCCTCAACGCCGGATGCGACACCTGGTACTCCGTCATCGGCGGCACCCTTCCCGAGGCGGCCCTCGCGATCTGCCGCGCTGCACGCTCGGGGGACGCCGCCGCCGCGATGGCCGAATCCGACCGGCTGCAGCCCCTGTGGGACCTGTTCGCTGAGCACGGCGGCAGCTTCCGCGTGATCGCGGCCATCGCAGAGCTCGGCGGTCTCGTCACTCCGAACAGCCTCCCGCTGCCCGTGCGTGGCCTCGACCGCACCGCTCGGGATCGCGTCGCGCGCGTCGTGCGTGAGCTCGGGCTCATCCCACCGGCATGATGAGTGGAAGCTATGGCGTCTCCAATATCAGGTGCCGGCTGCTCTTCGACAGGGTCGGCGAGTCCGTGCTCCGCCAGGTAGTGTTCCGCGTCGAGCGCGGCAGCGCATCCGGTGCCGGCCGCGGTGATCGCCTGGCGGTAGCGCTTGTCGACGAGGTCGCCGCAGGCGAAGACGCCGTCGAGGTTCGTACGAGTCGACGGATGCGCCACCTTCACGTAGCCGTCGCCGTCGAGTTCGACCTGGCCGGCGACGAGCTCGCTGCGGGGGTCGTGGCCGATCGCGATGAACAGGCCCGTCGCGTCGAGCGCGGTCTGATTACCCGTCGTCGTGTCGCGCAGCCGCAACCGCTCAAGTCCATCGGCGCCCTCCGGTCCGCGCGAGGTAAAACGGCGGCGGTATACCCGGATGGGCCGGAGCCGATGACGACGACGTTCTCGACGGGGTGGTCATTCATGAGCGGGAACATCCAGGGTCTGCAGGAGCTGGTCGATGTGGACGCGGATCTCGTCGCGAATCCTTCGGATCTCGTGGAGGGGGCGCTGCTCGGGGTCGTCGAGATGCCAGTCGAGGTATCGCTTGCCCGGGTAGACCGGACACGCGTCGCCACAGCCCATCGTGATCACGACATCTGCAGCGCGGACGACATCGTCGGTGAGCGGCTTGGGAAACTCGTGGGCGAGATCGATATCCAGTTCGCCCATGGCTTGCGCGACGAACGTTTCAACGTGCGCGGCCGGCTGGGACCCGGCCGAGCGCACCTGCACGCGATCGCCGCCGAGCTCGCGGAGGAGCGCCGCTGCCATTTGTGATCTGCCAGCGTTCTGCGCGCACACGAACAACACTTCGGGGACCGGCTTCGCGATGGCTCCCTTCGACTGTGCTAACGCGGTGAGCCGGTCCTGCGCGAACCGCGAAGCCAGGCTGGGCAGGTGCGTGCTGATCGTCGCGGTACGGGCAAGAGCCGTGTAGGACTCGTAGACCACGCGCTCGACGGTCTCCTCGTTGAAGATGCCATCGAAGCGGGTGGCGAGATGTTCGCTCGCCCGGTGAAGCACGGCGTTGGGCGTGAGGAGCGGGGGTTGCTCGGTGAGGTGGTTCATGTCGCTGCCCGTTCGTCTCGTCAGGTCAGGCGTTCGCTTGCACCGGCAGCAGTTCGCCGATGAGCTTTTCGATGCGACGGCGGATCTCGTCGCGGATGTGACGGACGGCCTCGATGCCCTGACCGGCCGGGTCGTCGAGCTCCCAGTCCTCGTAGCGCTTGCCGGGGAAGATCGGGCAGGCGTCGCCGCAGCCCATGGTGATGACGAGGTCGGATTCCCTCACCGCCTCGACGCTGAGGATCTTCGGGGTGTTTCCGGTGATGTCGATGCCCTCTTCGGCCATGGCTTCAACGGCGACGGGGTTGATCTGGTCTTTCGGCTCCGAGCCGGCGGAACGGACCTCGACCCGGTCGCCGCCGAGGGCGCGGAGGTACCCCGCGGCCATCTGCGAGCGGCCGGCGTTGTGGACGCAGACGAACAGGACGGAGGGCTTTTCAGTGCTCATGGTCAAATGATAGATCGGTATCTATTATTTGGCTACCTCGGCGGGACTGTCGATCGATCTCAGAGGGTGGCGAGCAGCTCGCGGATGCGGCGCTCGATGTCGTCACGAATCTCGCGCACCTCGGTGAGAGACTTGCCCACGGGGTCGGGGAGGTCCCAGTCGACGTATCGGCGGCCGGGATAGATCGGGCAGGCGTCGCCGCAGCCCATGGTGATCACGACATCCGCTGCCCGCACTACCTCGTCCGTCAGCGGCTTCGGATACTCGCCGGCCAACGGTACGCCGATCTCATCGAGTGCGGTCAGGACCGAGCTGCGTACCTCGCCGGCCGGATCCGAGCCTGCGGTCCGCACGTGTACCCGGTCACCGGCGAGGTGCCGGAGGATCGCCGAGGCGATCTGCGAGCGGCCGGCGTTCTGCACGCACACGAACAAGACCTCCGGAATGTCGATGCTCGGTGCCGTGTCATCCCGTGCGAGGGCCTCAAGACGATCCGCAGCGAACTGCGCCGCAAGGGAAGGGACACGTTGGCCCGGCGTTGGCCGCTCGGCAAGCAGCTCGTAGCTCTCACGGACGTACCGCTCAACCGTCTCCGAGCTGAACACGCCCCGGAACCGCTCACTGAGGTCGCGCGCCACGCGCTCAAGAATCGGCTCAATGGGGATCACCGGTTCCGGCCTGCCGAGCATCTCAGCGACTCGATCCGCGTGAGCCGGCGCAAGCGAATACCAGGTTCGGCGCCCATCCGGCTCCCGCAGCAGTAGCCCCTGATCCAGCAGCGCTTTCACGTGATGGCTCACGGTCGGCTGCCGCAGCCCGAGCTCTTCGGCGATTCGGCCGACGAGTACGCGGCCGTCGGGTGCGGCGAGGATGCTGCGGAGAATATGAGCGCGCGTCGGGTCGGCGACGAGCCGCAGCTCCCGCGTGGCCTCCGCAACATCACTCATAGACGAAAGTCTATGGCACGGACTCCACCCGTACGGCGAGGGCGTGTCTCCCAAATGGCATGTGCCAGCAGCGGACCGACGTTCGTCTGGTCGGCACGGTCGACGATGGCCGATTGGGGGTGCTTCCGTCGAGCGTGGAGCGGTCGATAGTCTCGGGTTGCAGCCTGTCACGACTGAACGAGACGAAGGAGACTGTCAATGGAACGCAAGGAACCCACACCGTCGATCAGAGCGGCGCACGATGCGCTGCTGACATCGTTGCCGTTCGCTGACACCGCGGATTTCGAGGCGAACGACCGGGGCTTCATCGCGACGCTGGAGGATCCGAAGGTGCGCAATGCCGCGGGCGACGTGGTGTGGGACGCTGAGGCGTTCGACTTCATCGACGGGGAGGCGCCGATGAGCGTGAACCCGAGCCTGTGGCGGCAGTCAACGCTTGCGAGCAAGCACGGGCTGTTCCAGCTCGCCGACCGAATCTTCCAGGTGCGCGGGGTCGATCTGTCCAACATGACCCTCGTCGAGACCGATAACGGGGTCATCGTGATCGATACGCTCCTGACGAAGGAGACCGGGGCCGCCGCACTCGGACTCTATCGCCGGCATCGTGGCGACCGCCCGGTGAAGGCAGTCATCCTCACGCACAGCCACGCCGATCACTACGGCGGCGTGCTCGGCGTCGTCACGGCCGAGCAGGTCGCAGCCGGCATGGTCGAAGTGATCGCACCCGACGGGTTCCTGGAACATGCCGTGTCGGAGAACGTCTACGCCGGCGTCGCGATGAACCGCCGCGCCGGGTACATGTACGGCGCCGTCCTCGAGCGCAGCGCGCAGGGCAACGTCGGCGCCGGTCTGGGGCAGACGCTCTCCACGGGTGAAGTGACGCTGGTCGAGCCGACGCTGCTCATCACCAAGACGGGGCAGACGCACACGGTCGATGGTGTCGAGATCGAGTTCCAGCTGGCACCAGGAACCGAAGCGCCGGCGGAGATGCACTTCTACTTCCCGCAATTGCGTGCGCTGTGCATGGCCGAGAACGCCACGCACAACTTCCACAACCTCCTCACCCTCCGCGGCGCCGTCGTCCGTGACCCGCACGTCTGGTCCCGCTACCTCACTGAGGCGGCGGAACTCTACGCCGACCGATCCGACCTGCTTTTCACGTCGCATCACTGGCCGACGTGGGGCTCGGAACACGTTCGCGAGTTCCTGCTGACCCAGCGGGATCTCTACGGCTACGTGCACGACCAGACCCTGCGGCTGCTGAACAAGGGCCTCACAGGGCCCGAGATCGCCGAGGAGATCCAGATGCCGCCTGCGCTCGAGGCGGCCTGGAGCACGCACGGGTACTACGGGTCGTTGAACCACAACGTGAAGGCGATCTACCAGCGCTATCTGGGCTGGTTCGACGGCAACCCCGCCCGGCTCTGGCCGCACCCGCCCGTCGAGCAGGCGCGCCGTTACGTCGACGCGATCGGCGGCCTCGACCGGGTGGTCGAGCTCGCGCACACCGCGTTCGACCAGGGTGACTTCCGGTGGGCGGCCACGCTCTTGGACCACGCGGTGTTCGCCGACGCCGACAACGCTCCCGCGAAGGCGCTCTACGCCGACACGCTCGAGCAGCTGGGCTACGGCTCCGAGAATGGCACGTGGCGCAACTTCTTCCTCGCTGGCGCCACCGAGCTCCGTGAGGGCAACTTCGGCACCCCGACCGAGACGAACGCGCCGGGCGTGCTCGCCCAGCTCTCGCCCGAGCAGATCTTCGACGCGATCGCGATCACCGTCAACGGGCCGAAGGCGTGGGCCCTCGACCTGGCGTTCGACGTCACCCTCACCGACGTCGGGCGCAGCTTCCACCTGACCCTGCGCAACGGCCTCCTCAGCCACATCGAACGCGACCCGTCGGGCGAGGCGCCGCTGTCGATCTCGACGACGAAGCTGCGCCTACTGCAGGCACTCGGCTCGGGCGATCTCGACTCGGCCGGATTCGACACCGTGGGTGATGTCGGTCAGCTCACACAGTTGTTCGGAGTGCTCGACCCCGGCGACAAGTCCTTCAACATCGTCTTGCCGTAGACCACGGCGATGATGCCGCGCCGACGCAAGTGACCGCGGATTGCCCGGGCGGAGTTCGCCTTGTCGCCGCGGACGCGATCGGGGCCGCGATCTCGGTCGTCGGCGGTCGGGTTCGTTCCCATTGGGATCCGTCAGCTCAACGATCGGGCGTCACGCCCTAACTGCAGCAGCCGCTCTGCGCCGGCCCTGGTGCCCCGTCGGTCGCATGAGGAGCCGTCGGGTGCGAGGCTCGTCGAGCACACACCGGTTTCGGGCAGCACGAGCTCGACGTTGCTCGCTGCTGCGACATCGCCGGCTAGCCACGCGGTGATCGAGCGCACCTGCTCATACCCGGTTGCAAGCAGGAATGTCGGTGCGCGGCCGTAGCTCTTCATGCCGGCGAGGAAGAAGCCCGGTTCAGGATGCTGCAACTCGGCGAATCCGTGCGGCTCGACGGTGCCGCAGGTGTGCACGTTCGGGTCGATCAGCGGCGCGAGGCGCTTGGGCGCCTCGACGATCTCGTCGAGTTCGAGGCGGATCTCGCGGAGCATTTCGAGGTTCGGGCGGAACCCGGTGGCGCTGACGACGAGGTCGGTGTCGTGCTCGACCAGCTCGCCGCCCCGGGCGCCGATCAGGCGCACGCCGTCGTCGGTGCGGCCGAGGCGCACGATCTCGAACCGGTCGACGACCGTGATCCTGCCGGCGGCGACGAGTGCGTCGACGCGGCGGCCGATCGATGCCCGGGCTGCGAGCCCGTCGTCGTCGGAGGTCGTGACCCGCACTGCGCTGGCGTTGCGGATCAGCCACGTGATTCGCGTTCCCGGCTCCTGCTCGGCGAGCTCAGCCAACGCCAGCAGGGTATTGGCCGCGGAATGCCCCGCGCCGACGACCGTCGTGTGCCGGCCGGCGAAGTGATCGCGCTCACGGCCGAGCACGTCGGGGAGTGCGTGGCTGACCCGGTCGGCAACGTCGGCGAGCCCCAGCGGCTCCAAACCCGATGAGGCCAGGCTGTTCGGGTGGGCGTAGGTGCCGGACGTGTCGATCACCGCGCGCGCCATGAACTCCTCAACGCCGTCGGCAGTGTGCGCACGAAGCAGGAACGGCGTCGATGCGCGACGGGCAGTGCGGGTGCGGTCCATGCCCTGCCGGGTGACTGCCTCGACGCGGACGCCGGTGCGGATGTGGTCGGCGATCACGCCGAGTGCGGCGAGCGGCTCGAGGTACCGTTCCACGAGTTCGGTGCCCGTCGGAAGACTTTCGGCCGCCGGCAACTGCCAGCCGGTCGCCTCGAGGAGACGACGCGAGGCCGGGTCGACGACGTGCTTCCACGGCGAGAACAGCCGGGTGTGTCCCCACTGGCGGATGGTGGATGCGATCTCGTCGCCTGCCTCGTACACCACGAAGTCGATGCCGCGCTCGACGAGGTTCGCGGCCGCCGCAAGCCCGACCGGACCTGCCCCGATGATCGCGACAGGAAGGGTGTCGAGACTGCGCTGCTGCAGGCTCGGCACGGTGAGATCGATCAACGTCATGATGGGTGCGCCTCCTAGGCATCGATGAACTTCGATATTGAGTGTGACCAGTCCATCGAAGTTTGTCAATATTCAGTTAGGATGGTCGACATGTCCACCACCTTGTTGCCGGTGATCCAGCCAGACGCGGCCGTCTGCTGCACCCCGCTGACCAGCGAGGCCATCGACGCCGAGCGTGCGGATGACCTCGCGAAGAAGCTGAAGGCCCTCGCCGACCCGACCCGGCTCCGGCTGGTGTCCATCGTCGCCGCGTCCGAGGGCACCGAGGCGTGCGTCTGCGACCTCATCGAACCGGTCGGCCTCAGCCAGCCCACCGTGTCGCACCACCTGAAGATCCTCATGGATGCCGGCTTCTTGACACGCAGCAAGCGCGGCACCTGGGCCTACTACAAGCTCGTACCCGGAGCGCTGGGGCAGCTGTCCCAACTGCTCGACGTCACCGCCTCCCGCTGAACCTCCCGGCCCGTAGCTCACAGTGTCGAAACATCCGCTCGGAGTGCGCCTGGCTGCGCTCTCCATCGGACAGGTCATCAGCTGGGGCATCCTCTACTACGCACTGATCATCGCCGCACCGGCGATCGCCGATGACACAGGCTGGAGCATCGCGGCGATCGCGCTCTGTTTCTCGGGCGGGCTCATCGTCTCAGCCGTGGCCGGCATCGTCGTCGGCCGGTGGCTCGACGACCGCGGACCTCGACTCATCATGACCCTCGGTGCAGTCGTGGGCGCTGTGGGGCTCGTGGTTGTCAGCGCCGCACCCGATCTCGTCATCTTCGCACTCGGCTGGGTCGTATGCGGCCTCGCCCAGTCAGCCGTGCTCTACCAGGCCGCGTTCACCGTCATCGCCCGCCGGCACGGCGACTCCAGGCGCGGCGCGATGACCGTTCTCACTCTCGCCGGCGGGCTCGCGTCTACCGTCTTCGCGCCGGGCGTGGCGGGTCTGCTCACGGTGCTCGACTGGCGGGCCACGTTCCTCGTGCTCGCCACTGTGCTGCTCGTCCTGACTCTGCCGTTGCACGTGATCTTCCTCGAGCGCACCTGGGTGCCGCTCCCAGCCGCCCACGATGGCGAGGCGTTGCACAAGGTCGGTGCGGTGATCCGCACTCGCCGGTTCTTGATGCTCGAGATCTCGATGGTCACCCTCGCCGCCGCGCTCTTCAGCGTCACCCTCGCGATCATCCCGCTCTACATGGAGAAGGGACTCACCTACGAACTCGCAGCCTGGGCTCTCGGGCTCCTCGGCGCCGGACAGGTCATCGGCCGCCTGCTCTACGTTGCGATCCCACATGGCACCGCGCCCTGGCTCCCAATCGCGACGACCTCGGCCCTCGCGGTCGTACTCCTCGCGCTCATGGGTCTGGTACCCGGGCCGCCCTGGCTCCTCATCATCGTCGGCGTGGTCGCCGGAGCCGTTCGCGGTGCGCAGACCCTCGTGCAGGGGTCCGCGGTGGCCGACCGATGGGGCGTCCGCAATTACGGCACCATCAACGGTGTCTTCGCTGCACCGATCACCGCGATCTCAGCGCTCGGGCCCGCGCTCGGTCCCGTCGTCGCCGTTGCCGTCGGCGGATATTCCGCGATGGCCCTCGTCATGGCCGGCCTCGCCGTCGTCGCCCTGATCACGGCACGGTTCTCATGAAAGACCATGCCCAGCGTCGCGGATGCCTCGGTGATGCCGACCATCATCCGGGGCACACCCACGCGCCGGCTCTGTCATCGGCGAACGTGCGGCCGACCTGATCGGGCAGGGCGCGCGGGCCTGACGGGACGGGCATCCCACGGTCTCTCCCGCGGTATCCTCATCGTGCCGAAGCAACACACGCGTTCCGGGTGGGGAAAGTGAGGCGGTGCGGGCCGTCGGTCCGCACCCCACGACGAAACCCACGGGTGGTTCGGCTGGGCCGCCCGAGATTGGACTGATCCGGATGCCGATCGATCGTGCCGTGCCCACCATCGAGGCACAGTTCGTGCGCTTGGATGATCGATTCGATGGTATCGATGGCGATTTCGTCGTCGAACGCATCCACACCGGAGCACGCAAGAGCGAAGGCCCGGTGTGGTTCCCAGCGGGACGCTATCTTGTCTGGAGCGACATCCCGAACTCGCGCATGCTGCGCTGGGACGAGACGACCGGCGCGGTCGGGGTGTTCCGCGAGGACTCCGGCTACGCGAACGGCAACACCATCGACCGCCAGGGCCGCCTCATCACGTGCGAGCAGGGCAACCGCCGAGTGACCCGCACCGAGCACGACGGGTCCATCACCGTGCTCGCCGACACCTTCGACGGTCGGCCGCTCAACAGCCCCAACGACGTCGTCGTCCGTCACGACGGGACGATCTGGTTCACCGACCCTCCCTACGGGATCGCGGGCGGTTACGAGGGTAACGCTGCCGAACAGGAGCAGGACGGTCAGTACGTCTTCCGGCTCGACCCGTCGACGGGTGATCTGACCGTCGTCGCAGACGACTTCACCCGCCCGAACGGACTGGCCTTCTCGCCCGACGAACAGCGGATCTATGTCGCCGACACGCGGCAGAACCCGAGCCACATCAGGGCATTCGATGTGCTGGCCGATGGAACTCTCGATGGTGGTGCGATCCACGCCACCTGCGACCACGGCCGGTTCGACGGGCTGCGGGTCGATACCGAGGGCAGGATCTGGGCCGCCGCATGGGACGGAGTGCACTGCTTCGCCCCAGATGGTGACCTCATCGGCAAACTGCTCGTGCCGGAGCCCGTGGCCAACCTCGCGTTCGGCGGGCCGAAGCGCAATCTGCTCTTCATCACCGCCGGCCGGTCCGTCTATTGCCTCCGGGTCACCTTCAACGGCGCGCTTTATCCGCTGACCGCAGTACGCGAGTAGAGCTTCGCTACTCGACCGCCGAGCCGGCCGCCGCTCGGGCCGCTTCCGCCGCACGTTCCGCCCACTTGGGCGTCTCCCCGCAACCTCGGCGCCGAGCACTCGCTCGTTCGCGCCCAAACGTCGGGAGGCAATGGGCACAAACGATCGTTATCGGTCGACCTGCCCGCCTAGCGGCCGAGCACCGGTCTGGCGTTCGCCGGGGGTTCTCCGACCTCGCGGATGCTGTGGCCTCCGCAAGCCGTCTTTGTCACACTGGCTCGCTCGACGCGAGACACGGTGAACCATCGCATCTCGTCGCGCAGTCGACACCACGCGACGAGATACCACTGGTTGTTCGTAGAGGCGAACAGTACGGGCTCGACGTCGCGCGTCGTCGTAGTCCCGTTTCTTGACGTGTAGCGAATGCGGACGACCCGCTGCTCGGCCATCGCTTCCTCCAAAGCCGACCGGATCGCGCGCGAAGCGGAGTGAGGCGCGTTGACCCAGACGCGACTTGCCAGCTCGTCGGCTCGTGCTCGGGTCCGGGGATCGAGGACGTCCAGGATCTTTTGGATCCCCGCTGATGCCAGATCGGCGTAAGGGGCATCGGGTGCGGCGGCCACAGCCGCCATGAGCGCTACCGCCTGCGCTGCGGACAGGCTGACAGGCGGCAGAGATGCGCCTACAGCCAATCCAAAGCCGCCCCCCGGACCCGGGCGCGACCAGATGGGCGCGCCGCTGCGTTCGAGCGCATCCAGGTCTCGCTTGACCGTCCGGACTGACACGTTGAACTCTCTCGCCAGCCGCTCAGCGGAGCAACCTCGCGATCCATTCCTACGCAGCATCTCGGACAAGGCATGGAGGCGTTCAGCTCGCTTCATCGCTCAGCATTCCTCAGATTCATGACATAAATGGTGACAGACACCTGCCCGCAGCTCCCACGAAGGTGGAGACATGACAACTCTGAACAGCCGCCCCACCATCATCCTCATCGCCGGCCACTGGCTCGGTGCTTGGGCGTGGGACGACGTCCTCGAACACCTGAACACCGACCACTCCCGCGCAATCGCGATCACACTGCCCGGTCTCGACGCGGACGATCCTGAACGCACGGCGAAGACGCTCAACGATCAAACCGCAGCGATCATCGACGCCTTCACTCGGCTCGACGTCTCCGAGGAGCAGCGTGCGATCGTCGTCGCTCACAGCGGGGCGAACGCTCCCGTCAGCCTGGTCCTCGACCGGCATCCTGGACTCGTTCAGCGGGTGGTATGGGTCGACTCCGGTCCGATGGCAACGGGAAGTGCCTTCGCCCCAGATCTCCCGGAAGAAGTGAAAGAGCTTCCCCTGCCACCCTTCGACGTCCTCGGACAGCAGGCGAGCCTTGAAGGCCTGAGCACCGATGCCCTCGAACGGTTCCGCGTCCAAGCAGTCCCCGAGCCTGGCCCCGTGCTCCGCCAGCCTGTCGAGTTCACGAACGACGCGCGCAACACGGTCCCGACCACCCTGATCTGCTGTTCGATCCCGAGCGCGCAGGTGCTGGACATGGCCCGAGGAGGGCACCCCATGTTCGCCGAAGTCGCGAACCTCCAGAACGTCGACGTCATCGACTTCCCGACTGGGCACTGGCCGATGTGGAGCCGTCCTCGCGACCTCGCCCAGGTCATTCAGTCAGAAGCTTCCCGAACCAACTGAACAGCACACATCCCGAGGGGCGGCCGATCCGGCCACCGCTCGGGATGTGTCCGACGAAGATCTCAAAGCGATCAGCGCGGCGCAACCGCAAACGGCTGCCGAAACGGGGTCTTCCGTTCGATGTTTCTGAACCGCATCGCGGCTCGGCTTCAGCAGGCCACCAGAAACGACGGTTAGAGAGCACCATCAATATCGATGAGGTTTGAACACGATTCAGTGAAGTGGGCCAGCGGTCTCTGCATCGAGTAGATAACGAAGCAGTCGCTGCTGTCGAACAGGGGCCGCTTCGAGACACCATCACAACATGAAGGCATCAGGTTTGGACCGCCGTGGTACTCGAAGGTTGATGCGGGTGACAGTGAGCGCCATGGTGCTCGCGGGGCTGTTGGCGTTAGCGGGCTGCATCCCCGGCGCGCCAGGCAGCGACCTCTTCGGCGACGGCTCCCAGGCCGATCGGGTCGTGAAGGGGATGCCCGATGGTTGGGAGGGTCCCGACCCGGATCTCTTCAACGGTGACCCGGTTGTCGGCTGGGTAAGCGACACGGAGTTCGGGGTGATCACGGTAGGTAGCGGCAGCTGCCCAGCCGTCGCGGGCGAGTTGCAAGTCCTCGGCTCAGACGAGGTGCAGGTCGAGTTCGGTCCGTCACCGCACGATCCGTGCACGGCAGACATGGCGGCAACGACGCACGTGTTCGAACTCCCGTCCTCGGTGAGCGAGCGGCCGGTGACTGTGACTGTGCAGTTCGCGGAGTACGAGACGGAATACCTCCTCGACCTCGCAACGCAGACTGCAGCATTCCCAGAACCGCCGACACGTCTTCCAAGTACCCGAGGACGCAGCGTCATCAGGCGCTGACCTCGCCGAGAAGCTCGTTTACCCTGCGGTCACGATCGCGCAGTCTGACTGGATTGCCGAAGCGCAAGAGGCCGTCGAGGACGACCCCAGCTTCGTGTCCATGGCCATCGCATTGGACCGGAAGTCGATATCGGTCACGTGGTACGGCACGCCAAGTCTGGACTTGGAGTCGCTGCTCGCGGCCGGCCCGCCGGACACCGAGCTCCGGCGTCATCCCAAGCCCATATCCGGGTGGTCAGGTCCGTGCCATGCAGGCCGATGCTTGGGAGCAAGAGTTCGTTGGCTTTCGAGTCGTGAGCTCAAGTGTGAACCCGGACGGCTCCGGCATCCTGTTCGACATCGTGAGTGAAGGATCCACTCAGGATCAGGCTCACCACGAGCGGGATGAGGGCTGGAGAGGCCTGATTCTGCGGCCTCAGGGCGGCGTGACCAGCGAGGTCGAAACCTCAGATTTTGAACGTTTGCGGCACCAGCGGCGAGAGGTCGCCAACGCCCGAGCCAGTTCTCGATCGCCGGTCGGTCGGTCGAGCCGGGCCGCACGCGCGCCGGTGCGCGAGTTGTCGTGGCCGCATACCTCGCCCGGTGAACTGCTCGCCGGGGCACCGCAACTGCAACAGACGATCCCTGAGGGGATCGTCAGGCTGGCAGGTGCGCACGCGCATGAGTACGCACAGAGGTGCTGTAGCCCGCTTTGGGACCCACTACCCGAATATGGGCTCAGCTCCCATCTCGTCGGGGTGTTACCCGGCCCGTCTGCGGCGCCCGGGCGGCAGCAGGCCGCGCTCCCGAGCCTTCGTGATCCAGCCCTGAGCCGTAGAAGACGCCACCCCGTTGAGCTCCGCCATCGTCGCGCTCGGATTCGCGTCACCCTGCTGTGTCCGCCGGCCGTGCTGCAGGGCCACCATCTCGTAGAAGTGAAAACCCCCGGTAAACCGGGGGTTTTGACTGTGGCTCCGACCGGCATCGATCCGGTGACCTTTCGATTTTCAGTGAGCCTGGGCGGCTTTCGCTCAGTTTCTAATGATGCGATATCGCGCTGATCAGGGATTCTTTGAAACGGTCACAGTTGGTTTCAGTTGGTTTTCGCGCATTTAATGGCACATTAATGGCACAGAATTCTGCGGATTCGGTGTTCGCATATCAGGGAATGCGGCCGACCATGATCGGTGCGATCTCTTTCGAGTACATCTGGAATTCGGTGTTGGACGGTGCGTGGAGAATCGATCGAGTCTCGGGAATCCCGCTCGGCGCCAGCCACCGAAGGTCGTGACTGTCCCTATCGTCCTCGTAGAGCAGCCAAGCCGTTGCATCAACCCACCCTCGGTCAGCGAGTACGTCATCGGAGTCTGTGGTCGACAGCGCCCATGAGAGAGGTCGGAACGTGATTGCGGCGAGACTATGAATCGCTCGGCCGCTGCCGTCCGTCAGCCCGGTCAACATCGGTCCGGTGAGCTGGGCTCCGCTGCCCATATACGTAGCAAGTCGCAGCGTCAGCCCAGCTGGAAGTCGCACCGGCCCACCATCCACCATCTGTGAAGCGAGTGTCGGATGGAGCACGCGGATGTGAGGGCTAATCCCCAGCATCCCCGAAAGCACAGACCGCGAAACTCGTCCTGGGGCAAGATCGATCGCCTGGGCTGTTGGAATCGCGAAGCGACTGCGAGAGTTGAGCCAGATCTCCATCCGATGAGCGAAATCGGCGTACGCGGCGTCGTATCGCGAGCCAGCGAAACTGTTGCAGTCCGTGCAAAGCCCACGCACCCACATCCCGCCGATTCGCCACGTCCCAGCGCTGATTCCGACGCCAGGCCGCGATACTACGTCCGCTCGCTCAACTCCAGCAGTGTTGCCCGCAGCTTGAGGAGGAACGTGCGTCTTGCTCATCCGACGGTAGGTGCCGCAGATTCCGCATGGACGCGAGCGATTGTCAAGCAGAAGCCCTGCGGGCAACAGGCGAGAATCGGTCAAGACGCCCCCTACCGTCCGCCGACTTCGATCGATCCAAGCGTATGGCCTTGTCCTGGGTCCAGAACAGCTCGGTGACTTCCAGCCGACCAGCTACGTCCGTCATTGTTTCATCTCAGCGGGCGAATGAGCGGTTGGCTACCGCCGTATTGTGGCGCCGCCCCTGCGACGGTGGACGTCGATAGGGTAGCGCTCAGCGGCCCGTCCACACGTTCGAACCCGGGGCCCCGATGAGGAAGTCTGCATGGCCAAGGTTGACCTTCTCGCCCCGAGCCGGGCGGGCGACAAGTTCCACTACTACTGGGCAGCGCGGAAAGCCTTGGAACTCTTGCGCCCAGGAACCACGCGAACCGAGCTGGTGGTTGAGGGTCGCGCGCCGTCGGATCGCGAGACCGATGCTGATGAGGTGATCGACGTCGCCGAGTACTTCACCAGCGATGCACCTCAGCGCGTTATTTATAGCCAGCTGAAGCACTCCACACGCCAGCTGAACATCGAATGGACTCTGTCCGATTTCGGCGACGTGATATCGCGATTCGCAACCATATGCGCTGACTTGCTCAGCGCCGGATCGATTCCGATCGCAGCCATGGCTTTCAGGATCGTGACGAACCGACCCATCGCGGCGTCCGTCGCCGGCACCGTGCAGCGACTCGTTTCAGGAGGATCGGACAATCCATCGACGAGAGCTCTCCGGCGCTACATCAAGCCACTTGGGACGAATGCGAACGCATTCCTAGAGCGACTGGAGTTCGATGACACCGAAGTCGGTGTACTCGAGCAAGTGGATCTCCTCTCGCTCGAGAGCAGCAGCTTTCTTGTTGCAGCGAGTTCGGATCTGATGCTGCGGCTGAAGGAGGTCGTGGCCGATCGGGCAAGTACCGAGGGTCACCCTCCGATCCGGCGTGCCGACGTCCTGATTGCACTTCGGGTCGATGAGAACGATCTGTTGCCGGCGCCGACCGTGCTCGATGCCACGGGCCTGATCGACCGAGTCGCCTACGAGAAGTTGAGGGACCGGATCGTCGAAACGCCCGGCTCGTATGTCGTGCACGCCGCAGGAGGCGTTGGCAAATCGTCATTCTCCGCCTGGTTGCACGCACGCGGAAATCAGGGCCATGAGGTCGTCGTTTTTGACTGTTTCGCGGGCGGCAGCTATCGCGAAGTCAGCCAGCTCCGACACGACCATCGTCGAGGACTCACTCAGATCGCGAACGAACTCGCTACGAGAAATCTGTGTGACCCGTTGCTGCCGACGGGGACAGCCGACACCACCCAATACATGCGTGCATTCCTAGTCCGCGTCAGCGAGGCAGCGGCGGTCCTCGACCGCCGTGGAAAGCGTCTAATCATCGTTGTCGATGCCGCCGACAACTCGGTGATGGCCGCTGAATCTCAGATCGGTTCGACTGCCTTCGCCCCCGACTTGCTGCGCGAGAAGTTGCCCGAAAATGTGCGGATCGTGCTGACGGCACGGACCGAACGCGCTGCCTCGCTCGCCGCGCCACCGCAGGCCATTCACCTTCCACTTGACCCACTCACCGCTGCGGAAAGCCGACGAATGCTGTCGCTGAAATTCGATGGGGTGACCGAGCTCCAAGCTTCGGAGTTCCATGAAGCCACCTGGGGTAACCCTCGCGTCCAAGCGTTCGCGATCGGGGCCGGGACATCGGTTTCGAGCGTCCTGGGTGGCCTTTCAAAGGTGGGCCTGTCGAATGCAACTGACGCCCTCGACGAGCTGATCCGGTCCACGCTTGCAACGGTTCGAGACTCGCACGGCCCACGCGCCCCCGAAATCGACAGAATTTGCGCAGTTCTTGCCTGCCTCCGCCCCGTGATCCGACTCGCAACGGTGGCAGAAATCGCAGAGGTGCCGGCATCCCTTGTCGAGAGCTTCCTTCTCGAGCTGCCGTTCTCCGTTCAGCGTGTCGGCGAAACGCTCCACTTCCGCGATGAGCCCACGGAGACCTATTTCCGGCATCACCTCATGCCGGACGCGGAAACACTTGACTTGATCGTCGCACGGGTTGAGCGGCTCGCTCCTGAGAGCTTCTACCTGGCGTCGGCACTGCCGCAGCTGCTGTGGGAGAGTAACCGACATGCAAGCCTCATCGACCTTGCTCTCGCAGATCGAGCACTCCCGGCTGCGAGCAACACAGAGGCGAGAGAGGTGGCCGAGAACCGCGCGGTCTACGCGCTAAGGGCGGCAATAGAACTCCAGGAATGGGGTAGCGCCTCTCGGCTCGCACTTCGCGCCGGCCGGCTAAACGAAGCAAGCACCGTCCGCGACCGGGTCGTCTCCGAGAACTGCGACCTCGCCGGCTTTGCTCTCGACCTCGAGATGGCCGACAGGTACGTGGCGTCCCGCACACTCTCAATGGGGAATCCAGGATTCAACCTCGCTCGCGAGGGTCTGCTGCTTGCGATGCGAGCGGACTCACGGGGTGCAGCGCTCGGACGACTGCGGAGCGCCCATGAGTGGATGCTCTCCTACTCTCGGCAGCCCGATCGGGCTGCCGATCAGCCCAGAATTGCCATCTCCGACATCGCGGATGTACTCCTCGCCCGCCTACTACTCCATGGCCCTACCGGGCTGGAACAAGAACTTTCCCGATTCCGCGACTGGGTCCACTTTGGGGCGATGCGGATCGTCGCACGTCGTTTCATGGACCAAGGCGACCTGAAGGTGCTTGAGGAGTTCTTACAAGCCACCGGCCATCGACTCGCTGTCCTTGCGTGCTGTCAGGAGATCTGGGCATGCGATCGCATCCTCGGCGATGCCGCTGCCCACAATGTCGCCGCGATCCTCAAACGATCTAGAGCGCGATTCCCGATCGAGGATCGAGACGACCCTGATGTCGCACTTGGGGCTGTGCTCGGGGCGGTAGTACTCACCCTGGAGACGAAGGAGCTTTCGAAGGAAATCGCGCTCAGAGTGCTTATGCGGCATCTGCCAGCTCAGCCTCCTGCGTATCTTGGAGATCCGCACCACCGGGATCGATTGGCGTACGCGCTCGGCTCGGCCCTTGCAGCGGCGTTGAAGGATTCAGCCCTCAATAAAGACTCTCTAGCATCGGAACGGGTCCGAGATGGGCTCAAGATTGAGTCCACGTCAGACCGCGAGACGCGCGACTACCGTGTCAACGTGGTTCCGACCATCCCCTGGCTGAACGCGTGGGCCATTTCGGTCCTCGGTGATCCGATCGACATGGCGGCCCTACGGCCGAGCCTGAAACGCAAGCTTCCCGCCGGCCACGATGCGCCACGGCTCCATGCCAGATGGATGTTGCGTGTTCAAACGAGCTTCTCCTCCAAGGGACTCATCAACACCTCGTCGTTGGAACGTTGGGTGCGCGTTAACGGCGGACTACTCGGAGACGCAGTCCTAATTCGGGCCGCGCGGGCCCTGCGATACCAGAGCCCGAAAAGGCGGGCTGTAGCAGGCCAAGTAGTCCGCTTCGTCGAGACGCGGTCGCGATCGCAGGTCGAAGGCGCAGCCGCGAGGACAGCGCTGTACGTCGACCTTGCCAGAACCTGCTGGGCGCTCGAGCCCGAGAACGCGCGTGCGTATTTCCTTGAGGCTCTCGACTCTGCCGAACTCGTCGGAGATCAGATCCACCTGCAGTGGCGCGCCACCACCGAGATCGCCCGGCTCGCTGCGCCCGCACAACCCAGCACCGCACAGATGGTTCGTATCGCACGGGCGAGCGAGGCGATCCAGCGAGCGGACTTGCTAGAGCTGAGCCCCGCTGAAACGCTTCGCGCGATAGCAGCGGTCGATCCAGTTGCAGCGATCGATATCACATCCCGGTGGCGAGATCGCCGAATCGCGACGCTCGAGCAGTCTCTGGCCGGCCTCCTCCGCGAGGATGGCGATGCGCTTCGCGCGTACCCTGACCTCGCCCTCGCCGTTGCCGCGCTGCACAGTGAGGCCCTCGGCACCCTTCTCACCAATAGTTCGACATCTCAGCAAGAAGCCGCCCTGATGCATGCCATTTCTGTGCTTCACAGGCGTGGTGTTTCGCCCGAGTCTGACCAGGCGCTTTGTACATTCGCCAGCACGCTCGGCCGACCGCTTACCTTCCGGCCATGGCGGGGGGACCAGCGCTCCTACACCGATCTCGGCTACAAGGAGCCGAAGAGCGATAGGCGCGACCGGAGGCGCCGCGCACGTCGGACCAGACAGCAGCTCGCGGCTCTCCACTACAGTGACCAGCTCACCTGGCAGCAGGCATTCGCTCTCTCGACCTATGAGAACGGTCTCGATCGCACGGCGGTGTTCACCATCGCCCTGCCGCCGATCGCCACCAACGACCGGTCGAGGGCGATCCGGTCGCTAGCGGATGCAATCGAGGATCGCTACATGGGGCAGGCCGCGATCGAGGCGCTGCACGCGCTGGAAGGTGTTACAGCTCCGGAACAACGAGCGATCAGGGACGTGGTCGGCCAGATCGTTACGAGGTTCGCGTTTGACGTCGTCACATCCTCCTACCAGGCACTTCCTCTCCCTGAAGCCGCGCTGATGCTTGACCAGCCCGTCGAGCACGTCATGGAGCGGAGCTTCTCAGTGTGGACTCGAGCAGAAGAGCCGACTTCGGTTGAGGGCTACTACGCAATGAGCGTAAATTTGGCCGAGCTTGCTGGTTCGGAGGCGACGCTCCCGCTCCTGGACGATGCCCTCGAGCAGTTCGACGCGGTAATCCGAGCAACATCTCTCGATTTGCCTCCAGTCGACGTCCCAGGCTTGTCGAACTCGATAGCTGCGGCCACCGCGCGCTTGGTGTGGGGTGCACTCGCCGACCCCGCGACGGCCACCCGCTGGGATGCGGCGTTTGCAGTCCTTGGCCTCCTGCGAGTCGGCCAGCACGACGTCATCATCGAGCTGAGCGCGCTCGCAAGGGCCGGAGGGGACTGCCAAGCCGGTGATCCCGCTTTCGAGTTCTATGCTCTGCACGCAGACTGGTTCCTCCTTATCGCCTTGCGCCGGGCTGCCGTTAGCTCAGAACTGGTCGATCGCCTCCGACCATTCGTGCCGTTCCTTGAACGCGTACTCGCCGCTCCTACTCACGCGATCCTCACCCCGCTCGCTCTGCAGGTAACCGCTGCGATCGACGAACGCACACCAACCTCGTGGCCTCCGCTCGAACCAGTCCAGACCGAATGGAGCTATCGCGGCCGGGATCAGTTCAACAAGCCCGAGGTCGATTATCGGTTCGACTGGGATTTCCGCGAGAACCAAATCCATCACCTCGCTGATGCGTTCGGTTTGGACCGGGAGAAGGTCGAGCGCGAAGCCAGCGACGTCATCACTAACACTTGGCGACGGGCGGAACGCGGTGAGCGCGACGAAGACGCACGGCACCGCATTGGTGTATTTCGACATGAAGAGACGTACGACCGATATGCCAATCCGCCGGTACACGACCTCGACCACTATCTCTCGCTGCACGCGCTCATGACAGTCGCCGGGCAGGCCGCCGAAACATACCCGGCCAGACAACACGAGGGCGACGATGTAGACGAGTTCACTCACCGTTTGCAAGAGCATCGGATCGTTCGCCCCGACGGCTACTGGATCGGCGAGACGCGTGTGTCACCCCCATTTCACTCCATCGAGGAGGGCGGCGACGATCATCTCTGGAGATGGGGCGTGCAACCTGAAGACTTCTCGTCCAACCTCCTTCACTCAGACACGAGCTTCGTCTGTTGGGCTGCGTACGACTCTTCGGGCTACTCACGGTCCGAGAGTGTGCGGGTCGAGTCCGTCCTCGCGCCTGCCGCGCTCGCGTCCGCCTACACTCGCGCCCTCCAGCTCGATCGCGACCTCTGGGACTTCCGAATACCCACCACGAGAGAAGTCGACGAGGACGACGACGATCTCCTTGAGAGTGACGGCAAGACTCGTGATGAAACCGACCCATTCACCCTTCAACCGTGGGTGCGTCTCGTCGATGGTCGCGACGGGCTCGATAAGCACGATCGGGCGGTCGGCAATCTCACCTATCCTCCTCCGCTCCTTGACGCTGAGATCGTGAATGCGGTTGAGGACGCAACACCACCGCGGGTGACGTGGCGAGATGGCGACGAGCGCGTGGTCGCCTGGTCAGAAGCATGGGACGATCACGGCTCTCGCGATCGCGGAAGATCTGGATCGCGACTCACCATGACCTACGGCCACCTAGACACGCTCTTGACAGCCCGCGAGCTAGCTTTGGTCTCCGTTGTATCAATTGACCGGCGGCTCAGTGGGCGGTCGCGTGAAGGTATCCATGAGGAAGGGATTGATCGAGTTGGGCACTACTTCCGAGTCTTCGAGTACCGGCCTGAACGAGGATGGATTGATTTCCGAGGACGTCCTCAAACTCGGTAGGGCGCTGTCCGCGGAGCTCGACGAAACTGACACTCTGGGCCGTTGGATGGCGCATCATCTCAGCGATTTGTTGGACCGACGACTGGCCGCAGAGAATTCGGCCGACGATGCCGAGATCGCCGAGTTGGTGCTGCGGCTCTGGGCAAGCCGAGCATCCGCGCCGCTCAGGCATCAGCCGTTCCTGCGCTATACCGAGATACTGCGGTTCATCGATCGAATTGATCGCCTTGCATCCGGCTACCCATTCCCGCGCGCGGAGAATGCAGACCGGCCTCCCGCAGACAGCAACTTCGAGAGTATCGCTATGGAGCTTGTGAGCCTGAGCGCAGCGGCGGGAGCCGTCTCCTCGGCTATGCTCACGGAGCTTCAGTTGCACGCGGCCAACGACGAATCGTCGTGGCGGTCTTATGCCGACCTGCTGGGTGGCGGCGAGGCGGACGAGGCGCTCCGAACCCTCCTCAATCGAATGGTCGCAAGAAGCGCAGGCCCGGACGAACGCCGAGCAGATCTCCTCAATCGACTAAGGGATTTGGAGCAGGGAGCACGCGCTGCCCGGAAAACGATCGAACATGTCGAGCTCGCGAAGATGGATTCCGAGCACGGTGAAAGCTCCGCCTCGACAGCCCGGTCCTCGCGGATAACGAGATCAAGCACATGAGTTTCCTGATGAGCTCGGGACTGGCCACTAGAGCCGCCGGATCGACCCTCTAGCTTGCGGCCAGAGGGCGAGCCGGACGAATCTCTCACGTCTCGTGGCAAACGCCGGTCGTGTGGCTGCGAGCAAGTGGCGCCCGCGGGACGGGCCACGAGGTGATCAGGCCCCATCAGGGTGCAACGGAGACCTTATCGACGCAGACCTGCTACTGGTACAGGCCGGGGTCTTGTGTCGATCGTCAGGCCGCGCACGGACATCTGCGCGGCTCGCGTGGCTCTCGCGAGCCCGCGATCGGCGCGGTCGCGATCTATCGCGGCGACGAACTGCTTGCGCGCATCACCCACCTCGGCCGCGACAATGTGAACTCGATTGGTTGCCCGACCACGAGTCACTCCCACGTAGACGCTCGCCGCGCCCATTGCATCACTGATCACTGTGTGTGACTCGTCCACCGTCAAACCCTGCACCCCGTGGGCAGTCGCCGCGTACGCGAGGTGTGTGTGCTCGGTGGCGTACTCGGCAGGCAGCCTTACCGTGCGCGGCCTTCTCCCGCCAGCGTCCGCAGCAGCCCAGACCGCACCGTCCTCGCCCACCCTCCGAACGACCCAGATCTGCCGGTTCGCCACTCGCACACCAGATTCGTTCCGCCGAGTCTGAATCACATCGCCGCGTCCGATGTCCAGCCCATCGCTTCCGATCGCCGTGCGGCTGTCGTCGACATCGCCGGCCCGCGCCCGCTCTGAGCGAATCCGTGCGTTAAGCTCGCGCGCCTCGTCGTTCGTCGCAACGGTCATCGCGCAACCTTCGCGCCACTCGCGCGCAAGCGCCTCGAGCTGCGCGTCCGGGCTTGCATGAATCACAACAAGACCGAGCGTGCACAGCCGATCGAAGACCGCCTCCGGATGATCCCCGCGCCGCATCTGCACGGTAATCGCCGCGTACTCAGGGTCGACGAATCGGTGCACCGCCGTCATGCGATGCACGCGGGGCAGCAGCTGCGCGGCCATGTCGAGCACGCCACCACGGCCGACGGCGGCGAGCTGCGCACGGTCGCCAACCAGGGCGACCGTGGCGCCGGCCTCATCGGCGATGGTCAGCAGCGCGAGCGCGGTGTCCTGATCCAGCATGCCCGCCTCGTCGACGATGATTCGCTCGCCGCGGCGCAGTCGAGCGGATGCTGCGGGGCCGGCGTACGCGGAATCCGTATCAGGGTCATGGTCGCCGATGGCGAGCCGGGTCCACACGCCATCGCGATTCCAACGCCACCCGTAAGCGTGCACGAGCCTGGCGACGCTGTCGGCTGCGACCCCGAGCTCCTGGTGCGCAACGTCCGCAGCCTTCTTCGTCGGCGTGACCACGCGGGTCTTGCGACCCTGCATGGCCGCCGCCTTGATGGCAGCGGCGAGCATCGTCGTCTTGCCCGCGCCGGCCGCACCCTCCACGGCGACGAGCGATTGAGCGGATGACACGGCCGCAGCCGCGCGCGACTGTGCGGGGTCGAGTCGGAGTCGCCGCGCGATGCGCGATATGTCCGGTGTGCGTTGCTGCGGCCGTTCGGCGCGGGCCGTGAGCAGATCGCGCAGCCGGGTCTCGACATCGATGACGTGCACGCTCGTCAAGTGCGCGACGTGCTCGGGGCGCGGCCCATCTGGCGGCAGCACCGAAAGGCAGTTCTCCTCCGCGAGTTCCGTGGCGAGGGTGGCGAACTGGCGCAGTTGCGTCGGGTCGGCGAGCACGCCGGCCTCCGTCATGAGGTGCGACACGTGCTCCTGGATGTCGTGCACCGTCCAGGCTGACGCGGCGGCCGCGCAACGATCGAGCGCGCGGGACGCGACATCCTGCACGCTCAGTTCATCGAGCGCGACGCACCGATGCGTTGACACGCGCTCGAGATCAGGTCGATAGCCGGATGCCTCAAGCTCGCGTCGCCACGCTTCCTCACTGCCGAGCTGGGTCGGCTTCTTGTGCGGCCGTTCGTGGTCCCACGCCATCGCGGTCAGTCGCGACATCGCGGCCGGCCCGGGTTCCTGACTCGGATGCGCCGCACGCCAGTCCTTCTCGAAGTGCGCCAGATTGCGCGCGACCTGCTCGGCGCGCTTGCTCATCGCCGCGTTGAACGGCTGTAGTTCAGGGACCTCGGCCGTCACTGGATCGAGCGTGAGGCCATGCGCATCGAGCGTGGCCGCGAGCCGCGGGTGCGCCGCGATCACGGCCGTGCCGAGCGCGCGGATCGCGCCTTGCTGCCGGAACAGCGCTGCCGTGTCGAGACCTCGCCACGCGGCATCCGCCCACACCCGCGTGCCGATCTGGAAGTGGATGTGCCGGTGCGGGTCGCCGGCTCGCGAGGTCTTGTGCGAGACCGCGACGGTCTCGAGCTGCTCGACCGGCACCACGCGTTGCGCCCCGCGCGGGCCGACGCGGGTGACCGAGTGCTGGCCGAGCCAGACGCGAATCTCGGCGACGGCGTCGCGTTGCGCCGCGTCGAGAGCATCGGATACCTCGGGGTGCAGCGCCGAGGCGATCGACAGCGACTTCGGCGCGTTGACGACCATCTCGGCGAACCGCGGCGATCCGTGACGAGCGTCGCCAGCTTGGCGGGGCGTTCCCATCGACTCGCCGGTGAGCGGGTTGATCCAGTCGACCCACTGGGCGTACTGGTCAGGGGCGAGCGCGCCCTCGCCGATCAGGTCGCCGCTGCCGTCGACAACGGAGAACTCGGCCAGCGCCGTGCCGCCTTCGAGGTAGTAGTCGTCGGCACGTGAGCGATCGGACTCGAGGTAGCGGCGCGCGTCGGCCCCGGAACCCCGGTACAGGATCACGCCACCCTTCATCGCCTTCCTCCGAGCTAGCTCAGGTTCTTGCAACTACCTACGGTAGCATACGTCCATTCGCACCACTGAAATGGGTAATGACGCGGGTGTCGAGATGCGGCAACCGGTAAGCAGTCCGCACGGGTACTCTGCGTGGTGCCTGCTTTTGCTGCTCAGCAGCCTGCGACGATTGGGCAATTGTGCGTTGACGGATCCCCTTACGCTCCATGCGCGGTAAGGGTCGCATGCGTGCCAACGAACGTCGCCGGGTTCTCGGCACTCGCGCTGTCGGCGTAGCGGACGTGACTCCGGCGGATCACTTTGTGCCAGGACCACCATCAGAAAGCACCATTGCTGCGAACTTGGCTATGGCTCGGGCCCGAGTCGCTTCAGGTATCGAAAGCAGAATGTTCTGCCGATCGGTCTCGTTGAGGAAGCGGCCCGCGCTGGCTCCGACCCAGTCGTGCAGGGCATGGGACCATGCCTCGGTGCTCGCGCTGGCAACGTGGCCAATAAGCCTCGCGTACGAATCTGGTGTGCTCCATGACGTTGTGATCGCGGTCTGCGTTCCGTGGGCGACTCCGGACATCGCCTTGTAGAGCGGCCCGATATCAGGGATCTCTTGCTCGATGCGTTGCGAGTAGTTGACCGCAACCTTCGCTCGCGCCTTGTTGTGACCTCGGCCGACCGTTATCTGCGCGACGTACTCCTGGATGACGCCGTGCTTGTTGCCCCGCTCAACCGTCAGATCGCCGCCGGGCTTGCGCAGGTGCTTGACCAGCTCCTCCCGAAGCTCCTTCATGCGAGCCACGTCCGACGGCTGCGCGTCGGTGATGCTCCGCTGCACGATTGCGAACATCGTCGCGTAACCCCGGGCCGCGCGCTCGTCCGAGGACAACCCGGGGTGCAACATCCAAGATGTCGATGCGGCGACCTCGGCGATGGCGCGGGCAATCACCATGGCCGGAAGTGGGTGGAACATCTCGTCACTCAGAAGGTGCTTGAGTCCGGTTAGGTGGGAGACCATCGCATTGCACATAGTCTCGACGTGCTCGAGAAGCTGCTTGAACGCCAGCAGGTGCTCACCGTTTAGAGCGCGGGCCTCGTCGAGTCGACAGGGGCTGGAGGTAGCAGCTGCAGCGATGCGGTCGTTCAGCTTCGCCGAGACGCGCTCGGCGTGGGCAACGCACTGCGACACTAGCCGCGTGGTTGCTGCGGCCGCGAGTTGGAAGCGGTCGTTTGAATCGTCGGTCACAGTATCATGATGACGGACGCGCAAATGAACGACTCTCGGTCCATGCGCGCAGTCATTCCCTCAGCAGGTAGTGGCCGCCGGGGGACGGTTCGTGCGTACCGAAGCGGCCCTCTCTGCGTCGGCGCGCCACGGTGGAGGGTCGGGGTGTCGCAGGGTGGTGGCTACGATTGAGCTCGCGCTGCGGCCGACTTCATCGCGGCGCAGACGCCTCGCGGAGACTGTTGAGCGAGTCAGCATCTTGAGGGGGGCTTGCAGTGTGGATCACGGGGGATGTTGAGATCCCGCAGCCGGTTGTCGACGCCCACGCAGATGGCGACTTGGTATTCTTTGTCGGCGCCGGAGCTTCGATGGGACCGCCGTCGAACCTGCCCTCGTTTGAGGGTCTCGCCAAGGCCATGGCGGAGAAGGCGGGGGTGCCGTTCTCGAATGACGGCGGGCTCGACTTCTTCCTCGGTTCGCTTCCCGAGGGTTTCGACACCCGACGCCATGTGCGCGACGAAATACAGAGTGGAACTCCGGCATTCAATCCCGCCCACACTGCCATCGCGCAGCTGGCGGCGACGAGCGGGAAGTTTCGGGTCGTCACCACGAACTTCGACCTTCACCTCGAAAGTGCCGCCGCCGCCGTTGGTGTGAACCCCGCCGATGTCTGGCATAGCCCCGCACTCCCCATTGGTTCCGATTATGCCGGGCTGGTGTACTTGCACGGGTCCGTGCGTCGCCCGCCCGATGAGCTGATTGTCACGGATCGAGACTTCGGCCGCGCCTACATCACAGAGGCATGGGCTACGCGGTTCCTGTTGCCGATGTTCGACAAGCGCACAGTAGTGTTCGTCGGGTACAGCCACGAGGACACCATCATGCGGTACCTCGCGCTCGGGCTCCCCTCCAATACCCGCCGGTACGCGTTCACCAATGACGGGGACGATCCGAAGTGGGAACATCTCGAGATCACTCCCATCCGTTACACGCTCCGCGGTGAACGCGACCACGGCAATCTCGAAGACGCTCTGACTACCTGGGCGCAACGCGCCAGGATGGGAGCGCTCGAACACGACGCTCGGGTCCGGGAGATCATCAACGGAGACTCGACGACCCTCCCGCTGCCCGAGCGCGACTACCTCATCTCCCAGATCGAAACCGAGGAGGGAGCGCGACGCTTCGCCTTGCATGCGACCGAGCATCGCTGGCTGCGATGGCTCGAGGGCACCGACATCTTCAAGGCTCTCTTCCAAGGAGGCCCCGCCTCCCCTCCGAGCAGCGTCCTCGCACATTGGTACTCCACCTTCATCGAGAACCCCGAGACGAGCGATCTCGCCCTCCACACGGTGCAGCGCCTGGGACGACGATTCTCCGACGATTTGCTCTTCTCCGTCGCGCTCGCGACGGAAGCGCTCTTCCGCATCAATCCCGACCGCGGCTCACGATGGCGAGTGCTCTTGATGACCTCCATCGAAGGACGTACCGCCCCCGGAGATCCGGGTTCCGCGCACCGCTTCGCGCGCGACGGAATGTCGAACACTCGTGCCATAGTCCGGTCCGTGCTGCGCCCCTACCTCGTGCTGGAGCGGGGATGGCTCTCAGATAACGACAGCAACTATCCGCCGAGCGCCGACCTCGGATGGCCCCTTAACCCGCGAGACCTGCACAAAATCGTGACCGAGCACGCGATATCTGCAGACTCTGGCGACCCACGAACCCTCAGCTTCTTCGAAGAGGCACTCCACAGCGCATACGACCTTGTCGCCGCGTACAACGGAGCGAGTGAGCACGCCAGTTTCCGCTTCAGCAGAAGCCGGATCGAGGACCAGCCGCAGCATCGCATCCACCACATCGACTCCATGATTGACGGGCTCCGGATCGTCGGAGAGCGTTTGCTCGACGACGCGCCCGATCTGCCAGACCGGTGGTGGCTGTTCGACCGCGTCCTGTTCCGCAGACTTGCACTTCATCTCATTGCCGAAGACACCAACCGTTCCGCGGATGACAAGGTCGCCTGGGTGACGGACCGGGATGCCACCTTCCTGGGTGGGGTAAAGCATGAAGTGTTCCGGATACTCGCAGGTACGGTTGCTGAGGCAAGCGCCGCATCGCTGGCGGCGCTTCTCGAGGCAGTGCGGCGAGGCCCACGGTTCCCCGCGGGGGTCGATGACGTGGACCGGCATATCGCCTACAGCAAGTTCAACGTCCTGATCTGGATCACCCGCGCGGCACCGGAATGGGCTGAAGCGGCAGCCGAACTCGCTGCGATCCGGGCCGAGTACCCCAACTTCGCGGAACGAGAAGCGCCCGACCAAGATTTCACGGTCAGCACCGGCACCTGGGGCGGGGTTCTTCCCATGGAACCTGAGGACTTCGTGGGGATGGTCACGTCGGACGGGGCTGACGCTGCTCTGAGTTCAGTTTTGGCTCGCGACTACACCGAACGCAACTTCAACGAGCCCACGTGGGACGACGCGCTCGACCTTTTCGGTCGTGCGGCCAGCGAAGACCCTGCATCCGGTCTCCAACTCCTGGAAGCGCTGCACTCGCTTGACCACAAGAAGCAAGGACAGATTCGGAACGCGATTGTCTCCGGCTGGGCCGAGGCTGTCATGACTGAGCCGGCGAGGCTGAGCGTCATCGAGGCGCTGTCCCAAGATGCGCTGCTCGCCGGCTCTCCCCGGCCGGTGGCGCAATTCCTACTCGGCCAGATCCGCCAGATCGTCGACTCCGGTGCATCCACCTCCGCCAATCGTTTGCGAAACCTTGCACAAGGTCTTCTCGCGAAGAACGAGGACGACGAGAACGCGTTCCCCATCGGATACGACGGGCCGATGCTCGCTCTGAACTCCTGGCCTGGCGAACTCGCGACGTATTGGCTGACAGAGATCGACCGACGCTGGCGCAGCGACCGCGACGGCTGGGGTGGCCTGAACGACCACGAAACTGCGGCACTCCGGACACTGCTTGCACTACCGAATTTGGTGGCAGCGACTGCTCCTGCCGTAGCCCGCGAGCTGTTCTTCCTTTTCGCTGCCGACGAAGCCTTCACCACCGACAGCGTGATCCCGCTGTTCACCGACCCAACCACCATGGTCGGAACCTGGAAGGCATATCTCTACGGGGCCCGCATCAACGACCGGATGCTGCAGAACGGCATGTTCACCGCACTCTTGAGCATGTGGGAGCGGCTATCCGACCTTGATGATGAAGCGCTGATTCAGCGGTTCCTCTCGCTGGCCGCGTCCATCGCCATAAGCGCAGGAATCTCAGCCGCTGAGCGCAGAGGACTGTGTTTCGCGAGCGTCACCGCTCAGGGCGGCGTGCACGCGCCCCGCTTCGCGCAGGAGGTCGCCCAAGAGCTGGCTTCCGGTGCCGAAGACGGAGAGACCGCCTGGGTGACCTGGTTGCGAGGTCACTTGGAAGATCGCTTGAACGGTGTTCCCCGGGACCCCGACGCAGCGGAGCTGGCTGCGTGGGCCGACGTCATTCCCCTGCTCGGAGCACGCATTCCGGAGGGGATCGTCACGTTCCGCGATCGCGCGCCGGGGTTGGACCCGGACAATCTGAGCATCGACATCCCCACCGAGGCGCTCGACGCGCACGGATCGGCGCTCGTTGCGTTCTTGACGGAACGGGTCTCGAACACTGAACCGAACAACATGATGCTGGCGTACCAGCTCCGTGAACTAGTGGAGAGCCTCAGTTCGTCACTCTCCTCCGAAGAGCTCGGGCCGCTCGTGATGGCAGCGCGAGAGAAGGGCTACTTGCTTCACGAAGACTGACTGCCGCCCCCTTGAGGCGCGCCGCCGCGCGCGACCCGGTCGATCGATGCGCCCGAGTGCTACGCCTCGTCTTCCAGAAGGTCCATTAGCCCTGAGCTGTACGTTCCTTGCGGATCTTCCGAAGGATCGTATCGCTCGCGATAGGTCTGAATCGTTTCGCGCCATGCGTTGTGCGCGCCCCTAGGGGCGCGCCCATTGAAACGGCTCGCCCTGTCCGGTAGCCGCGATCAGGTGGCCCTCCACGCGCGATCCGCGTTGCCTCGTTGCGGAGCTGCCCCAGAATGTGCGGGCCTCCGTCTCCGTTGTGGAGTTATCCCGCCCGCCCACGGCGACCGGGCGGGAGGAACCCGCGGTCGCGCGCTTTCGTGATCCAACCCTGCGCGGTCGAGAGGGCGACGCCGTTGATCTGCGCCATCGTCGCGCTCGGGTTCGGGTCGCCCTGCTGGGTGAGCCGGCCGTGCTGCAGCGCGACCAGTTCGTAGAAATCGGGCACCTTCTTCGGATCGCCGAGGGGCTTGAGCAGGTCGCGCTCGCTGACCTTTCGGCCCGAGGGCAGCACGATCTTGCCGCCCGTGATCGTCTCGGTGCGCTTCATTGCGAAGA
Source organism: Agromyces neolithicus (assembly GCF_039529735.1). Classification (NCBI taxonomy): domain Bacteria; kingdom Bacillati; phylum Actinomycetota; class Actinomycetes; order Micrococcales; family Microbacteriaceae; genus Agromyces; species Agromyces neolithicus. Next base: position 243,133 of record NZ_BAAANJ010000009.1, read on the forward strand.
GGCGCTTGTTGATCGCGGCCTCGATGCGGGCGGTCGGGAGCTCGCGAAGGAGCTGGCTCGTGATCGGGTCGCCCGGGCGCCAGGGGAGGTAGATCACGCCCGTGATGCGGATCTCCTCGGGCACGGCGAAGAGTTGACGCTGCAGGCGGATCATCACGCGCGTGCGCGTAGCCTCGTGCTCGAGGTAGCGCCAGCGGCCGTCGATCGTCTCGTTCTGATCGGACTCCTGCTGGCCCTGGACCTGCTCCTCGCTATTCGCCCAGTCGTTGTAGCCGAGGAGCTCATCGATCTGCGCGCTCGGGTCGTCGCTCCGCTCGCCGGGGAAACGGTGCGGGAGGTGCCAGCCGTCGGGGAGGTCGGTCGCGTCGAGCAGTCCATCGTGCGACTGGTTCGCCCATGGGGACGGTTCGGGAAGGCCCATGGCTCGAGTCTAGCCACAACTCAGGTACTTGCCGAAACCCGCGTGGAGTGATAATCTCAGGTACTTGCAAATAGCCGCGCGTGGGTCGGCATGCACGAGATGCCAGCCGGCGGCCGATGGGTCGAGGGGGAGCGTCATGGTCGACACTGCGTGGAGGGTCGAGTATCTGAGCCGAGTCGAGGCGGCCGAGCGGTGTCGCATCCCGGTCTCGAGCTTTGACAAGCTGCGCCACGATGGGCTGATTCCCGAGCCCGATGCGCGCATGGGCAAGCACCTGCTGTGGAGCGCCGACACGATCGACGAGCTGCTCGCCCGGGGCGGCACGGAACACTGATGGCCGGACGGCCGACGAAAGACACCCCGTCGCGGGTCGATCCGCGCACGGGTCGGCCGCTGCCCGAGGGCATCCGCTGGCGCGCCGACCGGCAGCGCTACCAGATCCGCGTCGTCGGCCCGAGCGTCGAGGGCGGCGCGGCCGAGCGATCCCGAACGTTCCTCACAGTGGCCGAGGCGAAGCGCGAGCTCGCGAAGATGGTTGCCGGTCGAAACCCGAACGGTTCGATGACGCTCGAGCAGTGGCACGAGAAGTACTGGCCGGCGATCGAATCGTCCGTGCGCCCGGCGACCGCGCGCAGCTACGGCGTGGCTTGGCGACTTCGCGTGAAGCCGAGTCTGGGCAGGCATCGGCTCGAGGACATCACCTCGCCGATGATCGAGTCGGCGATGGTGGCGTGGTCGGGCGGAGCATCCGCCAAGAATGATGCGCTCGCCGTCCTGTCACGTCTGCTCGATGGCGCGCGCCGTTCGCGGTTCATCGACTACAACCCGGCGCGCGAGGTCAAGCGACCGAGCATGCGCGAGTCCATCTCGCCGGTATCCCGCGCGCTCACCCTTGACCAGATTCGCGTCTTGCTCGACCTCGTTCCCGAGGGCGCCTATCGCGGCTACCTCGCGGCGCTCGTCTACACGGGCATGCGGGCGGGGGAGGCGACCGCGCTGCGCGTCGGCGACGTCGACTTCGAGCGCGGCATCATCCGCGTCAGCCGGTCGCTGAGTCCTGGGCAACGCGGCGAGCTGATCGAGCAGTCGCCGAAGAGCCACAAGTCCCGCGACGTCCCGCTGATCGATGCGCTGCGTCCCTACGCCGAGGCGGCCGCCCGCGGCAAGCAGTCGAGCGACCTGCTGTTCGCCGGACCCGACGGCGGGCGGCTTACCAACCACAATGCGCGCCGCGGCGCCGACTGGGAGATGCTGCGCGAGGCGATCGGCCGACCCGACCTGCGCATCCACGACCTGCGGCACACGTTCGCGACGATCCTGTTCGACGCCGGCGCCAGCGCACCCGACGTTCAGGCGACCCTCGGGCACTCGAGCCTGCAGGTCACCGAGCGCTACTCGCGAGCCCGCGAGGGCGTCGCGCTCCGCACCGGCGCAGCACTGAACAACGCACTCAAGAGCGCGGGCGGCGAACCATCGCGGCGAACCAGACGGCGGACCCCCGCCGACCTTAATGGCACATTAATGGCACAGCCTCGGCGCGACCCCGGCGGAGTCTCCCGCTGACACGAGAAAACCCCCGGTAAACCGGGGGTTTTGAGTGTGGCTCCGACCGGCATCGATCCGGTGACCTTTCGATTTTCAGTCGAACGCTCTACCAACTGAGCTACAGAGCCTCGAGACGATAACTGCCTCGAATAAGGAGAAAGCCCCTTCTCTCGTAAGGGAAAGGGCTTGTCGCCTGAGCGACCCTGACGGGACTTGAACCCGCGACCTCCGCCGTGACAGGGCGGCACGCTAACCAACTGCGCTACAGGGCCTCGTGGTGTTCGCAAACACCAGGCTGTTCAATTGTATGTCGTGCAGTGACCCCAACGGGATTCGAACCCGTGCTGCCGCCGTGAAAGGGCGGTGTCCTAGGCCACTAAACGATGGGGCCGGAGGTCATGCCTGGGCAGAACCACCGAGAGCCAAGCATACGTAAGAATCCGCGAGTTGGCAAAACGAACCAAAACGAACGAACGACGAGCGAGAAACGAGCGAAGCGGATGCCCCGGCCCCGACCCCGGGGCATCCGCCACACGCCCTCGACAATGCCCGGAATCCATGCAGGGCGCACCTATCGTGAAGGCTGCGAATGCCCAAGCGAGAGTGAGGAGCGCGGGGACGAGCCGCCCGCGTGGACGGGGAACCATGGACCGCACCACAGTCAGCACGCCGCCAACCCGCGCCCGAACGAGCCGTCGCCGTGCGGGCGCCCGAGGCCGGTTCGCGCGCCGGCTGGTCGCGGGATTCGCGGTCGTCGCGATCGCGCTCACCGGGCAGGCGGTCGCGACTCCGCAGCCGGCCTTCGCCGCCGACTACCCCACGTGGCAAGAGGTGCAGGCCGCCAAGGCCGACACGGCGGCGGGCGCCGCCGCGGTCAAACAGATCACCGCACTGATCGCCGAACTCGCGGCCAACGTCGAAGCGACCCGCCTCGAAGCCGAGCGCCGCACCGAAGAGCTCTTCGTCGCGCAGCAGAAGTACGACGACGCCGTGCAGCGGGCGGCGACGATCCAGGCCGAGGCCGATGCATCCGCTGCCGAGGCCGCCGAGGCCGAACGCAACGCCGGCCAAGTCGCCGCACAGCTCTACCGTGCCGGCGGCAGCGACCTCGGCGTCAACCTGTTCCTCGAAGCCGGCAACTCGAGCGCCACCGATGTGCTGCTCTCGAAGCTCGGCAACATGAGCAAGATGGTCGAGCGCACGAGCGGCATCTACGAAGCCGCGCAAGAGAAGGGCAACTCGGCCCAGTCGCTCAGCGACCAGGCCGCCGTCGCCCGAGGTGAGCGCGAGAAGCTGCGCATCGCCGCCGAAGAGGCACTCGCCGCGGCGCAGGCGGCGCAGGCCGCGGCCGAGGCGGCGCTGGCGGAGTCCGAGGCGAGGAAGATCGAACTCGACGAGCAGTTGAAGTTCCTGAAAGACGCCGAGGCCAAGACGACCGCCGCCTACCAAGAGGGCGAGCGCGTGCGCAAGGCCGAAGAGGAGCGCCGGCGCAAGGAAGAGGAGCGCCGCCGCCAGGAGGCGATCAAGAACGGCTCGCCGGGCACGGTCGTGACGTCGGGCTGGGCGAAGCCCGCCTACGGCTGGATCTCGGGCAGCTACGGGCCGCGCCAGGTGATCTGCGGCGGCGGATACTGCTCGAACAGCTTCCACTACGCCACCGACCTCGCCACCGGGTGCGACGCTCCCATCTATGCCGCGAACAGTGGCACCGTGACCTACGCGGGCTGGTCGGGCAGCTACGGCAACTTCATCAAGATCGACCACGGCGGCGGTGTCTCGACCGGGTATGCGCACATTCGCCCGGGCGGGCTGTTCGTCGGCTACGGCCAGTGGGTGAACGCCGGCCAGCAGATCGCCGCGAGCGGCACGACCGGCGCGTCGACAGGCTGCCACCTGCACTTCGAGGTGTACGACGGCTGGAGCCGCATCAACCCGGTGCCGTTCATGTCTGCTCGCGGGGTCTACCTTGGCTGAGCACCGCACCCGGCCGATTTCGCGGGTGAAGCCCGTCACCGTGTTCTCGACCGTGGCCGTCGGCGCCGTCGGCGCCGTCACCGCGTCGGTCGGGCTCGTGGGGCCGCCGGCCGCCGCCGAGCCCGACTACCCGTCGTGGAGCGAGATCGAGCAGGCCAAGCAGAACGAGTCCACGAAGCAGGCCGAGATCGGTCGACTCGGCGAGTTGCTCGCCGGCCTGCAGCGGTCGGCCGACGCCGCGGTGCAGACCTCGCAGATGGCCGACGAGGCGTGGCGGCAGGCGATCGACGCGCGCGACCGGGCGGCCGAGCGCGAGCGCACCCTCGGCGCACAGGCCGCCGAGGCCGACGCGGTCGCCGAGATCTCGAAGATGCGCGCGGGTCTCTTGGCCGCCCACCTCGCTCGAACCGCCGGACGCGACCTCAACTCCGAGCTCATGTTCGGCGGGGCCGACGCCGCGGCCGCCGACGGACTGCTGCGGCAACTCGGCATGGCGTCGAAGCTCGGCGAGCAGTCGCAGGGCGTCTACGAGCAGGCGCTGGCCGACCGCAACGCGGCCGACGCGCTGCGCGAACAGGCCGCCGAGGCGGCCGAGCAGCGCGAACGGCTCGCGGGCGTCGCCGAGCAGCGCGCCGACGAGGCGCGATCGGCAGCGGATGCCGCACTCTCAGCGGTCGCCGAAGCCGAGGTGCGCTCGACCGAGCTCTATGCGCAGCTCGCGACGCTGAAAGACACCACCGCCGACCTCGAACGCAGTCGTGCCGAAGGGCTCGCCCGTGAAGCCGCCGAAGAGGCGTTGCGGCGGGCGCAGGAGCAGGAGCAGGAGCGGTTGCGCGCCGAGGCAGAGGCCCGAGCCGACGCGGCGGCCGACGCCGCGACGCCGCCCCGCGCGGGCGGCGACACCTCGCCTGCGGCACCGGCACCGGCGCCTGTCCCTGCACCCCCGCCCCGACCGGCCCCCGCCCCACCGAACTCGAACGCGGTCGAGACGGCCATCTGGTTCGCACGCCAGCAGCTCGGCGAGCGCTACCGCCTCGGCGGCGCCGGCCCGAACGTGTGGGACTGCTCGGGCCTTACGAGGGCGGCATATGCCGCAGCCGGCATCAGCATCGGCACGCACTCGGCGACGAACCAGTACTACACCCTCGCACGTCGCGGAAAGGCCGTGTCGCTCGGCAGCATCCAGCGCGGCGACCTGCTCTTCTGGGGCTCGGGCGGCGATTACTATCACGTCGCGATCTACCTCGGCGGGGGACGCATCCTCGAGGCCCCGCGTGAGGGCGTGCCCGTGCGCGAGTACTTCATCTGGGGCTCGCCCTCGGCGGCCGCCCGCCCCGCCTGACCTCGTCCCGCGGGGAGTCGCAACCCCGAGAAGACGAAACGAGCGGATGCCCCGGGGCATCCGCTCGCTCGTGAAACCCGGTCAGTGACCGGGGTACGCCTCGATCGCCTTGGCGATGAGCGACTCGGCCTCGGCCGCGTCGGCCCATCCCTCGGTCTTGACCCACTTGCCGGGCTCGAGGTCTTTGTAGTGCTCGAAGAAGTGCTCGATCTCTTTGCGGGTGAACTCGGGGATGTCGTTCACGTCTTGGATGTGGTTCCAGCGCGGGTCGCCCGCGGGCACCGCGATGACCTTCGCGTCGCCGCCGCCGTCGTCGGTCATGTGGAACACGCCGACGGGGCGCACCGTCACGCCGACGCCGGGGAACAGCGCGTACTGGGTGAGCACGAGCACGTCGAGCGGGTCGCCGTCGTCGCCGAGCGTGTTCTCGAAGAAGCCGTAGTCGGTCGGGTAGACGAAGTTCGTGTAGAGCACCCGGTCGAGGAACACCCGGCCGGTCTCGTGGTCGACCTCGTACTTGTTGCGGCTCCCCTTCGGGATCTCGATGACGGCGGCGTACTCGCCCATGTGGTTCTCCTCAGTCTGGAAGCTTCGGCGCCCGCGGCGCGCGGAATAAGGTTACTTGATGCCTTCCGACGAGCCCACGGATGCCGCCACGGCGCGACGCCCGCGCCTGACGCCGCCGATCGCGGACATGCGTCGTGCGGTGCGCGCCGTGCTCGCTCCCGCCGGTCGAGTAGCGCCGCCGGAGGCGACGCGTATCGAGACCACAGCCTCTGGTCTCGATACGCCGGCTTCCCCGACCACTCGACCGACGGGGCCACTCGCCCTCGTCGCGCTGTCGGGCGGGGCCGACTCGCTCGCGCTCGCGGCGGCGACCGCATTCGAGGCGCCGCGCGCCGGGTGGCGTGCGGGTGCGGTGATCGTCGACCACGGGTTGCAGGCGGGGTCGGCGGATGTCGCGGCGCGCGCCGCGCGACAGGCCCGCGAGCTCGGGCTCGACCCCGTTGTGGTGCGGCGAGTCGATGTTTCGGGTGAGGGCGGGCCCGAGGCATCCGCTCGCACTGCGCGGTACGCCGCGCTCGACGCCGTCGCCGAAGAGACCGGCGCCGCAATCGTGCTGCTCGGCCACACGCTCGACGACCAGGCCGAGACCGTGCTGTTGGGCCTCGCCCGGGGCTCGGGAACCGCGAGCCTGTCGGGCATGCCCGCCCGCGCGGGGCGCTACGCGAGGCCCATCCTCTCGATCCGGCGTGCCACCACCCGGCAGGCGTGCCTCGACGCGGGCCTCGAACCGTGGGACGACCCGCACAACTCCGATCCTTCCTACGCGCGCGTGCGCGTGCGCGAGCGGGTACTGCCTGCGCTCGAGACCGAACTCGGTCCGGGCGTCGCCGAGGCGCTCGTGCGCACGGCCGAGCAGTTGCGCGAAGACGAGGCCGCCTTCACCGAGCAGATCGACGAGTTCATCGAGGAGATCTGCGAGCCGGCCGAGGCCGGCATCGCGATGTCGGTCGGGGTGCTCGCGGCGAACCCCGCTGCACTGCGCCAGCGCATCATCCGCCACGTCGTCGCGAGCGAGTTCGGCGTCTCGCTCACCAGGGCGCAGACCCTCGAGGTCGCCCGGCTCGTCACCGACTGGCACGGCCAGGGGCCGATCGACCTGCCGGGGGGCATCCGTGCCACGCGTGCCGGTCGTCACGTCGTGCTTTCGACGACCGGCTCGACCGCCGTGCTGCCGCACGACCACTGAGCTGAGGCAACCAGGCGCCCCACCTTTAGGATCGATGCATGGACGCGAACGAGATCGACGCCGACCTCACCGAGGTGCTCGTCACCGAAGCCGAGATCCACGCGAAGCTCGCCGAACTCGCCCGGCGCATCGAGGCCGACTACGACGGTCAAGACCTGCTGCTCGTCGGCGTGCTGAAGGGCGCCGTCATGGTCATGGCCGACCTCGCCCGTGAGCTGCGCCCGCACGTGAGCATGGACTGGATGGCGGTCTCGTCGTACGGTGCCGGCACGCAGTCGAGCGGCGTCGTGCGCATCGTGAAAGACCTCGACACCGACCTCACCGGCCGTCATGTGCTCATCGTCGAGGACATCATCGACTCGGGGCTCACCCTGCACTGGCTGCTCGGCAACCTCGAGTCGCGCGGCGCCGCGTCGATCGAGATCTGCGCGCTGCTGCGCAAGCCCGACGCCGCCAAGGTCGAGGTCGACGTGAAATACCTCGGCTTCGACATCCCAAACAAATTCGTCGTCGGCTACGGCCTCGACTACGCCGAGCGCTATCGCAACCTGCGCGACATCGCGATCCTGGCGCCGCACGTCTACTCATAACAGCTCGTCGGTCGAGTAGCGGAGCGTATCGAGACCCGGTGTGGTCTCGATACGGCGCTGCGCGCCTACTCGACCGGCGGCTCGCGCCCTCAGCGAACAGGAAGCCGACGCACAGTTAGGGCGGGGTAGCCTTGCAACACCATGAACATGAAGAAGATCCTGCGCGGGCCGATCATCTACATCCTGCTCGCCATCGTCGCCGTGTGGATCGGTTCGAGCCTCATCACCGCGTCGGGCTTCCGTGAGGTCTCGACGCAAGAGGGCCTCGAGCTGCTCAGCGACGGCAAGGTCTCGGCCGCGAAGATCGTCGACGGCGAGAACCGCGTCGACCTCACGCTGAGCGAGGCCGAAGGCGACCTCGGCACGCAGGTGCAGTTCTACTACGTCACGCCCCGCGGCGAAGACGTCGTGAACGCGATCGACCAGGCGAACCCGGCCGACGGCTTCAACGACGAAGTGCCCCAGCCCAACTGGTTCCTCTCGATGCTCGGCATCCTGCTGCCGCTCGTGCTCATCGGCCTCTTCTTCTGGATCATGCTGTCGGGCATGCAGGGCGGCGGCAACCGCGTCATGCAGTTCGGCAAGTCGAAGGCCAAGCTCGTTTCGAAAGAGAGCCCGAAGGTGACGTTCGACGACGTCGCCGGCGCCGAAGAGGCCATCGAAGAGCTGCACGAGATCAAGGAGTTCCTGAAGGAGCCCGCGAAGTTCCAGGCGGTCGGTGCCCGCATCCCCAAGGGCGTGCTGCTCTACGGCCCTCCCGGAACCGGCAAGACCCTGCTGGCCCGCGCCGTCGCGGGTGAGGCCGGCGTGCCGTTCTACTCGATCTCGGGATCGGACTTCGTCGAGATGTTCGTCGGTGTCGGTGCATCCCGTGTTCGCGACCTCTTCGACCAGGCCAAGCAGAACGCGCCGGCCATCATCTTCGTCGATGAGATCGACGCGGTCGGCCGGCACCGCGGCGCCGGCCTCGGCGGCGGGCACGACGAGCGCGAGCAGACCCTCAACCAGCTGCTCGTCGAGATGGACGGCTTCGACCCGAAGACCAACGTCATCCTCATCGCGGCGACGAACCGTCCCGACATCCTCGACCCCGCACTGCTTCGTCCCGGCCGCTTCGACCGCCAGATCGGCGTCGACGCGCCCGACCACAAGGGCCGCCAGAAGATCCTCGAGGTGCATGCCAAGGGCAAGCCCCTCGCGAAGGGCGTCGACCTCGAGGTGCTCGCGCGCAAGACGCCGGGCTTCACGGGCGCCGACCTCGCGAACGTGCTCAACGAGGCAGCACTGCTCACGGCTCGCTCGAACGCGCAGCTCATCGACAACCGCGCCCTCGACGAGGCGGTCGACCGTGTCATCGCCGGCCCGCAGCGTCGAAGCCGCGTCATGAAAGACAAGGAGAAGCTCATCACGGCCTACCACGAGGGCGGCCACGCACTCGCTGCTGCGGCGATGAACTACACCGACCCGGTGACGAAGATCACGATCCTGCCGCGCGGTCGCGCGCTCGGCTACACCATGGTCATGCCTCTCGAAGACAAGTACTCGATCACCCGCAATGAGCTGCTCGACCAGCTCACCTATGCCATGGGCGGCCGGGTCGCCGAAGAGATCGTGTTCCACGACCCCTCGACCGGCGCCTCGAACGACATCGAGAAGGCCACGTCGACCGCCCGCAAGATGGTCACCGAATACGGCATGAGTGCGAACGTCGGCGCCGTGAAGCTCGGGCAGTCGCAGGGCGAGGTCTTCCTCGGCCGCGACATGGGCCACCAGCGCGACTACTCCGAGCGCATCGCCGAGAAGGTCGACGCCGAGGTGCGCGGCCTCATCGAGCAGGCGCACGACGAGGCGTGGCAGGTGCTCAACGACAACCGCGAGATCCTCGACCGGCTCGCCGCCGAACTGCTCGAGAACGAGACGCTCGACCACAAGCAGATCGCCGAGATCTTCACGAACGTGAAGAAGCTCCCCGAGCGCCCGCAGTGGCTCTCGAGCGACAACCGTCCGGTCAGCGACATCCCGCCGATCGAGTTCCCGACCGAGAAGGCGCCGATCGATCAGGGCGCCGTCGACGGCGGCGTCGATTCGGGTCATTCGGCTGCCGATGAGCCCGCCGCCGCGCGCTCACCGCGCTCGAACCCGCGCCCCGCGACCGCGTAATCGGTCGTCGACCCGAGAGGGGTTCCATGGCAGCAGTGGATGCGCAGCGCATCGAGCGCGCCGTGCGCGAGATCCTGCTCGCCATCGGTGAAGACCCCGACCGGCCCGGGCTCGAGCGCACGCCGCAGCGCGTCGCCGAGGCGTACGCCGAGTTCTTCGCCGGGCTCGAGGTCGACCCACTGACCCACCTCGCCGACACCGTGCCGGTGGGCGTGGCCGATGCGGGCGGGCCGACGACCTCTGACGTGGTGGTGTTGCGCGACCTCGCCTTCCGGTCGGTGTGCGAGCACCACCTGCTGCCGTTCGTCGGCACCGCGCACGTCGCCTACCTGCCCGGCGAGCGCATCGTCGGATTCGGTCGCATCCCGGCCGTCATCGACACGCTCGCCTCGCGCCCGCAGTTGCAGGAGCGGCTCGCCGAAGAGATCGCCGACGCGCTCGTCGCCGGCCTCGCCCCCAAGGGCGTGCTCGTCGTGCTCGACGCGCAGCATCGCTGCGTGACGACGCGCGGTCCGCGGCAGGAACGCAGCTCGTCAGTCACGATCGTCAGCCGAGGCGCGCTTGCCGAGCCCGCGGCGCGGGGTGAGATCATGGCATTGATCGGCGGCCGCGGTGCGTGAGTCCGACGCCACGACCCTCGTGATGGGCGTCGTGAACGTCACTCCCGACTCGTTCAGCGACGGCGGTCGCTGGTTCGACGCCGAAGCCGCGGTCGCGCACGGGCTCGAGCTCATCGACGAGGGCGCCGACATCCTCGACGTCGGGGGAGAGTCGACACGTCCGGGCGCGGCGCGGGTCGAACCCGATGAGGAGTTGCGCCGGGTGATCCCGGTGGTGCAGGAGTTCGCGAGTCGCGGCATCCGCGTCAGCGTCGACACCATGCGAGCGGCGACCGCGCTCGCCTCGGTCGAGGCCGGCGCCGAGATCATCAACGACGTCTCGGCAGGGCTCGCCGACGACGCGATGGGCCGGGTCGCCGCAGACACCGGGGCCCTGTACGTGGCGATGCACTGGCGCGGCCACTCCGATCGCATGGACTCGCTCTCGGCGTACGACGACGTCGCCGTCGAGGTGCGCGACGAGCTCGCGGCCCGGGTCGACTCGCTCGTCACCGCGGGCGTTGCGCCCGAGCGCCTGATCCTCGATCCGGGGCTCGGCTTCTCGAAGCGCGGCGAGCAGAACTGGCAGTTGCTCGGCCGTCTCGACGTGCTCGGCGAGCTGGGACTGCCCGTGCTCGTCGGCGCGTCGCGCAAGCGGTTCCTCGGCGCGCTGCTGCCCGACGGGGCATCCGTCACCGAACGCGACCTGCCCACGGCGGTCGTCAGCGTGCTCTCGGCGCAGGCCGGGGCGTGGGGCGTTCGCGTGCATGACGTGCGCGGCACACGACGTGCGCTCGACGTGCTCGGGGCGTGGCAGAGTGGACGACGTGGCTGAACTGCGCAATGGCGACCGGGTCGACCGGATCACCCTCACCGGCCTGCGTGTGCGCGCCCACCACGGCGTCTTCGATTTCGAGCGCGCCGACGGGCAGGAGTTCGTCATCGACGTGTCGGTCGCGGTCGACCTCGCGGCCGCCGCATCGGGCGACGACCTTGCACGCACGGTGCACTACGGCGAGCTCGCCGAGGCGGTCGTCGCCGCGGTCGAGCGCGACCCGGTCGACCTCATCGAGACGGTCGCCGAGCGCGTCGCCGGAGTCGCGCTCGTCTGGGCGGCGGTCGACGAGGTCGAGGTCACGGTGCACAAGCCGCAGGCTCCGATCTCGGTGCCCTTCACCGATGTCTCGGTGACGATCGTGCGAGGTCGGCCATGACCCGCGCGGTGATCGCGTTCGGGGCGAACCTCGGCGACCGTGAGGCGACGATCGCGGCCGCCACCCGCGAGCTCGCCGACTGCGACGGGGTCGAGCTCGTCGCGGTGTCGCCGGTCTACGAGACCGCGGCCATCAAGACCACCGGCGTCGACCCCAGCGCGCCCGGGTACCTCAACGGCGTCATCCTCATCGAGACGTCGCTCGACCCGCACGCGCTGCTCGACCTGCTGCAGCGGCTCGAGGTCGGGCACGGCCGTGTGCGCGACGAGCGGTGGGGCGATCGCACGCTCGACCTCGACCTCATCGACTTCGGGGGGCGCGAGCTCGCCGACGAGCGACTCGAACTGCCGCATCCGCGCGCGTGGCAGCGGGCGTTCGTGCTGCAACCGTGGCTCGATGTCGAACCCGGCGGGGTGCTGGCGGGCCGCGGGCCGGTCGCCGAGCTTCGTGCCGCGGCATCCGACGAGGTGGTGCGCCGATGAAGCGCACGCGCGCCTCGACGATCATCGCGTTCACCCTCGGTGGGCTCGTCATCGGGTACCTCGGCGACCTCGCCATCGTCACGGCCGGAACGAAGGCGCTCGTGCCGCCGATCTCGCTCGCGATCACCCTCGTCGGCGTCGCCGTCATCGTCGTGGCCCTCGCCTGGCCGATCCGCCGGGCGGTGAAGGGCAAGGCCACGAAACAGCTCGACCCGTTCCGCGCGATGCGCATCGCGGTGCTCGCCAAGGCGTGCAGCCTGAGCGGCGCCCTCGTGCTGGGTGTCGGCCTCGGCATCACCCTGTTCCTCATCACCCGCAGCGTCGTGCCGGCCGCGAGCACCGTCTGGCTGGCGCTCGCGACCGCGATCGGCGCGGGCTTGCTGCTCGCCGGCGGCCTCGTCGCCGAGTGGTGCTGCACGCTTCCCCCCGACGACACCGAAACCGAGAAAGAAGAGCGCGCCCATGCATGAAGTCGACACCGACTGGCGGAGGGTCTCGCCGAAGTACGTGGTCGTCGAGGTCGTGGGCTCGCTCATCGGCATGGTGGTCTTCGTCGGCGCCGCGCTCGTCGTGTACTTCCTGTTCGACTGGCAGTGGGGGTTGTGGGCTGCGATCGCGATCGGCGTCGCGTCGCTCATCGGCATCGCGCTCGAGCCCCGCCGCGTGCGCTCCATCCAGTACCGCCTGCGTGAAGACGACCTGCTGTTCCGCCGGGGCATCATGTTCCAGCGGCAGGTTGCCGTGCCCTATGGTCGCATGCAACTCGTCGACATCACGCGTGGCCCTGTCGCGCGAGCGCTCGGGCTCGCCGACCTCAAGTTCGTGACCGCAGCCGCTGCGACCGCGGTCACCGTGCCCGGCATCCCCATGGAAGAGGCCGACCGTCTGCGCGATGAGCTGGTCGCGCTCGCCGAGACACGCAGGGCCGGGTTGTGAGCGCACCCGCACGCCCGGCACCGGTCACGAACCTCGCCGACGGCGAGTGGCATCGGCTGCACCCGGCGAGCCCGCTGCTGCGCGGGGGACTCGTGTTCATCGCCGTACTCGGCTTCATCATCGCGAACCTGCGCGAACGGGTGGTCGACTTCTTCCTCGTGGTCTTCGCCCCCGAGAGCCGCGACGATCTGGATGCACGCTACGGCAGCTGGCAGGACGAGTGGGCGAACGACCCCGTCGGCGCGATCGTGACCAACGGCCTCGTCGGGTGGGCGCTCCTCGGACTCGTGGTGCTGATCATCGCGGTGATCGTCGGGTTCTGGCTGTCGTGGCGCATGCACACCTTCCGCGTGACGCACGAAGCGGTCGAGGTGCGAAGCGGCATCCTGTTCCGCTCGCACCGCAGCGCACGACTCGACCGCATCCAGGGCATCAACGTGAACCGGCCCCTCTTCGCCCGGCTGTTCGGCACCGCGAAGCTCGAGGTCTCGGTCGCGGGACAGTCGGCCAACGTGCAGCTCTCATACCTCGGGTCGGCGCTCGCCGACGGGCTGCGTGCCGACGTGCTGCGGCTCGCGTCGGGCGCGCGCGCCGAGAAGGCGGCGACGCAGGCCGCGGCGGCGAATACCGCGGTTCCGCTCGCCGCCCCGCTCACGGCGCCCGCCGGTCCCCTCGCCGGGCCGCCCACGACGCCTGCCGCGCCGCCCACGGCGCCCGCCGCGGCGCCCGCGGCACCCCTCACGGCGCGCGCGGGCGAACTCGTGACGCACCGCGTCGACGAGTTCCTCGCCCCCGAACTCGACCCGGCCCTCGCACCACCCGAGTCGGTCGTGCACCTGCCGCTCAGCCGGGTCATCGGCTCGACCCTGCTCGGCGGATCCACCATCTGGGCGATCGTGCTCGTGGCGATCATCGTCGCCGGTGTCTCGTCGGGCCAGCCTTGGGTGCTCTTCAGCTTCGTGCCCGCCGCCATCGGCCTCGTGAGCTACATGTGGTCTCGCATCACCAAGTCGTTGCGCTATTCGATCGCAGGCACGCCCGACGGTGTGCGCATCGGCCACGGGCTGCTCTCGACGGGCAACCAGACCATCCCGCCCGGGCGCATCCACGCCATCGAAGCCAATCAGTGGGTGTTCTGGCGGCCGTTCGGGTGGTGGTCGCTTCGCATCAACGTCGCCGGCCACTCGGTGAGCGCCTCCAACGAGGCGGCTCAGCGCACGCTCGTGCTGCCGGTCGGCACCGCCGCCGACGTGCACCGCGTGCTCGGGCTGCTGCTGCCCGATGCCGCGGCCGAGGTCGACGCCCTCGTGGCTCCCGGCCTCACCGGCCGCGGCGACGGCGGAGGCTACTCGAGCACGCCGCGGCGAGCGGCCTGGTTGCGACCGTTCTCGTGGCGACGCATCGGCTGGGCGGCAACGGCCGGTATCGCGCTCATCCGCAGGGGCGCGCTCGTGCGCAGCCTCACGCTGGTGCCGCTCGCGCGCATGCAGTCGGTCGCAGTGTCCGTCGGTCCGGTCGATCGTGCGCTCGATCTCGCCGGCATCCGCCTGCACACGGTCGCAGGCCCGGTCAGCGCGGTGCTGCCCGTCGTCGACCGCAGCGAGGCGATGAGGCTCTTCGATCGCCTCGCCGAAGACGCGGTCGAACGCGCCGCGAGCGATACCACGCACCACTGGGGGGCGCAGACGATCGCTGAACCTGGGCCCGCAGCGGCCGGTTCCGGCGTGCCGCGAAGCGACGTGGCGGCCGAGCCTCCGGCGAGCGAAGCGCAACGACCGTTCCCTTCGACAAGCTCAGGGAACGGATCCGCCCGGTGAGCGCCGAACGCGCCGGCCGGCTCGGCGTCGGCACGATCGGAGCCGGCCGGGTCGGCGCCGTGCTCGCCTCGGCGCTCGCGGGCGCCGGCCACGCACTCACCGGCATCGCCGCGGTCTCCGACGCGAGCCGCGAGCGCGCCGCCGCGATGCTGCCGTCGGTGCCGGTGCTGCCGATCCCCGAGATCATCGAGCGCAGCGAGCTCGTGCTGCTCGCGGTGCCCGAACACGAGCTCGCGCCGCTGGTCGCCGGTCTCGCCGAGGCGGGAACCTGGCAGCCGGGCCAACTCGTGCTGCACACGGTCGCGCGCTTGGGCACCGGGGTGCTCGACCCGGCACGCGCGGCAGGGGCCATCCCGCTCGCCGTGCATCCGGCGATGAGTTTCACGGGCACGAGCATCGACCTCGCGCGGCTGCCTGGCACCTGGTTCGCGGTCACCGCGCCGACCCCCGTGCTGCCGATCGGGCAGGCGCTGGTCGTCGAGATGGGCGGCGAGCCGTTCGTCGTCTCCGAGGCCGACCGAGCCGCCTACGGCGAGGCCATCGACACGGCGACCTCGTTCTCGAGCGCCATCGTCGACCAGGCGAGCGGCCTGCTCGACGGCATCGGCATTCCGCGCCCCGGCGCCGTGCTCGCATCGCTCGTGCGCTCGAGCGTCGAGAACGCCCTCGCGCGCCACGACAGCGGACCGCTGCCCGAGGGTACGGGTACGATCGACGGGGCCGGCACCGACCGGCCGCTGGGAGGTGGCGCGTGACCGAGGTGACGACGGGCACGCGAGTGGTGTCGACGATCGCCGAGCTGCGCGGGCTGCTCGCCGAGCAGCGCGCGGGCGGGTCATCCGTCGCCCTGGTGCCCACCATGGGCGCCCTGCACGACGGTCACTTCGCATTGGTGCGCCGCGCTCGCGAGCTCGCCGACGTCGTCGTCGTGTCGGTCTTCGTGAACCCGCTGCAGTTCGGGCCGGGTGAAGACCTCGACCGCTACCCGCGCACGCTCGACGCCGATGTCACGGCGCTCGCCGGGTACGGCGTCGAGTTCGTCTTCGCGCCCTCGGCCGACGTGATGTACCCCGCTGGCCAGGTCGAGACGACGATCGCCGCAGGCCACATCGGCACCCTCTACGAGGGCGCCTCGCGGCCCGGCCACTTCGACGGCATGCTCACCGTCGTGGCGAAGCTGCTCAACATCGTGCAGCCCGACGTCGTCGAGTTCGGCCAGAAAGACGCGCAGCAGGTCTTTCTCGTGAGCCGCATGTTGCGCGAGTTCGACGTGCCCACCATCGTCGATGTGGTGCCCACCGTGCGCGAGGCCGACGGGCTCGCGCTCTCGAGCCGCAACCGCTACCTCGACCCGTCGCAGCGAGCGGCCGCGCTCACGCTGTCCGAGGCGTTGCGCGCCGCCGACGCCGCTGCCGGCGACGGGCTCGCCGAGGTGCTCGCCGAGGGCGCCGCAGCCTTCGGCGACCACGACGACGTCACCCTCGACTACCTCGTCGTCGTCGACCCCCAGACGTTTCTGCCGCTCGGCGACGACGCCACGGGCGACGCGGTCGTGCTCGTCGCCGCGCGGGTCGGCTCGACGCGCCTCATCGACAACGCGACGATCTCACTCGGTTGAGGCGCAAGTAGGCTGGTGCACGCACGTTTCCGCGAACGAGAGTGAACGATGGCCGAAACCACAACGGATGCCGCAGCCGAGCCCACCGCCGACGAGATCGCCGCCGCGCGGGCCGCGGCCGAGGAGGTCTCCGAGCAGAAGGCGGTGCGCCTCGCCAAGCGCGAGCGCCTGAACGCGGCATCCGACGATCTCGCGCTCGGCGCCTACCCCGTTCGCCTGCCGATCACGGCGACCATCCCCGAGGTGCGCGACCGGTTCGTCGGCCTCGGGGTCGACGAGGCGAGCGGCGAGCGGGTCGGCCTCGCCGGCCGTGTCGTGTTCTCGCGCAACACGGGCAAGCTCTGCTTCGCCACGCTGCAGTCGGGCGACGGCAGCCGCATCCAGGCCATGGTGTCGCTCGCCGAGGTGGGCGAGCAGTCGCTCGCCGACTGGAAGGAGCTCGTCGACCTCGGCGATCACGTGTTCGTGGCGGGCGAGGTCATCACGAGTCGTCGCGGCGAGCTGTCGATCATGGTGAGCGAATGGCGCATCGCGTCGAAGGCGATCCTGCCCCTGCCGAACCTGCACAACGAGCTCAGCGACGAGACGCGCGTGCGCCAACGCTACCTCGATCTCATCGCCCGCGAGCAGGCGCGCAAGAACGTCATCGACCGGGCCAACGTCAACGCGAGCATCCGCCGCACGCTCAATTCGCGCGCGTTCATCGAGGTCGAGACACCGATGCTGCAGGTCATGCACGGCGGGGCATCGGCTCGGCCCTTCGTCACGCACTCGAACGCGTTCGACACCGAGCTCTACTTGCGCATCGCCCCCGAGCTCTACCTGAAGCGGGCCGTCGTCGGCGGCATCGAGCGGGTCTACGAGATCAACCGCAACTTCCGCAACGAGGGGGCCGACTCGACGCACAGCCCCGAGTTCGCGATGCTCGAGGCATACGAGGCCTACGGCGACTACAACACCATGGCCGACCTCACCCAGCAGATGGTGCAAGACGCTGCGATCGCGACCCACGGCTCGCTCGTCGTCACGAGCGCCGACGGCTCCGAGTTCGACCTCGGCGGCGACTGGCCGCGCATCTCGATGTACGACTCGCTCTCTGAGGCGGTCGGCGAGCAGGTCACGGCCGAGACGCCGATGTCGCGCCTCAAAGAGCTCGCCGATGCCGAGGGAATCGAGATCGACCACCCGCTCCCCGGCAAGTACGTCGAGGAGCTCTGGGAGCACCACGTCAAGGGCGGCCTCGATCGCCCGACGTTCGTCATGGACTTTCCCCTCGACACCTCGCCGCTCGTGCGCGGGCACCGTTCGATCCCGGGCGTCGTCGAGAAGTGGGACCTCTACGTGCGCGGCTTCGAGCTCGCGACCGGCTACTCCGAGCTCGTCGACCCGGTCGTGCAACGCGAGCGCTTCGTCGCCCAGGCGAAGCTCGCGGCAGACGGCGACCCCGAGGCGATGCGCCTCGACGAGGAGTTCCTGCGCGCGCTCGAGTTCGGCATGCCGCCGTCGGGCGGCATGGGCATGGGCATCGACCGGCTGCTCATGGCGCTCACGGGCCTCGGCGTGCGCGAGACCATCCTGTTCCCGCTGGTCAAGTAGACGACGGTCGAGTAGCGCGAAGCGCGTATCGAGACCACGATCGGATCGCCATGAACGACTACCTCCCGAAGAAGGATCTCGAGCCCGACCCCGACCCCAAGCGCCCGTCGAACACGCGCCTCGCGATCTGGATCATCGTCGGCGCGATCGGCCTCTACCTGCTCGGCTCGGGCATCTGGGGCATCATCACCGCCGGCTGAGCCCGGGTGCACCGGCGCCCCCGCCGGCCCCGCCCCGCGTCATCCCGCCCCCGTCCGGCCCCGCCCCGCGTCATCCCGCCCTGCCCCGCCTCATCCCGCCCCGCCCCGCCTCATCCCGCCCCGAAAACAGGAGGACACGCCGCGACGGTTGCGGAAACAGGAACGGGCGGTCGGATGTCGCACCCGATGCCTGTTCTCGTCACACGTTGACTGCCCCTCCCCAGCCGATGAACCGCTCGAGCATTCCACACGTGTCGCCGTCCGACGTGCGGATGCCTCGCCACCGACGAGCATCTCAGCATGCCCGACCTCGTCTTCGACCTGCGCCGCCTCGGCGGACTCGCGACCCGCACCCGACTCCGCGCCATGGGGCATTCAGCTCGGGGAATCAGTGCGGCCGAGGATTCCCGACGGATCCTTCGAATCGGCCGGTCTTGGCTGGCGCTGCCCGACGCGAACTCCGAGGCGAGACGTGCCCTCGCCCTTCGAGGCATCCTCGGGGGAGAGAGCGCGCTGCGAACCTACAGGATCTGGGTCTCGCACCACACCGGAACGTGCATCGTCAGCCCACCGACAGCGAGCCGGCTACCGCTGCCGCGCCGGGGAGAGTATCGCCTGTGGCGCCCTCATCCACCGGCTCCGAGTACGCCGTGGCGCGTCGGCGTGGTCGACGCGCTCGCCGAGCATCTTCCGCGCATCGCCGACCCGGCGCACGCCGTCGCGACCCTCGACAGTGCCCTGAACCGGCGACTGCTTACCCCGGCAGAACTCGAGCGGCTCATGGATCAGATGCCGCGACGCATTCGACGACTTCGAAGGCACCTCGATCGGCGTGCCGAATCGGGTCTCGAATCCCTGCTTCGATTCGCGATCCGGCGCGAGGGCTGGACCGTCGAGTCTCAAGTGGAGATCGACGGGGTAGGCCGGGTCGACCTCGTGATCGACGGATGGCTCGTGATCGAGGCCGACGGATCCGCGTGGCACGAAGACCATGAATCGATCGAGCGGGATCGAGAACGCAACAGCGCGCTCGTGCTGCGCGGATTCCGTTGGCACCGGTTCGGCTACCCCGAGGTGATGAACGACGTCGACGGTTGCATCGACGTGATCCGTGCGCTGCTCGCGGGCGCTCCCTTGCAGGGGGTGGCGTGACCACCAGAACAGGAGTCACCGCTGCAGGGTGGTCTCCAGTTCCTGTAGTCGCGGCCGTCGCGGCGCGTCATCCTGTTCTCGGAACGCACGAACGCGAGACGGAGGTGCCGTGGCCGGAGTCCACCGGATCGGCCTGATCGGCGTGGATGGGCGATTCCGGGCAAACCCCGTATCCTGAGGGGACTATGAACGATTTCTGGGCCAATGCGATCTGGTCGCTCGCGCCGACCGTGCTCATCGGCCTCATCTTCTGGTTCGTGATGCACGCGATCATCCGAGCCGACCGTAACGAGCGCAGGGCGTACTCGCGCATCGAGGCTGAGGAGCGAGCGAAGCTCGCACGCGAGCACCCGGCCGGGTGACGGAACCTCCCGCCGGATGACGATCGACTTCACGACGACCCAGGTCACGGCCGTCGTCGCAGCGGCGATCATCGTCATCGACCTCGTCATCCGCATCGTCGCGGTCATCGTCGTGCCGAGAAACCGCCGGCCGACGGCCGGCATGGCGTGGCTCCTCGCGATCTTCTTCATTCCGGTCGTCGGCGTGCTGCTGTTCTGGCTCATCGGAAACCCGAAGCTGCCGAAGCATCGTCGCGAGAAGCAGGCCGAGGTCGACGAGTTCATCCGGGAGTCGACGCACGGCATCGAGCGCGTCAGCGACAGCAGCGAATGGCCGACGTGGTTCGACGGCGTCGTACGCCTGAATCGCAACCTCGGAGCCATGCCGCTGATCGGTTCGAACAGCGCGAGCCTCATCGGCGACTACGAGGGCTCGCTCGACGCGATGACCGATGCCATACGCTCGGCCGCTCGGTACGTGCACGTCGAGTTCTACATCTTCGCCTACGACCGCACGACGGCGTCCTTCTTCGACGCCCTCGGCGAGGCCGTCGCCCGCGGTGTCGAGGTGCGGGTGCTGCTCGACCACGTCGCATCGCTGCGCGTGAAGGGCTACCGCAAGACCCTGAAGCGACTCGACCGCATGGGGGTGCGCTGGCAGCTCATGTTGCCCGTGCAACCGCTCAAGGGCCGCTACCAGCGCCCCGACCTGCGCAACCACCGCAAGATCCTCGTCGTCGACGGCGAGATCGGGTTCATGGGCTCGCAGAACGTCATCGACCGGTCGTACAACAAGCGCAGCAACATTCGTCGCGGCCTCAAGTGGAAGGAACTCGTCGTGCGTGTCGAGGGCCCCATCGTGTCGGGCCTCGAGGCGATCTTCCTGACCGACTGGTACCTCGAGACCGGCGAGCAGCCGATGCGCGAGATCGTGCCGTTCGACCAGGTCGGCGAGGCCCAAGACCTCGACTGCCAGGTCGTGCCGAGCGGTCCCGGGTACGTCAACGAGAACAACCTCAAGCTGTTCCTCGCGCTGATGTACGCCGCGACCGAGCGCATCATCCTCACGAGCCCGTACTTCGTGCCCGACGATGCCATGCTGCGCGCGATCAGCGGGGCGACGCAGCGCGGAATCCACGTCGAGCTCTTCGTCTCGGAGCTCGGCGACCAGGCCCTCGTGTACCATGCCCAGCGCTCGTACTACGAGGCGCTGCTGCGCGCCGGCGTGAAGATCTACCTGTACAAGGCGCCGTACATCTTGCACTCGAAGCACTTCACGATCGACGACGATGTCGCGGTCATCGGTTCGAGCAACATGGACATCCGTTCGTTCGAGCTCAACATGGAGGTGTCGCTGCTCGTGCGGGGAGCCTCGTTCGTGCGCGAGATGCGCGCCGTCGAAGACGGCTACCGTCGCGACAGCCGTGAGTTGACCCTCGACGAATGGATGCAGCAGCCCCTGCGCTCGACGGTGCTCGACAACCTCGCGCGGCTCACCTCGGCGTTGCAGTAGCGAGCGGCAGTCGCGAGCGGCAGTCGCGAGCGGCAGCCGCGATCCGCTGCCGCGATCGGATGCCCCGTGGCGGGCGCCGCGCTCAGCGCCGGGGCTTCAGCCGCACCGTCGGCAGCTCGGGCGCCGGCAGCGCGGCGCCGTCGTAGCCGCCGACGGTGCCGAACCGGCCGTCGGGATTGTCGTGGCCGATGACGTCGGCCTGCCACTGACGCCGGAACTCGGCGATCTCGTCGTGGCCCCGGCCGATGAAGTTCCACCACATCACGATCTCTTCGCCGAACGGCTCGCCGCCGATGAGCAGCACCCGCACCGGCCCGTCGGTCGACGTCAGGCGCACACCCTCGTGCCCGACGGGAAGGTACCCGAGTTCGCTCCACTCGAGGGTGGCGGTGTGACCGGAGATGGTGAGCGGGTCGACCCCGCCGTCGTCGGGCTCGTCGTCGAGCGCGGGGATCGTCACGCGCACGGGGCCGCGGTCGACGAGCACGCCGTGCTCGAACTCGGGGTCGAGGTCGATCCAGGCCTCGCCGCCGGCGGGCAGCTCGACCTGCGCGCCGACGAGCGGCGAGAAGAGTGCGACGGATGACCCGTGGTCGGGGTCGTGGCGCTCACCGGGCAGCGAGCCTGCGAACACGCGCACCGTGGCGTCGTCGATCGTGACGGGGGTGGTCGCGGCGTGCTCGAAGAAGGGCAGCACGTTGCGCGAGGCGTCGGGCAGCACGACCCAGAGCTGCACGCCGTGCAGCCGCGTGGTGTCGGGGGTCGACACCTCGGAGTGAGAGATGCCGCGCCCCGCGGTCATCAGGTTGACCTCGCCGGGGCGCACCATCTCGTGACTGCCGGTGGAGTCGCGGTGCTCGATCTCGCCCTCGAAGAGCCAGCTCACCGTCTGCAGCCCGGTGTGCGGGTGGGGCGGCACGACCATGCCGCCGGTCGTGGCGACGTCGTCGGGGCCGTAGTGGTCGGCGAAGCACCAGGCACCGATCGTCGTGCGGCCGCGCTGGGGGAGCGTGCGACGCACGTTCATCGCTCGGGGCCCGCCGAGCGGCACCTCGCGCGGCGTCAGCACCTGCACCGCGGGGCTCTGCGAGCCCTCGGGGACGCAAACGAGCTCGAGCGGCTGCTTCTCGAGATTGCTCATGTCGGCATGCTACCCGTGCCCGACGACGTGGCGGAGACGGGGCATCCGCTGCGTTTCGTTACTCCCAGATCGGCGCCGTCGACCGCTAGCATGGCGACATGGCTCCCTCCGTGCAGCTCCGCCGTTCCGGCCTCATCGCAGTGGCGTTCTCGGCATTGTTCGTGCTGTCTGCGTGCACTCCGCCGGGCGGCGCGGCCGAAGACTTCCCGGGCAGGCCGGTTGCCGATGAGGCGCCGGTCGTCGACGTGGGTGCCGGTGAAGACGAGGCCGGTGTCGGCGGCGACGAAGGTGAAGAGGCCGAAGAGGCAGTCGACCCGATGGAGCCGAACGACGAGCCGATCGTCGTCTGGTGGGCCGACGGCGGCCAGCTCGCGCTCACGATCTCGGGCAGTTCGTCGTGCCCGGTGGTGGGCAACGAAATTCGCGTGCTCGAGCCCGCCGGCGAAGGCAACCGCGTGGCGATCTCGCTCGTCGAGCGCCCCGCCGACGAGATCTGCACGATGGACTTCGTGCCCCACACCACCCTCTTCTGGACCCCGTACGACGTCACCACCACCGAGCCCCTTGTCGTCGAGGTCATGGACACCGAGGTCGAGGTCCCCATCAAGTAGCTGCGCTCAGCCGGCGCGCCGAAGCACGAGCAGCTCGCCGATCTCGCAGTCGAGCGCCTCGCAGATCGCCTGCAGTGTAGAGAAACGGATGGCCCGTGCCCGGTCGTTCTTCAGCACGCTGAGGTTCACCACGCTCACGCCGACGAGTTCGGCAAGGCGCGTGAGCGTGAGGCCACGCGACTCGAGCAGCTCGTCGAGCCGGCAGTGGATGTCGGATGCCTCGTCGGGCTCGGCCGGCACCATCAGACGAGCCCCTCGGTGTCGCGTTGCAGGCGCTCGCCGATCTGGAACGCCGAGCTGACGACGGCGAGGGCGAGTATCGCGAACATCGGTGCGAAGTTCGTGGCGAACGTGACGCCCTCGTAGCCGTAGTCGCTGACGGCCGAGAGAGCGCCGTTCACCGACATGGTCGTCAGCAGGGTGCCGAGCAGCCAGCCGGCAGTGATCACGGCCGTGCCCCACCAGATGATGCGGGAGTTCTGGCGAGTGAAGGCCCGACCGCGGGCGAGGTTCCAGCACAGCAGTCCGAGCAGCGCGATGCCGGCGATGATCGCGAGGCCGGTGACGATCGGCTCGGCCACGAT
Organism: Agromyces neolithicus; assembly: GCF_039529735.1. Lineage (NCBI taxonomy): Bacteria > Bacillati > Actinomycetota > Actinomycetes > Micrococcales > Microbacteriaceae > Agromyces > Agromyces neolithicus. Next base: position 266,722 of record NZ_BAAANJ010000009.1, read on the forward strand.
CGCGAACTGGGTCGCGGCCGCCGGTTGCGGCACCGTCACGACGGCCTGGTCGACCGAGACCTCGACGGCGGCGCCGTTCGGTCCGATCGGCAGTTGAGCCGTCTCGCCGATGAAGGGCACGAGCACAGGCACGTCGCGACCTGGCAGCACCTCGACGAGTCGGGTGACGGCCACCCAGATCGTGACTGCGGTGGCGATCGCGCCGAGCACGATCGTGAGGTACATGCCCGCGGTGTCGCTGCGGTTGAGACGGGTGGGGCTCGTCGGCTGGGACATCGATGCTCCTTCATGGCGCGTGGTTAGTTACATATCGAAAAACGATAATAACGATGATCGATATGCTTCGCAAGAAGTGCCGAACCTGTGTCGTGTGTGCGGCGCTGCGCCCACGGCGAACACCCGCCCACGGGGCATCCGCAGTGTTTACTCTCGATATATCGGCACCCCTCCCCAGCGGGGGTCGTGAGGAGTAGAGCATGTTCGAGAGATTCACCGACCGAGCCCGTCGTGTCGTCGTCCTGGCCCAAGAAGAGGCCAAGATGCTGAACCACAACTACATCGGCACCGAGCACATCCTGCTCGGTCTCATTCACGAGGGTGAAGGCGTCGCCGCCAAGGCGCTCGAGTCGCTCGGAATCTCACTCGACGCCGTGCGCGAGCAGGTGCAAGACATCATCGGCCAGGGCCAGCAGCAGCCCACCGGTCACATCCCCTTCACGCCGCGCGCCAAGAAGGTGCTCGAGCTCTCGCTTCGCGAGGCACTGCAGCTGGGTCACAACTACATCGGCACCGAGCACATCCTCCTCGGGCTCATCCGCGAGGGCGAGGGCGTCGCCGCGCAGGTGCTCGTCAAGCTCGGCGCCGACCTCAACCGCGTGCGCCAGCAGGTCATCCAGCTGCTCTCGGGCTACCAGGGCAAAGAGCAGGTGCAGGTCGGCGCGAACGACCAGGCCCAGCCGCAGGGCGGATCGCAGATCCTCGACCAGTTCGGCCGCAACCTCACGCAGGCCGCGCGCGAGTCGAAGCTCGACCCCGTGATCGGGCGCGAGAAAGAGATCGAGCGCGTCATGCAGATCCTCTCGCGCCGCTCGAAGAACAACCCCGTGCTCATCGGCGAGCCCGGCGTCGGCAAGACCGCCGTCGTCGAGGGCCTCGCGCAGGCGATCGTCAAGGGCGAAGTGCCCGAGACCCTGAAAGACAAGCAGCTCTACTCGCTCGATCTCGGCTCACTGATCGCCGGCAGCCGCTACCGAGGTGACTTCGAAGAGCGCCTGAAGAAGGTCACCAAAGAGATCCGCACGCGCGGCGACATCATCGTCTTCATCGACGAGATCCACACCCTCGTCGGTGCGGGTGCCGCCGAGGGCGCCATCGATGCCGCGTCGATCCTGAAGCCGCTGCTCGCCCGCGGCGAGCTGCAGACCATCGGTGCGACCACGCTCGACGAGTACCGCAAGCACTTCGAGAAAGACGCCGCACTCGAGCGCCGGTTCCAGCCGATCCAGGTCGCCGAGCCGTCGCTGCCCCACACGATCAACATCCTCAAGGGCCTGCGCGACCGCTACGAGGCACACCACAAGGTGTCGATCACCGATGGCGCTCTCGTGGCCGCGGCGAACCTCGCCGACCGTTACGTCTCAGACCGCTTCCTTCCCGACAAGGCGATCGACCTGATCGACGAGGCCGGCGCGCGCCTGCGCCTCTCGATCCTCTCGAGCCCGCCCGAGCTGCGCGAGTTCGACGAGAAGATCGCCGTCGTGCGGGCTGCGAAAGAGACCGCCATCGAAGAGCAGGACTTCGAGAAGGCCGCGTCGCTGCGCGATGAAGAGAAGAACCTGCTCGGTGAGCGCCTGCGCCTCGAGAAGCAGTGGAAGTCGGGCGACGTCAAGACGACCGCCGTCGTCGACGAGGGCCTGATCGCCGAGGTGCTCGCGCAGGCGACCGGCATCCCCGTCTTCAAGCTCACCGAAGAAGAGTCGTCGCGACTCGTCTTCATGGAGAAGGCGCTGCACGAGCGCGTCATCGGTCAAGAAGAGGCCATCTCGGCACTCGCCAAGACGATCCGCCGCACCCGCGCCGGCCTCAAAGACCCGAAGCGCCCCTCGGGCTCGTTCATCTTCGCGGGCCCCACCGGCGTCGGCAAGACCGAGCTCGCCAAGGCGCTCGCCGAGTTCCTCTTCGACGACGAGGCGGCGATGATCTCGCTCGACATGTCGGAGTACGGCGAGAAGCACACGGTCTCGCGGCTGTTCGGTGCCCCTCCCGGGTTCGTCGGCTTCGAAGAGGGCGGCCAGCTCACCGAGAAGGTGCGCCGCAAGCCGTTCAGCGTCGTGCTCTTCGACGAGATCGAGAAGGCGCACCCCGACATCTTCAACTCGCTGCTGCAGATCCTCGAAGAGGGTCGCCTCACCGATGGTCAGGGCCGAGTCGTCGACTTCAAGAACACTGTCATCATCATGACGACCAACCTCGGTACGAAAGACATCTCGGCGGGTCCCGTCGGGTTCCAGATCGAGGGCGACCCGCGCACCGGCTACGACCTCATGCGCGGCAAGGTCAACGAAGAGCTGAAGAAGCACTTCAAGCCCGAGTTCCTGAACCGCGTCGACGAGATCATCGTGTTCCCGCAGCTCTCGAAGCCTGAACTGCTGCAGATCGTCGACCTGTTCATCAAACGGCTCAGCGAGCGCATGCTCGACCGCGACATGACCGTCGAGCTCACGCTCGCCGCGAAGGAACGCCTCATCGAGGTCGGGTTCGACCCGGCCCTCGGCGCCCGGCCCCTCCGCCGCGCGGTGCAGCACGAGGTCGAAGACCGTCTGAGCGAGAAGATCCTGCACGGCGAGCTCAACTCGGGTGACCACGTGCACGTCGATTTCAAGGACGGCGAGTTCGTGTTCACCACGACGCAGCGGGCCCTGCCTGTGGCCGTCGGCGTCAACGCGAATGCCGCGATCGGCACGGGTCCTGCCACGCCCGACCTCGCGGCCTCGGGCCAGTAACACGAGCGACACGAAGGGGCGGATGCTGCGGCATCCGCCCTTTTCGTCGCCTCCCGTCCTCACCCCGTGCGCAATTCAGGTGCGGAGGTGTGTCGCGCGGCGACACGCCAGGGGCTGAAGGCGACACACCGAGGGCGAACCTGAATTGGGCACGTGGGAGGCGAGCCGCGACCGGCCGAATACGATGGGCGGATGACCGAGTTCACGGTGCGCCGGGCGCGCACGAGCGACGTGCCGAAGATCATCGCACTCGTGGAGCCGCTCGTCGCCCGACGCATCCTGCTCGGCAAGGAACGCGTCGACCTCTATGGGGCAGTGCAGGAGTTCCGCGTGGCCGAGTCGGCCGAGGGCGAGGTCGTCGGCGCGGGGGCGCTGCACGTGCTCTGGGAGGATCTCGGCGAGGTGCGCACGCTCGCCGTCGCCGACTCGTGGCTCGGGCACGGCGTCGGGCACGCGCTGCTCACGACACTCGAGTCCGAGGCCCGAGAACTGGGCCTGAGCCGGCTGTTCTGCCTGACGTTCGAGGTCGCGTTCTTCAGCCGTCACGGGTTCGAGGACATGGGCCATGAGACCGTCGACCCCGAGGTGTACGCCGAGCTCGTGCGTTCGCACGACGAGGGCATCGCCGAGTTCCTCGATCTTGCGCGGGTGAAGCAGAACACGCTCGGCAACACGCGCATGCTGAAGGTCTTCTGACCGCTCGCTCGCCGCGCCGACCGGATGCCGCGTGCGGCGCACCCGCGGTCGTACCCTGTGTGCATGTCGACGAACCCACCGCGGGCCGGGCGCCAATCGCCGCAGGTGTATCGTCGCCGTCGACTCGTCGTGCTTCTGGGGCTCGTCGCCGTGGTCGTGGCGGTCGTGCTCATCTTCGTGCGCCCCGGCGCCAGCCAGGGCGACGACTCGGGCGCCCCGCCCGCGAACACCCCGGGTGCCGCTCCGGCCACGCCCGATGCCACGACGATCCCGACCGAGCCGGTGGCCGTCGACGGCGATCCGTGCGCGCCCGAGAAGATCACGGTCGAGGCCGTCACCGACAAGTCGTCGTACAACGCCGGCGAGCAACCCCGACTGTCGGTGACGATCACCAACACCGGCAAGAACATCTGCGTGCTGAACGCCGGCACCAAGGCCCAGGTCTTCACGATCACGAGCGGCACCGAGGTGTACTGGACGTCGACCGACTGCCAAGTCGACCCGATCGACGCCGAGGTGTCACTCGCCCCGAACACCCCGATCAGCTCGAGCGTGCCGATCGTCTGGGATCGCACGCGCTCGACGCCCGACACCTGCGAGGGGCCGCGCGAGGCGGTCCCGGCGGGCGGAGCGTCGTACCACCTGTCGATCTCGGTCGACGGATTCGCGTCGGCCGAGACGAAGCAGTTCCAGCTGTATTGACCGCGTCTGCGGAGGATGCGGGGCGCGAGGCATCTGCTCGATAGCCTTGAGGCATGGCAGGCAAGTCACGCAGGAAGGCGGCGCCCGAGCCGGTCGAGTTCCGGTCGCAGGCGCTCGCCGAGGCGCTCGAACGGCAGGATGTCGCCGCGGTCGCGCTCGCACTGCGGCACGGCAACACGGTCGTGCCCCTCATGAAGGCGGCGCCGCGCGATCGGCCGCTCGAGGGCGAGGTGTGGACGTACCGCGACCCGAACACGGGTGAGGTCGCGCTGCTGCTCTTCAGTGATGCCGCGAACATGCCCGCCAACCTGCCGCAGGAGGTCGGGTTGCATGGTCCGGCGTGGCTGCGCACGTTCTTGAAGCACCACGAGTCGACGATCACGACCGTGTTCCTCGACATCGCAGGACCCCACCCCATGCAGGCGCCGCCCGGTGAACTGTTGCGGGCGCTCGAGGCGTGACCCAGTCGCGGTCTCAGAACGCCGCGTCGAGCTCGCGCTCGCGTGCGCTGCCGCGTGCCTCGGTCGCGCCGAGCATCGCCCGTGAGACCGCGGAACGCACCGTGCCGACCTCGACGTCGAGGATCGTCGTGTACCCGAGGCGCCGCGCCTCTGTCGCGCGCTGCTTGGCCGCGCTCACGGGGCGCACCTCGCCGGCGAGGCTGATCTCGCCGAACGCGGCGAGCTCGTGCGGCACCGCGGTGTCGCGCACCGCCGAGGCGATTGCGACGGCGATGGCCAGGTCGGCGCCGGGCTCGGTGAGACGCACGCCGCCGACGGTCGAGACGTAGACATCGTGACCGCCGAGCCCCGCGAACCCGACGCGGCGCTCGAGCACCGCGATGATCATGGCGACCCGCGACGGGTCGACGCCGTTGACGATGCGGCGGGGCTGCGGCGCGGTGGTCTTGACGACGAGCGCCTGCACCTCGACTGCGAGCGCCCTCCGGCCCTCGAGGGCGACCGTCACGCACGTGCCGCTGACGGCGGTGCGGCCACTCGATCGGAACAGCCCCGACGGGTCGGCCACCTCGGCGATGCCGTCGCCCGTCATCTCGAAGCAGCCGACCTCGTCGGTGGGGCCGAAGCGGTTCTTGAGCGCCCGCACGAAGCGCAGCGCGTTCTGCCGGTCGCCCTCGAACTGGCACACCACGTCGACGAGGTGCTCGAGCAGGCGTGGCCCGGCGATCGAGCCGTCTTTGGTGACATGGCCGACGAGCAGCAACGGCAACTGGCGTTCTTTCGCCACGCGGATGAGTGTCGACGCGACTTCGCGCACCTGGCTGGGTTGACCTGGCAACCCGTCGCTGAGTGACGACGCGACGGTCTGCACCGAGTCGACGATGAGCAGGTCGGGCGCGACCGCGTCGACCTGCCCGAGGATCGTGGCGAGGTCGGTCTCGGCGGCGAGGTAGAGCTCGTGGTGCAGCGCGCCCGTGCGGCCGGCCCGCAGGCGCACCTGGGCGGTGGACTCTTCGGCGGTGACATACAGCACTCGCCGCCCGGTCGCCGCGACCTTCGCGGCGACCTCGAGCAGCAGGGTCGACTTGCCGACCCCGGGTTCACCCGAGAGCAGGATGGCCGCGCCCGCGACGACGCCGCCCCCGAGCACCCGGTCGAACTCGCCGATGCCAGTGGGGCGGTGCGCCGCGTCGGCCGTCTCGACCTCGACGATGGGCCGCGCCGTGCGCGCTTCGCCGAGCTGCACGGCCTGCACCGCGCGCACGATTCCGGTGGACTCGGCGACGTCGACGACGGTGCCCCACTGCTGGCACTCGCTGCAGCGGCCGACCCACTTGACGGTGCTCCAGCCGCACTCGGTGCAGCGGAACGTGGAGGTGGGACGGGCCATGATCCGAGCCTAGGGTTCACCTGCGACATCCGGTGGCCGCCCTGCCGCTGTTGCGTCGGCGCCCTGCCGCGATTGCGCGGCGGCGAGGATCCGGACCTCGTTGCGGATCGTCTCACATCCCCGTGAGGCGCGTCGCCGGCGGCGTCTCGAACCGCTCGACGAGCAGGGCCGCGAGCGACGGTGCGAACGCGTTCGCCCACACGCGATAGCCGTGGTCGTTCGGGTGGAACAGGTCGATCGCGAACTGCGTCAGGATGCCGGCGACGCCCTGGTGCTTCGTCTCGGCGTGCAACGGCACGACCGTGAGCCCGTGCTCGGCCGCGACCCGACGCACGATGCTGTTCGCCACCGCGACCTTGCGCTCGTTGTGCGGAAAGTAGAAGTACGGCAGGTCGGCCACGAGCGCATGCGGCGGCAGGGCGGAGAAGATCTCTCGGATGCCCCGTTCGAATGCCACCGGGTCCCACAGCGCGATGTCGTTCGCGCCGATCGCGACGGTGACGATGTCGGGCCGGAGCTTCACGAACCGCGGAAGCTGGTCGCGCACGGCGAGCTCGACGGTCGCGCCCGAGACGCTGAGGTTGACGACCCGCAGCGTGCGCCCGGTGACCGCGCGGATCTCGTCGGCCAGCACCCCGACATAGCTGCGGTCGGGGCTGCTCGCGCCGATGCCCTGCGCCGCGCTGTCGCCGATGGCGACGTAGAGCAGGTCGCCCTTCAGCTTCGCGTGGTCGCGCCACCACTTCGAGTGCACGGGCAGGGTCTCGTTCAGCACGAGCGAGTTGGCCGTGAGCCGTGCCCGGAACCGTCGCCACGAGGTGACCGCGACCGCGCCGGCGGCGCCGGCCATGGCGACGGTCGTCGTGACCACGACCACGCGAGCCATTCGCCTCGACTGCACCACGACGACGACGGTATGAGTGCACGCTGAACGACGGCTGAACGCGGGTCGGGACATCCGCTCGTTTTCAGGGCCTTCTTAAAGTCGGGGCGTCTGTGACTGTTGTCCGGCGTGGCTGCTGCTAACGAGGGGAAC
>NZ_BAAANJ010000010.1:0-951 GCF_039529735.1 Agromyces neolithicus
GCCAGGTCGTGGTGCGGCCATGGCCCTTCTCGCGGAGCGTGTGCTGTGGTGCCAGCATCGCCCAGGTGAGCCTGTCAAATGGTCTGTGTAAGGGGTGAGGTTCACCTCAAAGGAGACACTTGTGACCATGAATGCGATGAGTCCGGAGCGCGAGGAGCGCCGGCGTCGGCAGAAGGAACTCGCTGACCAGCTCAAGGCGTCCGGCGCGATGGATGAGATCTTCGCGAAGATCGATGCCGGCGAGCCGCTCACGGGCGAGCAGGGCCTGCTCGGCGGGATGCTCAAGGCTGCGCTGGAGCGGGGCCTGGACGCGGAACTGACCGAGCACGTCGGGTACGACCGCGGCGACGCGGAAGCGCCGCTGTATCCGAACTCCCGCAACGGCACCACCTCGAAGACGGTGTCGACCGAGATCGGTGACATCGAGCTCGCGATCCCGCGGGACCGGAACGGGTCGTTCACCCCGATGCTGGTCCCGAAAGGGCAGCGCCGGCTGGATGGGCTGGACGGGATGATCATCAGCTTGTACGCGGGCGGGATGACGATCCGCGATATCCAGCATCACCTCGCGTCCACGATCGGCACCGACCTGTCGCATGAGACCATCTCGAAGATCACCGACCAGGTCGCCGAGGAGGTCCTGGCGTGGCAGCACCGCCCGCTCGAATCGCTGTATCCGGTGATCTATCTGGACGCGATCATCGTGAAGATCCGCGATGGCGGGCACGTGCGCAACAAGGCCGCGCACATCGCCGTCGGCGTCGACATGGACGGCATCAAGCACGTCCTCGGCATTTGGGTGCAAGCGACCGAGGGCGCGAAGTTCTGGGCGTCGGTGTGCTCCGAGCTCGCGAACCGCGGCGTCCGTGACGTGCTCATCGTCTGCTGTTATGCCGTGTTCGCGGTTATGCCGATGATGCTGGTTGGGGTCGCTCGGTCGGCGGGGGTCGG
>NZ_BAAANJ010000011.1:0-28922 GCF_039529735.1 Agromyces neolithicus
GCACGCCGAAGTGGGTCAGTTGTCCCACTTCGGCGACTCTAGGCACCCGCGGCCTGAAGCGCAAGCGCGCACGGCGTGACCCCGACCATGAGCCATCGCGTTCGCTGCGATCAGGCCTCGTGAGGCGGGAACAGGCGCAGTTGAAGCATCGCAGCGAACCGGTGATCGGGATCGTCCAGGTCGATGCCGCTGATCTCGCTGAGCCGCCTGAGCCGGTAGCGCAGTGTGTTGGGGTGCACGTACAGCTGGGACGCCGCCGCCGAGACATCTCCGAACGCGTCGAGCCACGCCATGAGCGTGCGAACGAGTTCGCTGTCGTTGCGGGTGTCATGCTCGATCAGGCTTGCGATCGCGCCGTCGGGCCGATCCGCACGTGATGCGACCAGATCGCGCAACTCCAGCATGAGCGACGCGGTGTGGACATCCTCGAGCCGGGCGACCCGCCCGGCTTCACCCGTACGCAGCACGCGCAGCACCCGATCGACGACCGCGCGCGAATGCGCGATGCCCGCGATCTCAGCATCGGGCGGGCCGACCGCCGCACGTGCGGGCATTCGCCCCGCGACCCTGTCGAGGAAGTCCTGTGCGACCTGCACGGCGCGCCCTTCGGCAACGTCCGCCTTGCCGGATGCGGGCACGATCGCATAGGCGACCTCTCCCACCTGGGCGACGGCGGCGCCGGGTTTGACTGCGGAAAGGTGCATGGCGAATGCATCCGCGAACCTTTGCCGTTCCCCGAGTAACTGGTCGGCGCGGACGACCGACTCGCGCAGCGCGTCCGACGCCAGCGAAGCCCCGATCACCAGCACCCGCTGGCCCCTCAGACCCAGCCGTCCGAGCGCGTCGGGTGCACCCGCACCACCCTCGAGCGCCGTGCTCACGAGTTCGGTGGCGAGCCGTCGCTGAACATCGGCGCCGGCGCGCACCCGCAGCAGGTGGAGCGCGACCAGCTTGGCAGCGTCACGCAGCGCATCGGTGCGCTCACGCGTGAGGGGCCCGTCCATCGCGGCCCAGATCGAGCCGAGCACCTCGTCGCCTGCACGCACCGCAAGCGCGACGCGCTGCGTCGTCAGGCCCTCGCTGCCCACTTCGAACGGTTCGACGACGACGGGGCGGTCTTTGCGATAGAGGTCGCGAAAGACACCCTGCTGGGTGAGCATGCGCGCGTACCGTTCGGGCACCTGCCGGCCGAGAATGGTCTCGGCACGCGACGGGTCCGCTTCCTCCTGCCGGCCCGAGAAGGCGAGCACCCGACTCGAGCGGTCCTCGATGGTCACGGGCGCATCGATCAGGGCTGCGATGGCGTTCGCGACCGCGAACAGGTCCCCGAGCGGGAGCCCGCCGAGCGTTTCGGGCTCGGCATCGCCGATATCGCCCTCCGCCAGGATCGAGCGCAACACCGCGGCGATCTGCGACCAGGTGGCACCGCGAGCCAGCCCGAGCACGGCAACGTGAGAGGCATCGATGGCGGAGCGCAATTCGTCGGTCAGCGCCACCGGGGCCCGCACGACGAGGGCGACGGCGCCGTGCGCACCGAGTGTGTCGACGAGCGCGGGGAGCGCCTCGCCCGAGACGGCGACGCCGAGCACGAGCGCCCGCTCAGGAAAGGCGGGTTCGTCGACCGGGTCGTAGATGACGACTCCGCCGATGTCGCCGACCCCGTCGATGTCGCCGTGCACGAGCTCGAGCAGAGTCGCCCCGAGGTCGTCGAGTACACGCGCCAGACTCGATCGCGCCCGTTCGCTCATGGTCGGCAGCCTAGGACACCGCGGGAATCCACTCGGTCGAGGTGGTCAGCTCGTCGAGCATCTCGGCGATCGGCTCGACGCCCAGCCCCGGCCCGGTCAGCACGTCGATGTGGCCGTCAGCCATGACGAACGCCGGTGTGAGATCGGCGCGGTAGAACCGGTCGCTCGCCGAGATGTCGCCCGGCAGCGTGAATCCCGGCAGTGACGCCAGTGCCACGTTGGCCGCACGGCCGAGGCCCGACTCGATCATGCCTCCGCACCAGACCGGGATGCCGTTCGCGACAGCAAGGTCGTGGATGCGCCGCGCCTCGAGGTAGCCGCCGACGCGACCCGGCTTGATGTTGATCACGCTCGTGGCACCGAGCTTGATCGCAGCGGCCGCGGTCTGTGCCGAGGTGATCGATTCGTCGAGGCAGATCGGGGTCGTGACGATGCGCGCCAGCTCGGCATGTCCGATGACATCCTCCTCCTCCAGCGGCTGCTCTATCAGCAACAGGTCGAAGGCGTCGAGCTTGGCCAGGTGCCGCGCATCTCCCAGGGTGTAGGCGGTGTTGGCGTCCACCTGCAGCAGCACATCGTCACCGAAGCGCTCGCGCACCGCGCGCACCGGCTGGACGTCCCATCCGGGCTCGATCTTCAGCTTGATACGCACATAGCCCGCGTTGAGGTAGCCGCCGACGGCGTCGAGCAACTGCGGGATGGTGTCCATGATGCCCACCGAGACACCCGAAGGCACGGAGGAGCGCACCCCGCCGAGCTCGCGCGCGAATGAGCGGCCCCCTGCGCGGAGCTCGGCGTCGAGCACGGCCATCTCGAGTGCGGCTTTCGCCATGCGATGACCCTTGAAGTGCTTCAGCGATTCGCCCACGGCGTTGGCATCTGCCACATCCGCATCGAACAGCGTCGGAATGAGGAAGCGACGCATCACGTCCTCCGCGCCGTCGGCGTATTCGGGCGAGTAGATGGGGTCGGGAAGCGTGACGCACTCGCCCCAACCTTCGGAGGTGTCGGTCACGGCACGCACCAACAGGATGTCGCGCTCGGTCTGGGTGCCGAACGAGGTGCGGAACGGCGACACCAACGGCATACTCACCCGGCGAAGTTCGAAACCCTTGATCTTCATGAAGAATCTCCTCTCCGTGCACCGGGGTGCACGGCGTCTCTTGCGGCGGGCTGCACGACGTAGCCCGCCGCACGATCGAACCCGACGATGCGGCCGCCTGCACCGAGCTGTTCGGTGAGCCGCTCACGCACGGTGATGCGCCACTCGTGGGCGAGCGCAGGATCGCTCCTGCGCATCGACTCGATATCAGGTGGAATCGCGATGAAGACGGTCTCGTGCTGGCCGGAGTCGACACGCGGTACGCGGCCTTCGTGCGCGGCCGACACCACGATGGGGTCACGCAACTGCCAGCGCACCAGCAGCCGGTCGGTCTCATCGTCGCCGTTGATCACGTCGGGGATGACGCCGTAGAAGTTCGAGAGGTACTCCACGGCCACCGCGCCGAGCTTGGCGAGATTGAAGTATGCGTTGCGGGCCACGAGTGGATCGAATGTCCAGACGATCACCGGGATGTCTCGTGCCAGCGCCCATGCCCGTTGATGCTGCTTCATCGCGAAGCCGACCGAACGCCCCGTCAACGCCGGTGCGACCCCCGCGATGTGGCTGTGCAGCGCCTGCTCCTGCGGAGTCGAGTGGAAGCCGATCGTCGCCCCCACCAGGCGATCGCCGTCGAAGGCACCGCAGATGTAGTTGCCGGCCTTGCTGAATGCACGCAGCAACTCGGGCGTGATCGGCAGGTTGCCCGGTCGGCCCCAGATCTCTGCGAGCAGACCGGCGGTGGCGTGCAGTTCACCGATGCCGTCGAGTTCACGCACCGTCACTCCGGATGCCGCGGCCGCGGCATCCGCTGCCATCACCGACTCGTGCACCGTGTCGACCTTGCTGTCCATCAGGCCACCTCTTCCGCGAGCAGATCGGCGATGAGTGCCGAGAGCAGGGCCGTGCGCGGTGCGAGTTGCGCCACGATGACATGCTCGTCGGCCGCGTGTGCACCCCCGCCGACGGCACCGAGGCCGTCGAGAGTGGGCACGCCCATCCCGGCGGTGAGGTTGCCGTCGCTGCCACCGCCGACGGCGACACCCTCGAACGGCTCCAGGCCGAGCTGCGCACCCAGAACCGTTGCCCGCTCGAACAGCCCATGCGAGGCCTCGCGCTCGAGCGGCCGCCGGTTCGGCCCGCCGAGCACCACGAGCTCGGCACCCGGCAGCACCGGCTTCAGCGCTCGGATCGCCGCATCGACACGGAGCTGTTCGGCGGTGGTGCGCGCACGCACGTCGATGTACACGGATGCCGCGGCCGGCACGGTGTTGCCCGCCGTGCCGGAATCGGCCAGCGTGGGTGTGACCGTCGTGCCGGCAGCGGCGTCTCCGAGCGCCGAGGCCGCGAGCACCTGGTGGGCCAACTCGACGGTCGCGTTGACACCGCGTTCCGGGTCGAGGCCCGCGTGCGCAGCCCGCCCGTTCACCCGCAGTTCGTACCATGACACGCCCTTGCGCTCGGTCTTGAGCGCTCCGCCTGGAGCGCTCGCCTCCGTCACGAGTGCAGCGCGCGCACCGGATGCCTCGGCCTCGATCAGTTCGCGTGAGCTCGGCGACCCGACCTCCTCATCGCCGGTGACGAGCAGGCAGACGCCGTCACGTGCGGGCAGCGCGGCGATGGCGTGCATCGCCATCACGACGCCGGCCTTCATGTCGAAGCATCCGGGTCCTGTGAGCACCCCCGCGTTGACCTCGACCGGGTGCACCGCGAGCGAGCCGAGCGGCCACACGGTGTCGTGGTGGGTGAGCACGAGCACCTCGGTTCTCGCGCCGAACCGCCAGCGCAGGTGCGTCGTGCCGTCGATGACGATGCGCTCGGGCTCGTCGCCGAGCAGTTCGATGCCGAGTGACGTCACCTCGTCGGCCGAACGTGCGACCGCCTCGGCGTCGCTCGACGGCGACTCGCATTCGAGCAGGCGGCGTAGACCCGCCAGCAGGGCGACGGTGTCGAAGTCAACGAGGAGTGGCAAGCTCGCTCACCTGCTTCGGCGTGGCTCGGGCGCCGAAGTGCAGGTACTCCTCGCCACCGGGCAGCGCGTAGAAGGTCACGGGCATCCACGTTTCGGTGCCCGGTTCCCGCAGCACGTAGAGGTTCTGCGAAACCGGCGTGAGGTCGTATTCATCGATCGGGTCGGGCGTCATCTCCGCGAGCACGCCGGTCACCTCGGTGCGAAGGCGGGGCCCCTGATCGCCCAAGAGCACATCCACGAGCACTCCCGAGCGCTCATAACGCCCCAGGTGCGGCGTGATGTCGACCGCAGGCGTCTCGGCCGGCGGCTCGATCGGGCGGCGCATGTCGATGCCCGACAGTTCGGCGAAGACCTCGCGGTACACGTCTTCGTAGAAGTCGTGGGTGTTGCCGCCGTTGGTCAAGAGCGCAACGGCCACGCCGGTGTCTGGGTGGATGCGCAGGAACGCGGCCTGTCCGAGGGTGGTGCCGTCGTGGCCGTACAGGCGTGCACCATTCCAGTCGAAGCGGATCCAGCCGAGGCCCCACGAGTCACCCAGCGTGTACTTGTCGGGCACATCGGCCTGAAGCTGCTGCATCTGAGCGGCGTGCTCCGCCGTGAGAAGCCGCGAACCGTCGGCGGCCACACCGCCCGCGAGGTGCATGCGGGCGAACTGCAGCACGTCAGCCACGCGCGCCGTGATCAGGCCGGCTGGGCCGAGCGAACGCGGCAGCCCCCACACGGGCGTCACGACCTGCTCGCCATCGGCGTCGATGTGACCGACCGCGGCAGCGTGAAGGATCGCCTCTTCGGCAAGGGTGACGGTATGGTTCAGTCCGAGTGGGGCGAAGAGCAGTTCCTTCATCGCGGTGTCCCACGTCTTGCCCGTGACGACCTCGATGATGCGGCCGAGAATCGAATAGCCCGAGTTGCAGTACGACCAGGTCGCCCCGAGCAGGTGATTGGGCGTCGAACTCGACAGCGAGTCGACGTACTTCTCCAGGCAGTCGTCACCGCGGCCGGTGTCGGTGAAGATGTCGCCGTCGATGCCGCTGGTGTGCGTCAGCAAGTTCCACACCGTGACGCCGGCAGCGATCTGCTCGTCGTCGATGCGAAAGCCCGGCAGCACGTCGGCGACCTTGGTGTCGAGGCTGAGCTTGCCCTCCTCGATCAGGCGCATGATCACGGTCGCGGTCCACACCTTCGAGATCGATCCGATCTGGAAGATCGAGTCGGCCGTCACCGGTGCGCCCGTCGCCACGTTGCGGTTCAGCGTTCCGGTGGCTGCGACGACGAGATCGTCAGCGCGTTCCTCGGCGAAGCGCAGGATACCCAACTGCGCCCCGGGCACGTTGTGCTTGGCGGCGAGCCTGTCGAGTCGGCGCTGCCAGTGCTCGGCATCGATCGGGGCAGGGCGCGGGCCAGCGGCATCCGCTGCATGGCGCTCCACCCACTCGGCCACCCTCGTGTTGTAGTCGATGCGGTGGCTGGGCTTTCCCATCAGCGGGAACATGTGGCTGCCACCCGGGTAGAGCACCATGCGGGTGGGCACGCCGTTCTCGCGCAGGGCGAAATACCACTGCTCGGCCTGGCCGACCGGGCAGCGCACGTCATCGGCGCCGTGCAACACGAGCGTGGGGGTCGTGACGCGTTCGACGTGCGTGAACGGCGACAGCTCGGCGAGCCGTGCCCTGTCGGCGTCGCGCCACGGCATCAGGCCGATCTCGACGACGTTCATGAGGTGCGCATCGTCGCTGGTGCCGCCCAGGCTGGTCAGGTCGGAGACGACCCCGCCCGTGACCGCTGCGGCGAACCGGTCGGTGCGACTGGTGAGGTAGCAGGTCATGAATCCGCCGTAGCTGTAGCCGGCGACGGCCACACGCTCGGGGTCGGCGACGCCTTCTGCGATGAGCTGGTCGATCGGTTCGAGGAAGTCGCGCGCGTCGGCCTCGCCCCACGCGGCGAAGACGGCGTCGTAGAACGACTCGCCATAGCCGTCGCTACCCCGCGGGTTGAGCATCAGCACCGTCCAGCCGCGCGCCACCAGCTCGTGGTGGTAGAAGTGCATGTCATCGACGGCGCCGTTCCACGCGTTATGCGGGCCGCCGTGCACGTCGACCAGCAGCGGACCGGCACCCGTGGTGTTCTCGTCGCGCATCATCCAGCCCTCGACCCTGACGCCATCGCTGATCTCGAACTCACGCGCCACGCGCGGGTAGAGCGCGATGTCGGCGGTGTTCTCGCCATGCGCCGTGATCACCTTCTCGGCACCGGAGGCGAGCTCGATGCGCATCAGCTCGCCGAACGAGGTCGCGGTGGCCAGTGCGATCACGGCGACGCCCGCGGCGACCGACAGCCCGCTGACCACGTCGTTCTCGCCGCCGTGCACCAGGCGGGGTGTGCCGCCGTGCACCGGCACGGCGTAGAGGTGGGTGCACCCTCGGTCGCGAATCGCGAACAACACGTCGCCGTCAGCCGTGAACTGAGGGCGCGCGCCAGGGTACCCGGGGGCGCCTGCCATGACGTTGCGGTCGAGTGTGCCGGCCAGGTCGGAAACGGCTCCGGTTGCGGCCTCGACGTGGAACAGCCGGGCGTGGCCGCGCACCTCGTGCTCCCACCCGATCACGATGAATCCGCTGCCGTCGGGCGTGTAGGTCACGGTGGCCGCGACGCCGTCGGCGAACGCGACCAGCACCGGACGGGCCTTCGGATCGGTTGCGTCGATGGTGTGCACCGCCGACACTGTGGCGAGGTCGTCGGCGCCGTGGGGCTTCACCACGTACGCGAGGGTCGAGCCGTCGGGGCTCCAGGCGGGGCTGCCGACGTGCGCATCGCCATCGGTGAGTTGACGCAGTTCACCGGATGCCACATCGACGACATGCAGTTGCATGCGCGTGGTGCGCACATGACCCGTGCCGTCGACCTGGTACTCGAGACCATCCGCGACGATCGGCGCCGCCGTGCGGCGCACGCGGTCGTCATCGGTTTCGTCGGGAGCAGCGTGCGCGTCCACTGGTGCCGCGAAGGCGATCCGGCTGCCGTCGGGACTCCAGAACGGCTCCCCCGCGGTGATCGGCAGGTGGGTCAACTGAGCGGGCTCGCCGCCGTCGGCGGGCATCGTCCAGAGCTGCCCGGCGCGCTGGAAGGCGAGGGCGGAGCCGTCGGGTGAGAACGCCGGGCTGGTGTCGCTGTCGCCGTGGGTCAGCTGACGTGCGTTGCCGTCTGCATCGGTCTGCCAGAGAACCGTGACGGCCCGGTCGGCCTGCTGTTCGTTGCTCCGAACGACGTATGCGACGCGCGAGCCGGCCGGGTGTACAGCGGGCTGGCTGGGGATGTGCAGCGCGAAGAGGTCATCGATGCGCAGTCTGCGGGTCACGTTCGTGCTCCTTCATGTTTGGTGAGCGGTTGCCGGCCGGGGATGGCGGCCAAGAGCGTGCGGGTGTATTCGTGCTGGGGGCGCGTGAGCACCCGTTGGGCCGGGCCATGCTCGACGATCCGTCCGCGGTACATCACGGCGATCTCGGTGGCCACGTATCGCACCACGGCCAGGTTGTGCGAGATGAAGAGCATCGACAGACCGAGTTCAGCCTGCAGTTCGCGCACGAGGTTGAGCATCGATCCCTGGATCGACACGTCAAGCGCCGAGGTGATCTCGTCGGCGATCAGCACCTCCGGTCGACCGGCGAGCGCGCGGGCGATCGCCACGCGTTGGCGCTGACCGCCCGACAACCGTGCCGGCGAGGAGGCTGCGTGGCGCGGATCGAGATGCACCTGATCGAGAAGCCGCTCGACCTCGGCAGCGCGTTCGACGCGACCGAGCCCGCGTGGCAGGATCTCGGCGATACTGGCGCCGATCGTCATGCGAGGGTCGAGCGACGAGTACGGGTCCTGGAAGACGATCTGCAGCGGCCGGCGAGCGCGATTCTGCACCAGTGGCCGACCGTCGAGAAGGATCCGGCCCGACGCCAGCGGTGCCAGGCCGACCGCGGCACGGGCGAGCGTGGACTTGCCCGAGCCCGATTCGCCGACCAGGCCCACGATGCGACCGCTGGGAACGGTCAGGTTCACGTCTTCGAGCGCGGTGACTGCGTTTCTGCCGCCGCCGAACCGCACCGTGACAGCGTCGAAGCTCAGTTCGCTCATGATTGCACCTCCACGACCACGTCGATCGATTCGGCCGCCCCGAACTGCTCGGCTCCGGCCTGCTCGGCCCCGACCTGATCGGCCTCGACCTGCTCGGCCGTCTCGAACGGGTCGGCCGCGGCATCCGCTGCGAGATTTGGAAGCGGCTCCCCCGCGTGCCAGCAGGCGGCGCGGAAGTCGTCCCGCACCGGCGTCAGCTCTGGATCGGCAGTGCGGCAATGCGCGTCGGCGAGCGGGCATCGCGCGGCGTACGCGCATCCGTGGGGCAGTTGGGCAGGGTCGATGGGCCGCCCCGGAACGGTCGCGAGCGGACGATTCAGGTCGGTCTGCATGTCGGGCACGGCGGCCAGCAGTGCCCGCGTATACGGATGCGCGGCCTCCTGCAGCCGGTCGGCGGGCAGCTCCTCCACGATGCGGCCCGCGTACATCACGAGCACCCGATCGCACACTTCGGCGACCACGGAGACATCGTGGCTGATGAGCAGCAGGGCGACATCGTCACGGCGGCGAATCGACTCGAGCAGGTTCAGCACCTGCTGCTGCACCGTCACATCGAGCGCGGTCGTGGGCTCGTCCGCGATGATGAGCTGCGGCGCCGCCATCAGGCCCATGCCGATCATGGCGCGCTGTCGCATGCCACCCGAGAACTCATGCGGGTACTGCCTGGCTCGGCGTTCGGGGTCGGTGATTCGCACCGCGCCGAGACGCTCGACGGCGCGGGCCAGCGCATCGCGCTTGCTCGAATCGCCGTGCTGGCTGGCCACCTCGGCCAACTGGCTACCCATCCGCTTGGTCGGGTTGAACGAGGTCATCGGGTCTTGGAACACCATCGCCAGCGAGGTGCCGAGCAGCTTGCGGTGCGAAGCTTCGTCACCGTGCAAGAGGTCTTCGCCGAGGAACCTCAACCCGTCGGCCTCGACTTCGCCGGGATGCTCGACCAGCTGGGCGATCGACAGCGCGGTCAGGCTCTTTCCCGAACCCGACTCTCCCACGATGCCGACGGCCTCGCCGCGACGTATCCGCAGGTTCACCCCGCGCACGGGCGTGATCTCGCCGTCGGGGCCGGGAAAGCTCACGCGCAGGTTCTGCACGTCGAGCACCGTGTCGGCATGCTCCGGCTCGGATGCATCGATCGCAGGGGATGCGGACGGCTGCGGCATCCGCCTGACCAGCCGACGCACCGGGCCCGCACCGACCTCTATGCCGAGCGAGCGCGCTGCCGCCTCGCCCACCAGGTTGAACGCCAGACCCGCGATCACGACCGCGATACCTGGGGCCAACGCAGCGAGTGGGTTGATGTAGATGCCCGCCAGTCCGTCCATCATGAGTCGGCCCCAGTCGTACTCGGGCGGCTGTACGCCGAGGCCGAGGAACGACAACCCCGCGAACGCGAGCAGTGCGCCGCCGGCACCGATGGTCGCATTGACGATGAGCGGCTCGCCGATGTTCGGAAGGATGTGGCGGGTGAGCACGCGCAGCCGCCCGACGCCACCGACGCGTGCTGCGGCAACGAAGTCGCGCGCGGCCACGGCTGAAACCAGTGTCTGGCAGAGTCGCGCGAACGACGGAGCCCCCGCGAATCCGACTGCGAGCACCGCCCCCTGCCAGCCGCTGCCGAAGATCACCGCGAAGAACAGCGCCAACAGCAGACCGGGGAACGCGACGGCGATGCCGACCAACCAAGTCGCGGGCTTACCGGCCCTGCCGAGCAGCAGCGGCAGCACCCCGAGGATGAGACCCGCCACGACCGCGATGACGGTCGCGGCGATGGCCAGGAAGACCGAGAGTCGTGTGGCGACCAGCACGCGTAGCAGCAGGTCGCGGCCGAGGTTGTCGGTGCCGATCGGGTGCTCGGGCGACGGGCCGGCGAGCAGGTCATCGGTGTCGACGACCTCCGCTGCATCGCCCCAGAGGATTGGCGCGAAGATGGCGGTCAGCAGCACGAGAGCCATCAGCGTTGTGGCGGCGATGCCGAGCGGTGTACGCAGAATGCGCCTGGTCTTCATCAGTCCTCCGCCACGGTGGTACGCGGATCGAGGGTGACCAGGATCGCGTCGACCACGGTATTGATGATCAGCACCCCGAGGCCATAGACGAGCACGATGCCCTGCACCAGCGGGTAGTCCTTGGTCTGGATGGCTTGCACGATCGTGCTGCCCAGCCCTGGCCAGGCGAAGACGTTCTCGACGAGTACCGTTCCTGCAACAAGTGCGCTCAGTAGGAGTCCGCGGAGGGTCAACGACGCGGTGACCGCGTTCGGCAACGCATGGTTGAGGTAGATCCGCCACGCGGGCAGGCGCTTCGCGCGTGCCGTGCGGACGAAGTCGGACTCGAGCACGCCGAGCATCTCGACGCGCACGATGCGGGCGAGCACCGCGGCCGGCCCGATCGAAAGGGCGAGCACGGGCATGATGTAGGACTCCGGTCCGGAACGCCCGGCGACGGGCAACCACCCGAGCGTCACGCCGAAGATCCACACGCCCGCAACGCCGAGCAGGAAGTCGGGGATGCTCGACATCAGAACGCTGCTCCCTGTGAAGCCGAGCTCGAGGTTGCGGCCACGATCGCGCCGAGTCGCCACGGCGACCGCGACGCCGAGCGGGATGGCGATGAGGATCGCGACGAGGAATGCCAGCACGGCCAGCGATGCGGTTGCGGGCAGGCGCTGCGCGATGGTGTCGATGACGGGCAGCTGCGAGCCGATCGAGGTTCCCAGGTCGCCGGTGAACAACCCCTGCAGATAATTCCAGTACTGCAGCAGCAGCGGATCGTTGAGACCCAGCGCCTCCCGGCGGGATTCGACGATCTCGGCCGAAGCGGTCGGCCCCATCGCGGCGCGGATCGGGTCGCCCGGGATCAGGTGGATCATCAGGAACGACGCCGTGATCAGCACCCAGAGGGAGGCGAGCAGGCGGCCGCCGCGGCGGAGCGTGAAGCCCAGCCAACGGCTCTGCGGCCGATTGGCGGAACGCACCGACTCAGCGGGAGCGGTCGCAGCTGCAGTCATGGAGAGGTCGTCTTTCGTTGGAGTGTGACCGGATGCGGCGCTGCGTGGAGGGGACGCAGCGCCGCAACCGGCGCGATTCGGCCCGAGGGTCAGCTGACCATACGGATGCTGGTCGGAACGATCGAGCCGATGTTCTCGAACTCGGCGCCCTTGGCGTAGGTCTTCACCAGGTTGTTGGCGAAGGGCACAAGGTCGGCGGCCGAGAAGAGCGCAGCTTCGGCTTCAGCCCAGGTCGGGCATCCGTCGGAGCCGTTCATGGCCATGGCCTCCTCCATGAGCGCCGCGTAGTCGTCGTTCTGGATGTTCGAGAAGTTGGTGCCCTCAGGCGCGCTCGGTCCTGAGATGAACCCGATGACCTGGTCGGGGGTGTTCACGTTCAGCGGCACCCAACCGATGTCCCAGGCACCGGTGCCGAACAGCGCACCGGTGAGCGTCGACTCGTCCTGCCCTTGCGCGGTGACCTCTGCGCCGATCGCCTGCCACTGCGTGATCGCCAGTTCCGCAGCGGCGGTGCCGCCACTGCCCAGGTTGGTGCTGTACAGGAACGTCAGGCTCAACTTCTGGCCGTCCTTGGCTCGAACTCCGTCGCTGCCGGCCAGCCAGCCCGCCGTGTCGAGGGCGGCCTTGGCAGCATCGACGTCGGTCTCTGGCACGTTGCCCGTGACCGAGTCGAACGTGCATCCGGCCGGAGGGCTCACTGCCAGGGCAGTGGCTGGTTCACCCTTGCCCGATGTGGCGACCTTCTGCAGTTCGGCCAGGTCGAGCGCCTGGGTCAGTGCCATGCGCACGGCGGGGTCGCTCGTGGGGTGGCCCTCGTTGTGGTTGTACCATTGTTCGCCGACGATCGTGGTGATCTTGGTGGCGAACAGCCCGGCCTGATCGAGACGCTCCGTGTCAGGACCGATCACGGTTGCGGCACTGATCTCGCCCGAGAGCAGCAGGTTCGCAGCGGTGGTCTCGTTGGGGATGATGCGCACATTCACGACTGCGGGAACTCCCTTCTCGGCGGTGGTCGCGCCGTCGGGACCCCACGTGTAGTCGCCGCGCACCGTGTACGTGTAATGGTCGTTCGGCACGGCCTCGGTCAACTCGTACGGGCCCGACCCGATGGTGCCCGCCGCGAGGTCCGAGCGATCTGCGAGGCCGGCCTCGCAGACCATCGGCACGCTGGCCAGACCGGTGAGCAGGAACGGCGCCGGACTCGCGAGCGTCAGCGTCAGCGTGTCACCCTCAGCGGCGGCGGTGACCCCTCCGGGTAGGAAGGCGCCGAGGAACGGGCTCTGGTTCTCTGGGTCCGAGATCCAAGCGATGTTCTCGGCCGCGGTCTTCGCGGTGAATTCCGAGCCATCCGAGCAGGTTACGCCCTCAGTCAGCGTGAACGTCGCTGTGGTGCCGTCGACCTCCCACTCCGTTGCCAGCTGCGAGCCGATCGTGCCCTCCTCGTCGACGCTGACCAGGGTGTCGTAGGCGAACTGCGTCAGTTGGAACAGGCTGGTGACTGCGGATGCCTGCGGATCGAGAGTGCCGGGGTCGCTCACGATCGCGAGCGTGAAGGTGCCTCCTTCGACGACATCGCCGTCGCCGGCGCCGGAACTCGGGCTGGTGCATGCGGATAGTGCGATGACCGCGGCGGTGGCCGTGGCGGCGAGAATGACACGAGCCGGCTTCGTGATGAATGCCATTTCCGTTCCCCTCTGGTGCATTTGATGGTGCGCGAATGTGGAGGTGTGCTGTTGGTGCTGGTCGGGATCAGGCGCTGCGCGCCACCGCCCGGCCGTAGTGGAGGTACTTGCGCTTGCCGCCCCCGGCGTCGCCGAGGAATGCGTAGACGGGGTGCAGGCCCGAGGTGGCCTCGAGCTGGATGAGGGAGTCGGTGTTGAAGCCGACGAGCTCGTCGCGGCTGGGCTTCTCACCCATTTCGGCGACAGCTTCCGACGGGATGCGGTCGAGCCAGATACGACCGTCAGCATCGACGCTGACGTTCATCTCGAAGATGCTGCTGGCGTAGCTGCCGACGAGTCCATCGATCTCCACGGCGATGGGCTCCGCCGGGGGCAGCGGGAAGGTAGGAAGCTCGGCACCCGCTACCCCGCGCAGCAGCGGCCGGACCACATCGTCGAACAACCCGAAGACGTCGCCGCCGTTGGTCAGCAGCACGACGGCCAGGCCTGCTTCGGGCACAATGCGCAGGAACGCAGCCTGGCCGATGGTGGTGCCGTCATGACCGATCACGACGGGGCTCTCGGTCGAGACGACCTCCCAGCCAAGCCCCCAGGCGGCGGGCATGCCGACCAGCACGGGCAGGTGAACCTGCGGTTCGCGCATCTCCCGAGCGGATGCCTCGGACAGCACGCGTGTGCCGTCGGCGCCGACCCCGGCATCCAGATGCATCCGCGCGAAGCCGAGCAGTTCGCCCGCCGTCATCGCGAGCATCGATCCCGCGGGCTCATTGCTGCGCGCAGACGCCCAGAACGGTGCCGGAACCACCTCGTCGCCCTCGCCCAGGTGACCCATCGCCGCGCGGAACTGGATCGCCTCATAGGGGCTCGGTGAGACGTGATCGAATCCGAGTGGACCAGCGATGCGCTCGAGCAGGACGGCTTCCCAGGTCGAATCGCGAAGCACCTCCACCAGGCGGCCGAGCACGATGTACGCGACATTGTTGTACGAGAACAGTTCGCCCGGTGGAAACAGCTGAGGGAGACCGGCGACCTGCTCGACGAACTTCTCGATGGCGTCGTCACCGCGGCCGGTGTCGGTGAATACGTCGCCCTCGAAGCCGCCTTGGTGGCTGAGCAGTTGCCTCGTCGTGATGCTGGCCGCGGACGCTTCGTCGAGGAGTCGGAACTCGGGGAGGTACTGCTGGATCGGAGCATCGAGATCGAGCAGCCCGTCATCGACCAGCTGCATCACGAGCGTCGCAGTCCAGACCTTGGTGATCGAACCGATCTGGAACACCGTGTCGGTCGTGGTCTCGACCCGCGTGTCCAGCGAGAGCACACCCGCGGCGGCCTCGATGATCTCGCCGTCCTTGAGCACGGCGATGGCGCTCCCCGGAACTCCGCGCTTGGCGACGGAGGCTGCGAACTCGGCTTTGAGAAAGGCGTCGATGCCCTCGATGGTTTGCATTCCATCACAATATGCAAGCGATTCGAAGCGTCATTCATGCAGATGCACAACGGCAGAGCCTGGCAACTGTCCGATCGGACAACGACTTCGTTTTCGCGTAGATATCAGACGGAGCGAGACGGATTCCGCATTCCACCTGTGGAGTCGGTATGTGGTGGCGTCCCGTGATCGCTCCGCGGCGGAACCGCGTGCCTGGCTGGGGCATACCCCAATTAGGCGTCAGAATTGTGTTGGGGTGGCCTGTGGATTGCGCTGCTCCGTGGCGGTTCTCTGTGTTCGAACGATGTCGCTCGCGGCCTGGTGGTCGTCCTGGGCGTTGTCATCGACGCACGGCTGCTACTGCCTGGTCGTAGAGATCTCCGAGCTCGGCCTCGCCACTGCTACGCAACCACGCTCGTGATGCTGCGTCGAGGCAGGAGAGTGCGGATGCGACGATTGCGTGAGCTTGCAGGTCGCGGTCGCCACCGGAAGGCAGCCGTGCCGCGATCAGTGGAACGAGCAGTTCTTGCCATCGCAGACGCTTCTCGACGTGTCGGGCCAGCAGTGAGGGGGTGTCGAAGAGCATGCGCCCCAAGGCGAGGGTTGACTGTTTGTCCAGCGCCGAAATCTCCTGCGCTTCGTGGAACGCTGCGCGGATGGCATCCCAGGGCTCTTCCTGCGCCGGCCGGCGGGCCAGGGCTTCGGCGATGGCGACACCACGGGAGACGAGGTCCCCCAGAACCACGTCCTCCTTCGTTCCGAAGTATCGGAAGAACGATCGCCTGGAAACCCCCACCTGCTCGAGGATCTGGTCGATCGTGGTCGCGTCGAATCCTTGCCGAAGGAACAGATCGATCGCGGTCTGCGTGATCTCCTCACGGACCGCTTCGCGCTGCCGGTCCCATGCTGTCGTCTTGACCATGCTCCCATTCTAACAACTTGGCACTGAGGCGCAAGTAGCCTAGTGTGCCAAAGTATGACCTTTTCTTATTCCTCCCAGACCGTTCTCATCACAGGCGCCAGCTCCGGCATCGGGCTGCAGTTCGCCCACGCTCTCGCTGCGCGCGGGTCCTCGCTCGTACTCGTCGCGCGTCGACGAGATCGCTTGGACAGCCTCGCGGCCGAACTCCGGCTCGACCACGGCGTCACTGTCGACGTCCTGTCCGCAGACCTGTCATCGCCCACCGCCGCCGCAGACGTCCGAGCGGGCATCGACGCACTGGGAGTCACCGTCACCAGCTTGATCAACAACGCCGGCTTTGGAACCTTCGGGCCCTTCGCCAATGAGGATCCCAGCCGTTTGGGGCAAGAAATCGCCGTCGATGTCACGACCCCCGTGCAATTGACCGCCACCCTCCTTCCCGATCTGCTCACGGCAAGGAATGGACTGCTCATCAATGTGGCGAGCATGGCCGCCTACACCCCTACGCCACGGATGGCGGTCTATGGAGCTGCGAAAGCGTTCGTCCTCAGCTTCACCGAGTCACTCTGGGCCGAACTCAGCGGCTCCGGGGTAACCGTCTTCGCCCTATCGCCGGGTGCGACAAGCACCGAATTCAATGCCGTCGTGGGAACCGAGGACGCGACCGCCGGTGCCACCCCGCGAACCCCGACCGACGTCGTCACCACGGCACTGACACACCTCGAGTCAAAAAACCCGGGCCCGAGCGTCATCGACGGCACCGCCAACAAGTTCTCCGCCACCGCGCTCCGACTCGTGAGTCGCCGCAGCACAGCCCGGATGATGCACAGGATGACCGACCCCGCCCGCCGCCGCTGACCGATGATGCAGCCCTTGAAGACTGCCATCGTGACCGGTGCGACATCAGGCCTCTCGCGACAGACACGGCCGCGAACACCCCTCCATGATCCTCATCGGCATACCCGGTATCGACCAACACTTCCGCCACTATCCCCAGCCCTACAGCCGCCTCGGCTTCTCCCACCACTACCGGCGCGGGGCGCGACAGGCGCCTAACGCACGCTCTCCAGGAAGTTGCGTGTCCTCTGCCGCTGGGGGTGGTCGATGACGTCCTCGGGGCGGCCTGCCTCGACGATCACCCCGCCGTCGAGGAACACCACCTGGTCGGCGACGCCGCGGGCGAACCCGATCTCGTGTGTCACGACGATCATCGTCATGCCGTCGTTCGCGAGTTCGCGCATGACATCGAGCACGTCGCCGACGAGCTCGGGGTCGAGTGCCGACGTCGGCTCGTCGAAGAGCATGAGTTTCGGATCCATTGCGAGCGCCCGGGCGATCGCAACGCGCTGCTGCTGCCCGCCCGAGAGCTGCGCGGGGAAATGACCCGCGAAGTCCGCGAGGCCGACCCGGTCAAGGAGTTCCTTCGCCCGCGCCTTGGCCCGCAAGCGTGGCACGCCGGCGATGCCGACCGGAGCCTCGGTGATGTTCTCGAGCGCGGTCAGGTGCGGGAACAGGTTGAACCGCTGGAACACCATGCCGATGTTCCGCCGCTGCCGGGCGATCTGCTTCGGCGTCATCTCATGGATGTTGTGCCCGGCCTGGCGGTAGCCGATGAGGTCGCCGTCGACGATGATGCGACCGCCGTCGATGGTCTCGAGGTGGTTGATGCAGCGCAGCAGCGTGGACTTTCCGGAGCCCGACGGGCCGAGCAGCACGGTCACTGTCGCTTCGGGAACCGCGAGCGAGACGTCGCGGAGCACTTGGTGGGCGCCGAAGTTCTTGCGCACCCTGCGGATCTCGACGAGCGAGCGCGCGGATGCCTCGGCGATGCTGGGGCTGGCGGAAACGTTGATGCTCATACGACACCGACCGCCTTCGTCTCGGGCGCCGGCGCAGGGCCGGGCTGACGCTTCATGAATGCCCGGCGCATCCGCTGCAGTGGAGTCGGCGGCAGGTTGCGCGAACTCCCGCGCCCGAATCGCCGCTCGAGGTAATACTGCGGAATCGAGAGCACGCTCGTCATGAGCAGGTACCAGAGACTCGCGACGATGAGCAGTTCCACCTGCTTGAGGTTCTGCGAGGAGATCATCGAGGCCTGCGTGTAGACCTCGAGCACGGCGATCACCGACAGCAGCGAGGTGTTCTTCAGCATCGAGATCGTCTCGTTGCCCATCGGAGGAATGATGACCCGCATCGCTTGGGGCAGCAGCACGCGGCGGAAGGTGTACAGCGGCGACATTCCGAGTGAGTACGCCGCCTCGCGCTGCCCCTCATCGACCGAGATCATGCCCGCGCGCACGATCTCCGACGAGTATGCGGCCTGGTTCAGGGTCAGGGCGAGCAGGCCGGCAACCATCGCGCTGATGAGCTCGTTCGTGTTCACCTGCCAGAACACGACGTCGGTGAACGGGATGCCGAGGGTGAGCTTCGCGTACAGCAGGCCCAGGTATCCCCAGAGCACGATCTGCACGAGCAGTGGCGTGCCGCGGAAGACCCACACGTAGAACCAGGCGATCGTGGAGAGCACCGGGTTCGACGACAGCCGCATGGCCGCGACGACGATGGCGAGCAACGTCGAGACGACCATCGAGATGGCGGTGATGAACAGTGTCAGCCACACGCCCTCGAGGATGCGCGGGTCGAAGACGAACTCGCCGACTGCCGCGAAGTCGATGTTCGGGTTCGTCAGCACCGAGTGCAGGAAGGCGAAGACGAGGAGCAGCACTACGGCGGCGCTGATCCAGCGCCACGGCCGCCGCAGCGGGATCGCACTGACGTCGTCGTCCGTGGCATCCCGAGCAAGCTCGACGTCGGCGGCCTGCACCGTCGTCATTGCACCGTCCCCTGGTTCACCTCGGCCGAGTCGACCGCATAGGGGGCGAGGTCGTTGCGCTCGAGCACCTTCTGGTAGCTGCCCTCGTCCATGAGCGCCTGCAGGGCCTGGCGGATCACCTCGATGAGCTCAGTCTCTTCCTTCAGGATGCCGATGCCGCTGTACACCGGATTGAATCCAGAGGGGTTTTCAGGGTCGCGCACCACATCGAACGCCTCACCGTCTTCGGTGTGCGCCGCGACATACTCGGCGACGTACCCGTCGGCGACGTAGGCGTCGCTCTTGCCGGCGCGCAAGGCCGTCTGCGCGTCGAGGTCGGAGGGCAGCTCGGTCACGACGACCGGGTCTGCACCGCAGTCCATCGCCCGCAGCAGCTCACCCTGGACCGTGGCCTTCTGCACCGAGACGGTCTTGCCGCAGAGATCATGCTGCGTGGCGACGCCGTTCGGGTTGCCCGCCGCGACGAGAATCGCGAAGCCGCCGTGCGTGTAGTCGACGAAGGTCAGGGTCTCCTGGCGTTCGGGGGTGTCGTTCATGCCGCTCATGATGATGTCGTTCTTGTCGGCCTGCAGCGACGGAATGATCGAGTCGAACGCCTGCTTGTTGAGCGACACGTCGATGCCGAGCTTCTGCCCGAGCAGGCGCCCGAGTTCAGGGTCGAAACCGATCACCCGGTTGTTCTCGTCGTACATCGCCATCGGCGGGTACGGAACGTCGATCGCGACATCGATACGGCCCTTCTCGACGATATCGTCCGGCAATAGTTCGGTGAGCGCCGGGTCGACCGTCGTCGAGACCTCGTCGCCGGCCGGCAGGTTCGCGTCGGCGGCGGCCTCAGCGCCGGAGTCGCCGGCCCCGGAGCATCCGGAGAGCGCCAAGGCGACGACGACCGCCGTCGCGCCGAACAGAGTGGTGGTGCGTGTGATCATCGGTGACTTCCTTGTCGTCGAGGGTGGATCGGGGCCGGGGTGATCGAGGCGGTCGGGCGCCGTCAGATGAGCACGTCGGCCATGGCCGGCGCATGCGTGGCAAGCAGGTCGTGGTAGGTTTCGCGGCGCGTCACGAGTCGGGCTTCCCCTTCCCTGGCGAAGACGATCGCCGGCTTCAGCGCACCGTTGTAGTTGTTCGACATCGTGTACGCATACGCGCCGGTCGCGGGCATCACGACGAGGTCGCCGACGCGGGCGGGCGGCATCCGGACGCCGTCGACGAGCAGGTCGCCCGACTCGCACTGGCGACCGACGAGCTGGGCCGTCTCCGTCCAGGGCTCGAGCAGGCGGTCGGCGATGATCGCCTCGTAGCGCTGCTGGGTGAGCGCGATGTCCATCTGGTCGGCAAGCCCGCCGTCGACGGCGACGAAGGTGCGCCCGGTGCGTTTCACCGTCGTGACGCGGTAGAGCGTGACGCCCGCGCGGGCGACGATCGCGCGGCCCGGCTCGATCAGGAGCCGCGCGTCGGCGGGCAGGTGGGCCTGCGCGGCCGCGACGATCGCATCGAGATATGACTCGACGCTCGGCGCCTCCTCCGCGTAGGTGTAGCTGACTCCGAGCCCGCCGCCCACGTCGTAGGTGCCGAACGTGCCGACCGTCGAGATCTTCGCCACGGCCTCAGCGAACTGGGCGGTGTCGAGAATCTGCGACCCGATATGCAGGTGCACGCCCTCGAACACCATGAGCGGGTGCGCCTGCATGCGGGTGATCGCGCGCATTGCCTGGTCGATCGGCAGGCCGAATTTCGAGTTCAGGCCCCCAGTCGCCTGCGAGGCGTGCGTTGTCGCCTCGACACCGGGGATGACTCGTAGGAGCAGCTTCTGCGGGCGATCGAGCAGCCGCTCGAGTCGATCGAGCTCGTCATCGTTGTCGACGATGATCGTGCCGATGCCGACATCGAGCGCCATCCGAAGCTCGACGTCGGTCTTTGCGTTGCCGTGGAAGTACAGCCGGTCGGGGTCGACGCCCGCGGCGAGAGCCATCCGCAGCTCACCACCGCCGGCGACGTCAACGGCGATTCCCTCCTCCTGCGCAATGCGGTACATACCGACGGCGGGCAGGGACTTCGAGGCGAAGAGCACGTCGGAGTTCGGCCAGCGCGCGCGCAATCCGTCGACGAAGCGGCGGATCTGGCGGCGCAGTCCCGCCTCGTCGTAGACGTGCAAGGGGGTGCCGAAGCGCTCGGCGAGTTCGGTGACGGCGACCCCGCCGATCTCGAGCACGCCGTCGGCGTTCGCCGCCGCGTCCTCCGGCAGGATCCGCCAGAGTTCGCCGAGGCGGGTTCCGTCGGGTGCGGGCCGGGTCGCAGTCATCGTTCCTCCTTGTGCGCGGCGCCTTCGTCGTCGCCGGTGGCCAGCCTAGGAAGATCGTGGTCGCAATTGGTTGGTCATATCGGATAACTTTGCACAATGAGTGCAGGGAATTCTCCAATAGGGCTGGGGCGCACGTACGGCCCGCGGATGACCCTCGCCGAGCTCGTCGAACAGCTCGGGCCGCACACGGTCACCGCGATCGGGCTGTCCGACTCCAGCCCTGCGGTCACCGGAACCGAGCTCCTCGATATCGTCGATGAGGTTCCGGATGCGCCGGGCACGCTGTTGCTCGCCCCCTCGACCGCTTCGCTCAGCACCGCCCGGCTCGCCGCCCTCGCCGCGAGCGCATCCGAGCGCGGCGCGGCGGGCCTGGCAGTGAAGGGCAGCGCGGAGCGGGTGCCGGCGCTCGCGGCGATCGCCGAGTCCACCGGCCTGCCGCTGCTGCGCGTAGCCGACCGCATCAGCTGGCGGCTCCTCGACGCCCAGCTCACCCACCTGCTTGGCGAGGCGGACGCTCCACTCGCCGGCCCACAGGATCGGAGCGCCGAGCCGCTCTTCGCCCTGGTGAACGAGCTCGCCGAGTTCTTCGGCGGCTCAGTCGCGATCGAAGACCTCAGCCGCAACATCCTCGCGTACTCCTCGGTGCCCGGCCAGCTCATCGACTCGCTGCGCACCCACGGGATCCTCGCCCGGCACGTGCCCGTCTCGCCCTACAACGACGACCAATACCGCACGGTGTTGCGCTCCGACCGGCCGATCAAGTACCCGCGCCTCGGCGACGAGGAGCCGCGCGTAGCGTTCGCTGTTCGGGCGGGCGCCATGCCGTTGGGCACCATCTGGGCGATCGACGCCTCCGGCGACGATCCGGTCACACCCGAGCAGGAGGCACGGATGCGTCGAGCCAGCGCCCTCGCGAGCGCACACCTGCTCGACGACCTGCGGGTGCACGCCACGAACCAGCGCCCCCGGGAGGACCGGCTACGCCGCCTACTCACCGGCATCGACCTCATTGGCACCGAGTTCGCCGAACTCGGCATCGAGGAGGAACGCGGTGCCGCACTGCTCGGCTTCGCCCTGCCCGGGTCGGGACCGACCGCCGTCGCCCAGCTGCGCTCCATCGTCATCCGGCACCTCGTGCTGCATCGTCCTGACGCCGTGTCCGTGGCCCACCGCGGACGGGTCTACACCCTCTTCGCCGCGAGCACCGTCGACGAAGCGGTTGTCGCGGCCGAGCCGCTGCTCCCGCTCGTCGACCGCTTGGTCGGCGAGGGCATACGAGTCGCCGTGGTGGGACCGACGCATCGCTCGGGCGACGTCGCGGGCACCCGCGAGCTCGCCGACCGCCTGCTCGAGGCGGCCATGCGAAGCACCGACCCGCAGATGCCGCGCATCGCCACTGCCGTGAACCTCCGTCCGCAACTCATCGTCGATCGGGCGGCCGAGCTCTTCGCCGCCGAGGAACTGCGCGACCCGGCGCTCGACGCGCTCAAAGACGCCGAGGGAACGAAACCGATCGCCGAGACCCTGCTCGTCTGGCTCGAGTGCTTCGGCAACATCGCACAGACCGCCGAGCACCTCGGCGTGCACGAGAACACCGTGCGGCATCGGCTTCAGCGTGCTCGGGCGGCACATGGCATCCGACTCGAGCATTCCGACGAACGGCTCGCGGCATGGCTGCAATTGCGCGCCGACGCCCGCTGAGCGTGCTGCGAGCCGTCGAACCTTATGACGCGAGCCCGTTGCGGAACGCCCACACGGCAGCCTGAAGGCGGTCGCGAGCGCCGATCTTGCCGAGCAGCCCGGCGAGGTGGTACTTCACGGTCGTGGGCTCGATGAACAGCCGAGCGGCGATCTCACGGTTCGACAATCCATCACTGAGCAGCACGAGGATCTCGACCTCGCGTGGCGTAAGCAACTCCGCAGCCGAAGCCCGCTCCTGCTCGGGGGTGGGCCGACGGCGCGCGAACTCCGTGATGACGCGCTGTGTGAGCCGGTGGTCGAGGGTTCCATCGCCGGCCGCGACCGAGCGGATCGCCGTGAGGATCGTCGCCTCGTCGGAACCCTTGAGCAGAAAGCCGGAAGCACCAGCCTCGAGAGCGCCGAACACGTAGTCGTCAAGATCGAACGTCGTCACGACGAGCACCCGCACGTCGTCGCCGAGGGTGGCGATGATACGCCGGGTGGCCTCGATACCGTCGCGGCCCGGCATCCGGATGTCCATGCACACCACATCGGGCCGCAACTCGGTCGCGAACTCCACCGCCTCGTACCCGTCGCGGGCCTCCCCCACGACCGTGAGGTCGCCCTCGGCTTCGAGCACGACCTTCAGGCCTGCACGCATGATGACCTGGTCGTCGGCGATGAGCACGCGGATCATTCATCTCCTCCTTCGAGCACGGGTTCAGCGGTAGGGTCTGGCAGCGGCAGCACCAGCTCGTTGCGCCAGCCACCTTTCGCCTGCGGCCCCGCCTGAACCGTGCCGCCGACCAGGGCAGCGCGTTCGCGCATGCCCACGAGTCCATGCCCGCCGGATGCCACGACGCCACGCTCGCCCGTCGGGCTCGCGTCGTTCGACACCGAGAGGCGCACGTGCGCAGCGGTGAACTCGATGCGCACCGCGCCTCGGGAGCCAGGCGCATACTTGGCCGCATTCGCAAGGGACTCCTGCACCATACGGTAGGCCGCGAGCTCTGCCACCGGCCCCAGCGGGACCTGCGGGCCCTCGACGCTGAGGTCGACCTCGGTTCCTCGAGCCCTGACATCATCGATGAGCGCCGGGATCCCGTCGATCGACGGCACGGGCGCGAGCGCTGCCACATCATCGACGCGGAGCAGGCCGACCGTCTGGCGCACGTTGTCGAGCGCCGTGCGGGCCTCGTCGCCGACCGTCTTCAGGTAGGCCCGCGCGCGCACGGGATCGACGTCGATCAGCGAACCGGCGGCCTGGGCGCTCACGATGATGCCCGTGAGGTGGTGCGCGGCGATGTCGTGCAGCTCGCGCGCTATGAGCCCACGCTCCCGCTGCACCGCCTCGGCCGCGGCCCGGCCCCGTTCCGTTTCGGCGAGCTCGGCCCGCTCCCGCAGCGCGACGACGAGTCGCGCCCGGGCGATGACGAGCTCGGCGGTCACCGCGGGAATCCCGAACATGAGCGCCGCCCGCGCAAACGCGAGCGGCACTCTCCATTCGGCGGAGATCCCCTCACCGGAGCTCAGCGTCACGAGTGCGATGACCGCCGAGACAAGGCATCCGGCCACCAGCCAGCCGTACGCCTGCGGGGCCGGCCTCGACCGCCGCAGCGCATACACCGCGATCATGACCGCGAAGGTTCCGACGCTGAGCTCGCCCGTCGAGATGACCAGCAGCAGCGCATCGATCATGATCGCCGCCGCGAAGGCGACGACCGGCATCCGGTACCTGATCAAGAGGGCGACCGCCTGCAAAGCGAGTCCGACCGACACCACCCAAGCCGGCACGGCTGTGCCGATCATTTCAGGCACGACGACCACGCCGATCACGTACCCGCCGGCGAGCGCCGCCGTCGCGATGACCGGCAGCGCCCGCCAGAGGCCGGCGACTCGGCCCTGCAGGGCGTGGTCCATGGTGTCCATTCTGCTCATGAAACGGATGTCGCGTCGGGACCTCAGAAGTCTCGGCGCCGCAGCGCGACCCACGCGGCCGTCAGCGCCGCCCCGACGATCGCGACGAACGCGACCAGAGCGATCACCGGCGAGAGCACCGCCCCTGACCCGGGATCAGCCAAGCTCGCCTGCGCAAGGGCCAGCGGAAGGAACTGCGCCCAGATGGGCGCCCCGCCCACGATCTGCAGCACCGCGTGCATGATCGGCTCGATGACCACGAGCCCGATCAGGATGAGGAACCCAGCCAGCTGGCTGCGTACGAGCACGCCGATCGCCAGACCGAGCAGCCCGAGCAGGATGAGCACGGCGATGCCTCGGCTCATTTCGCTCAGCACATCACCCCACCCGAGTGCAAGGTCGACGCCGGATGCGATCGTCGAGGCGAGCAGCACGCCGACGCTCACGATCGCGTAGGCAACGGCCGTCGCCGCGGTGACCACCACCGTCGCCGAGATCTTGCCACCGAGGATCCGGCCCCGTCGGGGGGAGGCGAGGGCCGCCCCGACGATGCCGCCGAACCGGTAGTCGGTCGTCGCGGCGAGCACCCCGATCGCGAGCACCGCGATCACCGAGAAGCCGAGCGAGCCGGCGCTGGCGCCACCGCCGAGCAGGCTCAGCGCGGAGTACTGGAACTCGAACGATGCGCGATCGAACACGCCGCCCAGTTCGGCGGCGATCCCGGGTTCGCCGTCGATCACGATCGCCCCGCTTGAGAGCGCAGGGAGCAACCAGACGAACACGAGCTGTGTCGTGAGCAGCCCGAGGACGCCGACGGCGGCCGCCACCTTCGTCGCTCCGACGGTGGTCATCTTCAGAAGTTCGGCACGGAACATCAGCGCACCTCCATGGCGGTTGCAGTGAGATCGAGGTAGAAGGATTCGAGGTCGCCGCCGTACGCGGCGGTGAGGCTGGCGAGGTCACCGGATGCCACGACACGACCGTGCGCGATGACGATCGCATCGTCGGCGACGTGCGCGATCTCGGCGAGCAGGTGCGACGAGACGAGCACGGCGCCGCCGTCGGCCGCGAACGCACGGAGCCGGTCGCGAAGCCACCGGATGCCCGTCGGGTCGAGGCCGTTCGCGGGTTCGTCGAGCACGAGGATCGACGGCTCCCCGAGCAGGGCCGCTGCCAGGGCGAGGCGCTGTCGCATTCCGAGCGAGTAGCCGCGGATCGGGCGATCGGCGGCCGGCGCCATCCCGGTCTCTGCGAGCACGCGGTCGACCTGGCCGTCCTCCACGCCCGCCATCGCCGCGGCGATACGCAGGTGCTGCCGGCCCGTCCTCGCGGGGTGGAGTCCCCCGGCGTCGAGCACGGCGCCGATCGTGCGAGCAGGGTGGTCGAGGTCTCGGAAGGGGACGCCGTCGATCAGTGCCTCTCCGGCGTCGGCACGGGCGAGCCCGAGGAGCATCCGCATCGTCGTCGTCTTCCCGGCGCCGTTCGGGCCGAGCAGCCCGACGACTCTGCCGTGCGGAACGGCGAGGCTCACGTCGTGCACGGCGACGACGTCCTGGTAGGACTTTCGCAGCCCCACGGCTGCGATGGCTGGTGTCGGTGAAGTGTTCATGACGATAGCTTCCGCCGACGACCCGGCCCGGCACCCCGGCCGGATGAACGGTCTCGGGACTGTCCGAATGGCGAGGGTGCGCGGCATCCGTTCGACCGAGCATGGAATCCATCACCACCGAAACCACAACGGAAGGACCGCCCGATGAGTTCCACGACTCCCTCGAGCCCGAACGGCGCCTCGAGCCCAACGCCGCCACACGCGCCACGGCCGCCGCAGCCGCCGCGATCGCGACAGGGGCCTGGTTCAGCCTTTCCGGCGCCGAGACCTCGAACGCCTCGCCAAACAGCGCCACCCAGCACGCCGTCGAAGGACTCGTCGAACGCGGGTTTCCCGCCGCGCTCGCCGCCGTCACGGCGACGGGCGGCAAGATCACCGGCTATGCCGCGGGGGTCGCTGATCGCGACACCGGCAAGGCGGCCGACGCCGACGGCTACGTGCGAATCGGAAGCAACACCAAGACCTACACGGTCGTGGTGGTGCTCCAGCTCGTGGAGGAGGGGCTCATCGAACTCGACGCACCGATCGACACCTACCTTCCTGGGCTCGTGCACGGCGAGGGCATCGACGGATCGGTGATCACCGTGGGCAGCTGCTGCAACACACCGCTGGGCTTCCCGAGTACACCGAAGCTCTGGCGGGCGACCTCGTCGGGGTTCCGGGACGTGTACACCTCGCCGCGCGATCTGCGCGACGCCGCACTTGAAACGCCCGGCCCCTTCGCCCCCGGCGAGCGCTGGGAATACATCAACACCGGGTACATCGTGCTCGGTCTACTCGTCGAGCGCGTCACGCAGCGTCCGCTGTTCGAGCAGGTGAACGAGCGCATCGTGGAGCGGCTCGGCCTCGAGGAGACGTACTTCCCGGGTGTCGGCGAGCGAAAGATCCGCGGCGAGCACCCGAAGGGATACCACACCGACGCCACCGGAAAGCTCGTCGGCATCTCGGCGCTCGACCCGTCGTGGGGCTGGTCGGCCGGTCAGGTCGTGCCCACACCCGCCGACCTCAACCGGTTCATGCGCGGCATCCGACGACGGCCGCGCTGCAACGGTCGCCGTCACCGCACTGCCGTGGACGATCATCGAAGACGGTGATCCGGATGCCGTACTCGAGTTTGCCCTGGCTGTGAACGCCGCCGTCGACCCCGAGTTTTGCGAGAAGTGACCCGGTAGCCCCGTCATCAGATCCGGGCCGGCTTCGCAACGGCCTGGGTCCTGATGGCGTTCCGCCGCGTCCGACTGTACGCCGTCACTCGAACAGCGGGCGCAATGAGTCGTTCAGGAACATGCCGTCGGGGTCGAGTTCACGCCGTACTCGAATGAAGTCGTCGAATCGCGGCAGCACCCGATGAAGCTGATCCCGTGTGAAGAGATGCAGCTTTCCCCAGTGGGGTCAAGCACTGAAGCGGAGCAGGGTGTCGTGTACCGCCTGCAGGTAGGGCTCGTAGGGCTTCCCCGGTTCTCCTGAGACGGAGATCACGAGGCTGCGTCGACCGTGGTTCGGCGAAAGGTAGGCCTCATCCGCTGCCGTCGATCGGACTTCGACGGGGTAGATCCCGAACTCCGGGAAGCGCTCGACGACGTCCAGGACGGCCTCGAACGCGTCCAAGCCGTCCTCGAAGTCAACCATGTACTCAAGCTCGTGGAAGTTCGGTGCACAGTACTGCGGGTACAGCCGGTACGGGCGCCCAATACGAGGCTCATGGTCGAGCACCTCTGGTTCTGCGAGATCGACGACGTCGCAGATCGTCACGCGGGAGAGGTTGGTGAGATCCACTCCAGCGGGTGCGTCGAAGTCGAAGAACTCATGCGAGTTCGCCGTCGGGTAGTAGTGGAAGGTGAAGTGGTGGGAGTTTTCGAAGCCTCGCCGCCACTGACTTCGAAGCTCATCCAGCGTCCAGTGCTCGACGCGCTCCCGTAGCTGATATGCGTCGCGAAGCGAAAGCGTCAATTCGGTGAACACACCGAGCATTCCCACCGAAACCTGCGCCGCCGCCAGCAGGTCGGGGGTCTTTTCGTCGATCACCAAGATGTCGCCGTTCGCCGTCGCGAGCCGAACCCCGAGCAACGATGCGGACATGTTCTGCAGTCGGAGGCCCGAACCGTGGGTGGCGGTCGCAATGGCGCCGGCGATCTGCTGCGCGTCGATGTCGCCTTGATTGCGAAGCGAGAGCCCGGCGTGCCACAGCGGATCACCCAGGTCGGCGATCCTCGTGCCCGGCAGAACCGTCGCCGTGCGAGCGGCAGGTTCGACCCGGGAAATGCCGGAGAACTCGGCGAGTTCGAGCAGCGTCCCGTTCGTCGTGCAGATAGGTCCGAAGCTGTGCCCCGAGGCCGCGACCCGCACCGAACGACCCGATCGACGGGCGTTGTCGAGGTGATGCACGACTTCGCTCTCCGACTTCGGTCGTACGATGGCGGCAGGTGCGCACTGCTGATTGCCGAACCAGTTCGTCCACCCCTGCTGCGAGGCTCGCGTCTCCGTTTCGCTCGTGCTGATCATGCAATACGCTCCAGTTCGCAACCCGGCTTCGTTGCAGGGCCTTCTTAAAGTCGGGGCGTCTGTGACTGTTGTCCGGCGTGGCTGCTGCTAACGAGGGGAAC
>NZ_BAAANJ010000012.1:0-31224 GCF_039529735.1 Agromyces neolithicus
GCACGCCGAAGTGGGTCAGTTGTCCCACTTCGGCGACTCTAGGCACCCGCGGCCTGAAGCGCAAGCGGCCACCACGGGCGGACACACCGACTCGGGAGCTCGTCAGAATTCGCAACCACCTCGGCGGTGTGATTCATGGCCACTCACTCGGCTGACACTGCCTGACAACCGGCGACGGTGAACGTGGAATGGTTTCACTTCTGTCCGAGCATCCGGACAGCAGCAAGCGACGGTCGTACCCGATGTCAGAACGATTGACGGATCGGGAGGTATCGTCCGGCGACCCTCTTGGCTCGCCGGGCGTTGATGGGTTATATCAACTTTAGATACCCTAAGATTGATTTGAGTGAGATGCCGCCCATGCTAGGAGGCCTCGATGCCGACATTGATCGAACGGGTATGGAATCCCGATGACGACGGTCAGCTCGGGCGCAAGGATCGCGCTCCGGGCCGCTACCGCGCCTTCGTCCCCGACGAACTGGGTGCCGCCCTCCCCCTCCTCGGTGAAGCAGCGAAGTCGGCGGCTGAGGACGCCGTGGCGGTGCTGGCCCGCGCCGACGAGCGAATCGGGTCCCGCGGGGCCTACCTGAATCATCTGCTGATCCGGTCGGAGAGCATTTCGTCGTCGTGGATCGAGGGCAACCGCATCAGCCCGAAGCGGCTCGCAATCGCCGAGGTGCTGCACGAGGGCACCCGTGTCGCGCTCGACGTGATCGGCAACGTGCGCGCGACCGAGGACGCGATCGCGGCGCTCGCCGACCGCTCCCGGCCCATCACCGTCGCCGACATCGAGGTCCTGCAGCACGCCATCGAGCCGACGCTCGAGCCCGGGTTGCGCACCGAGCAGAACTGGGTCGGCGGTCCCGGCTGGAGCCCGCTACGCGCCGAGTTCGTCCCACCGCCCGAAACCGAAGTCCCGCGGCTGGTCACCGATCTCGCGCGCTTCGTGACCGAGACGACCGGCAACCCAGTTGTCCGCGCCGCGATCGCCCACGCACAGTTCGAGACGATCCACCCCTTCATCGACGGAAACGGCCGCACCGGGCGCGCACTCATCCACACGGTGCTGCACCGGGCCGACGCGCTGCGCAACATCCTCATCCCCATCAGCACGGTCTTCGCCGGCGACACCAACGCCTACATCGCCGGCCTCACCGCGTTCCGCGCCGACCCGCCACAGCTCGACGACTGGGTCATCGCCTTCGCGCACGCCACCGAGCGTGCTGCTGGCAATGCCGTGCGACTCTCCGCCGACCTCGCAGCACTCGATGAACGCACGCGCGAGGAACTCATCGTCTACCGCCGCGCCCAGGGCCAGACCCCCGCGGTCCCGCGACGCGGCGCCGTCATCGGCCGCATCCTCGACGGGCTCGCGACCGATCCCGTACTCACCGTCGCGTCAGCCGCCCACAAGCACCGCGTCTCGAAGACCGCGGCGCACAACGCCCTCGTCGAACTGGCCGATGCCGGCATCCTGGGCCGCACGAAGGACCAGCGCGGGCGGCTCATCTGCTGGACCGCGGACCGGCACCTTGCGCTCGTCGCCCTCACCGAGCGCAGCAACCGCGTCGGCGCCGGAGATACCGACCGACGCAGGCCGAAACAGGGTCCGCCGCTGCCCGAGCTCGGCCAGCTCGCGCGGCTCACATCTCGCGCAGCCGGAGACGTAACCAGAGCCTCGGCAGCAGGCTGGAACTCCTGAAGTGCCTCGAGCCAGTGCCGAACGTCGGCGACGCGGTACCGAAGCTCCCGTCCGACGCGGATGCCGGCCGGCCCGCGCCGGTCGCAACGCAGGTCGTAGATCGCCTGCACGTTGACGCCGAGGTAGTCGGCGAGTTCACTCGTGGTCAGCAGTGGCTCGAGTCCGAGCGCTGCGGTTCGTTCGGTGTCCATGCACGACAGGTGCACCGAGGCGCACCTGATGAATGACGAGGCCGATCGAGACCGCCCGAACGCCGCTCGCAGGCATCCGTGCGCCGCGCCGTTTCGCATCGAAGAA
Organism: Agromyces neolithicus; assembly: GCF_039529735.1. Lineage (NCBI taxonomy): Bacteria > Bacillati > Actinomycetota > Actinomycetes > Micrococcales > Microbacteriaceae > Agromyces > Agromyces neolithicus. The sequence continues at coordinate 2,000 of NZ_BAAANJ010000012.1, forward strand.
CGCCGAACAAACGCCGAACCCATGGCAATTCTCCCTCATATTGAGGTGAGAAAGACCTGGTCAGATCAAAATATGGAGCCGCCTGTGGGAATCGAACCCACGACCTTCTCATTACGAGTGAGACGCTCTGCCGACTGAGCTAAGGCGGCGTGACTGCAGTGCACGAGGTGCACCGGCTGGCACGAGAGTCCATATTAGCGAAGAAAACGAGCGCCGATGACCACGTCAGCACTTCGGATCGGCTGAGGGCACAGTTCCGTCGATGAGGTAGCTCTCGACCGCGTCGCTCACGCACCCGTTCGACTTGTTGTACGCCGTGTGACCCTCGCCCTCGTAGGTGACGAGCACACCGCTCTCGAGCTGGTCGGCGAGCGCCACCGACCACTCGTACGGCGTCGCCGGGTCGCCCGTGGTGCCGACGACCATGATCGGCGCGGCGCCCTCGGCGTGCATCGCGGCCGGCTCGCGCGTGGCCGCCTCGGGCCAGCGGCTGCAGGTGAGGTCGTCGTAGCTCATATAGGGCCCGAACGTGGGGGCGGCGGCGGTGATCTCGGCCGCCTGTTCGCGCATCACCTCGAGGTCGCTCTGGGCGGGATAGTCGAGGCAGTTGATCGACCGGAAGGCCTCGGTGGAGTTGTCTTCGTAGGTGCCGTCGGCCGTGCGACCGTAGTAGCCGTCGGCGAAGACGAGCGCGGCATCGCCGTCGCCGAACATCGTGGCCGAGAACATCTCGCTGAGGTACGGCCACGACTCGGGGCTGTACAGCGGGTAGATGATCGCCGTGAACAGCGTGTCGCCGTCGACCCTTCGGCCGTCGCTTCCGCGCAGTGGGCTCGCGTCGACCGAGGCGAGCAGACGCCCGACCTCATCGACCGACTCGTCGACCGTGCCGGTGAACGGGCACTCACTGCCCGAGAGGCAGTCTTCGAGGTAGGCGACGAGCGCGCCCTCGAAGCCCACTGCCTGCGCCCTGTTGACGTCGAACGAGGTCGCCATGGGGTCGAGCGCCCCGTCGAGCACGAGCCGGCCCACCTTCTCGGGGAACAGGTCGGCATAGGTGGCACCGAGGAACGTGCCGTACGAGTAGCCGAGGTAGTTGAGCTCGTCATCACCGAGCACGGCGCGCAGCAGGTCGAGATCGCGCGCGGCGCTCTCGGTGTCGACCTCGGCGAGCAGGTCGCCGGTCTCTTCGAGGCACGCCTCGCCGAAGGCGGCGTTGGCGGCGGCGCGGTTCTCGATCCACTCGTCGCTGCCGCGCTCGTTGGGGTCGACGCCGTAGATGAACTCGTCCATGCCGGCGGCGTCGTAGCAGGCGACCGCCGTCGACTGGTTGACGCCGCGCGGATCGAATCCGACGACGTCGAAGCGCTGCTTGAGCGGCTCGCCGACCGCGAAGTCGAGGGAGTCGATGACGAAGTCGTACCCCGAACCGCCTGGCCCACCCGGGTTCAGCAGCAGCGACCCGATCTTGTCGCCCGTTGCCGAGTGGCGCGAGAGCGCCAGCTCGATCTCACCGGTGCCGGGGTCGTTCCAGTCGAGCGGCGCCTTCGCTGTGGTGCAGGTCATCTCGTCACCGCATGAACTCCACTCGAGCACCTGGGAGTAGAACGGCTCGAGCTCGGGTGCGACCTCTTCGCCGGTGGGCGTCGAGACCGACTTCTCGGGCGCGAGCAGCGAGGGCACGCAGCCGGTGAGCGCCACGAGCGTCGTAGCCGCGCCCGCGAGCGCGGCCACGACGATGCCGCGGCGCGACCCACGCGCCCCGCCGGGCCCACGCCTGCCCCGCACCTCGGTCGTGGCCGGCGTTCTGGTGTGCGGTGCGCTCATGCGGCCCCTCGTTGTTCGGTCGTGCGGATCGCGGAGACGAGCATCGCCTCGAGCGCGAGCGCGGGTTGCACGTTGCCCTCGATGCGGGTGCGTGCGGTCTGGATGGCGTCGAGCGTCGCCAGCGTTCGTGCTGCGCTCGCACGAGCTGCCGCTTGCCGCAGGTCGTCGAGCATCTCACGGTTGACGAGCGGCACGTCGGCGTCGAGTTGGATGAGCATGATGTCGCGGTAGAGCGACGCGAGGTCGACGAGGATGCGATCGATGCCGTCGCGCAGGCTTCGCGTGGCCCGGCGCTTCTGGTCGTCTTCGAGCGCCTTGAGCTGCGGGCGCAGCGCGGGTGGCACGGCCTGCCCCGGCGCGACGCCGAGCGAGTGCAGCGCGTGCTCGCGCTCTTCGGCGTCGCGCAGCTCGGTGATGGCCTTGGCGTCGTCGCCGGCGATCGCGAGGAATCGCGCCGCGGTCGACACCGCGGTCGCGGCCGAGCGCACGCGCAGCGCGAGCTCGAGGGTTTCGGCCCGGCGGGCCCGCGCCTCGTCGTTCGTGGCGAGCCGGTGCGCCATGCCGATGTGGCTCTGCGCCTCGCGCGCCGCCCGCTCGGCGAGTTCGGCGTCGACGCCGTCGCGACGCTCGAGCAGGGCGGCGACATCGGCGATGCTCGGCACCTGCAACCGCACCGACCGCACGCGCGACCGGATGGTGGGGATGAGGTCGGCCTCGCTCGGGGCGCACAACAGCCACACGGTGCGCGCGGGCGGCTCTTCGAGCTCTTTCAGCAGTACGTTCGAGGTCTGCTCGGTCATGCGGTCGGCGTCTTCGACGACGATGACGCGGTGCCGGCCGACCGACGGCGAATAGTGCGAGCGCTTGACGATGTCGCGCACGTCGGCGACCTTGATGATGACGCCCTCGGTGGCGAGCACGTGCAGGTCGGGGTGGCTGCGCGCCTCGACCTGGATGCGGGTCGCCTCATCACCGTCGGCGTCACCCGAGATGAGGGCGGTCGCGAAGGCGTAGGCGAGGTTCGAGCGCCCCGAGCCGGGCGGGCCGGTGATGAGCCACGAGTGCGTCATCTGCTGCGAAGCGGATGACCCGGCCGAAGTCGACCCGGATGAGCCGGCACGCGCCGCGCCCGCAGCCTCGGCCGCCCCGCGGAACACCGCGATCGCGGTGTCTTGCCCGGTCAGCTCACTCCACACGCTCACGCGAGAACGCTACCTTCTGCTGCCGACAGGAACCCGAGAATCCGATCATGGTACGTAACGACAACGCGCGTCGCGCGCACTCAGAGCAACCCGGCGACACGCGCCCGAACAGCCGCGGCGATCTCGTCGACGGGCAGCGACGCGTCGACGACGAGGAACCGCTCGGGCTCGTCCCCTGCGAGGGCGAGATACGCGCTGCGCACCCGATCATGGAACTCGGATGCCTCTGCCTCGAGCCGGTCGTAGCGTGTGCGGGCCCCGTCGAGGCGCTCACGGGCGGCCTCGGCGTCGAGGTCGAGCAGGATCGTGAGGTCGGGCAGGAGGCCGCCCGTCGCCCACTCCGAGATTCCCCGCACCTCGGCGGGGTCGAGTACCCGGCCGGCGCCCTGATAGGCCACCGACGAGTCGATGTAGCGGTCCTGGATGACGACGTCGCCTCGCTCGAGCGCGGGCCGCACGACGGTCGCCACATGATGGGCGCGATCGGCGGCGTAGAGCAGCGCCTCGGCGCGCGGTGCGATGTCGCCGCGGTGGTGCAGCACGATCTCGCGCACCTCGATGCCGACCTCGGTGCCGCCCGGCTCGCGCGTGCGAACGACCGCGCGGCCCTGGCCTGCGAGCCACTCGCCGAGCAGCGACGCCTGCGTCGTCTTGCCCGAGCCGTCACCGCCCTCGAAGGTGATGAAGAGGCCCGTCGCGCTCACTTCTTCGTCGCCGTCTTGCGGGTCGTCGTCTTCTTGGCCGGTGCCTTCTTGGCGCGCGGCACGGCCGGCCCCTTGTCACGCTTGATCTGCAGCAGCTCGACCGCGCGTTCGAACGTGATCTCCTCGACCGACTCGGTACGGGGAATCGTCGCGTTCGTCGTGCCATCGGTGACGTACGGCCCGAACCGACCGTCCTTCACCTTGATCGGCTTGCCGCTCACGGGGTCGTTGTCGAACTCCTTCAGCGCGCTCGACGCACGTCGCGCGCCGTACTTCGGCTGCGCGAACAGCTCGAGCGCACCGGCCAGGTCGATGTCGAAGATCGCGTCTTCGCTCGGCAGCGTGCGGGTGTCGGCATCCTTCTTCAGGTACGGCCCGTAGCGCCCGTTCTGCGCGGTGATCTCGACGCCCGACTCGGGGTCGACGCCGACGGTGCGCGGCAGGTCGAGCAGCTTCAGCGCGGTCTCGAGGTCGACCTCTTCGATGACCATGCTCTTGAAGAGCGACGCGGTGCGCGGCTTGACGGCCGCGGGCTTCTTCGCGCCGCGCTTGGGCTTGACCGTGTCGACGATTTCGCCGGTCGAAGAGTCGACGGATGTCGCGGCCTCGGCTTCGGGCGCGGGCTCGACCTCGGTGACGTACGGGCCGAACCGGCCGTCCTTCACGACGACCTGCTTGCCGTTGGCGGGATTCTCGCCGAGCACGCGGTCGCCCTGCACGGGCGCCTCGATGAGCTCGCGGGCCTTCGCCTCGGTGAGCTCGTCGGGCGCGAGGTCTTCGGGCAGGTTCACCCGGCGGGGCGGCACCTCGGCTCCGTCAGTGGTCGCCGCTGCGGCATCCGTGTCGACGGTCTCGAGGTACGGACCGTACTTGCCGATGCGCAGCGTGATGTCGGGAGCGATCGCGACCGAGTTGATCTCGCGGGCGTCGATGTCACCGAGGTTGTCGACGACCTGTCGCAAGCCCCGGTGCTGATCGGAGCCGAAGTAGAAGCCGTTCAGCCAGTCGACACGGTCGGCCTCGCCCGCGGCGATGCGGTCGAGGTCGTCCTCCATCTCGGCGGTGAAGTCGTACTCGACGAGGTCGCCGAAGTGCTCTTCGAGCAGTCGAACGACCGAGAACGCGACCCAGCTGGGCACGAGCGCCTGGCCGCGGCGTGTGACGTACCCGCGATCGATGATCGTCGAGATGATCGACGCGAACGTCGAGGGCCGGCCGATGCCGAGCTCTTCGAGCCGCTTCACGAGGCTCGCCTCGGTGTAGCGCGGCAGCGGGCTCGTCTGGTGGCCCTTCACCTCGAGCTCGTCGAGCCCGATCTGCTGGCCCTCGGTGAGCTTCGGCAGCTTCGCCTCGCCCGACGCATCATCGGCGTTGCGCTCCTCGTCGCGCCCCTCTTCATAGGCGGAGCGGTAGCCGGGGAACGTGATCACGGTGCCGCTCGCGGTGAACTCGGCGATCGTTTCCGCGACGGGAGCGGTGGCGCCGTCGGGCGCCGGGGCATCGGCTCGCGTCGGACCGACCTCGATCGTGACCGTCGCGGTCTGCCCCTTCGCGTCGGCCATCTGCGATGCGACCGTGCGCTTCCAGATGAGGTCGTAGAGGGCGTGTTCGCTGCCGCGAAGGGCGCTCTGCAGCTCGGACGGCGTGCGGAACACCTCGCCCGACGGGCGGATCGCCTCGTGCGCCTCCTGCGCGTTCTTCGACTTGCCCACGTACACGCGGGGCTTGTCGGGCACCGAGTCGGGCCCGTAGAGCTTGGTCGCCTGGGTGCGGGCGGCGTTGACCGCCTGCTGCGACAGCGACACCGAGTCGGTGCGCATATAGGTGATGTAGCCGTTCTCGTAGAGCGACTGCGCGACGCGCATGGTGTCGCGCGCCGAGAGGCGCAGCTTGCGGCCGGCCTCCTGCTGCAGCGTCGACGTCGTGAACGGGGCCGACGGCTTGCGCGACCACGGCTTCGTCTCGAGCTTCGTGACGGTGCGGCGCACGTCGTCGGCCTGCAGCGCGTCAGCGAGGGCACGCACCGTCGGCTCGTCGAGCACGACCGCCTTGCCCTTCAGCTTGCCGAGGTCGTCGAAGTTGCTGCCGTTCGCGACCTTCTCGCCGCCCACGCGCACGAGCTTCGCCTGGAACGACGAACCGGATGCCTCGGGCGCGAACCTGCCCAGCAGGTCCCAGTACTCCGCCGAGACGAACGCGAGCCGCTCGCGCTCGCGGTCGACGACGAGTCGCGTCGCCGCCGACTGCACGCGACCGGCCGAGAGGCCGGGGCCGACCTTGCGCCAGAGCACCGGCGAGACCTCGTAGCCGTAGAGGCGATCGAGGATGCGACGGGTCTCTTGAGCGTCGACGAGCGCGGTGTCGAGCTCGCGGGTGTTGTCCTTCGCGGCCTGGATCGCGTCCTTCGTGATCTCGTGGAAGACCATGCGGCGCACCGGCACCTTGGGCTTCAGCTCCTGCAGCAGGTGCCACGCGATGGCCTCGCCCTCGCGATCTTCATCGGTCGCGAGCAGGAGTTCGTCGGCGTTCTTCAGCGCACGCTTGAGTTCGGCGACGGTCTTCTTCTTGGAGTCGGAGACCACGTAGTACGGCTCGAAGCCGTTCTCGACGTCGACCGAGAACTTGCCGAGCGGGCCCTTCTTGAGCTCGGCGGGCAGGTTCTTCGGCTCGATGAGGTCACGGATGTGGCCGACCGACGACAGCACCTCGTAGCCGTCGCCCAGATACTGGGCGATGGACTTCATCTTGGTCGGCGACTCGACGATGACCAGTTTCTTCACGCCTGTCACCAGACTTCCTCTTAACGCGCTATGAGACGGGAATGCACATGCTCGCCGCGCCCCCAGCGGTGTGTGCCTCAGTCGGCACGCCACTCGGCCGACAGCCACACGATACACACCCTGACGGGGAGTACGCCTCTTCAACCCCGCAGGTGACGTTCGCGAGGCCGGGGGCGCAGGCCACTTGCACTTCGTGCACGGCAGAGGAAGATAGGCCGTATGGAAACGTCATCGACTGCCTCGTACACGGCCATGCTGATCGACGGACCGCTCGAGGGAAAGACCGTCGCGACGGCGTTCCTCGACTCGGGCGACCCTCGTCCCCGGCTCGAGTTGAACGCTGAGGCGGGCAAGCGCTACATCTACTCGCGTGCCTCCGGGCTCGAGTTCGACTCCCCCGACGACGACCGCCCCTCGGCGGTCTCGTACCGCTTCATCGAGACGGTGTTCGACTGATCGGCCCTTCGCCGGTCGAGTAGCGCGCACCCCGCCGGTCGAGCGTCAACCGGGTACCACTTGTTGGCGCGGAGGCCGGTCGCGCTGTGGCGCGGCCGGTCGAGCTCAGCTCGCGAGGCGGCGAGGGAGGCCCTCGGCGGGCGTCGCGGTCGATCTGCGCACGACGAGCTCGGCCGCGAGCATCGCCGGCCGGCCGGCCGGCGCGATGCGCTGGCCGAGCAGCATCTGCACGGCGAATCGGCCGAGCAGCCGGTGCTGCACCGCGACCGTCGTGAGCATGGGGTCGCCGAAGCGACGGTCGGTGCTGTCGTCGAATCCGATGACGCTGACGTCGTCGGGCGTACGGATGCCCCGTGCCGCGAGTTCTTCGATGAACCCCATCGCCATCAGGTCGTTGTACGCGACGACAGCGGTCGAGGGTCGGGCGAGGAAGCCGGTCACGGCGGCGGCCCCGCCTTCGGCCGTGGGGGCCGACGGCCCGAGCCGCCGAACACGTACGCCGCGGTCGGTCGCGGCCTGACTGATCGACCTCCAGCGCATGCTGTCTGCCCACGATGCCTCGGGGCCGGCGAGGTAGGTGAACGTGCGGTGGCCGAGGCCGGCGAGGTGCTCGACGGCGAGGTGCATGCCGCGCGCGTTGTCGGTGACGGCACTCGGCACGTCGGGCATCGGGCGGTTGAGCACGACGAGCGCGGTCTGCCGGGCGACCGCGCGGATGGCACTCTCGCTCATGCGCGAGGTGGCGAGCACGATGCCGTCGACGAGCGGAGCCACGCGTTCGACGGCATCTCGTTCGTCGTCGAGCGACTCCTGCGCGTCGATGACCAGCACGGTCGTGCGATGCACGCTCGCCTCCTTGCGGGCGCCCTGGATGATGTCGACGAAGAACGGATTGGCGAGGTCGGCGACCACGACGGCGAGCATGCCGGTCTTCGACGTGGGCTTCGCGCGGGGTTGCGGCGCGTGGTGGTACCCGAGTTCGTCGGCCACGCGTCGGATGCGGTCGGCGGTGCCGGTGCTGACCCGACCGGGCTTCGAGAACGCCCGCGACACGGTCGACGGCGACACGTTGCTCGCCTTCGCCACGTCGTAGATCGTCGGGCGGCGCGCCTCGGATTCACTGAGTACCTCGTCGTGACCCATAGCCGAACCATAGTCAGCCCCGGGTGATTCGGCAATCGGTTGCGACGTCGGTTTGCAATGCGGTCACCCGTCCCAGCCGGGCGGCCCGGCTCGAGCGCGACCTTCGACGGCGAAGCCGAAGGGCGTCGACCGCGCGGTGACCGTTGCCACGGGCCCGTCGACCTCGCACCCGGCGAGCGTCGCTCCGTTGCGGGCTGCGACACCCGCCGCGAGATCGCATGGAACCCCGGGCACCGCCCCCGACGCGACATCGGCCGCTGCGAGGGCCGCGGCGTCGGCGGCGTTCGCGACCCGCTGCGTGGCCACGAACACTCCGAGCACGGGGGCGAGCAGCGCCGCCAGCGCCACGATCGCGCCCACGAGTCCGAGGGCCACCACCGACGCTGCGCCCGACTCGTCGCCGCCATGGCGCACGAGCCGCCCCCACGAGCTCATCAGCGGCCGCCAGTGACGGCGCATGACTCGGCCTGCAACCGCACCGCCGCGAGCACGCCCGCGCCAGACGCAGTGAGCGTAGCGCAGACGAAGGGTTCGTCACGCGAGACCTGCAGCGCCGCACCGCCCGACACGCGATCGGCGATCGCCGCCGCCTCGGCCGCGGACTCGCCACGGCCGAGGGCGCGCGCGGCGTCGGCAGCGGCATCGGTCAATCGAACCTGCTGGGCGGCGAGCTGCACCGATCCCAGGCAGGCCGCGAGCACCAGGGCGATCGCGGGCAGCGCGACCGCGAACTCCGCGGTCACGCTGCCCCGTTCGCCATCAGCCGACCGTGAGCGCATTCCGTACGAGCTCCGTGAGGATCTCGCGCACCTCGTCGCCGCGCAGGATGATGACGAGGAGCCCGGCGAATCCGACGGCGGCCATGGTCGCGACGGCGTACTCGGCCGTGGCGGCGCCGCGCTCGCCATCGAGCCGGCGCGAGACCGCACGGGCGACGGCGAAGAGCCGGCCGTGGCCCGTGGGGCGCTGGGCTGTGGAGGTGTCGTGCATGGTGACCTGCTTTCGTGTGGTGCCGGCGGACCGGCGGGGTGATGGCACGAGCTTGGAGCCGTCACACGGCACCGCCGAGGGTGCCCGCGATGACGGAGATCATGAGCGGCGCAACGCCGAGCAACACGAAGGCCGGCAGCACGCAGACGCCGAGCGGCAGCATGAGCCGCACACCGAGCGCCGCCGCGCGGGCAGCCCCATCGGCGCGGGCCGCGCGCCGCACACGGAATGCCTCGGCCTTCAGCAGCTCGGCCACCGGCGCGCCCGCGCGCGCCGAGAGCTCGAGCACCGCGTCGACCTGCGCCCCGTCGCCGACGTGCGGCAGGGAATCGTGCATGACACGTCGGGCGAGGTCGCGCGCACGATCGATCGAGGCGCCGCTCGACATCGCGATCGCGAGCAGTTCGAGCTCGAGGCCCGCATCGGCCCTCGACTGCGAGGCCGTGCGGGCGAGCCGGCGGTTCCAGCGCCGGCCGCCCCACAGGAAGAAAGCACCAACCACGAGGCACGCGAGGCCGAGCGGGTTGCCGAACAGCACACCGAAAGTATCGAAGCCGAGGGTCGCCCCGAAGAGCACGGCGATGGCGGGCAGCGCCATGACCAATCGCGCGCTCGCGGCCGGCCCGGCGAGCGCGGCGCCGACCTCGCGGCGCAGCTGCGCCTCGTCGCGCAACACGGTGGCGAGGTCGCGCAGGCTGGCGGCGAGCGGGGCGCCCGACTCGGCCGCAACCGTCCACGCGGCGGCGAGCACGGGCCACGCCGACGACGCGTCCGAATGCTCGCGGCTCGCGGCGACGATCACCGCGCCGACCGGTTCGCCGACCTCGGCCGCGCGGGCCGCAGCGATCAGCACGGCAGCATCGGCCACCGGGTGCTCAGCGCCGACGCCGCCCGCTCCCGCGCTGCCACCGGTTTGCAGGACTTTCCCCGGTTTGCAGGACGCCCGCGCACCCGGGTGTCCTGCAAACCCCATGATGTCCTGCAATCCAGTGTGATCGACGGGCAACAGGTGACGCCAGACGTTCGATGCGGGCACTCCGGCCGCGAGCAGCACCGCCACGCGCTCGGTGATGCTCGCGATGGCGTCGACCTCTGCGGCCGGGTCGGGTCGGCGCCGCAGTGCGCGAAGCCGTTCCACGAGCGCGGCCAATCCGCCGCCGAGCCGCCGCGCGCTCACAGCGCCTCGATTCCGAGGCGGTCGCCCTGCTGCGCGAACCGGCCGAGCTGCGCGAGCCGTCGCCGACCCGCGACCCGTTCGAGGTGCAGCACGAGGTCGAACGCGCTCACCGTCTGCCGGGCGACCGCGTCGGGCGAGAGCCCGGCCGTGGCTCCGAGCGCCTCGAGCCTGGCCGGGACATCCGCCAGCGAATTCGCGTGCAGGGTACCCGCGCCGCCATCGTGACCGGTGTTCAGCGCAGCGAGCAGTTCGCGCAGTTCGGCTCCGCGGCACTCGCCGACCACGAGTCGGTCGGGCCGCATGCGCAGCGCCTCGCGCAACAGCGCGTCGAGCCCCACACGCCCCGTACCCTCGAGGTTCGCCTGCCGTGCCTCGAGCGCCACGATGTGCGGATGCGAGATCTGCAGCTCGGCGACGTCTTCGATGACGACGATGCGCTCGCCCTCTGGCGCCTCGCCGAGCAGCGCGGCGAGCAGCGTGGTCTTGCCGGTGCCGGCAGCACCGGTGACGAGCACGTTCTCACGGCCCGCCACAGCCTCGCTGAGACGCCGCTGCTGCGGCTCGCTGAGCATGCCTGCGCGCGCGAGGGCGGCGAGTGAGAACCCTGTCGTGCGCGGCACGCGCACCGAGATGAGGGTTCCGGTCGCCGACACCGGCGGCAGCACAACGTGAACCCGGATGCCGCGACCAAGACGCACGTCGACCGCCGGGGTCGCCTCATCGACGTGCCGGCCGCCGCGCGCGATGAGCCGCACGGCGAGCGCGCGAACCTCGGCCTCGTCGGCGAGCCAGCCCGGCTCGTGGCGGGCACCGGCACCGCGGTCGACCCAGAGGCCCTGCTCGCCGTTGACGAAGAGGTCGGTGACGGGGCCGTCGGCGGCGAACGGCTCGAGCGGACCGAGCATCGAGAGGTCGATGGGGGCGAAGGCCGACGGCACGTCAAGCGGCGCGGCAGAGGCATCGGCATCGCCGAGCGGCGCGACCGCCCCATCGCCTGGGCGCTGCGTGAGCGCCGTGTGATCGGCGGGTCGCGTGACGGCCCCGCCGCCGACGCGCACGGCGACCGCGGGTCGGGGCTGCGGCGTGCCCCACGACGGGCTGGCCACGAAGGGGATGCTCATGCCGTGAGCGTAGGAAATCAGCCGAACCCCGGGGCATCCGACCGCGAATACATATGGAAAGAGCCTCCACCACGCCGTTGTGGAGGAGGACTCGACCCGCCGCGCTCACGCGCCGCTAACGAAAAGGGGGCGGCACCCATTGGGGGGAACAGGTGCCGCCTCGGCAGCACAAGGATTGGGGGGAATCACGAGTGCTGCAGGCCTCGAAACGAGTGTCCGGGCGCAACCCAGCATACGGCTTGCGGAAGGATGCGCAAGCATTATTTGTCCCCGTTTGTGCGGACATACAGATTTCTCTGCGCAAAAGCACAGTAACCCCACACACCCCCTGCGCGGAAGAGCCGAATCACGCCGTGTTTCAGCGCGCGTGCAGAGGCATCGCGTGCTGGCGGTAGTGTGCTGGTGGGGCAGGCGACCCATCCGTGGAACCAATCGCGAAGGAGCGACCGCAGAACCATGACCGTTCAGATCGATCACGCGCTCGAAGAGATCCGGCGCTTCCGTCCGAGCCCCGAGTTCGCCGCCCAGTCCGTCGCCGACCCGGCCCTCTACGAGGCAGCGAACGCCGATCGCCTCGGCTTCTGGGCCGACCAGGCCCGCGAGCTGCTCACCTGGCACAAACCCTTCACCCGCACCCTCGACTGGTCGAACCCGCCGTTCGCGAGGTGGTTCGACGACGGTGAGCTCAACGTCGCCGTCAACTGCCTCGACCGGCACGTTGCAGCCGGCCTCGGCGACCGGGTCGCCATCCACTTCGAAGGCGAGCCCGGCGACAGCCGCGACATCACCTACGCCGAACTCACCGACGAGGTCAAGCGCGCCGCAAACGTGCTCGAGGGCCTCGGCGTCGGCACGGGCGACCGGGTCGCCATCTACCTCCCCATGATTCCCGAGGCCGTCGTCGCGATGCTCGCGGTCGCGCGTATCGGCGCCATCCACTCGGTCGTGTTCGGCGGCTTCAGCTCCGACAGCCTCGCGTCGCGCATCGACGACGCCGAGGCGAAACTCGTCATCACCGCCGACGGCGGATACCGCAAGGGCCGGGTGTTCCCGCTCAAGCCCACCGTCGACGAGGCGATCGGCAAGAGCGCCGGCAGCGTCGAGAACGTGCTCGTCGTGCAGCGCACGGGCAACGACATCACCCTCGAGCCGGGCCGCGACGAGTGGTGGCACGACACCGTCGGCGCCGCGGCGAGCGAGCACGAGGCGACCGCGTTCGAGGCCGAGCATCCGCTGTTCATCCTCTACACGTCGGGCACCACCGGCAAACCCAAGGGCGTCGTGCATTCGAGCGGCGGCTACCTCACCCAGGTCGCGTTCACGCACAAGTACGTGTTCGACCTGCACCCCGAGACCGACGTGTACTGGTGCACCGCCGACGTCGGCTGGGTCACCGGGCACTCGTACGTGGTCTACGGCCCACTCGCGAACGGCGCCACCCAGGTGCTCTACGAGGGCACGCCCGACACCCCGCACCCGGGCCGCTGGTGGGAGATCGTCGAGAAGTACAAGGTCTCGATCCTCTACACGGCACCGACCGCGATCCGCTCGTTCATGAAGCTGGGCAGGCAGATCCCGCACGAGTTCAACCTGCGTTCGCTGCGCCTGCTCGGCTCGGTCGGTGAGCCCATCAACCCCGAAGCGTGGATCTGGTACCGCCACGTCATCGGCGGCGGCTCGATCCCCGTGGTCGACACGTGGTGGCAGACCGAGACCGGCGCGATCATGATCTCGGCGCTGCCCGGCATCACCGACCTCAAGCCCGGGTCGGCGCAGGTGCCGATCCCCGGCATCTCGATCGATATCCTCAGCGACGACGGCACCCCCGTCGAGGGCGAAGGCGGCGGCCTGCTCGTCGTCAGCGAACCGTGGCCGTCGATGCTGCGCGGCATCTGGGGCGACCCCGAGCGGTTCAAAGAGACCTATTGGGAGAAGTTCGGCGACAAGTACTTCGCCGGCGACGGCGCCCGCCGCGACGAAGACGGCGACATCTGGCTGCTCGGCAGGGTCGACGACGTCATGAACGTGTCGGGCCACCGGCTCTCGACGGCCGAGATCGAGTCGTCGCTCGTCGCGCACCCGTGGACCGCCGAGGCCGCCGTGGTCGGGGCATCCGACGAAACGACCGGCCAGGCGGTCGTCGCGTTCGTGATTCTGAAGGCGAGTCAGGCCGATGTCGCTTCGGCCGATGTCGCGGCCGCATCAGAAGAGCTGCGCAAGCACGTCGCCACGCAGATCGGCGCGATCGCCCGGCCCCGCCAGGTGTTCATCGTCAACGAGCTGCCCAAGACGCGGTCGGGCAAGATCATGCGCCGCCTGCTGCGCGACCTGGCCGAGGGGCGCCAGATCGGCGACACCACCACCCTCGCCGACACGTCGATCATGCAGATCATCAGCGAACAGGTGAAGTAGGCGCGTACACCGCCCACGAATCACGGATGCTCCGGCGGGAACGATCCCGCCGGAGCATCCGATTCTTCTGGAATCCAGCTACGCGAACTCGACCACCAGTTCGATCTCGACGGGCGAGTCGAGCGGCAGCACAGCGACACCCACGGCCGAGCGGGCGTGGCGACCGGCGTCGCCGAAGATCTCGCCGAGCAGTTCGGACGCCCCGTTGATGACACCGGGCTGCCCCGTGAACGCCGCGTCGGAGGCGACGAAGCCCACGAGCTTGACGACTCGGGTGACGCGATCGAGCGACCCGATCTCGGCGCGCACCGCGGCGAGTGCGTTGAGCACGCAGGTGCGGGCGTAGGCCTTGGCATCGTCTGCGGGCACGAGCCCGTGGCCGTCGCCGACCTTGCCCGTCGCCGGCAGCGCGCCGGCCGTGAACGGCAGCTGCCCCGACGTGTACACGTGGGCACCGGTGACGACCGCGGGCACGTACGCGGCCACGGGCGGCGCGACATCGGGCAGCTCGATGCCCAGTTCGGCCAGGCGCGCCTCGAACGACGCCATCAGGCGTGACCCTCGCCCTCGAACTGCTTGGCCGCCTGCGCGGCGGCGGCTGCGCCGGCGGATGCCGCTGCCGAGCTCTCGCCGCCGACCGGGCGCTTGAGGTACGCGACGAGCCCGCCCTCGGGACCCTGCACGATCTGCACGAGCTCCCAGCCCTCGGAACCCCAATTATTGAGGATCGCGGCGGTGTTGTGGATGAGCAGTGGGGTGGTGATGTACTCCCAGGTCGGCATTGCGACTCCTTGACGATGTGATCGGGGGTTTGCGTGGTTCGTGCGGTTCGGCGCGTACGATGACGTGCACCGGATTTCGGTGCTTCACGGCGTGTCGCGCGGGCTGCGCGGCGCACGCGGCGCATAGCGGGTTTTGCCAGATTTCTCCGTTACGCTCCACTATATGTCTGCCCAAAAACGTACGATGAGCGACGTCGGCGCCGGTATCCTCGGCTTCGTCGGCATGAGCGCTCTCGCCGGCGTTCTCGTGACCGCCGCCGTGACCCCGGCACTCGCCGTCACCGGTATGGCCGCGAACAACAGCATCCAGATGTTCGAGAACCTCCCCGGCTACCTCGAGATCGACGAGCTCGCGCAGAAGTCGACGATCTACGCCATCAAGCCCGACGGCAGTCCGTCGCCGATGGCCTCGTTCTACGACGAGAACCGCGAAGAGGTCGCGCTCGAGTACGTGTCGCAATACCTCAAAGACGCCGCGGTCGCCGGTGAAGACCCACGGTTCTATGAGCATGGTGGCGTCGACATCGCCGGTACCGTGCGCGGCGCCCTGAACACCGTGCTCACCGACAACACCCAGGGTGGTTCGTCGATCACGCAGCAGTACGTCAAGAACGTGCTCGTGAACAACGACATGAACAAGGCGACGACCGAAGAAGAGCGCGTCGCCGCATGGGAGCAGCACACCGAGACCTCGATCGACCGCAAGCTCAAAGAGATGCGCTACGCGATCACCCTCGAGAAGGAGTACTCGAAAGACGAGATCCTGCGTGGCTACCTGAACATCGCCGCGTTCGGCGGCACCGTCTACGGCGTGCAGACCGCCGCGCAGTACTACTTCAAGACAAACGCACACGAAATCACGCTGCCGCAGGCGGCGAGCCTCATCGCGATCGTGAACAACCCCGAGAAGTTCCGCCTCGACTACCCCGACAGCGAGACCAACGGCGCGGCAACGGTCGTCGACGGCGAGACCGTGCCCTACGCGGCAAACAAAGACCGCCGCGACTACATCCTCGGCGAGATGCTCAAAGAGAAGAAGATCACCCAGGAAGAGCACGACGCAGCCGTGGCGACGCCCGTGCAGCCGGTGATCTCCGAGCCCACGAGCGGCTGCCAGGCGTCACCCGTGTACGCATTCTTCTGCGACTACGTGACGTGGGAGATCAAGAACAAGTTCGACGACCCCGCGACTGACAAAGACGAGGGCGCGGCACTTCTCAAGCGCGGCGGCCTCGACATCTACACGACCATCGACATGGACCTGCAGAACGAGGCGACGAGCGCGCTCAACGACAACGTGCCGAAGGTCGCCGAGGGCGTCGACATCGGCGGCTCGGTCGTGTCGGTCGAGGTCGGCACCGGCCGCATCCTCGCGATGGCACAGAACAAGGACTACAGCAGCGACCCGACCGTGCTCGAGACGGGCAAGAACTTCAGCGCCGTCAACTACAACGCGCGCCACAACTACGGCGGCTCGAGCGGGTTCCAGCCCGGTTCGACGTTCAAGGTGTTCACCCTCGCCGAGTGGCTCAATGAGGGCCACTCCGTCAACGAGGCCGTCGACGCGCGCAAGCGCTCGAACTGGGGCACGTTCAACGACAGCTGCAACGGCCCCGTGAACGTCGACGGCTGGGACCCCCGCAACGACAGCGGCGAGCAGGGCGGCTACTGGACCGCGCTGCAGAACACGGTGAACTCCTACAACACGGGCTTCGTCGCCATGGCGAAGCAGCTCGACCTCTGCGGCATCAAGAAGACCGCGACCGCGCTCATGAGCGACGGCCGTGCCGACGGCGGCGAGCTCGGCACTCCGGCGAGCGAACCCTCGTGGACCTTCCAGCCCTCGGCCGTGCTCGGCACCGAAGAGGTCGCGCCGATCTCGATGGCCACCGCGTTCGCGGCGATCGCGGGCAAGGGCGTCTCGTGCACCCCGATCGCGATCGACAAGATCACCGACGCGAAGGGCGAGGCGATCGCCCCGCCGAAGTCAGAATGCACCCAGGCTGTGACCGCTGACGTCGCGGCCGCCATGGACTACGCGATGCAGCGCGTCATGACCTCGGGCACCGGCTCGTCGTCGCTCTACTCGATGGACACGTCCGATACGCCGATGATCGGCAAGACGGGTACCACCGACAACGCCGAGGCGACCTGGATGAGCGGCGCGTCGACGCGAGTCGCAACCGTCGTGGGCGTCTACAACGTCACCGGTCACGTGAACCTGCGCGACACGTACTTCGACGCCGGCGAGGCCGCCACGCTGCGCCACAACATCTGGCCGCGCGTCATGGACGTGGCGAACCGCAAGTACCCGGGCGAGTCGTTCCCCGAGCCGAAGAACGAGTACCTCAATGCTCCGCAGGTATCGGTGCCCGACGTGCTCGGGCTCGCTCCCGAGGCCGCGCAGAAGGCGCTCGAGGCCGCCGGCTTCGGCTGGACCATGGACGGCGACGTCGACTCGGCCCAGCCCAAGGGCACCATCGGCTCGCAGAACCCCTCGGGCACCGCCAGCAAGGGATCGGTCATCTCGCTGAAGATCAGCACCGGGAACTCCGGCAAGATCCAGGTGCCAGATGTCACCGGTCAACCGGCCGATCTGGCCGAGGCTGCACTCACGGCAGCGGGTTTCCGCGTCGAACGTCGAGAAGAAGACACCGACGATCCGACACAGATCGGGATGGTGATCTCGCAGTCGCCCGACGCCGGCGAGAGCACGAAGCGCGGCGACCGGGTGACCATCACAGTCGGCCGACTGGGCAACGGCAACGGCAACGGCAGCCCCGAAGCCGGTTGAGTGCCGATTGGGTAGCAGCCTGACGCCCGCCGCGCGGATCGCAATCGCGATCGGCGCGGCGGGCGCCACCGCACTCGCGTACGGTTCGCTCGTCGAGCGCACCCGATTCACCCTTCGGCGAGCAGATGTCCCGGTGCTTCCCCCTGGCGCAGAACCGACCACAGTGCTGCACCTCTCCGACCTGCACATGGCACCGTGGCAGCGCGACAAGCAGGACTGGGTTCGGGGCCTCGCCGACCTGAAGCCCGACCTCATCGTCGACACCGGCGACAACCTCGGCCACGAACGCGGCCTCGAGGGCATTCGGCGGGCATTCGAACCGTTCCGCGGGGTACCCGGAGTTTTCGTCAATGGTTCGAACGACTACTTCGGCCCGGTGCCGAAGAACCCGTTCACCTATTTCATGGGGCCGTCGAAGCACGTCGTGAAGGCCCGGACCCTCGACATCGCAGCGCTGCACGCGTTCTTCGCCGACCTCGGCTGGCACGATCTCGACAACACGGCCGCGAGCCTCGATATTCGCGGCACGCACTTCGAGTTCTTCGGCGTCGACGACCCGCACAAGGGCTACGACCGCCTCGACCTGATCACCGCGGCCATCGACGACCTCCGCGCCGAAGACCCGCTCGGCGACGAGACCTGGCCCGACGAGGCATCCGCAACGCCACGCCGGCCGACCGTCACCGTCGGCGTGGCGCACGCGCCCTACCAACGCGTGCTGAACTCGTTCCTGAACCACGGTGCACAGCTCGTGTTCGCCGGGCACACGCACGGCGGCCAGGTGTGCGTGCCGGGCTTCGGCGCACTGGTCACGAACTGCGACATCCCACGCTCGCAGGTGAAGGGCCTCAGCGTGTGGCGGCACGGCCTGCGATCGGCGTTCCTCAACGTGTCGGCGGGCCTCGGCACGTCGATCTACGCGCCGGTGCGCTTCGCGTGCCCGCCCGAAGCCACGCTGCTCACGCTGGTTCCGACCGAGTAACGCGCTGGTCGGGCGGCCCCGATTTATCGGCTATCCTTGTTGAGGCCCGCAAGGGCACCGGGGTGTGGCGCAGCTTGGTAGCGCGCGTCGTTCGGGACGACGAGGTCGCAGGTTCAAATCCTGTCACCCCGACATTTTTGTGAAGGCCCTCTTCTTCCGAAGGGGGCCTTCGTCGTCGCCGCCCGGGGCCGCCCGTGGTCATCGAAACGTGCCCAATTCAGGTGCGCCCTCGGCGTGTCACGCGGCACGCCGAGCCCGGTGGGCCGCGACACACGTCCCGACCTGAATCGGGCACAGGCACGGGCCGCGGGCAGGGAGGCAGGCGGCACGGGCACGGGGCGCAGGGCGCAGGAAGGGGGGCAGGCGCCGGCCCTGCACGCACGCGTGCCTCGACTCCCGCCTGGCGCTCAGGCCCGATCGATAGCCTGTGCCGATGCCCCTCCCACGTCGTGCCCACGGTTGGCTTGCCGCTGCCGCGACACTCTACCTCACGGGGCTCTCAGTCGTGCTGTTGTGGCCCGTGCACGTTGACGGTGAGGGCGGCCTGATCCGCTTCGAAGCGCTGCTCGGGTGGCTCGGCAGCATCGGAATCAGCTCGGCCGTGCGGTATCCGCTGGTCGAGTCGGTGGCCAACGCGGTCTTGTTCCTGCCGTTCGGGCTCCTGGTCGCCCTCGCAGCCGAGCGGTGGCATCCGGTGTTCAGGGTGGTGACCGCGGGGCTGCTCGCCCTTGCGTTCAGCATCGCGGCCGAGACGGCGCAAGGCATCTACCTGCCCGAGCGCACGGTCGACCCGCGGGACGTGGTGGCAAACACGGCGGGCGCGGTGGTGGGTGCCCTCGTGCCGATCGTCGTGGTGCTCGCACGACGCATGCGTGTCGACCGCGCCCGAGTCGGCGGGCCGACATAGCTCGGCCGTCGGTGCTCGACCGCCCCGAAGCGTTTGCAATTCAGGTGCGCCTTCGGCGTGTCGCCCGACACGCCGGGCCGGGCGCGCCGCGACACACCTCCCGACCTGAATTGCGCACGTCGCAATCGGGCACGCCGAGCGCGCGCAGCGTCGGCAGGGCAACGCCTGCTACGGCCTGCCGAGTCCCCGGTACGTCCAGCCGGCGGCACGCCACGCGACGGCGTCGAGCACGTTGCGGCCGTCGATGATGCGCTGCGCGGCAACGAGCCGCCCGGTCTCGACGGGGTCGAGGTTGCGGTACTCGCGCCACTCGGTGACGAGCACGACGAGGTCGGCGCCGCGCAGTGCCTCACGGGTCGACGTGGTGTAGTCGAGCTGGGGGTGCCGACGCCGGGCGTTCTCGACGCCCTCGGGGTCGGTGGCGATGACCTCGGCGCCGAGGCCCTTGAGCTGCACGGCCACATCGAGCGCGGGCGAGTCGCGCACGTCGTCGGACTCGGGCTTGAATGTGACCCCGAGCACGGCGATGCGCTTGCGGTGCACGCTGCCCCCGAACGCCTCGACGGCGAGGTCGGCCACCCGCTGCCGCTGCCGCAGGTTGATCTCGTCGACCTCGCGCAGGAACGCGAGCGAGTCACCGCGGCCGAGCTCTTCGGCGCGGGCCGTGAATGCGCGGATGTCTTTCGGCAGGCAGCCGCCGCCGAAGCCGACGCCTGCGTTGAGGAACCGGCGGCCGATGCGCGCGTCGTGACCTATTGCGTCGGCGAGGGCGGTGACGTCGGCGCCGGTGGCATCGGCGATCTCGCCCATGGCGTTGATGAAGCTGATCTTGGTGGCGAGGAACGCGTTGGCGGCGACCTTCACGAGCTCGGCGGTGGCGTAATCGGTGACGACGCGCGGCGTGCCGGCCTCGATGGCGGCGCGATAGATCTGGTCGAGCACGGATGTCGCGCGGTCGTCGGCCACGCCGTACACGAGCCGATCGGGCTCGAGCGTGTCTTTCACGGCGTAGCCCTCGCGCAGGAACTCGGGGTTCCACGCGAGCGACGCGTGCGGGGCCGCGACGGCGATGCGGGCGGCCAGGCGCGCGGCCGTGCCGACGGGCACCGTGCTCTTGCCGACCACGAGCGCGCCCTCGGCGAGGTGCGGCAGCAGCGACTCGACCGCGGCGTCGACGAAGGTGAGGTCGGCGGCGTTCGTGGCGGCGGCCTGCGGGGTGCCCACCGCGATGAAATGCACCTCGGCACCGTCGGCGTCGGCGATGTCGGTGCTGAAGCGCAGCCGGCCGGTCGCGATCGCCGAGGCGAGGATCTCGGGCAGCCCGGGCTCGAAGAACGGCGCACGCCCCGCCGCGAGTTCGGCGATCTTCGCCGCGTCGACGTCGATGCCGACGACGTCGTGTCCGAGTTCGGCCATGGCCGAGGCGTGCACGGCGCCGAGGTACCCGCAACCGATCACCGAAATACGCACGGCTTTCCTTTCGTCGACAAACCCCGTCCATTCTGCCCTACACGGGTGACGGGACATCCGCTCGGCTTCGCCCGCTCATCCACCGCAGCAGCTGCTCGAGGGGGCCGCGGCCGATGTGGCGTCGCCACAGCCAGGCGAAGAGCATCGATCCGACGATGAGGGCGATGACGAGCCCCCACGAGTCATCGGTGCGCACCCCGTTCTCGGTGCGCACCGACATGGCGATGACGATGAGGTGCAGGGTGTAGACGCTGAGCGGCATCGATCCCATCGCGGTGATGGGCGACAGCAGCAGGCCCGCCACGCGCCGCACCACGGGCCTGGCGAACTGCATCAGCAACAGCATGGCCGCGACGACGACCACCCCGACGCCGAGATTGCCGAGCGTCTCGATCGACAGGCGTACGGCCTCGGTCACGGCAGCCGACGCCCGGGCGTCGGCGCCGAGTGCCGCGAGCGCGTTGATCGGCGGCGCCGCGTTGCCGCCCGGCATGAGCGCGGCGACCGGCAGCAGGGCCGCGGCCGCGTACGCGCCGATGAGCGCGGCGACGGCGACGACGCGCGGATTGCCCAGGTCGTAGCGTACGAGGGCGAGGCCGATCAGCATCGCCGCGATCCAGACGAACACCGGGTAGGCGCCGCTCACGAACCAGTCGGCGACGAGGCCGAGCGAAGATTCCTGCAGGTCGGTGATCAACGCGGTGTGCTTCGCGAGCTCGGCGAAGGCGGGCGCGATCGCGAGCAGCACGATACCGACGCCGAGCGCCGCGCCCCGCGGCAGGAACAGCAGCGGCAGCAACAGCAGGAACGCGACGCCGTAGACGTCGAGGATGATGAACACGAGCGGGTGCAGCGTGATCGCGATGCCGAGCCCGAGGACGATCAGGATGACTGCGCGGATCGCGATCTGCCGGCGCAGCTCGCCGCGGCCCTCGGTGATCGGCCGCGTGGCGCCCG
Organism: Agromyces neolithicus; assembly: GCF_039529735.1. Taxonomy (NCBI): domain Bacteria; kingdom Bacillati; phylum Actinomycetota; class Actinomycetes; order Micrococcales; family Microbacteriaceae; genus Agromyces; species Agromyces neolithicus. The sequence goes on from NZ_BAAANJ010000012.1 coordinate 23,704, forward strand.
TGATGAACCCGAGGCCCATGCCGGCGGTGAGCGCGAACAGCAGGCGCGGACGTTCATCGGCGAGCGCGATGAGCGACGTGATTTCTTCGGATGCCACTGCCGGTGACACGTGCGCGACGAACATGCCGATCAGCGCGAGGCCACGGGCGGCATCGACGCCGTCGACGCGCGCGGCAGGGGTCGCTGTGGGTGCGCGGCCGGCCATGTGTCACAGCCTCGCACGTTCGTCGGTCGAGTAGGCGTGCCATTGCCGTATCGAGATCAGGTAACGGGGTCTCGATACGCTCCTCCGTCGCTCCTCGACCGGCGAGCTACCGCACGACGACGGTGGGCCCCTCGAGGTGCGCGAGCATGCCGTGGCTGACCGAGCCGAGCAGGAATCGCGCGAGCGCCCCCCGCCCGTGGCTGCCGACGACGAGCAGCGAGGCCTCGTCGGCCGCATCGGACAGCGCGACCACGGGGTCGCCGACGACCACGCGCGGGTCGATCTCGAGGTTCGGGTGAGCGGCGGCGACGGGCTGCAGCGCGTTGTCGAGCAACTCGCGCGCAGCACTGCTGAGGTCGCCGTCGTCGACCATCGAGACGCCGTAGCCGTACTCGGCGCCGACGATCACGCCGATGTCCCACGCGTGCACCGCGATGAGGGGTTCGCCGAGACACTCGGCTTCGGATGCCGCGAACTCGAGAGCCGCAGACGATGACTCGGACCCGTCGACGCCGACCACGACCCCGCGTCGCCCGGCGACATCGATGTCGGGGATCACCGCGACGGGCACGTGGCTTCCGGCGGCGATGCGCAGGCTGTGCACGCCCCGGCGGCTGGGGCGCCTGCCGCCGCGCCAGTCGCTGCCGACCACGAGCAACTCGGCGTTGCGCGACAGCTCGTCGAACACCTCGGTGGCGGGGCCGTGCTCGAACGTGGTGACGACGTCGAGGTTCGGGGCGATCTGCTCGGCAGCGGCACGCGCCGCGTCGATCGCCGCCTGTGCTTCGGCCTTCGCGGCGGCCATCAGGTCGGCGTCGCGCTTCGCCTCGACCGCCGCGTCGATCACATGCACGATGTGCAGGGTGGCGCCCCGCGTCGACGCTCGTCGGGCGGCCCACCGCACTGCGTGAAGGCCGGCCTGTTCAGACATGCTCACACCGACGACGATCTCACCCATGGTGACGACCCCCTTTCACTCTCATGATCCCCCTGATGTCGCGGCGATGCCAGTGGCGCGCGCCCGGGGCATCCGTTCAGTCGCCGGCCGGAACCGGGGGCTCGCAGAGCCGGTAGTCGCCGCTCTGCACGATCAGTTCGCACGCCTCTGCCGGCTCGCCTGGCCACACCCGGGGATGGTCGGCGACGGCCGCACCGGCGTCGACGAGCCCGGCGTGCGCACCCGACATGACGATGATGCTCACCCCACCGCCCCACGGCGAAGCAAGGCTGTCGTAGCCGAACTCCGCGATGCCGGCGGCGGCGGAGCGCTGGTCATCGAGCGTCTCCCAGGTGCCGTACGAATGCCCGCTGATACGCCCCACGAGCGACATCGAGAGCACGGCCACGCCCGCGATCGCGAGTACCCCGGCGACGGCACGCAGCGTCACCACGCGCGATGTCGTGCGGGCCCAGTCGTTGGCCTTCGTGCGAAGCGCAACCCGTGCGAGCACCACGACGATCGCGATCATCACGGGCAGGAACGCCAGCACGCCGGGCGCCGGATGTCGCAGCCACGCCGGCGTGTGCGAGGACTGCAGCCACCACACGAGGTAGGTGACGAGCCCCAACCCGGCAACGCCCGCGATCACGGCGAACTCGCGCAGGCCGGCGCGCGACGCCCCGGCCTGCGTGAGCAGCTTCGGCGCCCTCACCACGGCGATGGCCCCGAGCACGGCGAGCACGACGCCTGCACCGATGAGTGCGAACAGCACCCACGCGGGCAGGTGCCACGCGCCGATGAGCGCGTTCAGCTTGTCGATCGGCAGCACCCGGTAGCCGGACTGTCCACCGCCGAGCAGGAACCCGCCGAACTCGCGCAGGTTCGCGATGCCCTCCTCAGGCCCGAGCGAGAGGAACTTGACGACCTCGTAGACGAACGTGGGCGCGGCTGCGAGCCCGGCGGCGGCAAGCACCCGTGGCAGGGCGGCGCGCATGCGCTGCATGATGTTCGATCCGGGGGCGTCGAGCAGTGCGGCGATGGCGAACGCGGGCACCGCGAGCAGGGCGATGAACTTGGTCTGGATGGCGAGGCCGACGAGCAGCCCGGCGAGCCACGGCCGCCGGTGCAGCACCACGAGCGCCGCGGCCAGCAGCCCGGCCGCGGTCACCTCGCCGAGCACGTCGACGGGCGTCTGGATCGGCGACGGCAGCGGGTCGGCGGCGTATGCGAGCGGCACGGCGGCGGCGATGAGCCCAGGCCAGCGCCCGCCGAGGCGCCGGCCGATGAACCAGAGGCTGCCCAGCAGCAGCGTCCAGCCGAGCAGCCCCACGAGCCTGCCGGCGAGCACGGGTTCGATGCCGAGAGCCATGAGCGCCGCGATCGGCAGCATCACCACCGGCCCCGTCGAGATGCGCACATCGAACGGCGTGAGCGTGCTGCCCGACAGCGTGCCGTCGCTCGCGTAGCCGAGCCCCCGCAACAGGTTGAGCGGCACGGTCAGGTTGAACGCCTCGTCTTCCCAGAGCCGCACGCTCGTGAACGCCGGCCAGAGCACCGCGAGGTTCGCGATCACCACGCCGGCGACCGCGATCGCGAAGACGACGTCGATCGGCCGAAACGACCGGCCGACCGATCGGATGCCCCGGGCCGGGGCCTCGACCGTCACGATCGCCGCCCGGGCTTCAGCGAGACCTGCCACAGCTCGACCGCGGCCGTGCGCACGAACTCGCGCAACCGCTTCGGTGGCAGCATCGGTTGCGGTCGTGCAACCGCGTCACCCTCGCTCCACATGGTGCCCTGGGCGTCGCCGCCACGACGCGGCAGGCTCGCCACCTTCAGGTAGCGCACGTTCGCCCCGCCGCGGGCCTCGGCGATGGAGAAGTGCACGTGCGGCACCTGCGCCGCTTCGGGGACCGCCGCCATGAGCGTGCGCAGTTTCGCCGGACGGTACGCCCGCAACGGCGTGTTCACGTCGGGGATGCGCCGCCCCGCGGCGACGGTGACGAGCGTGCCGACCGACGCCGTCAGCACCCGCCGGAACCACGGGTCGGTGCGGCCGGTGCGCACGCCGTGCACCACGTCGGCACCGGTGTCGAGCGCGGCGTTCACGAGTCGCGCGAGGTCGTCGCCGTGGAACTGGCCGTCGCCGTCGACATGTACGAGCAGGTCGGGCCGGAGTTCGAGGCCCGCCCGGTAGGCGGCGAGCGCGGTGGGGCCGTGGCCCCGGTTGTCTTCGGCGGTGATGACGTGCAGGCCGGGCAGGTCCTCCGCGAGTTCGGTGAGCACCTCGGCGGTGGCGTCGGTCGACCGATCGTCGACGACGACGATGTCGAGCCGCTCGGCGAGCGGGGCGAGGCTGGCGTGCAGTTCGCGCACGAATCCGGGTATGCCGTCGGCTTCGTTGTACGCCGGCATGACCACGGCGAGGTGATTCAGGCGCACGCCGTCTCCCAAGCAACTGACGTGCACGGGTTGCACGAGTCTGGGTAGTAGCGTAGTCGAGATGACGCAACGAGCCCGATGGCGCAGCATTGCCGGGCTCGGGGCCCGGTTCCTCACCGTGGGCGCGATCAGCACGTTGATCGAGATCGCCGTGTTCAACCTGCTGTACCTCGTGTTCGGTTGGGATCCGGTGGCGGCCAAGATCGTCGCGTCGCTCGTGGCCCTCGTGAACGCGTACTTCGGCAACCGCGAATGGACGTTCCGACACCGCGACCGCCGCGGCCGCACGCAGGAGATCGTGCTCTTCGTGCTCGTGAATGCCGCGTGCACCGCGCTCGGCGCACTGCTCGTGTGGGCCGGCATCGAGGCTGCGGGCCTGCTGCTCGATCGCGAGATCGGCCCCTTCATCGTGAACGGCGTCAACCTGATGAGCATCGTCGTCGTGGTGCTGGTGCGCTTCTGGCTTTACCACAGCCTCGTCTTCCGCACTTCTCCCCCGAAGACGCCCTGACGTCGGCTACCCCGCCAGGTACTCCCGCAACGCCTCCCGGGCATCGCGCGGCACGAACCCCGCATCCGCGAGACGCCCCAGGTCGAACGCGCTGTGCCGCGGCCGCGGCGCCGTCGTCACCGCACCCCGCCCGGCCGCGTACCCCTCGGCGGTCGTCGCCACGACCCGGTCGGGATCGTGCCCGGTGAGCTCGAACACCGCCCGCGCCACGTCGAACCACGACATCACGGGTCCGGTGTTCGAAAGATTGTAGACGCCGTACGGCGCCCGAGATGAGAGCAGGTGCAGGATGCCTCGTGCCAGGTCGTCGGCGAACGTCAGTCGTCCCCGCTGGTCGCAGATGACCTTGGGGTCGACCCCGCGTGCGGCGAGTGACGCCATGGTGCGCACGAAGTTCGATCCATCGCCGACGAGCCAGCTCGTGCGCACGATGTAGTGCGCCGGCGCGGCCTGCGCGGCCAGTTCGCCCGCAGCCTTGCTCTGCCCGTACACGCCGAGCGGACTGTACGCCTCGTCTTCGACGTGCGACTCGACCGTGCCGTCGAACACGTAGTCGCTCGACACCGTCACGAACGGCACGCCCAGCGAGCGAGCGAGCGACGCAAGCGAACCGACCGCGGTCGCGTTGACTCGCCACGCCGTCGCACGCCCGGCGGTCGTCTCGGCCCCGTCGACGTTCGTGTAGGCCGCAGCATTGATGATCGCCGACGCCCCCGAGAGGTCACGACCACCCGAACCGAGCGAGCCCAGCGCCGAGGCATCCGACATATCGATATCGGCCCGCGTCAGGAACGTGGCATCGGGAATCAGCCGGCGCAGCGCCCGCCCCAGCTGCCCCTTGCCGCCGATGACCACCGGCTGCCGCGCGGGCACCGGCCGAACCGCGGCGAGCCGCGGGTGCGCACGATCCTTGTCGGAGATCGAAACGCCCGAGAGGGCGATCGGCCAGTCGATCGCGACCGTCTCGTCGGCCAGGTTCACGAACTGGTACTCGGCGTCGGGCCGCCAGTGCGCGTTCACGAGGTACGCGTACACCGTGTCGGGCTCGAGCGTCTGGTAGGCGTTGCCGACTCCGCGGGGAACGAACACGGCCTGGTCGGGCCCCATTTCGAGCGTCACGGATGCCCCGAACTCGGCGCCCTCGCGCAGGTCGACCCATGCGCCGAAGACGCGCCCGGTGGCGACCGACACGAGCTTGTCCCACGGCTCAGCGTGGATGCCGCGCGTCGTTCCGACTTCGCCGTTGAACGAGATGTTCTGCTGCACGGGCCCGAAGTCGGGCAGGCCGAGCGCGGTCATGTCGGCGCGCTGCCAGTTCTCTTTGAACCATCCGCGGTTGTCGCGGTGCACGGGTAGGTCGACGACCAGCAGGCCGGGAATGGCAGTCGAATGCACCGCCAGTGCCCTCATCGCCCGAGCTCCGAGTACTTCGCCTCGGTCTCGGCCTTCTGCGGCCCCCACCAGGCCTCATTGTCGCGGTACCAGTCGATCGTCGCGGCGAGGCCCGCTGCGAAGTCGCCGTAGCGCGGCCGCCAGCCGAGCTCGTCCCGCAGTTTGCTCGAGTCGATGGCGTAGCGCAGGTCGTGGCCGGGCCGGTCGCTCACGAGCTCGAAGTCGTCGCGGTCGCGCCCGAATCCCGCCAGAATGTCGCCGACGACGTCGAGGTTCGAGCGCTCGCCGTCGGCGCCGATGAGGTAGGTCTCGCCGATGCGCCCGCCCGCGAGAATGGCGAGCACGGCGGCGGAGTGGTCGTCGGCGTGAATCCAGTCGCGCACGTTCGCGCCGGTGCCGTAGACCTTCGGCCGTTCGCCGCGCAACACATTGGTGATCTGGCGGGGAATGAACTTCTCGACGTGCTGGTAGGGCCCGTAGTTGTTCGAGCAGTTGCTGAGGGTGGCGCGCAGCCCGAAGCTGCGAGTCCACGCCCGCACGAGCATGTCTGACGCGGCCTTGGTCGACGAGTACGGACTCGACGGGTTGTAGGCGGTCGCCTCGGTGAAGCGCGCCGGGTCGTCGAGTTCGAGGTCGCCGTAGACCTCGTCGGTCGAGATGTGGTGAAAACGGATGCCGCGACGGCGAGCCGCCTCGATGAGCGTGTAGGTTCCGATGACGTTCGTGTCGAGGAACGGGCGGGGGTCGCTCAGCGAGTTGTCGTTGTGCGACTCGGCGGCGTAGTGCACGATCGCGTCGGTGTCGGGGTTGAGCTCGGCGGTCAATCCGTCGACCAGTGCCGCGTCGGCGATGTCACCTCGCACGAACCGCATGCGGTCGCCGGGCAGCCCGTCGAGCGATGCGAGGTTTCCCGCGTACGTGAGCTTGTCGAGCACGACGACGCCGAAGTCGGTGTTCGTGATGACATGGCGCACGAAGTTCGATCCGATGAACCCGGCACCGCCGGTGACCAGCAGCCGGGTCATGCGTCTTTCCCTCTCGCGAGCACGTCGAGCAGGTAGTTGCCGTACCCCGATTTCGTGAGCGCTTCGGCGCAGGCGCGGAACGCGTCATCCGACAACCAGCCCTGACGCCATGCCACCTCCTCAGGTGCGCCGATCTTCAGACCCTGCCGGTGTTCGATGGCGCGAACGTAGTCGCCGGCCGCGGCCATCGCCTCGAACGTTCCGGTGTCGAGCCACGCCGTGCCACGCGGCAGCACGCTCACACGTAGCCGCCCCTCGCGCAGGTAGGTGGCGTTGACGTCGGTGATCTCGAGCTCGCCGCGCGCACTGGGCTGCAACGCTGCGGCGATCTCGACGACCGAGTTGTCGTAGAAGTAGAGCCCGGGCACCGCGTAGTTGCTCTTGGGCTGCGCCGGCTTCTCTTCGAGCGAGCGGGCGACGCCGTCGCCGTCGAACTCGACCACACCGTAGGCGGTGGGGTCGGCGACCCAGTAGGCGAAGATCGCGCCGCCGTCGACCTCGGCGTACTGGCGCAGCTGCGTGCCCATGCCCTGGCCGTAGAAGATGTTGTCGCCGAGCACGAGCGCCACGCGGTCGTCGCCGATGAAGTCGGCGCCGATCGTGAAGGCCTGGGCGAGCCCCTTGGGCTCGGGCTGCACCGCATAGTGCAACGAGACACCGAGCTGTGATCCGTCGCCGAGCAGCCGCTCGAACTGCGGCGCGTCGTGCGGGGTCGTGATGATCAGGATGTCGCGGATGCCGGCGAGCATCAGCGTCGACAGCGGGTAGTAGATCATCGGCTTGTCGTAGACCGGCACCAGTTGCTTCGAGATTCCGAGCGTGATGGGGTGCAGTCGAGTGCCCGAGCCGCCGGCGAGGATGATGCCCTTCACCACTCCATCCTGCCGCATGCTGTCGGTCGAGTAGCGACGAAGGAGCGTATCGAGACCCCAGCCTTAACCTCGATCCACCGATCAGGTTTGAGTTGAGCGCGGCGCGTTAAGCCGAGAATGCCTCCCGGATCGGG
>NZ_BAAANJ010000013.1:0-2371 GCF_039529735.1 Agromyces neolithicus
ACCCGACGACGAGGCCTGCCGAATCGAAATCAGCCACCCATCACGGATTCGTCGGTGGATCGAGGCTAAGTCGTCGAGGAGTCGATAGCTGGCCAGCCCCCAGTCGCCGCAGGGCCGAACCTCGCGGGGCAGCGGATTGCGATGCTCGTCTACGAAGATGCCCGGCGCTGCACGCCAGAAGCAGTGCTGCGCCAGTCTGTCACCGGCCGTGAGCTCGACGTGATCAACACGTTCGAAATATCCCTTGGTCCACGGCATCTTATTGATGAATACCGGAGGGAGCAGCAGGTTCTCGGGGACGAGCTCCGTTCGGTCGGGCCAAGGCGAGGCGCTCCTGTGGCGGTAGACATAGATCAGGTAGGACCCAGGCATGGGTGCTTCGTTCGGCTCGGTCAAGTCCGCCCCTATGACCCTCCCGAAGATGTAGCTGCCGTCAGGCAGCCCCATCGCGAAGATGTCGCCTGCTTTCGGCTTCATTCTCGAGGGCTTGAGGACTCTGAGGTTCGTCGGGGCGCTTGGCATCAGAATCCGTTCTGCCCGAGCCAGGCTTCGCCCCAACTCACGGCGTCGTCGTAGTACGAGTGGGCCGGCGAGATGCTGTTGATCTTGTCATATCGACGGAGGTCACTGAAGCTGAGGCCGACATCGCCGCCGATCGCCCGCTCAGCGTCGAAGAGGCCCGCGCCATTTTGCGCCGTAGGCGCCGACGAGCAATGACGACCGGTACGCGGTCCCGCTCACGGCGCCAGCGACTCGCGCGCTCGGGCGCATACGCGGCCGGGTCCCGGTCGAGGATCTCTTGCGCAGGCTTTGTACCCTCGGGATGGGCCCGCCCGACGAATTCGAGCAGACATACGCGGCCCTCACCCAAGAGCCGCAACCCGCATGACAGCTGCATCAACCCGCGGCGGCTCGCTGAGTGACCGACGTCGCTGGACCGAATCCTCGGTCGTGCACCCGCGGCCTGCACCCCTACGTGCAAGGTTCTGGGCGGTCTCACGGCAGGTATCTCAAAAGGCCTTCGCTGTAGTACCACACCTTCGCTGGCCTGAGTTCCGCCGCGATGCGCTCTGCGAGCTCCAAACCACGCGTGTCGAGATCCTGGATGAACGAGGCGACCTCGGCCCGTTTGTCGTAGATCCATCGGGACCACCACCTGGTATGACTCGTTCCACTGGGCGATGTCATCTTTCAGCTCAAACGGCAGGCCTTCCCAGGGGTCGCGGCGGTCGTCACTCGTGTCGTCGCGGAGCATGGGCTCGATGTAATCGGCGGCGAACACCAAGTACCTCAACGCGTACCCGTCCAAGCTCGGTGGAGGATGACGCCCGAATCTGGAGTGAGTGCCTCCAAGGGTAGCTATTCGTCCCCATCGGTGAGGTACGACGCGAGACGGGCTTCGATGACAGCTACAACCTCTAGGGAGGCCTGACGGATCTCAGGTTCGTCTACGGTGAACTGGAGCATGTCCAACTTGCCCTCGACCTTCTGCAGGAACCCACGCAAGACGCGCTCATCCGGAACGACGATCTGCGCCGCTGCTGACCAGATCTCACTCTTCAAGGCATCCAAGTCGAGTTCCCGATGACGATACTCACGGCAGCGGACGAGGAGCTGCACGGCCACGGTTGCGCATGTTGCCGCCAAGTCAGCCCCCCGAGAAGGGGTTGACAGTGATCACGATCCGGCCGCCTTGCTCAGTAACAACTGGGTCTGTCCGTGTTTTTGTGTAAATGGTCGTCGGCTGGGTTGTTCAGTTGAGTCCTAGGCGGTCGCCGTAGGTCATGGCCAGTACGTTCAGGATGCCCTTCCAGCCGGCGGTTTCGCCAGTCGGATTCGTGCGGTTGTGCTGACGCTGCCGTGCGACCAGGTACAGCACCTTCAGCGCGGATTGCTCGTTCGGGAAGTGCCCTCTTCGGCGGACCGCTTGCCGGAACCTCGCGTTGAGGGACTCGATCGCGTTGGTCGTGTAGACGATCTTTCGCAGTTCGAGGGGGAACTCGAGGAAGGGCGTGAACTCGCCCCACGCCCGGCGCCACATCTCGATCATCGCGGGATACTGGCCCGTCCATGCCTCGGCGAACTCGTCGAACCGGGCCTCCGCGGCCGGGATCGTGGAGGCCTGGTAGATCTCCTTCACGTCGGCCGCGATGGCCTTCCAGTGCTTCATCGACGCGAACCGCAGGCTGTTGCGCACCAGATGCACGACGCAGGTCTGCACGGCCGCTTGCGGCCAGGTCGCCCGGATCGATTCGGGCAGCCCTTTCAGGCCATCACAGCAGCTATGCCGACATCGGCATAGCTGCTGTTATGCCGTGTTCGCGGTTATGCCGATGATGCTGGTTGGGGTCGCTCGGTCGGCGGGGGTCGG
>NZ_BAAANJ010000014.1:0-14739 GCF_039529735.1 Agromyces neolithicus
ACCCGACGACGAGGCCTGCCGAATCGAAATCAGCCACCCATCACGGATTCGTCGGTGGATCGAGGCTTAATACGCCCCACCCGGCCGCGCCACCGCACGCGCCGTGCGGTACAGCAAGATCACGTCTCCGGTGAGCGACCAGTTCTCGACGTAGTACAGGTCGAGGCGCACGCTGTCGTCCCACGACAGGTCGCTGCGGCCCTCGGTCTGCCACAGGCCGGTGATGCCCGGCCTCACGAGCAGGCGGCGGTGCGCCCACTCGTCGTAACGCTCGACCTCTGCGGCGAGGGGCGGGCGCGGGCCCACGAGCGACATGTCGCCGCGCAGCACGTTCACGAGCTGCGGCAGTTCGTCGAGGCTGTACTTGCGCATCACCGCGCCGACCTTGGTGACGCGCGGGTCGGACTTGAGCTTGAACAGCACACCGTTGCCCTCGCTCTGGTCGAGCAGACTCGGAAGCTGCTGCTCAGCGTCGACCACCATCGAGCGGAACTTCAGCATCTTGAACCGGCGCCCGTTGAGCCCCACCCGTTCTTGGGTGAACAGCGCCGGGCCGTCGCTGTCGCGACGCACCAGCACGGTGAGCACCAGGAACAGCGGGCTGAGCAGCACGAGCAACGCGAACGACGAGATCAGGTCGAACGCCCGCTTGGCCGCGTACTTGCGCCCCTCGAACACGGGGTAGTCGACGTGGATGAGCGGCAGCCCCGCGACCGGCCGGGCGTGAATACGCGGGCCGGCGACATCGGTCAGCGCGGGCGCGACGATCAGGTCGATCGAACGCGACTCGAGATCCCAGCCGAACTGGCGCAGCTGGCGCGGCGTGATCGTGTCGGCACCCGTGTAGACGACGGTGTCGGCCTGCACCGCGTCGATCGCGTCGATGGCGCGATCGTACGTGCCGATCACCGGCACCCCGGGAACGAGCTCTTCGGCGCTGCCACCCTGGGTGACCGCGCCGACGATGATGAAGCCGTTGCTGGTCTCGCGGGCGATCTGCCGGGCGACGTGCGCCGATGCCGCTCGCTCGCCCATGAGGATCGCACGGTACGAGAACTCGCCACTGGCCCGGTGGCGATTGAGCCACTGCCGCCAGAGCCACCGGCTGGCGAGCAGCATCGCGAGCCCGCTGGGCAGGGCGATGAGCAGGTAGCCGCGACCGATCTCTGACTGCAGCAGGAACGCGACGATGGCGAGCAGGCCGAACACGCGGATGGTGGCGTCGGTGATGCGCTTGTACTCGGAGCTCCCGCTGCCGATGATCTTGTGGTCACGGGTCGCAAACAACGACAGTCCCACCATCCAAGCGACGATGAGCACGGCCGACAGCAGCGAGTACGTGATGTCGAAGTCGCGCAACTCGCTTCCGACGAGACGCTGTTGCGTGGCGCTCGCGCCGAAGCGCAAGAACTGAGACCCGTAGACCACGACGGTGAGCACGAGCAGGTCGGTGACGAACAGGCGCATCGCGTAGGCGCGCCGCCATCGTTCAACGAGCGCGCTCGACGTTGTTTCTGTTACCTGACTTACGGCCACGACGATTCGCCACCTTCAAGACGCAACCGACCGTGCACGGGCGGCACGGGTCTGGCAAGCAGCGTACTCGGATTCGGCCATCAGTGCTCTCCTGAACGGGTGAAGTTCGGGCAATCACCCTGAACATCAACCCTAGGCAGGGTTGCCGCTCGCTGGGCCCCCGCGTTCGGGGGGTGCAGGGCAGCGCACAGGGCAGTCCCGCACCCGAACAGGCCCCGATCGGCCCCTATTCACAGCCGGGAGTCGTGATGGTGACCTCGGTCGGCGCCACCATGGGCGTGTGCCACACCTCGAGCGGTCCGTACTCGCCTGCCGCGCCAGTGAAGGTCGCGGCCACCGTGTGCGAGGTACCCGGCGGGTTCACGATGTTGATCTTCACGGCCGGCCGGCCGAGGTGCGGCAGTGCGGTGGCCGCTGACGGCGCACCGTCGACCGTCGCGCTCGCGAACGTCGAACCCACGGGACCGTAGAGCACCAGGTCGGTCGAGATCACGCCCTTCGCGAAGAACCGCGCGGGCGAAATGTACTCGGCAAGCCCCTCGACGTCGTTCGGGTTGAGCGTCGATGCGAACGTCGCGGTGGTCGTGAAGGCGGGCGTGTCGACGGTGCACTGATCGGATGTCGCGTCGACGGCCAATCTGGCGTAGTAGTCGAGCTTGCCCTCGGTGATGTCGTCGACGTAGACGCCCACCATGGTCTTCTCGGAATTGTCAGCGGGCAGCTTTCCGTCGATGCGGCTGCCTGCGATGAACTCGGCTTCGGCCTCGGCGGTGGGCACGTACATGAAACGGCCCTCGTCGACTGCCTTGCCGAGCGAGTCGACCAGTGCGCTCATGTCGCCCGAGCCCGACATGAGGGCGCCGAAGATCGAAGATGCCGCGGCAGCGAAGTAGGCGTCTTGCTGGTCGCCTTCTTCGAAGCGGAAGTAGACGCGGTTCAGCAGCTCTGACACCGCGTTGTCGGCGGTCAGCGTGTCTCCGGTCGCGAGCTTCACGGGGCCGGTGGCGCCAAGCAGGTAGCTGAGCGCGACCGGGTCGAACGAGACCACGCCATCGATCGGCGTGCCGAACGACTCGGCCCAGAACGCCCGCATGATCTCTGCGCTCTCGGTGAAATCGGGCGTGAGCGTGACGTCTTGCATGAAGCGCCCGATCTTGTCGCCGTAGAGTGCGGCGGTCTCGGGGTTGAGCTCGACGATCGGCTCGTCACGGTTGTTGTTGAAGTCGGCGCTCGACGCCTGCTTGGCGATCGAGATCTTTCCATCGGTCACATTGACGAGCACGACCGCGGCCGGGTTGCCGCCGGTACCACGCGACTCGGCGTTGTTCTGGAACAGCATGAGGTAATTGCGCGGACCGTCGGCGCCGAGTGCGCCGGGCAGCACCTTCAGGGTGGTGTCGGCGGTGTCGAGCGTGGGCTTGAGCTTGGTGACCGCCTCGTCGAGTTTCTCGACACCCGACGCGACCGGGCCGATGAGCGCACTGCGGTCGAGCCCGTTGAGGTCTGACGCGACCTGGTCGATGGTGTCGGACGCGGCACCGACGGTGTCGGCGAGTTGCTGCAGTGCGGCGAGGTCGATGGCGCCACCCTGCGGCTTCAGCGCATCGATGGTGATGCCGGTCGCGGGAATGACGGCACCGTTGACGAGTTCGTCGGCCCCGGTCGACGCCACTCGTACCGCCGCCATGTTCGGGCCGATGATGGGCACCCACTCGGCGGCGCGCCAGAGTGCATCGTCGGTGTTCTCGCGCGCCTCGGCGGTGTACTCGGTGAGCTGAGCCGCCGATGCCTTGGCGCCTTCGACGTCGCCGGCCGCGATCATGTCTTGCGTCTTGCTCGCCAGCGGTATCGCCGCTTCGAGCGCGTCTTTCGCGGCGAACGCCTTGGTGGCCAGCATGCTGCCCCACACTGCCAGCCCGATGAGCACGAGGAGGATGCCGATCGGAACCCACAGCTTGGCGCTGCGGATCAACGGTCGCTTGGTCTTCTCGGCACGGGTGGTCACCCGTGCCATATTATGCGGTGCTGCCTGAGCGAGAGGTCACGATTGAGGCGCGGTGGCAGTCGATGATCCTGCACGAGATCGAGGACCAGACAGTCCTAGTGACAGCGTATCGAGTCCCGCACCACCCGACATCTTCGAGTAGCGGTCCGGATTCGCCGAGCCGGCTCAGGTGCGCGTCACGCACGGGCGGAGGAGCGGCATCCGATGGTCTCGATCGCGCGCGCGACAGCAGCACCAGCGACTTGTCCTCAACAGGCGCTATTTCGTCGAGGTTATCCACAGGATAAATAGCTGATCAGCGTTCGGAACCGCCGCGCTTCGAATGTCAGTGGCTGATGGAAGACTCGAGGCATGACGAACCCGCTGGCACCCCTCGAGCAGGCGCTCGATGGGGTGCGCGCTGCGTGGGCCGGCGCGCTGCCGGCGACGGGCACGGTGGCCGGCGATACACAGTCCCAGCTCCCGCAGATGAGCAACGCCGGCGTGGTCGCGGTCACCGACGCGATTGCGCAGTTGCGCCGTGACGCCGACGCGATGCTGGCGCGGCTGGCGGCCGAGGTCGCGCAGCGTTCTGGCAGCGAGTTCGGGGTCGATGGGTTGGCGAAGCAGCAGGGGTTCCACAATCCGGTGCGGCTGTTGGCCGCCGCGACCGGCGGCACGACCGGTGAGGCCGCGAAACTCATCGGGGTGGGCGAGTCGACCAGGTCGCGGACGTCGTTCACCGGCGAACGGCTGCCCGCACGGCATGCGGCGGTCGCCGACGGCCTCGAGCGCGGCCGCATCAGTGTCGATGCCGCAGCCGTGATCACCGCAATGCTCGACCGCGTCTGGTCGCGCGTCGACCACGAGCACGCCGCCCGTGTCGAAGTCGAGCTCGTCGAGTTCGCGGCCGGTAGCAGCCTCGCACTGCTGGTGCGAGCGGTGAAGCTCGCCGAGTCGCGGCTCGATCACGACGGGGTCGAGCCGGGTGATGAAGAGCGGTGGCAGCAACGGTCGTTGACGATGCGAGAAGATCGGCACGGCATGCTGCATTTGAACGCACGCCTCGACCCGGCAACCGCTGCACCCGTGAAGGCCGTGCTCGAAGCAATCGTCACCGACGCACTGCACCGCGCGCGCGGCACCGACGACGACTGCGCGACCGCGGGCGCCGGCGTCGGGCCACGTGGCGACGCCACCGGCCACAACACAGACGCGACTGCGGGGGCGGTGATCGCCGAGACCCGGTCGATTCCGCAGATGCAGGCCGACGCGCTGGCCGAGCTCGCCCGGCACTGCCTGGGCTGCACCGACGCGCCCGCCCCCGCCGTGAAGACCACCGTCGTCGTGCGAATGAATCTCGACGCCCTGAAGACCGGGCTCGGAATTGCGCACATCGACGGTATCGACCAGCCGGTCTCCGCCGCGATCGGGCGCCGCATGGCCGCTGATGCCGAACTGATCCCGGCGGTGCTCGGCGGTGCCAGCGTGCCGCTCGACCTCGGCCGGGCGGCCCGCCTGTTCACCCGCGCGCAACGCCTCGCCCTCGCCGAGCGCGACGGTGGCTGCGCGAGCTGCGGGCAGAACATCAGCTACGTCGAAGCCCACCACATTCGCTGGTGGGAGCGAGATACCGGGCCGACGAACCTGTCGAACGGCGTGATGCTCTGCAGCTTCTGCCACCACAGCATCCATCGCGAAGGCTGGCAGATCAACGCGAGCCCGAACGAAGTGTGGTTCACCCCACCGCCGCACGTCGACCCCGACCAGAAAGCCAGACTCGGTGGCCGAGCGCGTTTCGAACTGAGCGCGTCGAAGGCGGCGTGACCGGTGCGTGCCCGCGATTGCGAAGACGACATTGCACGTTCGCGACGTAGCGCACCGCGGGCGGCGGGAGGAACCTCGGTCAGGGACATCCGCTGATCTCGATGCGGCGCTGACGGGCCCGCTCGCCCGACGGGGGTCTCGATCCGGCGCTGACGCGCCCGCTCGCCCGACAGAGGGGTCTCGATTCGGCGCTGACGCGCCCACTCGACCAGGCGGGGTCTCGAAACGGCTGGCACGCCTACTCGACCGGTACTCGCCCGTTCAGCACCCCACCGCTCTCTTGCAGGTAGCAGACGCCGCAGAGCGACTCGTAGGTGACGAGCTCGCCGTCGATCGCGACCTGTGCACCGTCGAACACGAAGACGCCGTCGACGAGTCGGGCGTTGAAGATCGCCTTGCGACCGCACCGGCAGATGGTCTTGAGCTCTTCGAGGCTGTGCGACACCTCGAGCAGTCGCCGACTGCCCGGAAAAGCGACGGTCTGAAAGTCGGTGCGAATGCCATATGCCAGAACCGGCACATTGTCGATCAGGGCGATGCGCAGCAGATCGTCGACCTGCTCAGAGGTGAGAAACTGCGCCTCGTCGACGAGCAGGCAGCTCACGTCGCGCCCGTGGTCTTCGATGATGCGGTTGCGGTGCTGCTGAAAGATGTCGAGCACGCTCGAGTCGGGTGCGATCGTGAAGTCGACCTCGCGCACCACGCCGAGCCGGCTCACGATGTCGCGGTCGCCCTTGGTGTCGATCGCCGGCTTCGCGAGCAGCACCTCGTGCCCGCGCTCTTCATAGTTGAATGCCGCCTGTAGCAGCGCCGTCGACTTGCCCGAGTTCATCGCCCCATAGCGAAAGTACAGTTTCGCCATCTCACTCGCCCTGCTCGTAGGTCAGTTGCACTCGCACATTCTCTCAGTCGCGGGCGACGACGAATGCCGCACATATCGACATACCTCGCGATATGCTTGAACACATGCGCACGACCGTGATCCTTCCCGACGAGCTCTACCGGCAGGTCAAAGAGCGCGCCCGCGCCGAAGACCGCACGGTGACCTCATTCCTCGAAGAGGCGTTGCGGCGCGCGCTGGCCTACACCGAAACGGTCGCCGGGCCCGCCGACGCGTACCTCGCCGAACCGTTCTCCCCACGCTCGGGCGAGGGCGGAACGCTTCCAGGGGTCGACATCACCGACAACGCGAGGCTGCACGACATCCTCGACGAGGGTCTGTCCATCGAGAAGCTGCGGTGAGAATCCCCGACGTCAACGTGCTCGTCGGGGCGTACCGTGCCGATGATCCGCGACACGACGACCTGAGAGCCTGGCTGCGTGAGGCTCTCAGCTCGCGCGAGGGGTTCGGCCTCACCCCGGGCGTTGCAACGGGCTTCGTTCGAATTGTGACGAACCCACGCGTCTTTGCGACCCCGACGCCAATCGACACGGCGCTCGGGCAGCTCGAGCAGCTACGCGCCTTTCCCCGAACCTCGTGGCTGCAACCCGGCCCGCAACACTGGCAGATCTTCTCGCGCCTTTGCCGCGAGGCCGACGCGCGCGGAAACCTCGTCGCAGATGCCGCACACGCGGCCGTCGCGATCGAGCATGGTGCCATCTGGGTGACTCTTGACCGCGACTTCGCCCGGTTCCCGGGGCTGCTCTGGGAGGTGCCACGGCTCACGCGGTGACGCTGAGCTCAGGCGCCCGCCTGGTACGTCAGCTGCACCCGCACATTCTCTCGCGTCAGCTGCCCCTCGGCGCCGAACGCCGCGGCACGGGCCACTGCCACGAAGCGATCGATCTCGCGTTTCGCGGGCGGGTGGTCGCCGCGGTCGGCTTCGACCACGAGGCATCCGCTCGCTGAATCGGTGACGAACGACACACGGATGCTGCGCGCTCGCCCCGCATCGCCGAGCCACAGCACGAGCGCGGTCAGCACCGACCGCTGATCGTCACGAAGCTCGACCGCAGCGCCCATCGGGTCGACGACCGTGGGTTCGACCCCGCCCGCCGCGGCGATGCTCGAGGCGAGATCGTCGAGCCACGTCGACTCGATGCCCGCGCGCAGGGCGCGACGCAGGGCATCGGCGAGCTCGCGCGCGCGGTCGGCGTCGGCGAGTGAGACGCGCTCGGCTGTCATGACGCCCGCGAGGAACGGCAGCACCTCGCGCCCGAGCACCGACACCCGGCTCGGCGCACCCGACTGCGCGAGCCCCGAGCGCAGCTCGCTGTCGTGCTTGAGCGCTGCCCGGTTCGCCTCGCGGTGCCACGCGAGGGTGGCGTCGACCACCGAGTGCGAGTACGCGGCGGCCGCGGCCGCCATCGTGAGCACCGGTGCGACGCCCACCGCGATGAGGGCGATCGCGGGGGCGCCCGTGGCGACGAACGCCGAGCCGCCGACGACCAGGATCGACAGCACCGCCGACGACGTCAGCCCGGCGAACACGAGCGACGCCCACGAGCAGTACGGGCACACCGCGAGAATCATCATGCCGATCACGAGGGGCCCGAAGTCGTCGTAGAAGTAGCTGTTCTCGCCGATGGTGCTCACGTATTCGGCGATCGCCGCGCCCACAGCGAGCGTCACGGTGAGCCACAGCCGGTCGGCGGTGAACGGCGCCCGCGCGGGCGAGGCCGACCACGCAGCGACGAATCCTGCGAGGCCGACGAGCACGATCGCGAGCACCGCCGCGAACGGCGACCCCACCTCGTTCCAGTGCGCGATCGTCAGCGCGACCGACGCGACGAACGCGAGGGTCGCGCCGATCGCCACGATCGGCGACGCCGTGATCGCGCCGATCGGGTCTGCCTCCTGCTGTGTCAGGCGAATGCTGCGGCTCATCGCTCGCCCTCGTCGCGGTCGCCGCGGCCGTCGCCCTCGGGCACCGTGATGACGATCGTCGTGCCGATGCCCTTCGTCGACCACAGCCGAACGCTGCCGCCGGCCTGCTCGATGCGCGCGCGAATCGAGGTGCGCAGGCCGATGCGGTCGAGCGGAACGTCGAGCACGTCGAAGCCGACACCCGTGTCCATCACCGCCACGGTCACCTCGCCGCCGCCGATGCCCACGGCGATCTCGGCCTCGGCGACTCCCGCATGGCGGGCGACGTTGACGAGGCACTGCGCGACCGCCTCATCGACGGCGCGGGCGCGGGTGGCGTCGAGCGCGTGCAGCACGTGGAGGTCGCCCGTGATGCGCACCTCGAGTCGGGCGTTCTTGGCGGCGACGAGGGCGTGGCGCAGGGGCGGGTATGCGTCGGGTGCGCCTGCCGTTCGCGGGCCGCTCGCGATCTTGGCGGCGTCGGCGCCGGCCCGATCGGATGCCTCGGGGTCGGGCTTCGGTGTGACCTCGACGGCCCAGTCACGACCGATGATGAGCCCCAGGTCTTCGCGGATGCCGGCGCGCAGCCGCTCGTCGACCGGCCCCGAACCCGCCGCAGAGATCGCCACCAGGTGGCTGAGCGCCGTGTCGTGCAGGCGCGCGGTCGCCCGCAACTCGTACTCGTGGCGAATGACGAGCTCGCGCGACTGCTGGCTCGCGTCGTACAGGCCGGTGTTGCGACGGGTGTCTTGGCGGCGGGACATCCCATCGAAGATGCGCACGACGAGCACGATGACGAACGCCGCGGTCGCCGCGTGAC
Source organism: Agromyces neolithicus (assembly GCF_039529735.1). Classification (NCBI taxonomy): domain Bacteria; kingdom Bacillati; phylum Actinomycetota; class Actinomycetes; order Micrococcales; family Microbacteriaceae; genus Agromyces; species Agromyces neolithicus. The sequence goes on from NZ_BAAANJ010000014.1 coordinate 8,974, forward strand.
TCGGCATGAACGCGCCGCCGACGAGTTGCGAGCCGACCAGCAGCGCCGCCTCGCCAAGCAGGTACCCGAGGCTCGCCCAGATGATCGCGATCACCGATCCGGTGCCCGCCCCGCCGACGAGCATCAGGGCGAGGCACGGCAGCGCCAGGATCGCGTTGTTCGTGCTCTGGAACACCTGCGCGTTCATGACGAGCGTGGTGAGTGCGAACACGATGCCCGTGCCCGCGACCAAGTAGACCACCGTGAGCGGCACAGTGGGAAACTGCGCGACGAGCAGCAGCAGCGCCGCCATCGCCACCACGAGCCCCGCCGCCGACCAGCCGGCCGGCGAGTAGCCCGACGCCGCGACGACCAGGGAGATCAGCACCCCGATGCCGAGGGCCACGAACGCGGCCGCGTGCCCCGCCCGAGCCAGCGCGTGGCTCAGCGTGGCGCGCGCGAGATCGCCGGGCAACCCCAGGGTCATCATGCGGCCTCCGCTCGCGAGCGCGCCCGAGCGCGCTGAGCGAATCGGGACAGCAGATTATCGCAGTTGCGCCGGGCTTCGACATAACTGACGGGTGAATCAGGGGCCGGGAAACCCCCCGATCGGGGGGCATTCCGGCCACTTTTAGAAGAGCGCCGACGGATCGGGCGGGGTTCCGAACATGGTCGGCAGCTCGGCGACCCCGACCTTGTGGGCCGGTGCCGACGAGCGCACTCCCCCGGTGACGGGGTCTTCGCGCCCGCGCTCGAGGCCATGCGCCCGCATCAGCGGGCGGATGCGCTCACCGAGCCACCGCCGGTACGCCTTCGGTGCGTAGGCGTTGTTGCCGTAGTACATCGACCGATACTTGGGCACGAGTTCAGGATGCTGCTGCTCGAGCCACTGCATGAACCACGGCTTCACACCGCCGCGCAGGTGCAGCGCCGCGTAGAGCACGCTCGTCGCCCCGGCTGCTTTCGCCTGGCGCAGCGCTTCGTCGAGGTGCGCCCTCGTATCGGTGAGGAACGGCAGGATCGGCATGAGGAACACCCCGCAGTCGAAGCCTGCCTCACGCACCGCCGTCACCGTGCCGAGCCGCGCCTTCGCGCTCGGGGTACCCGGCTCGACCGACTGCTGCAACTCGTGGTCGTAGATGGCGATCGACATCGCGAGGTCGATGGGCACATGTTCGGCCGCCGCGGCGAGCAACGGCAGGTCGCGCCGCAGCAGGGTGCCCTTCGTCAAGATGCTGAACGGCGTGCCGCTCTCGGCGAGCGCACCGATGATGCCCGGCATGAGCGCGTACCTGCCCTCGGCGCGCTGGTAGGGGTCGGTGTTGGTGCCGAGCGCCACCGGCTCGCGCCGCCACGACGGCTTCGCCAGTTCGGTGCGCAGCACGTCGCCGACGTTCACCTTGACGATGATCTGCCGATTGAAGTCGTCGCCCGCATCGAGGTCGAGGTACTCATGCGTCGGCCGCGCGAAACAATTGTGGCTCACGACGCCGTTCGCGATGAAGTCACCCGTCGACGTCGTGATGTCGAGCATCTCGATCGTCTCACCGAGGGCCTCGACCTTCGTGATCTGAAGGTCGGCGTTCGTCTTCACGGTCGAACCGGCGAGCGTGAGCTTTCGAGTGATCGCCGGCCGCGATACCGCGAAGAATGCATTCCGCGCCGAGAGACCGCCACGCACGCGTATGTTCGCGACGCCGATCGCATTGGCCGGCTCTCGAACAAACGGAATGTCGAATACACCGAGCGCTTCTTCGATGTGCTCGAGAATCTCAAGATCCGAGTTACTGATCCTCAGCACGCCTCGCGAACATGAGCCTTCCGCGTCGAAGATCCCGCCGAGATAGCCCGCGTTCCACTCGGTTGACGGTGCCGACGGCCAGTCGATGAGGGCGGTGATGGTGTCGAGGTGCGCGCTGCGACTCGTTCGGATGGCCGCAACCCGACGGCGCGTCTCTGTCTCAGGCGAAAAGTCGAACCGCGTTGTCTCGATCCCGAATCGGCTGAGGTACGCCTGAGACCGATCGAGCGCCTCCGGGTCGACAAGGGCGAGTCGGAAGCGATGCGCAACATAGCTTCCGCCCCCGGACCGCGGGTACCGCTTTCGCAGGATCATTCCATCGCCGCGAATCATGCCGGCCAAGTAGCCTCGTCGGTAGTCGTCGCTCTGCGCGACGTAAATCGGTTCGAGACCGCGGCTGCCGAAGCCGACGAGAGAGTTCGACGTCGTGAGGTATGGGCGCTGACCCGCGCCTGACATCTCGCCCGTGACATGTTTCCAGCCACGATTCGTCAGGAACCGGTGATCACCACTCGCGGTGAGGGTGGTGCCGTCGGCAAGGGTGACGCGATGGGCCGGCTTACGCGTTCCCCACTTGGCGAGCACCGTCGAGGGCGCGTACTTGCGGTACGCACCGCCCGACTCCGTGCCCATGACGACGTCACCGATCTCGACGTCGTATAGCGGCTTCTGCCGCCCGTCGGCCATTGTGATCATCGTCGCGGGGTCTAGACAGTAGGAGCATGCGTGACTGCAGCCCCGGTATGGGTTGATCGTCCAGCCGAAGGGCATCATCGACTGGCCGGGCACCTTGTTGAGCGCGGACTTCGCGAGCACCTCGTGGAAGGTCACGCCCGCGAAGTCGGGGGTCTGTATCGAGCGCACGAGATTGTTGAGCTTGGCTAGGCCGGGCAGTGCGTCAGACTGCTCGACTCCCAGCTCTTGACCACTCCACCGCATCTCTCAATTCGAACACACATTCGAATCCCGCGCAATCAGCGACACGCGATTCGCGTATGCCCATTCGCCCTCAATTGCGGCGGAACTGGCATGTGCCTCAGGGCGACTCCGCGACGCCGACAACACACCGAGAGTGCACCAGACGCCCCATCAGTGGCATCCACTTCACCCTCGACACGGCCGCGCGTCGGGGCATCCGAGATTCGAAGCGAACTAGCCGTGGAACGGTGTCGCCGAGACGATCTCGCCCTCGATGCGTCGACCCGTCGGGGTCTCGTAGGCGAAGCCTTCGCCGGCGTACTTGCCGATGATCGCCTCACCGAGCGGCGAGGTCGGCGAATACACGTCGAGGTCGGCCTCAGCATCGGCATCGGCCCCGGTCAGCCCGCGCTCTGCGAGGAGGAACGTGGTGGGTTCGGCATCTCCGGCGAACTGCGCGACGACGATCATGCCGGGCTCGACGAGTCCGTCGTCGGGCTTGTCGCCGACCTCGGCGCGGCGCAGGAGGGCCTTCAGTTCGAGGATGCGTGCCTCAGCCTGGGGCGTCACGTCGCCCGCGCGTGCGGTGAGGTCATCGAGTTCGGCCTGCAGGCGGTCGAAGGCGGCTCGCGTGAGCCAGAGCGTGTCGTTCGAAGTCGTCGACATGAGGTCTCCTGTCGTGCGGGGTCGCCGGTCGGCTCCCCGTGCGAAAACGTAATCTCCCAGTCTACCCGACGGCCCAGCCCCTACCCGGTTCGTAGGACAAGGCGGGCTTTGGAGGACGCTGGCGTGGCTCAGTGTCCTCCAAAGCGGGTGGTGTCCTCCCAACAGGGCGGGCGGGGCAGGATGGGCGGGCAGGTGGGCGGACCGGCGGGCCCGCCTACACGGCCGGGGCGAGCGCGGCGGCACGGCCCGCGGCGAGCTCGAGCCGCTCCCCCGTCCAGCGGCGGCGCAGCCAGCGGTCGTGGCTCGCGATGACGACGGCGCCGGGGTAGGTGCCGAGCGCCTCCTCGAGGTCGGTCGCGAGAGCCAGCGAAAGGTGGTTCGTCGGCTCGTCGAGCAGGAACACGTGCGGTGGCCGCGCGATCACCAGCGACAGCGCGAGCCGACGCTGCTGACCCACCGAGAGCACCCCGAGCGCACGCGACTCGTCGCGTGCGGAGATCAGCCCCAGGGATCCCAATGGCACCAGCTCGGCGCGGCGCTCACCGAGCACCCGCTCATAGAGCTCGCGCGGCGAGCGCGACGGGTCGGCGAAGCGCACATCCTGCTCGAGCAGCTGCACTCGCAGGCCCTTGCGCCGATGCACGATGCCGCGATCGACACCGAGGGTGCCCGCGAGCACGCTGAGCAGCGTCGACTTTCCCGCTCCGTTCGCGCCCGTGACGAGCAGCCGCGTGACCGGCGCCACGCTCAGCGCCGCCAGGTCGAGGCGGCCGTCGACCGCGACATCCGACAGCCGCAACAGCAGGCCCGCCTGATCATCGAGCGCGTGCGAACCCGACGGGATTCCCGCGAACGCCAGCGGGGCCGGAGGCTTGCCCACCTGCTCGCGCTCGAGCGTCGCGAGGCGCTGCTCGGCACTGCGCACGCGACGCGACACCGCCTGGTCGACCTTCTCGCCCTTGAAGTGGCGGATGAACTTGTCGTTGTCGGTGGCGGCGCGCCCGTGCGCGACATGCCGGGCACCGTCGGCGACCTCGCGCCGCAGCCGCAGCAGTTGTTGCTGCTCGTCGTCGAACTGGCGCTGCCAGCGCGCCCGCTCGTCGGCCTTCACCGCGAGGAACTCGCTGAACCCGCCACCGAACACCGTGCCGTCGGCTGTGGCGCCGTGGGCGCGGCGCGCCGGATCGAGGTCGAGCACACTCGTCGCCACCCGGTCGAGGAACGCGCGATCATGGCTCGCGAAGAGCACCGGCCCGCGCCAGGCGCGCAGCCGCGATTCGAGAAACTCGGATGCCCCGTCGTCGAGGTGATTCGTCGCCTCGTCGAGCAGCAACGCGTCGGGAGCGCTCAGCAGCAACGCCGCAAGGGCGAACCTGCTGCGCTGCCCGCCCGAGAGCTCGTCGATGCGGCGGTCGAGGCCGAGGTGCCCCACGCCGAGCCCGTCGAGCAGCTCGTCGCGGCGCGAGTCGGCCGTCCAGACCTCGGCGCGCTCGGCCGCGTCGAGGGCGGCGGCGTAGCGATCGGCGGGGTCGGCCGTCGGTCGAGTAGCGGCGCCGGAGGCGACGCGCATCGAGACCTCAGGCGGGGTCTCGCTATGGCGCTGCGCGCCTCCTCGACCGGCGTGCGGGTCGGCGAGCGCCGCGGCGGCGGCATCGAGCTCGCGCTCGATCGCCCGCACCTCGGCAAGGGCGGCCTCGAGCACGTCGCCGACCCGGTCGGCCGCGTCGAACGGCAGCTCTTGGGCGAGCAGTCCGGTGCGCAGCGGACGGGTGATGCGACCGTGGGCGTCGGAGGGGGCGGCGGACGGGACATCCGCTCGCTCCTCGCCGGCGGCAGCGCTCGCCATCAGGCGCAGCAGCGTCGATTTGCCGGCGCCGTTCTCGCCGATCAGGCCGAGGCGTTCGCCGGCGTTCACCGAGAAGGAGAGGTCGGCGAAGACGCGGCGGTCGGTGTACGAGGCCGAGAGTCCGTCGGCGCGCAGGTAGTTGGAGTGTGAGACGTGTACCGCCATGGGGACGCCCTTTCGTGGGTGCTTCCGGGCGGATCGCCGGTCGAGTGCGCGAAGCGTGTATCGAGACCTTCGTTACAGGGCCTCGAAACGGCGCTGCGCGGCTACCCGACCACGACCGCCCGGAAGCTGGAGGGTGGATCCCGCCGGGCATGTGCCGAGAATGGGCGTGCGCGTGCTCGTGCTGTCGCGATCAGCTGCTCGCGATCAGCGAGAGGGCTGCGGGCACACCCAGGGTCTACGGCGCCTCAAGCGCGGGACGATGGGGTGTGCTCACTTCATAGCGCGTACGACCATAGCAGAGGTCGTCGCCGATCGGAAGGCGCCCACGGCCTTCTCAAAGTCCGGCGAGGCGCCGGGCGGTTTCGGGGTCGCGCATGGCTGACCGGGTGGC
>NZ_BAAANJ010000015.1:0-256880 GCF_039529735.1 Agromyces neolithicus
CCAGATCCTCGGCCACTGCCCCTACTGCAACCAACGAGCCGGACCAACCTAACCAAGTACTACTAGGGTTCCCGAGGACGTCTGATGAGCGTTCGGGAAGGGTATCGGCATCGAACAGTTTTGTCATCTCCTCGGCCTCCGGACATGATGCCGCGTTGCCGCGATGCTGTCCGAGGCATATCGTGACGACGTGTTCACCAGCGTCGACAACGAAGCCCCCACCGCCGAGCGCTATCGCTCGTTCGCAGAGGTCGAGGCGCGTGGCATGTCGGCGACGTACGAGGCGTGGGCGCTCGGCTTGACCGCTGACCCGGGCACGATCGCCCTCGTCGACGAGCTGCCGTCGGCGAAGCGGCAGCCGAACCTCGTGTTCTCGGCCGCTCGGTTCCAGGGGGCGCAGCTCGGCCCGTACAGCGTGTTTCGCGACTGGTTGCACGCGCACTGGGTCGAGGTGCGGGCGACGGCCGAGACGCACGCCACCCAGACGAACGAGGCCGCCCGCTGTGCGCTGCACGTGCCTGCGCTCGCCGGAATCGACGGGCCGATCGCGCTGCTCGAGGTCGGGACATCCGCCGGTCTCTGCCTGTATCCCGACCGATACAGCTACCGCTATCCGGGGCATCCGCAGCTCGATCCGGCCGACGGGCCGAGCGCGGTCGTGCTCGATTGCGTCACCGCCGGCGCGGTGCCCGTGCCCGACAGCCTCCCAGAGGTGGTGTGGCGCGCCGGCATCGACCTCAACCCGCTCGATGTGACCCGCCCAGGCGACCTCGCATGGCTCGACGCGCTCGTGTGGCCCGAGCACGATGACCGTCGCGCGCGGCTTCGCGCCGCCGCGGCCATCGCCGCCGCCGAGCCGCCGCGCATCGTCGACGGTGACCTCAACGCACGACTCGCCGCGCTCGCCGCTGAGGCGCCCGCCGACGCGACGCTCGTCGTCTTCCACACGGTGGTGCTGATGTACCTCGACGAGGCCGGCCGCGAGCGCTTCGTCGAGACGGTGCGCGCACTGCCGGGCCACTGGCTGTCGGTGGAACCGCGCACGGTGCTGTCCGGCATCCGGGTGCGCGAAGACGTCGCGAATGACAGCACCGACCTCGTGCTCGCGCTCGACGGCGTTCAGCTCGCGTGGGCGCAGCCGCACGGGCGCGCGCTCACGTGGGTGGGCAATCCATAGACTTGGCGCATGCGCATCCATATCGCGACCGACCATGCCGGCCTCGAGTTCAGCCGTACGCTCGTCGACCACCTGACCAACGGCGGTCACGAGGTCGTCGACCACGGGCCGACCGAGTACGACGCGCTCGACGACTACCCGGCGTTCTGCATCAACGCGGCCCAGGCCGTCGCGCGCGACCAGGCCGCGGGCGTGCGCACGCTCGGCGTGGTGTTCGGCGGGTCGGGCAACGGCGAGCAGATCGCCGCGAACAAGGTGCACGGCATCCGGGCCGCCCTCGTCTGGAGCATGGACACGGCGATCCTCGCCCGCGAGCACAACGACGCCAATGTCATCTCGATCGGCGCCCGCCAGCACACCGTCGAAGAGGCCATCCGCTACATCGACGCGTTCATCGCCGAGCCGTTCTCGGGCGACGAGCGCCACGTGCGGCGCATCGCGCAGCTGCTCGAGTACGAGACCACGGGCGATATCGCCGGCAAGGGTGTCGATGCCACGCCCCGCCCCGAGGCCGCGGCGGAGTAGCAGGGTGCCCGAGGGCCACTCCGTCCACCGCATCACCCGCCAGTTCGAGCGCAACTTCGTCGGCCACGTCGTACGTGCCTCGAGCCCGCAGGGTCGGTTCGCCGTCGGCGCTGCTGAGATCGACGGGCGACGCATGACCGATGCCCGCGCCGTGGGCAAGCAGATGTTCCTCGGGTTCGAGGGCGACGTGTGGCTGCGAGTGCACCTCGGCATGTACGGCGCGTGGGACTTCGCGGGCGACATCCTCATGGACGCCACGATCGCGTCGGCGAACGGCCGCATGGGCCAGACCAACCAGCGGGGCACGTTCCTCGAAGGGCCGAACCCCGACGCGGTGGTCTTCGACACCGCCGGCGAGAACTCGCTGACCTCGATCGGTGCGCCGCGGCGCACGCGGCTGCGCATGTCGGAGTCCGAGAAGGAGGGCAACGCGCTCGACACGTTCCCGCCCGAGCCGATCGGCCAGGTGCGGGTGCGCCTGCTCACCGACACGATCGTCGCCGACCTGCGCGGCCCGACCGCTTGCGAGGTGCTCGACCCTGCGCAGGTGGAGGCGGTCGTCGCGAAACTCGGACCCGATCCGCTGCTCGACGGCGGCCCCGAGGCCGAAGAGCGGTTCACGCGGGTGATCCGCAAGAAGCCCACCGCGATCGCGTTGCTGCTCATGGACCAGAGCGTCGTCGCCGGTATCGGCAACGTCTACCGCGCCGAACTGCTCTTCAGGGCCAGGCAGAACCCGCACACCCCGGGCAGGCTGGTGCCAGAAGAGCACGTGCGCCACCTCTGGCACGACTGGGCGAAGCTGCTTCGCATCGGTGTCGAGACCGGGCAGATGATGACGATGGACGACCTCGACCCAGAGGCCTATCGTGCCGCCATGGCCAACCGCGACGACCGCCACTGGGTGTACAAGCGCGAGGGCCTGCCCTGCCGGGTGTGCGGCACGAACATCGTGCTCGAAGCGCTCGGCGGCCGCAAGCTCTACTGGTGCCCGTACTGCCAGGCCTGACCCGCCGCCGATCGAGTAGCGAAGAGTCCCGAGACCAAGGAGCCGCATGCGACAGAACCCCAGTTTCACCCTCGCGAGCGAGGAGGGCGTGAAGCGCATCATCCGCGAGCACCCGTGGGCGACGATCGTGAGCATGACCGACGCCTCGGGGCTCGTCGCCTCGCACTACCCGGTGCTGCTCGACGAGACCGCCGACGGCATCGTGCTGCTCACCCATGTCGGCAAGCCCGACGACCTCGTGCACGAACTCGGCCGCCACGAGGTGCTCGTCATCGTGCAGGGCCCGCACGGGTACATCTCGCCCAGCTGGTACGACGCGAACCCCGCCGTGCCGACTTGGAACTTCGTCACCGCCTGCGTGTGCTCGAGGCCCTCGTCGACCACTTCGAAGACGCCATGCCCGAGCCGCGCCGCATGCGCGGCACCGCCGCGAACTCCGACTACGCCGACCGCATCGCCACGGGCACGGTCGGGCTGCGCATACCGATCGACCGCTTCGTCGCGAAGAACAAGATGAGCCAGAACAAGCCCGACGAGACCGTCGACCGCATCATCGCCGAACTCGACGGCGACGGGCCGTACGCGAGCCCCGCGCTCGCCGCCGAGATGCGCCGCACGCACGAGGTGCTGCGGGCGGCCCGCCGATGACGGCGGGCGGTTCGCGGCCGGGTGCGGATGCCGCGGGGCCGGTGCTGCTCGCGGGCGCGCGCCTCGCCGGCGAGGCTCGGCTCGTCGACCTGCACCTCGACGACGGCGTGATCGCGACCATCGCGCCGGCCGGCGCCGCTGCGGCGGGTTCCGGCGCCCGCCGAGTCGAGCTCGACGGTCGCTGGATGGTACCCGGGTTGCACGACCGGCACGTGCACTTCTCGCAGTGGGCCATGGTGTCGCGGCGCCTCGATCTCGCGGGTGCCGGGTCCGCGGCCGACGCCGCGGCGCTGGTCGCGGCATCCGTCACCGCCGGCGCGACCGAGGTGATCGGATTCGGCTATCGCGACAGCCTCTGGCCCGAACCGGCCAGCCGCAGCATGCTCGACGCCGTCTCGGGCGACGTGCCGGTGGTGCTCGTCTCTGCCGACCTTCACGCGTGCTGGCTGAACACCGCGGCGCTGCGCCGCCACGGCGTCGAGCACCTCACCGACGCGAGCGGCCTGCTGCGCGAAGGCGACTGCTTCCGGCTCGTCCGTGAGATCGACGACGTCGCCGACGACGTGCTCGACGGGTGGGTGGCCGAGGCGGCCGCGCGGGCTGCGGCACGCGGGGTCGTGGGCATCACCGACTACGAGATGCGCTGGAACCGCGACGACTGGGCTCGTCGCGTCGCATCGGGCTTCAATGCGCTGCGCGTGACGTTCGGCATCTACACCCAGCACCTCGAACGTGCGATCGCCGAGGGGCTGCGCACGGGCGACGAGGTGCCTGCGACCGGGGGACTCGTCACGGTCGGCGGGTACAAGGTCATCACCGACGGCTCGCTGAACACGCGCACCGCGTGGTGCTTCGATCCCTACCCGGGCCTCGAGGGCGACGATCACCCCTGCGGTCTCGCCACCGTGCCATACGACGAGCTGGTGCCGCTCATGATCCGCGCCGCCGGCGCCGGCATCACCCCGGCCGTGCACGCCATCGGCGACCAGGCCAACGCCCGAGTGCTCGACGCGTTCGAGGCAGTGGGCTGCCGCGGCTCGATCGAGCATGCACAGTTGCTTCGGCGAACGGATGTCGCCCGCTTCGCGGAACTCGGCATCGTCGCGAGCGTGCAGCCCGAACACGCGATGGATGACCGCGATGTCGCCGACCGCTACTGGGCCGGACGCACCGACCGGGCGTTCATGCTCGCCGAACTCACCAAGGCCGGGGTCGAGCTCGCACTCGGCTCCGACGCGCCCGTCGCGCCGCTCGACCCGTGGATCGCCATCTCGGCGGCGGTGGGACGCTCGCGCGACGGCCGCGAGGCATGGCATCCCGAGCAGGCCATCGAGGCGAGCGCCGCGCTCGCCGCATCGACCGGAGGGCGGGGCATCGTGCCCGCAGCCGGCGGTCGGGCAGACCTCGCCATCGTCGAACTCGACCCGCTCGCGTCATCCGCCGATGACCTTCGCACCATGCCCGTCGCGGCGACCCTGCTCGGCGGCCGGTTCACGCACTCGGCGTCGATCGCGTAGCGACCCTTCGTCGGTCGAGTAGGCGCGCCAGCGCCGTATCGAGACCCGGTGTTGAATCCTGAGACCGGTCCAACCGGTCTCGATACGCTCCTTCGTCGCTCCTCGACCGACGACGGGAGCGCGCTGCTCGGGCCGGGCGAAGGGGGATAACCCCCGGCGGCATTCGGGCGCTCGCATGCTGGGGCGGGCGCCCTCGAATCGTGAGGCTGGATGCATGCTTCAGACCTCCCTCCGCAGACCACGGGCGACCGCCGCCACGACACTCGCGGCCATCGCCGCCGGCGGGCTCGTGACCCTCGCCTTCGCCGGATGCGGCATCGTCGGCCCCGGCCCGATCTCCACCGAGGGCGAGGTCGACTTCGACACGCCGCTCGCCATCCCACCGCTCGCGGAATCCACCATCGATGCCGACGGCACCCGGGTCTTCGCGCTCGACGCGCGGGCCGGCACCACCGAGTTCGAGCCGGGCGTCGCGAGCGACACGTGGGGATTCAACGGCAGCTACCTCGGCCCGACGCTTGTCGCCGACCGTGGCGAGCGGGTGCGTGTCGACGTGACGAACTCGCTCGACGAGCCGACGACCGTGCACTGGCACGGCATGCACCTTCCCGCCGAGATGGACGGCGGCCCGCACCAGATGATCGACCCGGATACCGCATGGTCGCCCGAATGGGACATCGACCAGCAGGCGTCGACCCTCTGGTACCACCCGCACCTGCATGGCGAGACCGAAGACCACGTCGCCCGTGGCCTCGCCGGCATGTTCATGCTGCACGACGAGCACGAACGCTCGCTCGGGTTGCCGGGGGAGTACGGCGTCGATGACATCCCGGTCATCGTGCAGGACTCGGGCTTCTCGGCCGACGGAGAGCAGGAGAGCAAACAGCGGGGCTACGCCGGCGGGCTCGGCGATGAACTGATCGTCAATGGCACGCGCGGCCCGTTCCTCGAGGTCTCGGACGAACTCGTGCGCCTGCGCATGCTCAACGCCTCGACCGCACGCTCGTATGCGTTCACCTGGAGCGACGGCCGACCCGTCGACCTCATCGCGACCGACGGCGGACTGCTCGAGGCACCGGTCTCGCTCGACCATGTGCGGCTGTCGCCCGGCGAGCGTGCCGAGGTGCTGCTGCGCGTCACACCGGGCGAGCGAGTCGTGCTGCAGTCGAAGATGACCTCCGAGATCGCTGCGCTCGTCGGGCCGGTTGCCGACATGAACGGCGGCAACGACACCTTCGACGTGCTGGAAGTGCGTGCCGCTGAGACGCTCGACCCGGCGCCGGCCGTTCCCGCGCGGCTCAACACGATCACTGACTTCGACCCGGCCGACATCGCGACGACCCGCCGCTTCGAGCTCAGCGACAGCTTCGAGATCAACGGCGACGCGATGGACATGGGGCGTATCGACGAGACCGTGACCGTCGACACGCTCGAGCGATGGGTGGTTGAGAACGCGACGCAGGTGCCGCACAGCTTCCACGTGCACGACGTGCAGTTCCGCATCGCCTCGATCGGCGGCACCGCGCCCCCGCCCGAGCTCGCGGGCTGGAAGGACACGATCTTCACCGAACCCGAGACGGAGTACGAGCTGCTATTGCGGTTCGAGGACTACACCGATGCCGACACGCCGTACATGTACCACTGCCACCTGCTGTGGCACGAAGATCAGGGCATGATGGGCCAGTTCGCCGTCGTCGAGCCCGGGCAGTCTGCCACGATGACTGGAGGAACTCACGATGAGCACTGACACGACACTCACCCGGCCACTGACCGACGGCGCCCCGCCGAAGCGCCGCGGCTACTGGTCGCTGTGGGCGACCGTGCCGCGAGAGTTCGCCTTCCTCATCCTCACGATGCCGATCGCGATCATCGGGCTGACCCTGCTCGCGACCATCTTCTTCACCGGCCTCGGACTGATCTTCATCGTGTTCGGCATCTTCATCGTCGTGGCGGCGCTGTTCATCGCCCGAGGGTTCGGCACGCTCGAGCTGGTGCGGCTGGATTGGGCGGGCCGGCCCCGCATCACACGACCCGCCTGGGATCACTCCGATCGCAACCAGGGCTTCTGGCGCACGATGTGGGCGCCGTTCATCGACGGCCACTACTGGCTCTACCTGCTGCACGGCATGATCATCAACCCGATCGTCAGCGTGATCACGTGGAGCATCACGGTCGCGTGGACCTCGGTGGCGCTCGGCGGCACGACCGCGTGGATCTGGTACCGCGCGATTCCCGACGGACGCGACGACACCGACTTCTGGCTGCACGACGTCGTGATCGACTTCCTGTTCCCCGGCAACACGTGGAACATCGACCCGCTGCTCGGCGAGGCCGCCTTCGAGTTCGTCGTCGGGCTCATCTTCCTCGCGACGCTGCCGTTCGTGTTCCGCGGGCTCACGCTGCTGCACGACGTGATCGCTCGCGGCACGCTCAGCGCCTGGCGTTCCGAGGCGCTCGAGCGCGAGGTCGCGCAACTCTCGGCATCGCGCGGCGCCGCCGTGCAGGCCGAGGATGCGTCGCTGCGCCGGCTCGAGCGTGACATCCACGACGGCCCGCAGCAGCGCCTGGTGCGCCTGCAGATGGACCTCGCGACAATCGAGCGAAAGCTCGAACGCGATCCCGAGCATGCTCGCGAACTGCTCGGAGAGGCCCGCGACCAGGCCCGCGAGACGCTCGACGAGCTGCGCGCGCTCTCGCGCGGGTTCGCTCCGCCGATCCTGCAGGATCGCGGCCTCGCGGTCGGCCTGCAGTCGCTCGCCTCTCGCAGCCCGGTGACCGTCACCACCGAGATCGAGTTGCCGTCGGATGCCTCGCTGCCGGCCTCGATCGAACGCAACGCCTATTTCGTGGCCGCAGAACTGCTCACGAACGCCGCGAAACACGCCGAGGCCCGGGGCATCCGTCTCGTGGCGTCGACCCGCGACGCGGGTGCGGCGGGGCACTGGCTCGATCTCTGGGTCACCGACAACGGGCGTGGGGGTGCGACCACCGAGCCCGGGCACGGACTCGCCGGGCTCGCTGATCGGGTGCAGGGCCTTCGCGGCATGCTCGTCGTCGACAGCCCCGTCGGCGGCCCTACCGCGATCGGCGCCCACATTCCCTACACCCCCGTCGCGACATCCGTCACCCCGCCGCCGGTCGAGTAGGCCCGCCAGGGCCGTATCGAGACCCTCGCCGACCGCCGGTCGAGTAGGCCCGCCAGGGCCGTATCGAGACCCTCGCCGACCGCCGGTCGAGTAGGCCCGCCAGGGCCGTATCGAGACCCTCGTCCGCCGATAGTCTGGGGCCATGACCGACCCCTCTCGCAGCCCCTTGCGCATCGTGCTCGCCGAGGATTCGATGCTGCTGCGAGAGGGGCTCGTGCGCCTCTTCGACGAGGCCGGGTTCGAGACCGTCGCCGCCTACGGCGAGGCCGACTCCCTGCTCGCTGCGCTCGATGACACTCGGCCCGACCTCGCCGTGCTCGACGTGCGCATGCCGCCTACGTTCCGTGACGAAGGCGTGCGCGCGGCGATCGAGCTGCGCCGGCGCATGCCCTCGGTCGGCGTGCTGCTGCTCAGCCAGTACGTCGAGGGCACGTACGCTCACGAGTTGCTCTCGTCGGGCGAAGGCGGCATGGGGTATCTGCTGAAAGACCGAGTGGCGTCGCTCGACGAACTCGAAGATGCGGTCGAGCGGGTGAGCGAGGGTGGCACGGTGCTCGATCCGCAGGTCGTGCGCGAACTGCTCTCGCGGCGAAGCGACCCGCTCGCGTCGTTGACGCCGCGTGAGCGTGAGGTCATGGAGCTGATGGCCGAGGGGCGCACCAACGCCGGCATCGCGAAGCAGCTCTTCATCGGCGTCGGCGCCGTCGAGAAGAACGTCACGTCGATCTTCCAGAAGCTGGGCCTCGAAGACTCGGGCACCGATCACCGGCGGGTGCTCGCGGTGCTCACCTGGCTGCAGCGCTGACTTACTCGGCCGGGCTCGTGCGCAGCGGCTCGTGAGTGCGCCAGATGCGCAGGTACATGCGGTATCCGTGGCGCAGCGCCCCGACGAACAGCGCGAGGCCGACGACGACGCCGATCACGACCGCCAGCCACACGGGAGCGCTGAGCGCGATCGCCGTTCCTCCGACGAGCAGGCCGGCAACCGCCGCGGTCACGACCGTGATGATCATCATCGAACTGCCGAAGACGACGCTGCTGCCGCGCGTGTAGAAGTAGTGATACGTCTGATTGGCGCCGCCTTCGTCATCGTTCACCGACATCAGCAGGTACCGCTCGATGCCCGGGTCGAGGTCGACGTACGCGCCCCTGAGACGGTTCATCGCGACGACGTACATGAGGTCTTCGCTGGCCGTGTTGAAGACCCGCACGAGCGTAATAAGGCCGAGGAATGTCAGGAGGAACAACACCCCCAGGGCGGCGACGCCGAACCACCCGCGAAAGCCGGTGACATTGCCGAGTACGCCGAGTGAGAGCAGCCCGGCCGACACGAGCGTGATGAAGATCGCGATGCGGGTGAGCACTTCGCCCTGCGTGGTGCTGCGCGAGGCCAGCAGGCTCCAGTGCTCGGTGGCGAGCATCTGGGCGCGCAACGAGCGTTGCGCATCGGTGAGGCGCGCCACCTCGTCGTCGGGGTACGACTCGGGCCCGGATGCATCGGCCGTCATAGCGGCATTCTGCACCCGGGCCCGTCAGCCCGCCATCGCTACTTCACGGCGACGTGCGAGAACAGGAACCAGCGGTCCTTGTCGAGCCCGCGGCGGATCTCGATCACGATGTCTTGGCTCGTCGGGTCGAGCTCGGCGAGGCCGTCGATCGCGGCGTTGATCTTCTCGGTCGCGAGGTCGATCTGGCCGACGACTCCGCTGACGGCCTCGTCGTAGGGCAGGAACCCGAGCTTGGGGTTCTCGGCGCCCGATTTCGACGCGACGGTCGCGAGGCGCCCGTCGATCGGCAGGCCCAGAGCGACGACGCGCTCAGCGGCGAGGTCTGACCAGTCCTGCGCGTGCGCAACGACGTCGTCGAGCAGTTCGTGCATGGCGATGAAGTTCGCGCCGCGCACATGCCAGTGCGCCTGCTTGCCGTTGACGGCGAGGGCGATGAGTTCGTGCACCACGGGGGTGAGGTACTGGGCGACGCCTGCGGCGACGTCGGCGTTCGAGCCGGTTTTCGGTGCGGTCTGGATGTCGGTCATCGTGTCAGCCTTCCGTAGTCGTTGTCTGCTTCAACGCTACGCAGGTGCCCGCATATTTCAAGCAAGGGAAGGCTCGGCTGACGAGGGGTCGACATACCGGCAGGTTGATGTCGCGGAATCCGCTCGTTCGTGGTGATCGTCGACATCAAAAGAGCGCGACCGGGCTTGAATCGGTCCTGAAGATCGAGGTGTTGGGGAGTGAAATGATCGCAGACCTCTTGGACGCGGGCGCTCACGGACCGTTCGGCAATCGTCCCGCGACGAAGCACCGCGCCGTCACGTCGTAGTCTTGTCGCTGGGTCGCCACACACAGTGGGGTCGTGAAATGGATGTCGGAGGCTGGGGCGTGCCAGAGTACAGGCCAGAGAACTGGTGGCGCTTCCTCAACGCGTTCGGTGCGGCAGTGCTCCTGGCGCTCGGACTGGTCCTCGCCGTCTTCGCGGTGCAGTCCGTTGATCCGTGGGCCTACGCGCTTTCTGGCCTAACGCTCTCCGTCGGGGGGCTGTGGGCAGTGCGTGTGCCGCGCGTGCGAGTCGTATGTACGAACGACTCCCTCGTCGTCGTTGGCTCCTTGTGGACGCGACGTGTTCCGCGGCGTGCCATCACCTCCGTAGACCACGATCCGCACAAGGCAATCGTAGGCTGGAGAACTGCGCGAGGAGGCTGGCGCTTCACGCCTCTCACGATGCTGTGGGGTGGCACGTACGGATGGATGCCGCAGCGCTCGAGGGGGACGCGCTCTAGGTTCCTTAGGCATGTCCAAACCTGGTCCCGTCGAACGAACTAGGGCACGGGGAGGGCACGACCGGGCGCGAAGCGGACCTACGGGTCGAGGTAGTGGGGGAGTGATTCCCCGTCTGATCTGGGATAGCTCTGTGGAGGGGATGACGGGAATCGAACCCGCGTAATCAGTTTGGAAGACTGAGGCTCTACCATTGAGCTACATCCCCGCGCGCCCGCTCGCGGACACTGGATCATCGTAGTACACCGCAGAGTCCACTCCTGCACGGCGTGCGCGCGTCATCGGTTCGAAGGAGCGCGTCATGGGCGGGCGAGAGACGGTCGAGGCGCTGGTCGCGACCTTGAATGCCGGTGAGGTCGACGGCATGGATGCCGTCTTCCACGAGGATTCGATCATCGAGTGGCCGCAATCGGGCGAACGCATCGTCGGCGGCGACAACCGGCGAGGCATCTACGGCTCGTTTCCGCGGCTGCCGACGATCACACCGCGTCGGCTGACCGGCTCGGGCGATCTCTGGGTTCTCGAGGCAGCACTCGACTACGGCGACGGAACGCCCTACCAGGTGGTGTTCATCTTCGAACTTCGCGATGACCTCATCGCGAAGGAGACGGCCTACTGGTCGACGCCGTTCCCCGCCCCCGAGTGGCGGACAGCGTGGGTCGAACAGATCTGACGGAATCTAGCGCAAGGCCGCGATCGCGCCGATGGTGCCGCGAGCGAGTCGAAGCTGGCGTTCGTAGGTCGCGGCGAGCACGACGAAGATCACTCCGGCGATTCCGAGCCACAACCACCACCACACGGCCTCGTAGAGCCAGGTGATCACCGGCCAGAGCTGCGCGATCGCGTGCACGAGCAGCACTGCGCCGCCGAAGAGCAGCGGTGCCTGCAGCCGGCGCATAGCGCCGATGAGCACTGCTGCCGCCGACACGAGGCCGAGGGCGACGATGCGCCACAACTCGGGGTCGGTGAAGTCGGCGATGAGGGGCGGAACGAGCAGCACCGCGAGACCCACGCCGAGTGCCGGCCAGCTGCCGAGCTCGGGGGAGCGTCGCATGCTGAGGGCGCCCCAACAGATGAAGGCCACGCCCGCCGAAACAGTGACGATGTCGAATGGGTCGACGTTGCCGTTCGAGAGTGTGATGGCACCGCCGATCACGAGCGCACCTCGTGTCGTCCACGCGAAGATCGGTCCGGCGAGCGGGCGAGCAGCCGTGGCCCCGCCGGCGATGTGCACCGCGGCGAGCGCCGGGAACAGCACGGCGGCGCGCACGTCGCTCTGCATTCCGAAGACGATGGCGATCAGCGTCGGTACCGCTGCGATGGCGACGGATGCCGCGACCATCGCCTCTGCGATGACGCCGGGCCGAGTGTCGTCGCGGGCCCACACGACGGCAACGACGACGCCCGTCGCGAGCGCGATCAGCGGCCAGAACTCGACGGGCAGCACGCCGTCGTCGATGCCGGCAGCGACGGCGCCGCCGCGCACCAGTGCCGCGCCCGCCACGGCGGTCCATCCGGTGGCCGTGCCGAGGAGCCGAACCGGCACGCCGCGAGCGGTGTCGGGCAGGAACATCGAGGCGAGCGCGACGACGGCGCCCGCCCCGCACAGCACGAGCGTGCGCAGCTCGGAGTCACCGCTCGACGCGACGCTCGGCAGCACGGCGACCGCAGCCGCGGCACCGAAGAGCGCGGTGCGGCCGGCCGCAGTCGAACCGCTGCGAGCACCGCGCCAGGTGATGAGCCCCGCGGTCGCGGCGAGTGCGACCGCGAGCGGCAGGGTGTAGGCCTCGACGTCGTCGACGCCATCGCCCGCCAGCCACGTCCAGACCGTTGCGACGGCCAGCGCGAGGCTGAGCCACGCGAGATTGCGCATCGGATCGGTCGACCTGAACGGGTCGCCCCGCAGCGCGGCGAGCACGATCGGCACGGGGATGAGGATCAGGAGCACGAGCCACGGCTCGGGAGTCGCCGAAACCGCGTAGCCCAGCGCGATCACGCCGACGACGGCGACCGCGATGACCCATATGATCGACGGCGCCTGTCGCGCACCGGGTGCGGCGACGTGCGCGAGCGCCGCCGCGAGCAGGGCTGCAGCGGCGACTCCGACGCCGGCGGCCCCGTCGCCGAACCATTGTGCCGTGAACGTCCCCAGCCCGTACCCGAGCGCGAGCGGCGTCGTCGCGGCGAACACGATTCGCGTCGGCGGGGGATTCGACGCGCGCATCCACCCCAGCCCTGCGACGACGAGCACGAGGGCGGGTACCCACCGCCAACCCGCCTCGGGCGCGGCGAGCAGGGCGGAGAGAAGCGAGATCACCGTTGCGAGCAGCGCCGGCAGGGCCAACGCGATGCGATCTGCAGCATTTGCGAGGCGCACGAACGCCCCGGCGGCGAGCAGCACCGCCCCTCCGGTCGCGACCCACATCCATGGCGCGTCCCACGGCGCCGCGAGGCGAACATCGGATGTCGCGAGCCATGGCACGACTCCGACCAGCGCACCCATCGCGAGCGCTGAGGCGATCGCAACGTGTGCCGCACCGACTGCGATCCTGCGGCGCCAGATGCGCGGGGCGAGCACGCGACCGGCGATGGCGAGTACGAGCACGGCGGCACTCGCCCACGGCCACAAGGCCGCACTCGCGTAGCCGAGGGTAGAGGTGAGCACCGCTCCGAGCATGCCTCCGGCGGCGAGCACTGGGATGACGCCGGGCACGCGAGCGAGCGGCGATGTCGCGACTGCGAGCGCACCAACGGCGACAGCAAGGACGACGATCGCGGCCGTGACGGCGTGTTCGGCCATCGACGCAGCGGCGAGCGCGGCCACCAACAACAGCCCGGTCGGCAACGCGGCCAGTCGGGGGAGTCGCCGGAGCAGCGCCAGCACGCCGAACACGCCGGCGGCGACCACGAACGGTGCGGCGATCACCGCGGCCACGGATTCGGCTGCCGGGGCGAACTCGGGCAAGACGTCGTGCTGCCATGGCGGAAGGCCGGCGCTGAGCGTGCGCGCGACGGCCGCGACCGCCACGAACAGTGCGGGAATCGAGGCGATGGTCGCCACCGCGCCTGCGCCGACGACGGCCCGAACGCCATCGCTGCCGACTGGCCTTGGCCGGCGGGCCCAGAGCGCCGCGGCGCAGGCGACGACGCCCGAGGTCAGCGGTGCAAGCCAGAGCGCGGTCGGTGAACCGAGCTCGACGAAGACGGCGACCGCGGCGGTGAGCCCGGCGCTCACGCCGAGGGTCGCAGCTGCGACCGCCGACCAGGCGGATGCGACCGACGCAGAGCGCAGACGTGAGACGAGGTACGCCGCAGCCCATGCGCCCGTCACTGCCAGAAAAGTCCAGACGTGGCGCCAGGCGAGCTCGGGCAGGGCGAATGCGGCGGCGACGAGCGCGAGTGCGCCTGCCGCGAACCCGGCGCCGGCGACGATCGCGCGCTCAGGCATGCGAGGTGCGAAGAATGCGGCGGTGCCGACGAGCGACGCCGTGAGCGTGCCCGCCCATGCGCCCGTGGTGAACTCGTCGGCCGGTGCGCCGCTGAACGCGAGCAGGAAGACGGCCGACGGAATCAGTGCGGCCGCCGCGAATCCCGTGACCCGGATTCCGCTCACCGCGCGGGTGCCGGCGAGGATCGCTGCGACGACGAGCAGCCCACCGCCGGCATAGACGGCCGCGTCGAGTCGGTCGGTGCCGAACAGCTCATTGACGCGCACGATCCAGACGTCGAGCAGCAACAGCACGATCGCGACCGAGGCGACACCCTCGGCGGTTCCGGGCAGACGCCGCGCCCGCAGCAGCCAGGCGACCGCGAGCACGAGCACGCTCGCCGCGGCGATGATGACCGATCGCACCTCGAGGCTCGCGACGAGATAGGCGACGAACAGGAACACGATCGCGGTGATCGAGATGAGCACGACGCCCAGGGTGAGCAGCAGCACCTGCACGCCCGACCGCCCGCTGCGGCCAGGTGCGGGCAACTGCTCGCCGACGGGCAACGGCGGCGACGGGACATCCGCTCGGGTGCCCGTCTCGACGCCCGACAGCGGTACCGCACGCGTGGCGGGCGGCGCAAGAGAAACCGGCGGTGCGACGACGTCGATCGAGGTGACCGCGGGAATCGTCGGGGCGGCGGCGAGGGTTTGCGCCCTCGCGGCCTGTGCCGCACGCATCTGGGAGATCACCCGTTGCCGGGTTGCCTCTTCGTCGGTGATTCGCCGGCCGATCGCGAGCAGTTCGGATGCCTCGTGGACCGCGAGATCGAGGTCGCATTGCGAGCAGCGTGCCGAGGTCAGCGGCGTGAAGCATGCCGGGCACAGTGTCGTGTCGGCGAGCTGCCCTGGATCGGTCGGCCAGCGGCGTAGATCGGGCGGTGCAGTCGTGGGACTGTCAGTCATGCGCACACTCTGCCACGCGCGATGTCGCGTGCGGCAGGCTCTCCACAGGTTGCGCCGTCGGGTGCCCGCACAGCGACGGCTGCTTCGTGTGCAGTAGACTTTCGTGGGTCCTCCCGTCAGACGCGTGCTTCGGCATGCCCGCGCGGGTGAATCGACGAGTTGAGTCGGCGACTCGGGGCGTAGCTCAGCTTGGTAGAGCGCCCGCTTTGGGAGCGGGAGGTCGCAGGTTCGAATCCTGTCGCCCCGACGAGTTGTACGACTCGACACGAACTTCCACACAATCAGGAGATCTTCCACATGCCGACCACTTCGGTTGAGAAGCTGAGCCCGACGCGCGCCAAGCTCACCATCTCGGTGACGCCCGAGGAGCTGAAGCCCAGCATCACCCACGCCTACAGCCACATCGCCGAGCAGGTCAACGTGCCCGGCTTCCGCAAGGGCAAGGTGCCGCCGCCCATCATCGACCAGCGTGTCGGCAAGGCCGCCGTGCTCGAGCACGCCGTCAACGAGGGCCTCGACGGGTTCTTCCGTGCCGCGGTCGCCGAGCACGAGCTCCGCCCGCTCGGCAAGCCCGAGGCCGACATCGTCGAGTGGCCCAGCGAGAAGGACTTCTCGGGCGACCTGCTGCTCGCCATCGAGGTCGACGTGCGCCCCGACATCGAGCTGCCCGCATACGACGGCCTCGAGCTCACGGTCGACTCGGTCGAGATCGGCGACGACGAGGTCACCGAAGAGCTCGACCGCCTGCGCAGCCGGTTCGGCACGCTCATCACGGTCGACCGCCCGGCGAAGACCGGCGACTTCGTGACCCTCGACCTCGTCGCGGTCATCGACGGCACCGAGGTCGACACCGCAAGCGGCATCTCGTACGAGCTCGGCTCGGGCGAGCTGCTCGAGGGCATCGACGAAGCGCTCGACACGCTCTCAGCCGACGAGACCACCACCTTCGCGTCGAAGCTGCTCGGCGGCGACCACGAGGGCGAGACCGCCGAGATCACCGTCACGGTGACCGCGGTGAAAGAGCGCGAGCTTCCCGAGGCCGACGACGACTTCGCACAGATCGCGAGCGAGTTCGACACCCTCGCAGAGCTGACCGACAGCCTCAAGCAGCAGGTCGCGCGCAACAAGTCGTTCGGCCAGGGCAGCCAGGCCCGCGACCTCCTCGTCGACAAGCTCCTCGAGCTGGCCGAGGTGCCGGTCGCGCAGAGCGTCATCGACGACGAGGTGCACCGTCATCTCGAGAGCGAAGGCCGACTCGAAGACGACGAGCACCGCGCCGAGGTCACCGAGGCCAGCGAGAAGGCGTTCAAGACGCAGATCGTGCTCGACACCATCGCCGAGGCCGAGAAGGTGCAGGTCAGCCAAGACGAGTTGACCCAGTACCTCGTGCAGGGCGCGGCCCAGTACGGCATGGACCCCAACGAGTTCGTGCAGATCCTCAGCCAGCAGGGCCAGATTCCCGCCATGGTCGGCGAGGTGGCGCGCAACAAGGCGCTCGCGATCGCGCTCGGCAAGGCGAAGGTCACCGATGGCGAGGGCAACGCGGTCGACCTGAGCGAGTTCACCGCTGTGCCTGACGCCGACGAGACTCCCGTCGACGAGGTCGCAGGCGAGACGGCGGTCGACGAGGCAGCCGAGGCTCCCGCAGAGGCAGCTGAGGCCGAGGCGCCGAAGAAGCCCGCGCGCAAGCGCACCGTGAAGAAGGCCGACGCCGAGTAGTCGTCGAACGATTCACGTGAACGGGGCCGGGCGCTATGCTCGGCCCCGCTCTCGTTCTGAGGAGGAATTCGATGAGTGACTGGCAGCAGCGCATCGACGCCATCTGGGCGCGCGCCGATGAACTCGGCGACGCCGAGGTGATGCGACGCATCGACGAGCTCGCCGGTGAGCGGCCCGAGCATGACCCGCACGCCCTCTTCGAGCAGGCCGGCGCCCGTGACTCCGCCGGACTCGAGACCGAGGCCGAACCGCTCTACACGGCGGCGATCGCGAACGGGCTCACCGGCGCCGAGCGCGTGCAGGCGCACATTCAGCTCGCGTCGACGATCCGCAACCTCGGCCGGCCGCTCGAGTCGATCGCGCTGCTCGACGCGATCGCACCCGAGGCGGGAGAGCTGCACGACGCCGTCGTGGCCTTCCGCGCCCTCGCGCTCGTCGATGCGGGCGAAGCCCGGCGTGCGGCATCCGACGCCCTCGCGGCCCTCGCGCCGCACCTGCCGCGGTACCGTCGATCGCTCACGGCGTACGCCTTCGCGCTCGCGGCATCCGCCTAGGGCGAACAGCCCCGTTCGCGTGCGTTGCACCGGATAGATTCGAGTGAACGCGACAACGAAACGGAGCGACACATGGCCGAAGCGACACCCAGCCCCGGTGTTTTCGATCGACTGCTGAAGGACCGCATCATCTGGCTGGGGTCCGAGGTGCGCGACGACAACGCCAACGAGATCGCGGCGAAGCTGTTGCTGCTCGCCGCCGAAGATGCCAAGAAAGACATCTACCTCTACGTCAACTCGCCCGGCGGGTCGATCACGGCGGGCATGGCCATCTACGACACCATGCAGTTCGTGCCGAACGACATCGTCACCGTCGGCATCGGCATGGCCGCGTCGATGGGTCAGCTCCTGCTCACCGCAGGCACCAAGGGCAAGCGATACATCACCCCCAACGCGCGCGTGCTGCTGCACCAGCCGCACGGCGGCTTCGGCGGCACCGCGAGCGACATCCAGACCCAAGCGCAGCTCATCCTCGACATGAAGAAGCGCCTCGCCGAGATCACCGCGGCGCAGACCGGCAAGTCGGTCGAGCAGATCAACGCCGACGGCGACCGCGACCGCTGGTTCAACGCGCAAGAGGCGCTCGAGTACGGCTTCGTCGACCACATCCGCGAGTCGGCACTCGATGTGGCCGGCGGCGGCGGAACCGACCAGGCGTAGGCACCGAGAGAAGAGAGAACGAGCGAATGACTGTACCTACCTTCGGCGGAACCGCCTTCAGCGGCATCCAGGCCCCCGGGTCGCGCTACATCCTGCCGAGCTTCGAGGAGCGCACGGCCTACGGTTACAAGCGTCAAGACCCCTATGCGAAGCTCTTCGAGGACCGCATCATCTTCCTCGGGGTGCAGGTCGACGACGCGTCGGCCGACGACATCATGGCGCAGCTCCTGGTGCTCGAGTCGATGGACCCCGACCGCGACATCATCCTCTACATCAACTCGCCCGGCGGCTCGTTCACCGCGATGACCGCGATCTACGACACGATGCAGTACATCCGTCCGCAGATCCAGACGGTCGTGCTCGGTCAGGCCGCTTCGGCCGCCGCAGTGATCGCCTCGGCAGGCACGCCCGGTAAGCGCCTCGCTCTCCCCAACGCGCGCGTGCTGATCCACCAGCCCGCCATGGGCGAGGCCGGTCACGGCCAGGCCAGCGACATCGAGATCCAGGCCGCCGAGATCCTGCGCATGCGGTCGTGGCTCGAAGAGACGCTCTCGCGCCACTCGAACCGCACGCAGGAGCAGGTCAACACCGACATCGACCGCGACAAGATCCTCTCGGCCGAAGAGGCGCTCGAGTACGGCCTCATCGACCAGGTGCTCACCTCGCGCAAGAGCCTTCCGGCGATCGCGCGCTGACGCGCCCTTCGAGCAACGCGGCGGATGTCGTGGCTGGATCCAGCTGCGACATCCGCCGCGTTTCGCATGCATCGGATGTCCCGTCCTCGAACCGAACCGGCGTCGACGCGGCGGTTCGCGACCGGCGAACTCGGCAGCGTGTCGATTCCACGCGCTTCACCCGCAACCGGCCGATCTCGGGTTAGGCTCGGAACAGGCTCGTCGAGATGGAGGCACTGATGGCACGCATCGGGGAAAGCGCCGATCTGCTCAAGTGCTCCTTCTGTGGAAAGAGCCAGAAGCAGGTGCAGCAGCTTATCGCAGGCCCCGGCGTCTACATCTGCGACGAGTGCGTCGAACTCTGCAACGAGATCATCGAAGAGCGCCTCGCCGAGGCCGGCGAAACCGAGTCCGGCGAGTTCGAACTGCCCAAGCCGAAAGAGATCTTCGGGTTCCTCGAGGAGTACGTCATCGGCCAAGAGGCCGCGAAGAAGGCGCTCGCCGTCGCGGTCTACAACCACTACAAGCGGGTTCGTGCACGCACGACCCTCACGACCGCCGACCGTGCACACGACGACGTCGAGATCGCCAAGTCGAACATCCTGCTCATCGGCCCCACCGGCTGCGGCAAGACCTACCTGGCGCAAACGCTTGCAAAACAGCTCAACGTGCCGTTCGCCGTCGCAGACGCCACGGCACTCACCGAGGCCGGCTACGTCGGCGAAGACGTCGAGAACATCCTGTTGAAGCTCATCCAGGCAGCCGACTACGACGTCAAGCGCGCCGAGACCGGCATCATCTACATCGATGAGGTCGACAAGATCGCCCGCAAGGCCGAGAACCCGTCGATCACGCGCGACGTCTCAGGCGAGGGAGTGCAGCAGGCGCTGCTGAAGATCCTCGAGGGAACCGTGGCCTCGGTGCCTCCGCAGGGCGGTCGCAAGCATCCTCACCAGGAGTTCATCCAGATCGACACGACGAACGTGCTGTTCATCGTCGCCGGTGCGTTCGCGGGTCTCGAAGACATCATCTCGTCGCGTGCGGGCAAGCGGGGCATCGGGTTCGGCGCCCCCCTGCACAACAAAGAAGACGAGGCAGACATCTTCAGCGAGGTGCTGCCCGAAGACCTGCACAAGTTCGGGCTCATCCCCGAGTTCATCGGCCGTCTGCCCGTCGTCGCCACCGTGACGCCGCTCGACCGCGACGCGCTCATGGAGATCCTGACGGTGCCGAAGAACGCGCTCGTCAGGCAATACCAGCGCATGTTCGAACTCGACGATGTCGAGCTCGACTTCGAGGCATCGGCGCTCGAGGCCATCGCCGATCTCGCCGTGCTGCGTCAGACCGGCGCCCGCGGGCTACGCGCAATCATGGAAGAGGTGCTCGGCCCGATCATGTTCGAGGTGCCCTCGACCACCGGTGTCGCGCGCGTCGTCGTCACCAAGGCGGCGGTGCTCGACAACGCGGCACCGACCATCGTGCCGCACAAGCCGCGCCGGGCCGAGAAGTCGGCGTAGGCGACCCGCGGCACAGCCGCAGACCCCAGATACCGACGCGGGCTGTCGGCGTTCGCCGAGAGGGATTCGCCGACGAACGTGGGCGCGTCACGCTCCCCGCGGACTGCGGACTGCGGGGTTCGGTTCGGCGAGACGGGGCTTCAGGCGAGGTCGTCGTCGGTGCGGGCACCGAACACGATCTCATCCCAGCTCGGCATCGAGGCCCGCCCCTTCTTGGCACCCCGGTTCGCGGCGGGTGCGGCGGCCGCCTTGCCCCAGATGCTGCGCGCGCCGGCACCGGGCTTCTCATCGGCCGACACCGTCTCGATCGGAAGCTGCGGCTGAGGCGGCTCCGCCCCTGCCGGTACCACGGGGGGAGCCGGCTTGGGCGCAGGATGTGGCTGTGCGGGCGTCAGCTCGGCCTCGCCGCCCGCGGCCTCACGCTCGCCGCGTCGGCGGCGTAGCGCCTCGAGCAGGTCGGCGGTCTCGCCGAGCGACTGTTTCGGCTCATCGGCGCGCTTGATGGCGGCGCGCGCGGCCGCAGCACTGGAGGTCTGCGGTGTGCGCGCGTACGGCAGGGGTTCGAGGTGCGGTGCGGTGTCGGCATCGCTCTGCTCGTGCTCATCGAACGTGAACGCGCCGCTGTCGAAGCGCGACTCATCGGTGTCGGGGCTGACCGCGCGCAGCCGGGGGATGAGCCCGCCCTTCAGCTCGCCCTGCTGCGAGAGCGTCGTCGCCTCGGAGTTCAGGGGCTGCAGGGCATGCTTGCGCGGGTCGAAGCTCCAGCGCGCGTCGTGGTCGATCGTGTCGGCGGTGAACTCGAGCTTGACGATCCAACCCCGCTCGTCGTCCTTCCAACTCGCCCATCGTTCACCCTGGGCGCCGAGCTTCGCGAGGCGCTCTCGCAGGACCGCGCCGAACGACGCAGGTTCGTCTGAGGAATCGCCCTCGATCGTGGCGTTGACGGGGACGGCAAGGGCACTGGTCACGACGTGTTCGCGTTCGGCGAGCACCGGCCCCTCGAAGCGGCGAATGTACTCGACGGCGGCGCCGGTGACCTCTGCGACCTCATCGGCCGACAGGCCCGAGCGGATGTGCGCCTGGATCTCGCGCGGGGAGGGTTTGGGTCCGGTGTGCTGCTCGGGTTGCGCTTGGCGGATCCGCGAATGGAGTACCTCGTCGATCTCGATCCGGAAGCGTGCGCCATCGTCGGAGGCGGCGAGCAATGCGCCGTTCTCGACGCCGATTACCTTCAGTTCCTGCATGGGACAAGCCCTTCCGTGCCTTCGTCTGCGCACAAGAATGCCACGAGGCGCCGGGACCGGTCGGGAATAGCCCGGGCGCGCCGGAAGTTGAGGAGGTAGCAGCGGGAATCCCCGCGGAAAACGGTTTGCTTCGGCAACCGATTTGATGCAGACTATGCCCGCCGAATCTCCGGCGTTGAAGAAATGGATGGGAATGGCAACGGATTACGACGCACCGCGGAAGACCGACGACGACTCGGAGTCGATCGAGGCCCTCAAGGAGCGCGTCCCCGACAAGATGTCGGGCGTGGTAGACGTCGACGACGCCGACAACCCCGGAGGCTTCGACCTCTCGGGCGCTGACCTCTCCGACGTCGAGCTCGATGTCGTCGTGCTGCCCCCGCAGGCCGACGAGTTCACATGTGTGAACTGCTTCCTCGTGAAGCACCGCTCGCAGATCGACCACGAGACCAAGCTCGGACCGATCTGCCTGGAGTGCGCGGCCTAGGCGCCCGACTCCTGCACGTCAGGCCGTCGCGATCCGTTGATCGCGGCGGCCAGTTCTTCAGGTCGACGCGTCGAGACCAGCCAGTACGGGGTGGGGTCGGCGGCATCGTCGACGGGCACGCGCACGACGGGCTTGATCCATCCGCGGATGACGAGGAATGCCCGGGCGTCGAGGCCTGTGCCGCGTTCGATGCGAGCCTGCTCCTCATCGGCGGGTATCGCCTCGCCGACGTCCTCGAGCGCGATCTCGGCTCGGCCGGCACGCAGGCGCCCGCCCTGCACCTCGATCACCGGTGAGGTCACCGCCAGGGAACCGACGAGCCCGACGTAGAGCACGATGCCGGTCACGATGCCGGCCGGCAGCGACACCGGTGCGAGCACGAGGATGCTCGCGGGAATCAGCAGCACGCTCACGATGTAGATCCAGGGCGTCGGCCAGAGTTTCTCGCGGTAGTCGGGCATGGCTCTATCCCACCAGACTTCTGCACTACCCTCGAACAGTGACCGATTCCGTCGACGTGCTGATCACCGCCGAGCGCGTTCCGTCGTATGCCCACGCGGGCGACGCGGGCGCCGACCTCCATGCTTCCGAGTCCGTGGTGCTCGGCCCGGGCGAGCGTGCAACGGTCGGCACCGGAGTCGCGATCGCCCTGCCCGACGGCTACGTCGCGTTCGTCGTGCCGCGGTCGGGTCTCGCGTTCAGGCACGGCATCACGATCGTGAATGCACCAGGAACCGTCGATGCCGGCTACCGCGGCGAGATCAAGGTCGCGCTGCTCAACACCGATGCGCGCGAGCCGTATGCGATCGAGGCGGGCGATCGCATCGCCCAACTCGTGGTGATGCCGGTCGCGCGAGCCCGGTTCGTCGAGGTCGAGCGACTGCCCGGCAGCATGCGAGGCGAGGGCGGGTTCGGCTCCACGGGATTCGGGGAGCACAAGCAAGGAGTGAACGCGTGAGCGACATCGAGAATACCGGCGCAACCCCCGCCGAGCAGCCCAAATCCGCCCCTGACGACCGGGCGTCGGCGGGTCCGTTCGACGAGTCCGAGGCCAACCCGGTGCGTCCGTACGTCGACCTCGGCGGCGTGAAGGTCCTTCCGCGTGAGGGCCTGCACCTTCGCCTCGAGGTCGAAGAGGGCACGAAGCGCGTCGTCGCGATCGGCCTCGACTACGCGAACTCGACGTTGCAGGTGCAGCCGTTCGCCGCACCGCGCTCGAGCGGACTCTGGCACGAGATCCGCGCGCAGATCGCCGACCAGATCGCGCGACAGGGTGGCACCACCACCGTGCGCGATGGCGCGTTCGGTCCTGAGCTGCTCGCCCAGATCCCCGTGGCGGCCGCCGACGGCCAGGCGGGGCAGATGCGCCTTGCCCGCTTCGTCGGCGTCGACGGCCCCCGCTGGTTCCTGCGCGGCGTCATCGCGGGTGAGGCCGCGGTCGACCCGGCGTCGGCCGCACTGGTCGAAGACCTGTTCCGTTCGATCGTCGTCGTCCGCGGGTCGACGCCCATGCCGCCGCGAGACCTGATCCCGCTTCGCATGCCCGCATCATCGACCGGCGCGCCGACCGCCGAGCCGCGATGACCGATTCCGCAGGCTCGCCCGGTTCCGAGCGCGACGACGAGCGAGCGGATGCCACGCCATCGGGTTCGCCCGAGGCGTCCGAGTTCGGGCGCCAGTTCGCCGCTGCCGCGGAGAAGAGCGGCCTCGGCGCGCTCGCGCGCGACGAGAAGCTGAACGGCCGCGACCTGCTCGTCGCCGTCGGGGGAGTGCGGGGGATTCTCGAGGCCCTGCTGCCGGGGCTCGTCTTCCTCGTCGTTTACAGCTCGCTCACGAGCTTCGGCGGCCAAGACCCGCAGGCCGCGCTCATACCCGCGCTCGCGGCATCCGTCGGCCTTGCGGTCGTGTTCACGATCGTGCGCATCGCCACCAAGGGGCAGCCCACCCAGGCCATCGCCGGTCTGATCGGCGTGCTCGCTTCGGCCGCGCTCGCGCTCTGGACGGGCGACGCCCGCGACAATTACGTGCTCGGCTTCTTCACGAACGCGGCATACGCGCTCGCCCTCACCATCTCGCTGCTCGTGCGCTGGCCGGCGATCGGGCTGATCGTCGGGTTCCTGATGGGCGACGGCGTGGCGTGGAAGCACGACCGCCGAAAGTACCGTGCGGCGCAGTTCCTCACACTCGTGTGGATCGGGCTGTTCGTCGGCCGGCTGCTGGTGCAGGTGCCCTTCTACCTCACCGACAACGTCGAGGCGCTCGGCGCCACGAGACTGCTCATGGGGGTGCCGCTCTACGCCCTGGTGCTGATCTTCTCCTGGCTCGTCGTCCGGGCCGTATATCCGTCTTCCGAACGCACCGCGAAGTGATACAGTTATCTCGACGTCAAGATAAATTCGCACGCAGTGCGAGGCCTGACGGCGGGCGAACGGCTTAGGTTACCCTTGCTGGAACAGCCCCATGGCCGACAGTGAAGATGGAATGTCGCCCGCGTGTTCGGCGGCATCCGCGAAGGAGAGGGCATCGTGTCAGCAGTGAACAGTTTCGGGGCGAAAGACACGCTCCAGGTCGGTGACGAGACCTACGAGATCTTCCGGCTCGACACCGTGCCGGGCTACGAGAAGCTGCCGTTCAGCCTGAAGGTGCTCCTCGAGAACCTTCTGCGCACCGAAGACGGCAAGAACGTCACGAAGCAGCAGATCGAGGCGCTCGGCTCGTGGGTGCCCACGGCCGAGCCCAACACCGAGATCCAGTTCACCCCCGCGCGCGTCATCATGCAGGACTTCACCGGCGTGCCGTGCATCGTCGACCTCGCCACCATGCGCGAGGCCGTGGTCGCCCTCGGTGGCGACCCCAGCAAGATCAACCCGCTCGCGCCGGCCGAGATGGTCATCGACCACTCCGTCATCGCCGACCTCTTCGGCACCGAGAACGCCCTCGAACGCAACGTCGAGATCGAGTACGAGCGCAACGGCGAGCGCTACCAATTCCTGCGCTGGGGCCAGACCGCGTTCGACGACTTCAAGGTCGTGCCGCCGGGCACGGGCATCGTGCACCAGGTGAACATCGAGCACCTCGCCAAGGTCACGTTCACCCGCACCGTCGACGGCGTCCTCCGCGCCTACCCCGACACCTGCGTCGGCACCGACTCGCACACGACCATGGTCAACGGCCTCGGCGTGCTCGGGTGGGGCGTCGGCGGCATCGAGGCCGAGGCGGCCATGCTCGGCCAGCCAGTGTCGATGCTCATCCCCAAGGTCGTCGGCTTCAAGCTCTCAGGCTCGATCCCCACCGGGGTCACCGCGACCGACGTCGTGCTCACCATCACCGACATGCTGCGCAAGCACGGCGTGGTCGGCAAGTTCGTCGAGTTCTACGGCTCGGGTGTGGCATCCGTTCCGCTTGCCAACCGTGCGACCATCGGCAACATGAGCCCCGAGTTCGGCTCGACCGCCGCGATGTTCCCGATCGACGACGTCACGCTCGACTACCTGCGCCTCACCGGCCGCAGCGACGAACAGGTCGCCCTCGTCGAGGCGTACTCGAAGGCCCAGAAGCTCTGGCACGACGCCGACAACGAGCCGGCCTTCAGCGAATACATGGAACTCGACCTCGCCACCGTGGTGCCGTCGATCGCCGGGCCCAAGCGCCCGCAAGACCGCATCGAACTGTCCGGGTCGAAGGCCGCCTTCGAGAAAGACCTGCTGAACTACGCGACCGTCGATCACGACCTCGTCGACCTCGAGATCTCCGAGTCGTTCCCGGCGTCAGACCCGCCCGGCAACACGCCCGAAGACGAGTACAACCACCACGAGCACCACCACCGCAGCCACGCGCCCGCGACAGCGTCGAACCCCACCCCGGTGACCC
The DNA here is from genome assembly GCF_039529735.1 of Agromyces neolithicus. Classification (NCBI taxonomy): domain Bacteria; kingdom Bacillati; phylum Actinomycetota; class Actinomycetes; order Micrococcales; family Microbacteriaceae; genus Agromyces; species Agromyces neolithicus. The sequence goes on from NZ_BAAANJ010000015.1 coordinate 25,921, forward strand.
TCGCCGGCGGCGAGAAGTTCACGCTCGACCACGGCGCGGTCGCGATCGCGGCGATCACCTCGTGCACCAACACGTCGAACCCCTCGGTCATGCTCGCGGCCGGCCTGCTCGCACGCAATGCCGCCAAGAAGGGCCTCAAGGCGAAGCCGTGGGTCAAGACCACGCTCGCCCCCGGTTCGAAGGTCGTCACCGACTACTACGAGAAGGCCGGCCTCACGAAAGACCTCGAAGACCTCGGCTTCTACACGGTCGGCTACGGCTGCACGACCTGCATCGGCAACTCGGGCCCGCTGATCGACGAGATCTCGGCCGCGGTCAACGAGAAGGACCTGGCTGTCACCGCGGTGCTCTCGGGCAACCGCAACTTCGAGGGTCGCATCAACCCCGACGTCAAGATGAACTACCTCGCGAGCCCGCCCCTCGTGATCGCCTACGCCCTTGCGGGGTCGATGAACTTCGACTTCGAGGTCGATGCGCTCGGAAAGGATCGCGACGGCAACGACGTGTTCCTGAAAGACATCTGGCCCGACGCCGCCGAGGTGCAACAGACGATCGACAGCTCGATCGACAAGGACATGTTCACCCACCAGTACGCGAGCGTCTTCGAGGGCGACGAGCGCTGGCGCAACCTCGAGACTCCGACCGGTTCGGTGTTCGAGTGGAATGAGGCATCCACCTACGTTCGCAAGCCTCCGTACTTCGACGGCATGACGATGCAGACGACCCCGGTCGCCGACATCTCGGGCGCTCGTGTGCTCGCCAAGCTCGGCGACTCCGTGACGACCGACCACATCAGTCCCGCCGGTTCGATCAAGGCCGACAGCCCGGCCGGTCGGTACCTCACCGAGCACGGCATCGACCGTAAGGACTTCAACTCCTACGGCTCGCGCCGTGGCAATCACGAGGTCATGATCCGCGGCACGTTCGCGAACATCCGCCTGAAGAACCAGCTGCTCGACGGCGTCGAGGGCGGCTACACGCGTGACTTCACCAAGGCCGACGCCCCGCAGTCGTTCATCTACGACGCGAGCCAGAACTACCAGGCCCAGGGCACCCCGCTCGTCATCCTCGGCGGAAAAGAGTACGGATCGGGTTCATCGCGCGACTGGGCAGCCAAGGGCACGAGCCTGCTCGGCGTCAAGGCCGTCATCACCGAGAGCTTCGAGCGCATCCACCGCTCGAACCTCATCGGCATGGGTGTCGTGCCGTTGCAGTTCCCCGCCGGCGAGAGCTGGGCGTCGCTCGGGCTCGACGGCACCGAGGTCGTCTCGATCACGGGTCTCGAGGCGCTGAACGATGGCGTCACCCCGAAGACGGTGCATGTCGTCGCCGAGCCGACCGAGCACTCGCCCGCCGGCAAGCAGACGGTCGAGTTCGACGCGGTCGTGCGCATCGACACGCCGGGTGAGGCCGACTACTACCGCAACGGCGGCATCCTGCAGTACGTGCTTCGCTCGCTCGTCTGACCGAGCAGACACGTCGGCGAGGCCGGACCCCGATGGGTCCGGCCTCGCCGTGTTCGATCAGCCGGACTCGGACGTCGCGCCGACCGCTCGCAAGGCGAGCGTGAACCGCTCACCGAGCAGTTCGAGGCGTCCCTCGGGCTCGCGGCTGAACACGATGCGCAGGTGGCGGGCGGCGATGTCCCGCCCCACCCCGTCATCGGCGTTGCGGCGACACCATGCTCGAGCAGGGCGTTCGACAGTGTCGCGGGCTCCACGCCGAGTGCGCGGGTGTCGACCAACTGCGACCAGCCACCGGCGGCGGGGATCATGGGCAGCCCGGCGAGTTGGGTGCCCACGACATCCCGTCTCCGTTGCCACTCCGTCACGCAGCGTGTGAGGCCGTCATCGCGCGCAGTCAGGGCGGCGATGCCGGCCGCCTGAGCGATGCCGCCGGCGACGAGGCCGTTGTAGATCTGTACGACCGAAAGGTCGGGCATGACGGCCTCGGGCGCGACGATCCAACCCAGTCGCCAGCCGATCATGCGCTGTTCGCACGAGGCGCTGCCGACGATGATCGTGCGTTCCCGCATCCCGGGCATCGTCGCGGGGTGTCGGATCGGCCGGCCGTCGAACACGATCCCCTCCATCCATGCCCAGTAGATGAGCCACACATCGCGTTCGATGCAGATTCGCGCGATCTCGGCCCACTCCGTGTCCGACAGAACGATGCCGGTCGGGAACGCGGGGTTCGCCAGGAGGATGGCGCGGGTTGACCGGGAGACCGCGCGGTCGAGTGCGTCGAGGTCGAGGCGCCACTCGCCATGTGCCGCAACGAGCGGCACGAGCCTCGGTACCGCACCGACGAGGCGCACGCGGTTGACCAGGCCGGCGTAGGTCGGATCGGTGAGGACGACCTCGTCGCCGTGGTCCACGAGCGCGAGCAGCGCATCCAGCAGTGCCTCCCCGTCGCTGGCGTTGACGACGACTTCGGTCTCCGGGTCATAGGCGAGGTTCGAACGTTCCGCCACCTTCGCCGTGATCGCCGCCTTCATCGCCGACGTCCCGGTGAAGGGCAGCCACGAGTTCGCCTCGGGCGTTCGCGCGGCCTCGGCGGTGGCCGCGATCGCCTCCCCAGGCGGGCCGAGGTCGGTGTCGAGATTCTCGAGGCGAAGCACCGACGGATCGCTGCCCGCGGCGGCCGCGACGCGGTCGATGTTGAATCCCGCGACTTCCGCGAGTCGTGCTGGCCGAGTGCGCATGATGCCTCCTCGGCGTCCCGTCGGGTCCCGGAGGCGTCGTCGACCATTCTCCTCCGGCCGCTTCCGCTGCGCAACGGACGCGGGGTACCGGCGTCGTTCGCATGAAACGCCGCCTCGGAGAAGAACCGACCACCAGAACCGCCCACGCAGCGATGGTCGCCGGCACCACAGGGCGCCTGCCGAGCCGTCGCGTAGAATCGTCGGGTGCCCCGCCCTGCCGAGGCTTCGTGAAAGGCGGTTCCGGATGACCCTGCTCGAGACCATCTCGGGACCGCGCGACCTCGATGCGCTGAGTCACGAGCAGCTCGAGCAGCTCGCGCGCGAGATCCGCGAGTACCTCGTCGAGTCCGTCTCGAAGACGGGCGGCCACCTCGGTCCGAACCTCGGAGTGGTCGAGATGACGATCGCGATCCACCGCGTGTTCGATTCGCCCCGCGACGCCATCGTCTTCGACACGGGGCACCAGTCCTACGTGCACAAGCTCCTCACCGGCCGGAAGGACCTCTCGACCCTCCGCAAGACGGGCGGGCTCGCGGGGTATCCCCAGCGTTCCGAATCCGAGCATGACATCGTCGAGAGCTCGCACGCCTCGAGCTCGCTGTCGTGGGCCGACGGCATCTCGCGCGCCTTCGAGATGACCGGCCAAGACGATCGCCACGTCGTCGCGGTCGTCGGCGACGGCGCCCTCACGGGCGGCATGACGTGGGAGGCCCTGAACAACATCTCCGATGACAACACCCGCAACCTCGTCGTCGTCGTCAACGACAACGGCAGGTCGTACGCGCCCACCATCGGGGGCATGGCCCGATTCTTGAACACGGTGCGCACCCAGCAGAGCTACCGCAACCTGCACCTGTCGAGCCGCCGCGCATTCGATCGGCTGGGCGGGCCTGCGCGTGCGTTCTACCGAGGCGTTCGCGGCGGCCTGCACGGGTTCCTCAGCCGGTTCACAGACAACGAGGCGCTCTACTCGAACCTCGACATCAAGTACATCGGGCCGGTCGACGGCCACGACGAGCACGCCATGGAATGGGCGCTCCGCCAGGCGAAAGACTACGGTGCGCCGGTGATCGTGCACGCGATCACCGAGAAGGGTCGCGGGTACGAGCCGGCACGTCTCGACGCCGCCGACCAGTTCCACGCGGTAGGACAGATCGACCCCGAGACCGGCGAATCGCTCGAGTCGCCGTCGGCTCCCTCGTGGACGTCGGTGTTCGCCGGCGAACTCGTACATCTCGCCGAGCGCAACGAGCGCCTCGTCGGAATCACGGCCGCCATGCTGCGGCCCACCGGGTTGCACCGCATGGCCGAGCGCTTCCCGAACCGCGTGCTCGACGTGGGCATCGCCGAGCAGCACGCCGCGACGTCGGCGGCAGGCCTCGCATTCGGCGGACTGCACCCGGTCGTCGCCGTCTACGCGACCTTCATCAACCGTGCGTTCGACCAGGTTCTCATGGACGTGGCGCTGCACAAGGCCGGTGTCACGTTCGTACTCGACCGTGCCGGCGTCACCGGGCCCGACGGTCCCAGCCATCACGGCGTCTGGGACCTCTCGATCCTGCAGGTCGTGCCCGGCATCCGCATCGCGGCCCCCCGCGACTCGGTGCGATTGGCCGAAGAACTCGGCGAGGCCGTCGCGGTCGATGACGGCCCGACCGTGCTCCGATTCCCGAAGGGCACCGTCGGCGTCGACTTCGAAGCCGTCCGGCGCACCGACGACGGCGTCGACGTGCTCGTGGAGTCGGAGCGCAAGGACGTGCTGCTGGTGACCGTCGGTCCTATGGCCGGCACCGGGCTGCAGGTCGCCGAGCGACTCGAGGCACAGGGCATCGGCGCCACCGTCATCGACCCGCGCTGGGTCGTTCCGGTTCCGCGCAGCGTCGTCGAACTCGCCGCCGAGTACCGCATCGTCGTGAGCATCGAAGACGGCATCCGTGTCGGCGGCATCGGCACACGCATCCGTCAAGACCTGCGCGAGGCGGGTGTCGACACGGCCGTCACCGAACTCGGCCTTCCCGATGAGTTCCTCGACCATGGTTCGCGCGGCGACATCCTCGAGCGCGTCGGCCTCACTCCGCAGCACATCGCCCGCGACGTCACGGCCATGGTGCTCGGCTCCAAGCTGCCGCACGCGCGCGGGGCCGGCACTGAGTCCGGCGTGCCGACCGACACGCGTCCGCAGCCCCGCGTCTGACCGAGGTCCGCGGCGCGCCCGGCGGTCTCTACATCGCACCTGCGAACAGCGGATGTCCCGGTGTCGCGGTTGCCCGTACGCACGAAGAGGGCCCTCGGCGAGGGCCCCCTTCGGTATCGCGTCGAGTGCTAGGCTTCGACGCCCGCGATCCGCGGGTGGTGGAACGTGTCGCCGAAGACCCGCTCGGACGCGCCGACCCGGTCGAGGTAGGGCGTCACACCGCCCATCTGGAAGGGGAATCCAGCGCCGAGGATCATGCAGAGGTCGATGTCTTCGGGCGCGGCGACGACCTGGTCGTCGAGCATGAGCCGAACCTCTCGGGTCAGCCCGTCTTGCAGGCTGATGAGGATGTCGTCGGCGCTGCGGGCGTTCTTGCCGCCGGAGACGATCTTCATCGCGCCCTTGTCGAAGCCTTTGACCTTGCCCTTGTCGTCTTTATCGAGCAGCTTGCCGTACTCGGCCAGCTTGTGCAGGTTCTCGCTACGGTAGAAGCGGTCGGGGAATGCCGAATGGTGCGTGTCGAGCACGTGCGCGCCGACCTTGAGCCCGACGAGATCGAGCAGCGCCGACGGCGCCATCGGCAGACCGAGTGGTGCGATCGCCTGGTCGACGGTCTCGAAGGACGTACCCTCGTCGACCGCTCGCATCGCCTCGCCGAGCAGCACCGCGAGCAGGCGGTTGACGACGAACCCGGGAGTGTCAGCGGTGATGACGGCGTTCTTCTTGAGGTTCTTCGCCGTCACCATCGCGGTCGACAGGGTCGCGTCGTCGGTGTGGGGGGTCTTCACGACCTCGATCAGCGGCATCACCGCGACGGGCGTGAAGAAGTGGAAGCCCACGAGCCGTTCGGGGTGAGCGAGCTTCGCGCCGATCTGCTCGACCGAGAGCGATGAGGTGTTCGTTGCGAGCACGGCCTCGGGCGAGATGTACTGCTCGATCTCGGCGAAGACGTCCTGCTTGATCTGGAGTTCTTCGAAGACGGCCTCGATGACCCAGTCGCAGTCGGCGAAGTCGGCCTTGTCGGTGGTTCCGGTGACGAGTGCCTTCAGGCGGTTGGCCTCGTCGGGCGAGATGCGGCCCTTCGCGAGCAGGGTGTCGATCTCGCCCGCGATGTAGGCGACGCCCTTGTCGACGCGCTCTTGATCGATGTCGGTGATGACCACGGGCACGCGCAGGCGTCGCACGAACAGCAGCGCAAGCTGGCTCGCCATGTATCCGGCGCCGATCACGCCGACCTTGGTGACCTTCTTCGCGAGCTCCTTGTCGGGGGCGCCGGCCGGCCGCTTCGTGCGCTTCTGCACGAGGTTGAAGGCATAGACGGATGCGTGGAGCTGGTCGCCCGCGATGAGGTCGGCGAGCACTTCGTCTTCGCGTTGGAAGCCCTCGGCGCGGGTTCCGCTCTTGGCGGCCTTCATGAGGTCGAGGGCGGCGTACGGCGACTTCGGCACCGAGCCGATGCGGCTCTTCAGCACCTTGGTCGCGATGCCGATCGCCGCGTCCCACTTGACGAGGCGCTCGACCTTGCCCGGCTCGTTCGGTCGCTTGACCTTGACTCGACCCGAGATCACGTCGTCGGCCCAGCGGACGGAGTCCTCGAGGTAGTTGACCGACGGGAATATCGCGTCGGCGATGCCGAGGTCGAATGCGTCCTGCGCCTTGAGCGTTCGGTTCTGCTTGAGCGGGTTCTCGATGACCACCTTCAGGGCGTTCTCGATGCCGATGAGGTTGGGCAGGATCGTGGCGCCGCCCCACCCGGGGATGAGGCCGAGGAACACCTCGGGCAGCGCGAGCGCAGGCGCCGAGGCGTCGACCGTGCGGTAGTCGGCGTGGAGTCCGATCTCGAGTCCGCCACCGAGTGCCAGTCCGTTGGTGAACGCGAACGACGGCACACCGACCTCGCCGAGCTTCGCGAGCGCGTAGTGACCGAGCTGCACGAACTTCTTCGCGGTCTCCTTGTCGGGGATCTCGGCGACCTTCGACAGGTCGGCGCCCGCGGCCAGGATGAACGGCTTGCCCGTGACGGCGACGGCGTGGATCTCGCCGGCCGCCGCGCGTGCCTTGAGCTCGTCGAGCACCTTCGCGTACTCGAGCAGGGTGGCTGCCCCGAGCGTGTTCGGGCGGGTGTGGTCGCGCCCGTTGTCGAGGGTGATGAGCGCGAGGGTCTTGCCCGACGGCAGGGGGATGTCGCGCACGTACGAGTGCGTGACGACCTCATCGTCGCCCGCGAGGGCGACCAGGGAGTCGAAATCGATGGTCGAGTAGTCGGTCACGCCTTCTTCGCCTTCTTGTTGAAGTTCGGGTTCTCCCAGATCATGGTGCCGCCCTGGCCGAGGCCGACGCACATGCTGGTGATGCCGTAGCGCACGTCGGGGCGCTCGGTGAACTGGCTCGCGAGCTGGTTCATGAGGCGCACGCCCGACGATGCGAGTGGGTGCCCGACGGCGATCGCGCCGCCCCAGGGGTTGACCCGGGGGTCGTCGTCGTCGATGCCGTAGTGGTCGAGGAACGAGAGCACCTGAACGGCGAACGCCTCGTTCATCTCGAAGAGGTCGATGTCGTCGATCATGAGGCCGGCCTTGCGCAGCGCCTTCTCGGTGGCGGGGATCGGCCCGATGCCCATGATCTCGGGGTCGACGCCGGCGAAGGCGTAGCTCACGAGCTTCATCTTCGGGGTGAGGCCGAGCTCGTTCGCCATCGTGCCCGACGCGAGGATCGCGGCGGTGGCGCCGTCGTTGAGGCCCGATGCGTTGCCCGCCGTGATGCGGCCGTGCGGGCGGAACGGCGTCTTCAGGCCCGCAAGCCCCTCGAGCGTGGTCTCGGGACGCATGACCTCGTCGCGGGTGGCGAGGCCCCACCCCTCGTCGGTGCGGATCGCGACCGGCACCAGATCCTGCTGGATCTTGCCTGCCTCGTATGCCGCAGCAGTCTTCTGCTGGCTCGCAAGGGCGTAGCGGTCGCTGCGTTCCTTGGTGAGTTGCGGGAAGCGATCGTGGATGCGCTCGGCGGTCGCGCCCATGACGAGTGCGTCTTCGCCGACGAGGCGCTCGCTGAGGAAGCGCGGGTTGGGGTCGACCCCGGATCCCATCGGGTGGTGGCCCATGTGCTCGACGCCGCCGGCGATCGCGAGGTCGTACATGCCGAACCCGATGGAACCGGCCATCATCGCGGCCGAGGTCATCGCGCCGGCGCACATGCGGTCGATCGCGAAGCCGGGCACGGTCTTGGGCAGGCCCGCGAGGATCGCGGCCGTGCGCCCGATGGTCAGGCCCTGGTCGCCGCTCTGGGTCGTCGCGGCGATGGCGACATCGTCGATGCGGTCTTTCGGCACGTTCGGGTTGCGCTCGAGGAGCCCGACGATCGCCTTCACGACCAGGTCGTCGGCCCGGGTGTTCCAGTACATGCCCTTGTCGCCGGCCTTGCCGAACGGGGTACGGACCCCGTCGACGAACACGACTTCAGCTTGATCAGCCACGCTGCAGCTCACTTTCGATCAGGATGCTTCGATCCTACGAACCCGTTCGAACGCGGCGGAATCGGTTGATGGAACCTACGACTCCGTCGAGGTCGCGTCACGTAGGGCTTGTGACGCCTCCACAAAGGCATCGGCGATTGTCTGTGCAGTTGCCTCAACCTGCCAGGGGCGTGCCCCGAGCTCGGTGAGTGCTGCTCCAACCGCTGCGGCATCGGGATCAGCAGGAGGAGACCAGGCGACTCGGCGCAGGAAGTCGGGCGTGAGCAGGTTCTCGACCGGCATGTCGAACGACTCGGCCACCTCTGCGACAGCCACCTTCGCGACCCGCAGGCGAGCGTCGGCCTCGGGGTTGCGCGACGCCCAGGCGCGCGGCGGCGGCGGTGAGTCGTTGGGCACCCGAACGGCGGGAAGCTCGGCGGTCGTCAGGCCGCTCTCGATCGCCCTCCACCAACGGTCGAGTTCGGTGCGGCTGGCCCGCCCGGTGAACTCGCGCATGTCGGCGAGTGCGCGGCGTGTCGACGGCAGCGTGCGGGCGACCGCGAGGATCGACGCATCGGGGACGAGACGCCCCGGCGCACTGTCGAGTTCGACGGCGAGCGCATCGCGTGACAGCCACAGCTCACGGGCGACCGCGAGGTTGCGGGGACTGCGCACCGCGTGGATGCCGGAGAGCCTGCGCCACGGTTCTGCTGCCGGGGGCTTCGCCGCGCGATGCACCACGGCGTCGAATTCCTGGGCGGCGAGGTCGGCCTTTCCGGTCTCGGCGAGGCGCTCTGCAAGCCGATCGCGCACGTCGACCAGTAGCTCGACGTCGAGCGCGGCGTACTTGAGCCACGATTGCGGGAGCGGCCGCGTCGACCAGTCGGCCGCCGAGTGCTCTTTCGCGAGCTTGATGTCGAGCAGTTCTTCGACGACCGACGCGAGACCGACTCGCGGCATTCCGAGCAGCCGGGCCGCGAGTTCGGTGTCGAAGATGCGCTCGGGGTCGAGCCCGACCTCACGCAGGCATGCGAGGTCTTGGCTCGCGGCGTGCAACACCCATTCGTCGCCCCGGATTCCGGCCTCGAGCGCCGAGAAGTCGGGGATCTGCGGCGGGTCGAACAGGAAGGTGCCCGAGCCGCGCCGGTACATCTGAATGAGGTAGGCGCGCTGCGAGTACCGGAACCCGCTCGCCCGTTCTGCGTCGACCGCGATCGGGCCCTCACCGTCGAGCAGACGACCAACGGCGTCGTCGAACTCGGCGGGCGTCTCGATCACCCGGAACTCATCCACGGTGCGACCTCCGACGTGGCAGTGCGGTCACCCCTTCCGTATGGGGCGGAAGCCCTGCGAGCATGCACAACAACTCACCCCAGCCTTCCACATGCGGCCCTATCGCGGCGTCGAGCGGCGTCCACGACGCGCGCAGTTCGATCTGGGCACCGTCGCCCTGGGCGGCGAGCTCGCCGAAGCCGGTCGAGAGGATCTTCGTGGCGGTTCCCGAGGCGGCGATATATCGAGCGCTTCTCGCGTCGAGTGCGTCGATGAGCCACGACCACGCGACGTCTGCGAGGAACGGGTCGAGTCCGATGTCGGTCTCGAGCGGTGCCTGTGCGAAGCACACCACGCGGAAGCGCCCGCCCCACGCCTCGGGTTCGGTCGGGTCGTACAAGAGAATGAACCGGCCCGTGCCGAGCTCGGAGTCGTCGCCGTGGCGCGAGGGCGAGACATCGGCCGACAGGGCGACCGCGAAGGGGGCGAGCGATGCGGGAGCGGTGATCTCGGAGATCGTCAGCTCCGCACGCGGCACCGCGGCGCGCATGGAAGCGAGTGCGGCCTCGAACTCGGCCGGCGTCTGGATCGCATCGTCGGGCACGTCTGCAGACTAGAGTCTCGATCGGGACGCACGGGGGCGGCACGCCGCGCCTGTGCGCACACGAACGGCATCGTCGGGAGGGAATCGCATGGCTCGAGGCGACGGCAGCGTCGGACCGATCGGGATCGCAGCCGCGGCTGCGGCGTTGCTCGTCGCGGGTGCCGCGGTTGCAGCGACGGTCGCGGCCGTGCTCACGGTGGTGATGGCACGCCGAGTCGTGACCCCGCCGGCCCGGCGGGAGGAGGATGTGCGCATCCTCGAGGTCGATGCGGCCGCATCGGAGATCGTGCTCGCGGACTCCGACGAGTCGCGAATGCGCGGACGCTACGGGTTCTGGTTCGATCGCGATGCCGGGCATGCACGGTTCGGCGATGTCGTCTTCACCGACGGCGACGTGGTGCGACGACCCATCGAGTCCGTGGACTTCGGCCAGCTCGAGCGTGCGGTGCGGGGTCGGGTCGACAGTGCGTACCACCTCGGCCCGTGGGAGCTCCCGCTCGCGTACGAGGACGTCGTCGTCGAGACCTCGCTCGGCCCTGCACCCGCCTGGTTCGTGCCGGCCGACGATGCACATCGGTGGGTGATCCAGGTGCACGGGCGCGGGGCGAAGCGAACCGAAGGCCTGCGTGCGGTGATTCCGGCGCATGAGGCCGGGTGGAACACATTGCTCATCTCGTACCGCAACGACGGCGAGGCACCCGAGAGCGTCGATCGCAGGTACGGGCTCGGCGGCACGGAATGGGCCGACGTGGTCGACGCGGTTCGGTTCGCCGCAGCCCACGGCGCGCGCGAGATCGTGCTCATGGGCTGGTCGATGGGCGGCTCCACCGTGTTGCAGGCGGTGCTGCGCTCGGCGGCGGCGCGCAAGCACCTCGTCGGCATCGTGCTCGATTCGCCCGCCATCGACTGGGTCGACATCCTGCGGTTCCAGGGCAGCGCACTCGGCCTGCCTCGCGCGATCGGCGACAGCGTGTCGCAACTGCTCGGGGGCCCGTTCAGCGGGGGGCTCACCGGCGTCGCGGCCCCGATCAGCCTCGAGGAACTCGATCCGGTCGTGCGGGCCGATGAGTTCGAGGTGCCGATCCTGCTCATGCACAGCGTCGACGACGGGTTCGTGCCCATCGACGGCTCGCGCCGATTCGCGGCATCCCGACCCGATCTCATCGAGTTCGAGGTGTTCGAGGGTGCGCGACACACGAAGCTCTGGAATCACGACCCCGAGCGCTGGACGGCGCTCGTCGCCGGCTGGCTCGAGCGGCGTTCCCAGAGCATCCGGCATCTCGGCGACGAAGCCGAGATCGTGGGCTGAACGCAGCCGCTACGTGCCGGCGGACTCGGCCTGTTCGGCGACGCGCTCGCGCAGCTGCCGCTTGGTGCGGGCGAGCATGCCGGTCATGCCGCGCACCCGCAACGGCGAGACGGCCTCGCCCAGCCCGAGCGATTGGGGGTAGTCGGCGGGGATGTCGAGCACCTGCTGCACGGTGAGGCCGTCGATGCCCTGAACCAGGATCGACGCGAAGCCGCGCGTCGTCGGCGACTCGGCCGGAGCTGTCGCGAACAGGTGCACGATGTCGTCGACGACCTCGACGAAGATGAACACCGGCGACTGGCACTCGACGACCCGTTCGAACAGGTCGGGGTGGTCGGCGTAGCGCTCGGGCAGCTCGGGGAGCTCGTTCGAGAACTCGAGCAGCAGCTGCAGCCGGTCTCGCACCTCGAGGACGAGGAAGTCGTCGCGGGTCTCGGCGAGCGTCGCGGGGAGGGTCGTCTGGTCCATCCGTTCTATTCTCCCATGGCCCGATGCGACGCGGGCCCGGCGGCCCGCATGCTCGCCGGCCCGCGCTCAGCGTGCGGGGAGGTCACCCCGCTCGGTGCCGGTCACGATCGGAACTCGTACCGCGCTGCCCCACTCGGTCCACGACCCGTCGTAGTTGCGCACCTTCTCGAAGCCCAGCAGGTGCGTGAGCACGAACCACGTGTGGCTCGAACGCTCGCCGATGCGGCAGTAGGCGATGACGTCGTCGCCGTCGTCGAGTCCGACCTCGCCGCGGTAGATCTCGTCGAGCTCTTCGCGGGTCTTGAACGTTCCGTCGTCGGCGGCGGCACGAGCCCACGGCACGGATGCCGCGGTGGGAATGTGACCCGCGCGGAGCGCGCCCTCTTCGGGGTAGGCAGGTGCGGTCGTGCGCTCACCGCTGTACTCCTCGGGTGAGCGCACGTCGACGAGCGGGTTGCCGAGGTGGGCGAGCACATCGTCTTTGAAGGCGCGCACGGCGCTGTCGTCGCGCTCGATGACGGGGTACTCGACGGGTGTCACCTCTGGCGCCGACGTGGTGAGCTCGCGGCCCTCGGCGATCCAGAGGTCACGGCCGCCGTCGAGCAGTCGCACGTCGTCGTGCCCGAAGAGCGTGAAGACCCACAGCGCGTACGCGGCCCACCAGTTGTTCTTGTCGCCGTAGATCACGACCGTCGTGTCGCGGGAGATTCCCTTCGAGCCGAGCAGGGCGGCGAACTGCTCGCCGTTCACGTAGTCGCGCACCACCGGGTCGTTCAGCTCGGTGTGCCAGTCGATCTTCACGGCGCCGGGGACGTGACCGGTCTCGTAGAGCAGCACGTCTTCGTCGGATTCGACGACGACGAGGCCGGGTTCGCCGAGGTGCGCGGCGAGCCAATCGGTCGTGACGAGACGCTCGGGGTGCGCGTACTCGGCGAGCTTCTGGGCTGCGTCGAACTCGGCGGGCATGACTACCTCCTGGATCGCCCGGTCGGGCGGGGACGGGGTGGGGGAGCGGACTAGGCTGTTGACCTGTCCACCACGAATCTACGCGGCGCGCGGGGTGAAGTCACCAGACCCGTCATCCGATGCAACACGGGAGCTCCACCAGCATGACCTCGGCACCGAGCAAGACCCTCGTTCGCCTCGTCGATCGCAACCCCACGATCTCGGGCGCCGAGATCGCGTCGGAACTCGTGCCGCCCCCGCAGTTCGAGCACGCCTCGTTCGAGTCCTACCGCCCCGACCCCGACTTTCCGTCGCAGCAGGCTGCCCTCGACCGGCTCAACGAGTTCGCCGGGGCGTGGCGGGCAGCCCAGCGGCCGGGCGGCTTCTTCTCACGAAAGCGGCCGGCGCGCATCGAGCTGCCCGGTGTCTACCTCGACGGCGGATTCGGCGTCGGCAAGACGCACCTGCTCGCCGCGCTCTGGCATGTCGCGCACGGGCCCAAGTACTTCGGCACGTTCATCGAGTACACCGCCCTCGTCGGCGCACTCGGCTACGTCCCGGCGGTGCAGCTGCTCAAGGGCGCACGCCTCATCTGCATCGACGAGTTCGAGCTCGACGACCCGGGCGACACGATGCTCATGACGCGCTTCCTCGGCGAGCTCATGGCAGGCGGCACGCGCGTCGCGGCCACGTCGAACACACCGCCGAACGCGCTCGGCGAGGGGCGTTTCGCGGCCGCCGACTTCCTCCGCGAGATCCACGCACTTTCGTCGAACTTCGAGACGCTGCGCATCGACGGCCTCGACTACCGCCGCCGTGACACCGAGGGGCATGCGGCCGCGCTGGGCCCCGACGACGATGTCGCGCGCACGGCCGATGCGCTCGCCGCCCGCGGGCACGCCGTCTCGCTCGACGGCTTCGACGAGCTCATCGCCCATCTGGCGACTGTGCACCCGTCGAAGTACATCAAGCTCATCGACGGCATCGAGGTCATCGCGCTCGACGGCGTGCACGAGCTCACCGACCAGAACGCCGCACTGCGCCTCGTCGCGTTCATCGACCGGGTCTACGACGCCGAGGTGCCGATCGTCGCGAGCGGGCTCCCGCTCGACGAGGTCTTCGGCGGTGACATGATGCAGGGCGGCTACCGCAAGAAGTACCTGCGTGCGATGTCGCGCATGATCGCCCTGACCACGGGTGAGCTCCCTCCGCACGACTGACGCGGCACGGGACATCCGCTGATCTCGGGCCCACTCACGGCGCCCTGAAACACGCTCGTTACACGACGCTCGTTTTCGTAACCGACGCGAAACCTTCGATGCAGTTCCGCCGAAACGTCGCGGCACCAGTCTGAACGCTGTACCCGAGACCGGCGCAGGTTCTGACCACCTCGAGTACATCCCCTGCAGATACACGAGGTGTGAGGAATTTCAATGGATACGGGAAGCATTGCGTGGGCGATCACCGCCACAGCACTCGTGCTGTTCATGACGCCGGGTGTCGCCTTCTTCTACGGCGGACTCGTCAAGGCCAAGAGCGTCGTCAGCATGATGATGATGAGCTTCGGTGCGCTCGGGCTCGTCACCGTGCTCTGGCTGCTGTACGGCTTCAACATGAGTGCCGTCGACGGCGTCTGGGAGTTCGCGGGCAACCCGTTGTCGGACTTCGCACTCGGCTCGCTCGCGACCGGTGAGTCGGCGAACACCGACTTGATCGGCGTCGCCTTCGGCGCGACGTTCGCGATCATCACCGTCGCCCTCATCTCGGGCGCCATCGCCGACCGCGCGAAGTTCGGGTCGTGGATGATCTTCGCCGGCATCTGGGCGACACTCGTCTACTTCCCGGTCGCCGCATGGGTCTGGGGCGGCGGCTGGATCATGAGCCTCGGCGAGACGCTCGGCCTGCCGGGGGTCATCGACTACGCGGGCGGTACGGCGGTGCACATCAACGCCGGCGCTGCCGCCCTTGCCCTGGCGCTGGTGCTCGGCAAGCGCGTCGGATTCCAGAAGGGCATGGACAAGCCCCACAACGTGCCCCTGACACTGCTCGGCGCTGCCGTGCTGTGGTTCGGCTGGTTCGGCTTCAACGCCGGCGCCGAATGGCTCAACGGCCTCGCCAACACCGGCCTGATCGTGCTCAACACCCTCGGCGCCACCGCCGCGGCGATCCTCGGCTGGCTCGTCGTCGAGAAGGTCAAGGACGGCAAGCCGACGGCCGTCGGTGCCGCTTCGGGTGCCGTCGCCGGTCTCGTCGCGATCACCCCCGCGTGTGCCAACCTCGAGCCGGGCTGGGCGCTGCTGCTCGGTGTCGTGGCCGGCGCGCTCTGCGCCCTCGCGATCGAGCTGAAGTTCAAGCTCGGCTTCGACGACTCGCTCGACGTGGTGGGCATCCACCTGGTCGGCGGTCTCATCGGAACGCTGTACCTCGGCTTCTTCGCCATCGACACCGGTCTCTTCACGGGTGGCGGCCTCGGCCAGCTCGCGGTGCAGGCGATCGCGGCCTTCGCCGTGCTGATCTACTCGTTCGTCATCGCCTGGATCCTGGGCTTCGCCATTGAGAAGACGATCGGCTTCCGCGTGAAGAACGAGGACGAGATCGCCGGTATCGACACGGTCGTGCACGGCCACGAGGGGTACGCGCTCGAGAACGTCTGAGCGGTCCTGACTGCCTGAGGGCGGTGGGGTAGTGTGCCGGTGTGAACGACACCAGCCGCTTCCTCACCGCCCTCGGTCGTGTTCTGCGGCCCCTGTTCGCGAGCGGTTCGAGCAGGCAGGCGGATGTCGCGCCGCGGCGCCGCCGCACGTCGACGACGCCGCCCGTGACGACGGGGGAGCACGAGGTCTCGCCCGGGCAGGCCGGTGATGACGCCACGATCGAGATCGACCCGGCTCGCCTGCGAAGCGTTCGACTCGCGTACACCCCCGAACGCGATGGCGAGCCCGACCCCGGCGAGGTCGTCTGGACCTGGGTGCCCTACGAGGAGCGCGACGGGCGCGGCAAGGACCGCCCCGTCGTCATCGTCGCGGCCTCGAGCGCCGGCGATTTCCTGGCGGTGCAGCTCACGAGCAAAGCCCACGACGGGGATCGCGACTTCGTCGCCCTTGGCGATGGCGCGTGGGACTCCGAGGGTCGCCCGAGCTGGGCGCGCATCGACCGGGTGTTCCGGGTGCGCGCCGGCGGCATGCGTCGTGAAGCGTCATCCCTCGATTCGCGGCGCTATTCGCTCGTCGCCGACGCGCTCGGCGCGCGATACGGCTGGCGCTGACGACGACCCGCCCTCATCGGAGCCGCCTCGCGACGCTCAGTGGCGCGGCGGACGATGCAGGCCGAAGGGCGAACCCTGGTCATCACGGCAGACTCGGAACGCGCCGAAGGTCGCAGCCGTGGCTTCATCGTCGGCGTCGCCGATCGTCTCGACGGTGCCGCCGAGTCGCTCGACCGCGGCGGTGGCGGCGTCGAGATCGTCGACCCTGAAGAAGACGTACGGCGCCGCGGCCGGATCGCCGCCGTGCACGCCCGCGGGCACTCCGGCGCCGCCGATCACGTAGCCCTCGCCGCCCGGTCCGGGCTCGAACGACCAGCCGAACAGCTTTCCATAGAAGGTGCGGGCGGTCATGGCATCGGCCGCCCCGAACTCGATGAACGACACCTCACCGGACATGGGATCCCCCTCGCATCGATGCGCCGCAGATGGCGGCCACGATAGACCGAGGGTGCTGACGCCGCAACGGGTCGACCCGGCGCGGAAACGAAGAACGCCCCCAGTGGAGTGGGGGCGTTCGTGGGCGATGCCGGGCTCGAACCGACGACCTCTTCCGTGTGAAGGAAGCGCGCTACCAGCTGCGCCAATCGCCCAATTGGGATTCGCCGTCACACGCGGTGACTGCGGACTCGATACTAGCCGACCGACCCGGGCGAATGCACATCGGGGGCACATCGGGCTCGTGCGTGCGTGCCGGAGGCGATGCCGTGAGTGGCGTTTCGCACTCGACACGCCCGGGGTTCTGCCGCCGAATCTGGGAATGACCGGGGGGAACGTGCCACGCGGTCGGCTCGGTTTGTGATTCGTTCACCGAATCCGTTAGAGTCTCTCTGCACGCAGAAATGCGGGCAACGCGGATGTGGCGCAGTGGTAGCGCATCACCTTGCCAAGGTGAGGGTCGCGAGTTCGAATCTCGTCATCCGCTCTGATCGGGAATGAGCGTCAGTTCATTCCTGTTCTTCTGGTGGTGAACCCAAACACGGTGGATTGGCCGAGAGGCGAGGCAGCGGCCTGCAAAGCCGTATACACGGGTTCGAATCCCGTATCCACCTCCAAGCTGCGATAATCATCACGGCTCTGGGCGATTGGCGCAGCGGTAGCGCGCTTCCCTGACACGGAAGAGGTCACTGGTTCGATCCCAGTATCGCCCACTGATACGAAGCCCCGGCCAACAGCCGGGGCTTCTGTTGTCGGTGCGGCGATCGGCTATGGCTGGAAGACCTCGAGCACGAGCGGCGGCAGGCTGATGCGGGTGCTGAACCACGACCAGGCCGTGCCCGACGTCTGCTCGATCGCCGCCCACGTGTCTTGGCCGGGCTGCACGTTCCGCAGGATCACGGTGATGGTACGGCGCCCGCTGAACGAGATCGCACCCGCGGCATCCACGACACCGCTGCCCGCGTACCCGGTGGGCGCGAACGTGGCCGTGCCGAATGCCTCGACCGCGAACGCGAACACGTATGTCCCGACGCCCGTGGCGCCGTATGCGCCGGGGGCGAAGTGCACCGACACCGCTGGATTGCGGTTCGGCGACTCGCGCCGATCGAACGCGGCGTGAGGGGTCGCGGCATCGGTCTGCAGGATCGTCGGGCGGATCAGCGTGAGGTTCGTGCGACCCTTGCCGACCGTGCGGGTGGGGGAGAGCGTCTCGATGGACGTCCAGAAGATGGGCCCGGCGGTGAGATCGCCGAGGCGGTACTTGGCCACCCAGTCCTCGACCGAGACATCCGGCTCGAAGTCGCCGGTGCGCACGATGCGGTCGTCGTACGCATCGCCGAACGGAGATTCCTTGTCTGTGTACATGAGGGAAACTCTAGAACTGTCTCAGGGCAGCCGCCTCGGTGTGCCCACCGACAGTCCGCTCGATCGGGTGGCCGGGACATCCGATCACCGAAGCGAGGCGCGACCCATCGCGCGGGGCGCGACCCGGCGCACCACTACAGTTGAAGGGTTCGTTTTCGAGAATCCAAGGAGTGGATCAAGGTGGCTGACGGCTTCGCGCTCTTCACCGATCGATCTGTTGTCGCCATGCGCGTCAACGGCGAGCTCAAGGACCTCGCGACGACGGTGACCGACGACGACGACGTCGATCCCGTGACGATCGATTCGCCCGACGGCCTGAACATCCTGCGTCACTCGGCCGCGCACGTGCTCGCGCAGGCGGTGCAGTCGATCAACCCCGAGGCGAAGCTCGGCATCGGCCCGCCCGTGACCGACGGCTTCTACTACGACTTCGACGTCGCCGAGCCGTTCACTCCCGACGACCTCAAGGCGCTCGACAAAGAGATGGCGCGCATCATCCGTTCGGGGCAGCGCTTCGTGCGCCGCGTCGTCACCGACGACGAGGCACGGGCCGAACTCGCGAGCGAGCCATACAAGCTCGAACTCATCGGGCTGAAGGGCGCGGCAGGGCACGGTGAGGGCAGTGGCGACGACCACGAGTCGGTCGAGGTCGGCGCGGGCGAGCTCACGATCTACGACAACGTCGACCCGAAGACGGGCGAGACGGTCTGGAAGGACCTGTGTCGCGGTCCGCACCTGCCGAACACCCGCATGATCGGAAACGGTTGGGCGCTCATGCGCCTCGCTGCGGCGTACTGGCGAGGCTCCGAGAAGAACCCGCAACTGCAGCGCATCTACGGCACCGCATGGACCACGAAAGACGAGTTGCGCGCGTACCAGCACCGACTCGAAGAGGCCGCGAGGCGCGACCACCGCAAGCTCGGTCGCGAACTCGACCTGTTCAGCTTCCCCGACGAGATCGGGTCGGGGCTCTCGGTTTGGCATCCGCGCGGCGGTGTCGTGCGCATGGAGATGGAGCAGCACGCGCGTCGTCGCCACGTCGCCGGCGGATACACCTACGTGTACACCCCGCACATCTCGAAGGAAGACCTCTTCCTGCAGTCGAACCACCTCGTCACCTACAAGGAGGGCATGTTCCCGCCCATCCGTATGGACGAGGAGCGCGACGCAGAGGGCAGCATCACGAAGCAGGGCCAGGACTACTACCTGAAGCCCATGAACTGCCCGATGCACATCCTCATCTACAAGGAACGCGGGCGCAGCTATCGCGACCTGCCGATGCGGCTCGCCGAGAACGGCACCGTGTACCGCAACGAGCTCTCTGGCGCGCTGCACGGCCTCACGCGGGTGCGCGGCTTCACGCAAGACGACTCCCATCTCTTCGTCACGCCCGAGCAGCTCGAGGAGGAGACCACCAAGGTCATGGACTTCGTCATCTCGATGCTGCGCGACTTCGGCCTCGAGGACTTCGAGCTCGAACTGTCGATGCGCGACGACGCGAAAGACAAGTGGATCGGCTCCGACGAGTTCTGGGAGTACTCGACGAACGCACTGCGCAACGTCGCCCGCGCGAGTGGACTGAAGCTCACCGAGATGCCGGGCGAGGCGGCGTTCTACGGGCCGAAGATCGACCTGAAGACGCGCGACGCGATCGGTCGCACCTGGCAGCTCTCGACGGTGCAGGTCGACCCGAACCTGCCCGAGCGCTTCGAGCTCGAGTTCACCGACCGCGACGGGCAGAAGAAGCGGCCCATCATGATCCACCGGGCGCTGTTCGGCTCGATCGAACGGTTCTTCGCGATCCTGCTCGAGCACTACGCCGGGGCGTTCCCCGTGTGGCTCGCGCCGGTGCAGGTCGTGGGCATCCCGGTCGCCGACGAATACGTGCCGTACCTGGGGGCGATCATCGAGCTGTTGCGCAGCTCGGGAGTGCGTGCCGAACTCGACACGAGCGACGACCGCATGCAGAAGAAGATCCGCACGCACACGACCCAGAAGGTGCCCTTCCAGCTCATCGCCGGTGAGCACGACCGTGCGGGCGAGACCGTGAGTTTCCGGTTCCGCGACGGCACGCAGGAGAACGGTGTGGCGATCGACCAGGCGGTCGCGCACATCCGCGCCTCGATCGACGAACGGCGCCAGGTCACGACTCGCGACGACCTCTTCGCATGACCAGCTACCAGCCCGACGAGTTCACCGAGGTCCCGACCGACTCATCGGCCGATCTCGCCGGGGTTCCCGATGCGTTCCAGCGACTGTGGACGCCGCATCGCCTCGTCTACATCCAGCATGGCCAGCAGCCCGACGAACACGCCTGCCCGTTCTGCCGTGCGCCCGAGATGGCCGACGAGCAATCGCTCATCGTCGCCCGCGGCCGCTTCGCATATGTGCTGCTCAACCTGTTCCCCTACAACAGCGGGCACCTGCTCGTCTGCCCATATCGCCATGTCGCGACCTATGACGAGGCGTCGGCCGATGAGGTCGCCGAGATCGGTGAACTCACGCAGGTCGCCATGCGCGTCGTGAAGCAGGTGTCGCATTGTGACGGCTTCAACATCGGCATGAACCAGGGCCGCATCGCCGGAGCGGGCATCGCCGAGCACCTGCACCAGCACATCGTGCCGCGCTGGGCGCTCGACTCGAACTTCTTCCCGATCATCGCCGGCACGAAGGCGCTGCCGCGACTGCTCGGCGAAGTCAGGCAGGAGATCGCCGAGGCCTGGCCCGCCTGAACCGACCGGCCGCGTCCGCTGGACGCGGTGTCCAATACGCCCCCGTGCGACCCTCCATCGCGGCGCCGTGAGCACCCCACCCGACGATTAGGATTGACACCATGACCGAAGCTTCCGTGCCCGCGCCCGCCGCGACCTCGCAGACCGGCTCGAGCCGCGTCAAGCGCGGCCTCGCCGAGATGCTGAAGGGCGGCGTCATCATGGACGTCGTCACCGCCGAGCAGGCCCGCATCGCCGAAGACGCCGGCGCTGTCGCCGTCATGGCGCTCGAGCGCGTGCCCGCCGACATCCGCGCCCAGGGCGGCGTCGCGCGCATGAGCGATCCCGACCTCATCGAGGCGATCATCGCCGAGGTCTCGATCCCCGTCATGGCGAAGGCCCGCATCGGCCACTTCGTCGAGGCGCAGGTGCTGCAGGCGCTCGACGTCGACTACATCGACGAGTCCGAGGTGCTCTCACCCGCCGACTACGTGAATCACATCGACAAGTGGGCGTTCAACACCCCCTTCGTGTGCGGTGCGACGAACCTCGGTGAGGCGCTGCGACGCATCAACGAGGGCGCGGCGATGATCCGCTCCAAGGGTGAGGCGGGCACAGGCGACGTCTCCGAGGCGACGAAGCACATCCGCAAGATCTCGTCCGAGATCAACCAGCTGAAGTCGATGACGCGCGACGAGCTCTACGTCGCCGCGAAAGAGCTGCAGGCCCCCTACGAGCTCGTGCTCGAGGTCGCCGAGACCGGCAAGCTGCCCGTCGTGCTCTTCGTCGCGGGCGGCGTCGCAACGCCCGCGGATGCCGCGATGATGATGCAGCTCGGCGCCGACGGGGTGTTCGTAGGCTCGGGCATCTTCAAGTCGGGCAATCCCGAGGCGCGAGCGGCGGCCGTGGTGAAGGCGACGACGTTCTACGACGACCCGTCGGTCATCGCCGATGTCTCGCGAGGACTCGGCGAGGCGATGGTCGGCATCAACGTCGGTGACCTCGCAGCGCCTCACCGCCTCGCAGAGCGCGGCTGGTGACGACGCTCCGCACCGAATCACTCGACGCGGGGGCAGTGGCTGCGGCCGGCCCCCGCGTCGGCGTTCTCGCGCTGCAAGGCGACTTCCGCGAGCACGCGCACGTGCTGACGAGGCTCGGTGCGCGGGCGTCGCTCGTTCGGCGGCCTGACGAACTCGAGGCGATCGACGGGCTCATCATCCCCGGTGGTGAGTCGAGCGTCATGGACAAGCTCTCGCGCACGTTCGGGCTGCAGGCGCCGCTGAAGTCCGCGATCGCCGCCGGCATGCCGGTTTACGGCACGTGTGCCGGGCTCATCATGCTCGCCGACACCCTGCTCGACGCGATCGCCGGCCAGCAGTCGCTCGGCGGGCTCGACGTGGTGGTGCGGCGCAACGCGTTCGGCTCGCAGAACCAGTCGTTCGAGACCGACCTCGACATCCCCGTGCTCGGCGATCCGCCCGTGCACGCCGTCTTCATCCGTGGCCCGGTCGTCGAGTCGGTCGGCCCGAAGGCGACGGTGCTCGCCACCCTCTCCGACGGCCGGGTCGTCGCGGTCGAGCAGGGCAACCTTCTCGGAACGTCGTTCCACCCCGAGATCACGGGGGAATACCGCTTCCACGAGTACTTCATCCGAAAGGTGGCCGCGGCCTGATCACGAGCCGATAATGGGAGCCGAGTGGAGGTTCCATGGCCAGGCGGCTTGCGAGCACGGGCGCGGTCGGATGCGACACCGGCGACATGATCGTCGTGCACCGCTTCTTCCGCAAGGTGTTCGGCGATGCCCGTCGACTCGTCGACGACGTCGCCGAGGGCGACCGTGAACGGGCCGGAGCCGTGGGTCGCTTCACGCGTGAGATCGCGGGATCACTGCACGCTCACCATCAGGGCGAAGACCTGATGCTCTGGGACCGCCTCAGCGATCGTGCGCCGAAGTGCGCCGCACACGTCGAACGCATGCGGGCGCAGCACGCCGCCATCGCCGAGCGACTCGTCGAGCTCGAGCGGGTCACGCCGGCGTGGGAGGCCTCGGCCTCGGACGACGATCGCGCGCGCCTTCGCGTGGCGCTCGACGACGTGCTCGCGGCACTGGCCGTTCACCTCGGCGACGAGGAAGCGAGCATCCTCCCTGTGGCGGGTCCGGTGTTCACGCAGAAGGAATGGGATCAGCTCGGTGCACATGCCCGTGCCCAGGTCCCCGTCTCACGCCTTCTCGTACAGCTCGGCATGATTCTCGACAGTTTCCCCGACGATGAGCGCGACGCCTGGTTCACGACGACGTTCCCGGCGCCGCTCCGCCTGCTCTATGGCGTGCTCGGCCGCCCGCGCTACGAGGCCGAGATGCGAAAGCTCCACGGTACGGGATAGGTGCTCTCCCTGATGGCGGATGCCCCGGGCCGCGAGTATATTCGCATCGTCCGTTGTCCATTCGATGCGCCGACTTCAGTGACCCCTACGCACGCAATGCGGCGCGGTACGGGGGTCCGACATGGCCACAAAACTTCCCAGCAGTTCCGGACCGTTGCCTGACGGGCCGCAACCGGGTTGCGACACCGCCGACCTCATCCAGGTGCACCGCATCTTCCGGTGGCTCTACAGCGAACTCCCGGGACTCATCCGCGCCGTCGACGACGGCGACGTCGGTCGGGCGTCCCTCGTGGCCGACTACGCGCACATGGACTTCTGGGCGCTGCATCTGCATCACGAGACCGAAGACCTCGTGCTCTGGGATCGGCTCGTGCAACGCTCGCCCGGCTGCGTCGCCCACGTCGACCAGATGAAGGCCCAGCACGCGCAGGTGGCGGCGGAGCTCGCAGTGGTGGAGCCGCTGCTCGAACCCTGGCGCGCACGCGCAGATGTCGCGACGCGGGACCGACTGGCGGTGGCTGTCGAGCACCTGCGGGACACGCTGTTCGGCCATCTCGCGCCGGAGGAGGAACACATCGTGCCGGTCGCAGGATCGGTGCTGACCCAGCAGGAGTGGGACGAGATGAGCGAGCATGCCAATGGTGCGATCCAGGCAGCCCGCAAGGAGCTGCCGCGCGACGTCATGGCCGTGCAGCTGGGTCTCATGCTCGCGACCCTGCCGGCTGCAGAGCGCCCTGAGTGGATGAAGGCGAATCTGCCCGGTCCAGTGCGGTTGCTGTACTCGCTTCTGCTGAAGCGCCGATACGAGAATGCGATGAGCGAACTGTACGAGGGACGGCCGGTGCCGCAGATCCCGTGACGGTGGCCCGCCGTACAGTCGGGTCATGACGAGTTGGATCGCCCTGCTGCGCGGCGTGAACGTCGGCGGCATCACGGTGAAGTCGGCTGAGTTGCGCGAACTCTTCGAAAGCCTCGGCTTCGGGGGAGTGCGCACAGTTCTCGCGAGCGGCAACGTCGTTTTCGAGACGGCCGAGCGAGAAGGTCGCGCCGCGCTGAAGCGACGCATCGAACAGGCGCTCGGCGAGCGCTTCGCATACGACGCCTGGATCGTGCTCGTGACGTGGGCCGAACTCGAGCGGGCCGTCGAGGAGTTCCCATTCGATGCCGACGATGCGCGGCGGCAGCCGTGGGTCATCTTCGCCACCGAGACGGCTGTGATCGACGAGTTGATACAGGCCATCGATGTCGATCCCGAAGTCGATCCGCTCGCGGCGGGCGATGGCGTTCTCTACTGGAACCCGGTCAAGGGAACCACCGTCGACACCCCGTTCGCCAAGCTCATCGGCAAGGCGAAGTACAAGCCGTTGACGACGAATCGCAACCTACGCACGTTGCAGAGGGTGCTCGGGTGAACGCCCGGCCCCGCGGCATCCGCTCATCGATCACCGGGCGTCACAGACGCTGGCTTAGAATGGTCTGTCGGCGGGCTGAACCCGCCGCGAAACCGACTCAGGAGACGCATGTCCGGGCATTCCAAGTGGGCAACGACCAAGCACAAGAAGGCCGTCATCGACGCGCGTCGTGCCAAGTCGTTCGCCAAGCTCATCAAGAACATCGAGGTCGCCGCGAAGATGGGCGGTGCCGATCTCTCGGGCAACCCGACCCTCGTCGACGCCGTGCAGAAGGCGAAGAAGACCTCGGTCCCCAATGACAACATCGATCGGGCCATCAAGCGGGGCGCGGGGCTCACCGGTGAGTCCATCGAGTACACGACGATCATGTACGAGGGCTACGGCCCCAACGGCGTCGCGCTGCTCATCGAGTGTCTGACCGACAACAAGAACCGGGCGGCCGCCGAGGTGCGTACGCTGATGACCCGCAACGGCGGCACCATGGCCGACCCGGGCTCGGTCGCCTACAACTTCGCGCGCAAGGGCCTGATCGTCGTGCCCGCTGAGGGAACGACCGAAGACGACATCCTCGCGGCAGTGCTCGACGCCGGTGCAGAAGAGGTCACCGACGAAGGCGAGACGTTCGAGGTCGTCACCGAGGCATCCGACATGGTGGCCGCGCGCACCGCGCTGCAGGAGGCCGGCATCGACTACGACTCGGCCGACGCCGCCTTCGTGCCCAACCTCAAGGTCGAGATCGACGCCGACACCGCTCGCAAGGTGTTCCGCCTCATCGACGCGCTCGAAGACAGCGACGACGTGCAGAACATATACAGCAACTTCGACCTCAGCCCAGAGGTGCAGGCCGAGCTCGAGACCGAGGACTAGCCGATCGCCGTGCGCGTGCTCGGCATCGACCCCGGCCTGACGCGATGCGGCGTCGGTGTGGTCGATGTCGAGCCTGATCGCACCGCGCGACTCGTCGACGTCGTGGTGCTGCGGTCGCCGGCCGATCTCGACACACCGCGACGCCTCGCCCGCATCGCCGACGGCATCGAGGCGATCATCGAGGAGCACCGGCCCCAGGCGGTCGCGCTCGAGCGTGTCTTCGCCCGAAGTGACGTGTCGACCATCATGGGCACCGCCCAGATCTCGGGTGTCGCGATGTTGATCGCGGCCCGCCGGGCGCTTCCGGTCGCACTTCACACGCCGAGCGAGGTGAAGGCCGCGATCACCGGGTACGGGCGTGCCGACAAGAAGCAGGTCGGTGCGATGGTCGCCCGCATCCTCGGCCTCGACGCGGTGCCGAAGCCCGCCGACGCCGCCGACGCCCTCGCGCTCGCGATCTGCCATGCGTGGCGCACCGGGGGAGCGGCGGGCGCCGCGATTCAGGATGCCGCGGCTCCGGCCGAGGCGTCGAGCCTGACGCCCGCTCAACGGGCATGGCTCGCCGCCGAGCGCTCCGCGGCCGTGTCGGGGGCGGCCCGTAGGCTGAAGGAGTGATCTCCTCTCTTCGCGGACGCGTGCTCTCGGCAGGCGGCAGTTCGATCGTCATCGACGTCGGTGGCGTGGGTTTCCACGTCAACACGACTCCCGCACTCGCGCTTGCGAGCCGAGAGGGCGGCGAGGCGAGCGTGCACACGACAATGGTGGTGCGCGAAGACTCGCTCACGCTCTTCGGGTTCGGCACACGTGACGAGCTCGACGTGTTCGACCTGCTCATCGGCGTCACGGGCGTCGGCCCGAAGTCGGCGCTCGGCGTGCTGTCGGCGCTCTCACCCGAGCAGGTCGCCGAGGCCGTGCAGCGAGACGACGACGCAGTGTTCCGCAAGGTCAGCGGCATCGGTCCCAAGACGGCCAAGCTCATCACGGTCTCGCTCGCCGGCAAGCTCGTCGCGCCGGCCGCGACCGCCCGGCCGGCGGCGGTCGTCACCGGCGGGGCCGCCGAGAGTGTACTCGCGGCCCTCACGGGTCTCGGCTGGTCCGAGCGCATCGCTGCAGAGGCCGTCGACGAGACGATCGCCGCGGCGTCAGACACCGAGGCTGCTTCGGTGCCGACCCTGCTGCGTCTCACGCTGTCGCGGCTCGGGCCGGCTCAACAGTCGGGGCGGTCACGATGAGCAACAGCAACAGCGACATCGAGAGCGGCGACCTCGATGTCGACCTCGACCTCACCGACCCGGTCCTCGCCTCCGAAGCCGAGCTCGCGTTCGAGGGGGCGCTTCGCCCGAAGAGCCTCGAGGAGTTCGTCGGGCAGACGCGCGTACGCGGGCAGTTGCAGTTGCTCCTCACCGCGGCCATGCTGCAGCAGCGCACGCCCGACCACATCCTGCTCGCGGGCCCCCCGGGTCTCGGCAAGACCACGCTCGCGATGATCGTCGCCCACGAGGGCGGCCGGCCGTTGCGCATGTCGAGTGGTCCGGCCATTCAGCACGCCGGAGATCTCGCCGCGATCCTGAGTTCGCTCGTGCCCGGCGAGGTGCTGTTCATCGACGAGATCCACCGCATGGCCCGTTCGGCCGAAGAGATGCTGTACCTCGCCATGGAAGACTTCCGAATCGACATCATGGTCGGCAAGGGGGCCGGCGCCACGTCGGTGCCGCTCGACCTCGCGCCGTTCACGCTCGTCGGGGCGACGACCCGCGCCGGGCTCCTGCCAAACCCGCTTCGCGACCGCTTCGGGTTCACAGCGCACCTCGAGTTCTACGACGAGGCCGAGCTCGAGCAGGTGCTCGCACGGGCGGCATCGCTGCTGGGGCTCGATGCCGACCGCGAGGCGCTCTCCGAGATAGCCGGCCGCTGTCGTGGAACACCGCGCATCGCGAATCGGCTGCTGCGGCGCGTGCGCGACTACGCGCTCGTGCACCCTGCCAGCGGCTCAGGTCGGCGCGGCGGCCGGGCCGACCTCACGGCGGTGCGCGCGGCGCTCGAGCTCTACGACGTCGACGCGCTGGGCCTCGACCGGCTCGACCGCGCCGTGATGCAGATCGTCCTCACGCGCTTCGGTGGCGGGCCTGTCGGCCTCAACACCCTCGCGGTATCGGTAGGCGAAGAGGCCGAGACCATCGAGGCCGTGGTCGAGCCGTTCCTCGTTCGCATCGGGCTCATCACCCGAACACCGCGTGGACGGGTTGCGACGCCGGCGGCATGGCGGCATTTCGGACTTGCCGATCGCGCGCCCGGTGCTGCAGCGGGCCTTCCGATCGATGACCTATAATCCTTTGAGGCGACGCCCTCAGCGCCACTGACTTCGTGCGCACTACGCACACCGGAAGGTAACTCCCCCTCATGACGTTCGATCCGTTCACTATCATCATGCTCGCCGTTCTGGCGGTGCTGATCTTCTTCATGTTCCGCAACTCGCGCAAGCGCAAGGCCGACGCCGAGCAGCTGCAGGCGAAGGTGCAGCCGGGCGCGAAGGTCATGACCAACTTCGGGTTGTTCGGCACGATCCTCTCGATCGACGAAGAAGAGAACCAGGTGCTGCTCGAGACCTCGCCCGGCACTGTGCTCACCGTGCACCGGCAGACGGTCGCTCGCGTGGTCGAGGCATCCGAGACCGACGAGGCGCCCGAGTCGCTCGGCAGCGAGCCCGAGTTCGGCGAGCGTGTCGCCGACGAGCCCGCCGAGGGCACCCCGTCGACCGACGAGACGCCCGACGCCAAGAAGTCAGACGACTAGTACTCCTCACCGAGGCTCGGCCCGTGCATTGACGCGCGGGCTCTTGCAGAGAAAGCAGAAACGTGGCTGCACCATCGAAGCGGTCATCCCGGCCGACGCCCGTCCGTAAGGCATGGCGTTCCCTCACCTGGCTGGGTGTCATCATCGCGCTCCTGTTCGGCATCAACGCCGCGGGTGTCATCTGGGGTGAGGGGTCATGGACCCCGAAGCTCGCGCTCGACCTCGAGGGCGGCACCCAGATCATCCTCGAGCCGAAGGTCGAGACCGGCCAGTCCGTTTCGCAGGAGCAGCTCGATCAGGCCGTTTCGATCATCCGTCAGCGCGTCGACGCCTCGGGTGTCGCCGAGGCCGAGATCAACACCGAGGGCTCGAACGTCGTCGTGCGCATCCCCGGTGAACTCGACGACCAGACGCGCGCACGCATCGAGTCCTCGGCGAAGCTCGAACTGCGCGCCGTGCTTCTCGCAGGTTCTGCGACAGACCAGTCGATCGACCCGACTGCGAGCCCCGAACCCACCGATCCTGCCGAAGAGCTCGAGTCGACTCCGACGACCGAGCCCACCGACGGCAGCGACCTGGCATGGATCACGCCGGCGCTGCAAGACGAGTTCGACAACTTCGACTGTGCGACCCTCGATGAGGCCGAGACCAACGTCGCCCCTGCCGACGAGCCGCTCGTGACCTGCGACATCGAACGCGCCACGAAGTACCTGCTCGGCCCCGTCGAGGCGAGCGGCGAGAACATCGTCGACGCGACGAACGGCATGGTGACGACCCAGACGGGCGCGAGCACCGGCCAGTGGGCGGTCAACATCGTCTTCGACGACCAGGGCACGCAGGACTTCGCCGAGGTCAGCACCCGTCTCTACGGGCTGCAGGGCCAGGGAGCATCGCCGCGCGACCAGTTCGCGTTCGTGCTCGACGGTGCGGTGCTCACCGCACCGCGCATGAACGGGGCGATCACCGACGGCCGCCCGCAGATCACCGGCGACTTCACGCAGGAGTCGTCGAAATCGCTCGCAGACCAGCTGAAGTTCGGCGCGCTTCCGATCAGCTTCACGGTGCAGTCGTCCGACACGATCTCAGCCACGCTCGGTACCTCGCAGCTGCAGTCCGGCCTCATCGCGGGCCTCATCGGCCTCATCCTGGTCGTGATCTACACGCTCTTCCAGTACCGGGCCCTCGGGTCGGTCACGATCGCATCGCTCGTGATCGCCGGAATCATCACCTACCTGATGATCACGATCCTGTCGTGGCGTGAGGGCTACCGCCTCTCGCTCGCGGGCATCGCGGGCCTCATCGTCGCGATCGGCTTCACCGCCGACTCGTTCATCATCTACTTCGAGCGCGTCCGCGACGAGCTCCGAGACGGTCGTCAGCTCGTCAGCGCCGTCGAGGCCGGCTGGAAGCGAGCCTTCCGAACGGTACTCGCGTCGAAGGCCACGAACCTGCTCGCGGCGATCGTGCTGTTCATCCTCGCGGTCGGCAGCGTGAAGGGCTTCGCCTACACGCTCGGTCTGACCACGATCATCGACGTGGTCGTCGTGATCCTGTTCACGCACCCGATGCTGCAGTTGCTCGCGCAGACGAGGTTCTTCTCGAGCGGAAACCCGTGGTCGGGCCTCGACCCAGATGCGCTCGGCGCCGTGTACCGCGGTCGCGCAGAGTTCCGCAAGCCCGTCGCCGTGCCGGTGAAGAAGGCCGCGTCGAGCGCGAAAGAGGCGCAGCGGCGCCAGACCATCGCCGAACGCAAGGCGGCCGCGACCGTCGGCGCGGGCGATTCCTCGAACGACGGCAAGGAGTCCTGATGGCCAACCGTCTCACCACTTTCGGCAACGACCTCTACACGGGCAAGCGCTCCTTCAACTTCGTCGGCGGCCGCAAGAAGTGGTACACGATCGTCGCCGTACTGCTGCTGCTCTCGGTCCTCATACCGATCCTGCGGGGTGTCAACTTCAGCATCGAGTTCCGCGGGGGCTCGCAATTCCAGATCGCGGGCGTCGAGAACGCCGAGGAGCAGCCGGCGATCGATGCCGTCGAATCCGTCGTGCCCGACGCAACAGTGCATGTGACGATCGTCGGCGGCGACGGGGTTCGCGTGCAGACCGACCAGCTCGAGCAGGCCGACTCGCGCGCGGTCACCACTGCCCTGGCCGAAGCCTACGGCGTGCCTGAGTCCGAGGTCACGTCGTCGTTCATCGGGCCGAGCTGGGGTGCCGATGTCACCCGTCAGGCGCTCGTCGGCCTCGTGGCGTTCATGCTGCTGGCCGGCATCATCATGGCGCTCTACTTCCGCACATGGAAGATGTCGCTCGCGGCGATCTTGGCCCTGATCGCCGACCTCGTCGCCACAGTGGGCATCTATGCGGCACTGGGCCTCGAGATCAGCCCCGCCGCAACGATCGGCATTCTCACGATCCTCGCCTACTCGCTCTACGACACCGTGGTGGTGTTCGACAAGATCCGTGAGAACACCTCAGAAGACGGGCAGGAGTCACGGCGCACGTTCGCCGAGTCGGTCAACCTCGCGGTGAACCAGACCCTCGTCCGATCGATCAATACCAGCGTCGTCGCCGCGCTGCCGGTCGCTGCGATCCTCTTCCTCGGTGCAGGTGTGCTCGGCGCCGACACGCTCCGCGACATCTCGCTCGCGCTGCTGATCGGCATCCTCGTCGGCACGTGGTCGACCGTGTTCCTTGCGGCGCCGCTCTACTCGCAACTGCGTGAGGGCGAGACCGAGATCCACCGGCACGACCAGAAGGTCCTGAAAGAGCGCGAGCGGGCGGGTTCCTCGTCGGCCGAGGTGGTCCCCACGGCCTGATGTTCGTGGCAGGCGTTATGTCCGGCCGCGCGTCGCACCTCGAAGAACGGTGATAATTGAGTTCTGGAGGTGCTGACGCGTGACTGAAGCCGGAGTCAATTCGACGGCTTCGCTGCGCCGTCTCGTGCCACGCATCTTCTCGAAGGCGCAGCCGACCGGTGCGGTCGACACACTGATTCGCACCGTTCGGATGCACCATCCGAAGGTCGATCTCTCGCTCATCGAACGGGCCTACACCGTCGCCGAGCGCGCGCACGAAGGACAGAAGCGCAAGAGCGGCGAGCCGTACATCACCCACCCGATCGCCGTCGCGCAGATTCTGGCCGACCTCGGCATCGGATCGAAAACGGTCGCGGCGGCCCTGCTGCACGACACCGTCGAAGACACCTCGTACACGCTCGACCAGGTGCGGGCCGACTTCGGCGACGAGATCGCCATGCTCGTCGACGGCGTCACCAAGCTCGACAAGGTCAAGTACGGCGACTCGACCCAGGCCGAGACCGTGCGCAAGATGATCGTGGCAATGTCGAAAGACATCAGGGTGCTCATCATCAAGCTCGCCGACCGGTTGCACAACGCCCGCACGTGGGGGTTCGTGCCGGCCGAGTCGGCGACGCGCAAGGCGACCGAGACGCTTGAGATCTATGCGCCGCTCGCCCATCGGCTGGGCATCCAGGCCATCAAGTGGGAGCTCGAGGACCTCTCGTTCGCGGTGCTCTACCCGAAGCTCTACGCCGAGATCGAGAGCCTCGTGAAGCAGCGCACGCCGCAGCGTGAAGAGTTCGTGCAGAACGTCATCGACCTCATCAACGACGACCTGAAGGTCGCGAAGATTCGCGGGCGAGTCGTCGGCCGGCCGAAGCAGTACTACTCGATCTACCAGAAGATGATCGTGCGAGGGCGAGATTTCGACGAGATCTACGACCTCGTGGGCATCCGAGTGCTCGTGAACTCGGTGCGCGACTGTTATGCCGTGCTCGGCGCGATCCACGCACGATGGACTCCGCTGCCGGGCCGGTTCAAGGACTACATCGCGACCCCGAAGTTCAACCTCTACCAGTCGCTGCACACCACCGTGCTCGGTCCGAGGGGGCGCGCGGTCGAGATTCAGATCCGCACTCACGACATGCACCAGCGCGCCGAATACGGTGTCGCCGCGCACTGGAAGTACAAAGAGCAGACCACCGGCCGCTCGGCGGGCGGCCCCGCCCCGCAGAACGAGACCGACATGGCGTGGCTCGCGCACATCTCCGACTGGCAGGCCGAGACCGCCGACCCCGGCGAGTTCCTCGATTCACTGCGCTTCGAGATCGGCGCGAAAGAGGTCTACGTCTTCACGCCGAAGGGTCGGGTGATCGGCCTGCCGGCCGGCGCGACCCCTGTCGACTTCGCCTATGCGGTGCACACCGAGGTCGGCCACCGCACGATGGGCGCGAAGGTCAACGGTCGACTCGTGCCCCTCGAGAGCGTGCTTTCGAGCGGTGACGTCGTCGAGGTGTTCACCTCGAAGAACCCCGACTCCGGCCCGAGCCAGGATTGGCTGGGATTCGTCAAGAGCCCGCGTGCCCGCAACAAGATCCGGCAGTGGTTCACGAAGGAACGCCGTGACGAGGCCATCGAGCAGGGGCGCGACGCGATCGCCCGAGCGATGCGCAAGCAGAACCTGCCGCTGCAGAAGCTCATGAGCCAGGACTCGTTCGCCGAAGTGGCAGCCCAGCTGCGCTACGACGACGTCGAGGCACTGTACGCGGCGGTCGGCGAAGGGCACGTCTCGACCCAGTCGGTGCTCGAGAAGGTCGTCTCGCTCGTTCGCGACATCGACGAAGGCGATGAACCCGACCTTCCCATCCCCGTTCGGTCGCGGCCGCTGCCACGCCACTCCGACTCGGGCGTGCTCGTGCGGGGAGCGCCCGACATCCTCGTGAAGCTCGCCCGGTGCTGCACACCGGTGCCGGGCGACAAGATCGTCGGCTTCATCACGCGTGGCGCCGGCGTGTCGGTGCACCAGGCCAACTGCCACAATGTGCAATCGCTCATGCGCGAGCCCGAGCGCATCATCGAGGTCGAGTGGGCGCCGAGCTCGAAGAGCGTGTTCCTCGTGCAGATCCAGATCGAGGCGCTCGATCGGGCCGGGTTGCTCTCAGACGTCACGCGTGTGCTGTCGGAGCATCACGTGAACATCCTCTCGGCCAACGTCTCGACGTCGACCGACCGACTGGCCGTCAGCCGCTTCGTGTTCGAGATGGGTGATACGACCCACCTCGATCGTGTGCTGAACGCGGTGCGGCGCATCGACGCCGTCTACGACGTCTACCGCGTCAGCGACGGCTGACCCGAGCCGGCAGAGTTCGCCGACGCTGCCTCGACGGCGTGATCGAGGCGCGCGAGTGCACGAGCGCGGTACGGCATGCGCCGGGCGAGATCGAATCGCTCGCGGATCTGGCCTTCGAGCCGAGGTCGTGCGGCGAGCAGTCGCGTCACGATGCGTTCGGAGTCGACATCGGGCAGCGCCGCCTCGCGCAGCAGGTCGAACGCGGTGCGTGCGGGCGTGGTGCAGCGCACGCCGCCGAGTTCGATGAACTCGTCGTCGGTGAGCGCGACCTCGCGAATCGTGACCCGTCGGTCGGCGATCACCGCGATGCGCGAGCCGTGCGGCACGCAGAACTGCGCGGTGCGCGGCGGCGAGTCGAGCCCGTCGTGCACCCACGCGGCCGAGAGCCGCTCGATGATCAGCGGGCGTGACACCCGCAGCGCGATCACGGCCGCACGAAGGCTCGGAAGGTCGGGCTCGTCGATCGGCGCCCACCCCTCGTCGATCGTGAAGAGCTCGCCGTCGATGCGCGCGGCGCAGAGCTCGGCGAGCGGAAGGTCATCGGTGCCGAGCACCGCGGGAAGCCTTGCCATGTCCCCATGCTGGGGCATGTGATCGCCCCTTGGCGCGCCTGGCCGAGATCTGTGGACAACCCGCTCCGAGAGCGTTCGCGGCGCGGGAGTGCCGCCGCCGACTCAGCCGCCGACGGCCTTGAGCCAGGCACGGCGAGCGTCGAGCGCCTCGCGAGCGGATGCCGCGGCTCGCTCGTCGCCGGAGGCCTCGGCCGCCGCGAGTTCGGCCTCGAGCTTCTCGATGGCCTCGTGCAGCTGCCCGAGCATGCCCTCGGAGCGTGCCTTCTTCTCAGGATCTTCGCGCTGCCAGTGCTCGTCTTCGAGTGAGCGAACGTGGTTCTCGATCTTGCGGAGCCGGTCTTCGACCACCCTGATCTGGTCACGGGGGACCTTGCCGATCTCGTCCCACTTGC
Organism: Agromyces neolithicus; assembly: GCF_039529735.1. Lineage (NCBI taxonomy): Bacteria > Bacillati > Actinomycetota > Actinomycetes > Micrococcales > Microbacteriaceae > Agromyces > Agromyces neolithicus. Next base: position 60,218 of record NZ_BAAANJ010000015.1, read on the forward strand.
GCTGGACGCGGTTGAGCCCGGCGCGCGCCTGCTTGGGGTCGGTCTCGCTGAGCAACGGCTCTGCCTCGGTGAGCAGCGCCAGCTTCTCGTCGAGGTTCGCCCGGTAGGCCTCGTCTTCTTGCGCGTCGATCTCTGCCTTGGCGTTGAAGAGCACGTCGCCGGCGGCCTTGAACCGTGCCCAGAGCTGGTCGTCGAGCTTCTTGCCCGCTCGCCCGGCCGACTTCCACTCGTCGAGGAGGCTGCGGTAGTCGCCCACGGCGTCGGCGCCACGCGGCGCGAGCGCTTCGGCACGTTCGATGAGCGCCTGCTTGCGCGTGCGCACGTCGCGGTGCGACGCGTCGAGCTCGGCGAAGAACGCCTTGCGGTGCGTCTCGATCGTGGAGCGGGCAGCGCGGAACCGCTTCCAGAGTTCGTTGGCCTCGTTCTTGGGCAGGCGCGGGCCGTCTTGCTGATGGCGCTGCCAGCTGGCGAACAGCGCGTCGAGCTCGGCAGTGGCCTGCTTCCACTGCGTCTTCGCCGGGTCTTGCGCGGCGAGTGCCTCGGCCTGCTCGACGATGCGAGTACGCTCGGCGAGCGCGTCGGCGACCGCGGCCTTTGCCTCGGCCTGCTGCTGCTCGGTGAGCTCTTTCGTGGTGCCCGACAACGCCTCGAGGCGACGCGCGAGTGACTCGAGGTCGCCCACGGCATGCGCGTTCGCCACCGACTCGCGCAGCGACGTGACCGCCTTGGCGATGTCCGTGGCCGGAGCCCCGCGCTTCACGCGCTGCTCGAGCAGTGTGACCTGGCCGGCGAGATCGGCGTATTTGCGCTCGAAGTACGCGAGGGCCTCTTCGGCCGTCGCGTCGGGGTACTGACCGACCTCCCGCTCGCCGTCGCTCGTACGCACGAAGACGGTGCCCGTCTCGTCGACACGGCCCCACGGTTGCTGATCTGATTCGGTCACGGCCTCACCTTGTCGTAGGTCGGATGCCGCGCGAGGCGGCAGTGTGGCATCAAGCCTATTGCACCGTCGAAGAGCGGCGCGGGCGTCTACTCGAGGGTGAACGACGCGATGGTCACCGGAACCGACGGCGCCCCGTCGGATGCGCCGTCGGCCGGCCCCGCGTCGGTCACCCCGGCGCGAAGCTCGTCGAGCCCGCTCGTGACGTGCCCGATGACGGTGTAACCGCCGGCTTCGTCGGCGGGCAGTGTCGTGTCTTCGTAGACGATGAAGAACTGGCTGCCGTGGCTGTCGGCGTTCTGCGGCTGGCGCGCCATGGCGATCGTGCCGGCGGGGTAGACGCCGTCGGCGGGGGCGTTCTCGACCGGCCCGTAGCTGTACCCGGGTCCGCCGGTGCCGTCGCCGTTGGGGTCGCCGCACTGCAGCACCCAGATGCTGTCCTTCGTGAGGCGGTGGCAGCTGAGCCCGTCGTAGAACCCGTCCTGCACCAGGCTGATCGTGCTCGACACGGCCTGCGGGGCGGCGGCGCCGTCGAGCTCGACAGCGAGCGGAATGTCGTTGACGACGAGCGAACCGGTCCACGTGCGGCCCTCGGCGAGGTCGGCTGAGGGCACCTCGGCCGCTTCGGGCGTGGGGGTCGGGGTCGCGGAGGGGACGGGATCGGGGGTGCCCGGGCCGCCGTTGAAGAAGAACAGCTGCGCGCCGACCGCGAGTGCGAGCACGATCACGAGCGCGATGCTTGCGATGATGTTGTCGAGGGTGCGGCGGCGCTTCTTGCCGGCGTGCACCTGCTGGCGGGCCTGATAGGTGCGCAGGCGCGCTCGTTCCTCGCGTGCCTGTCGGTCGTTCGTTGCCACGCTGCTCCTTCTCGGGAATCCTGCCTGCCGACTCTACGCATGCGCGCGGGGTGTACACCAATCGCCGCACCGTGCGGCATCGAGGGCGGCGGGTGGTGTCGGATGCCGCAGCTACGCTTGGCGCATGGTGGAAACGAGTCAGGGGCTGCGCTCGGGCGCGACTCCGCTCGCGGTGCGCATGCGTCCGACGAGTCTCGACGAGGTGGCCGGGCAACGGCATCTGCTCACGCCGGGGTCGCCCCTCGTGGCCCTCGCCGGCGATCGCACGGGCGAGTCGGGGTCGGTTTCGGTCATCCTCTGGGGCCCGCCCGGAACGGGCAAGACCACGCTCGCTCAGGCGATCGCCCGGTCGTCGGGTCGCAAGTTCGTCGAGCTCTCGGCCGTCACCGCCGGGGTGCGCGACGTGCGGCAGGTCATGGAGGAGGCGCGCGCCAGCCGCGACCTCTACGGTGTCTCCACGGTGCTGTTCCTCGATGAGATCCACCGGTTCACGAAGGCCCAGCAAGACGCGTTGCTTCCCGGGGTCGAGAACGGCTGGGTCATCCTCGTCGCGGCGACGACCGAGAACCCCTCGTTCTCGGTCATCTCGCCCCTCCTGTCCCGTTCACTGCTGTTGACCCTCGAACTCCTCACCGACGACGATCTCGCAGTTCTCGTCGACCGCGCCGTCGCCGACACCCGGGGTCTGGGCGGCAAAGTCGAGCTCGAGCCCGACGCCCGGGCGGCGATCATCCGTCTGGCCTCGGGCGACGCCCGGCGCGCGCTCACAGCCCTCGAAGCGGCATCCGTCGCCGCTGCGCAATCGGCGCCCGCCGCCACCGGCGATGCCGAGCCCGATGCAGAGGCGAACGCCGACGTCGACGCACAGGCCGACGCAGACGACTCGACGGCCGCGGCGAAGCCGGTCATCACCGCCGACATCGTGGCCCGCGCCGTCGACCGCGCCCTGCTGCGCTACGACCGCAACGGCGACGAGCACTACGACGTCATCAGCGCCTTCATCAAGTCGGTGCGCGGCAGCGACGTCGACGCCGCCCTGCACTACCTCGCGCGCATGATCGAGGCCGGCGAAGACCCGCGATTCATTGCTCGGCGCATCATCGTGCTGGCGTCCGAAGACATCGGGCTCGCCGACCCTACCGCCCTCGGCGTCGCGGTCGCCGCCGCCGACGCCGTGCAGTACATCGGCATGCCCGAGGGGCGAATCCCGCTCGCGCAGGCGGTCGTGCACCTCGCCACGGCCCCGAAGTCGAACGCCGCCTACGTGGGCATCGATCGCGCGATCGCCGATGTGCGCGAGGGCAAGGCGGGGCGCGTGCCGAAGCACCTGCGTGACGCGCACTACCCGGGTGCCAAGCGCCTCGGGCATGGCAAGGGCTATCGCTACCCGCACGACGATGCGATCGGCGTCGTCACCCAGCAATACCTGCCCGAGTCCCTGCGCGGCGCGGTCTACTACGAGCCGAGTGAGCACGGCAACGAGCGCGAGGTGTCGGCGCGTCTTGCGAAGCTGCGGCGCATCGTGCGCGGCGGCAGCTGAGCGCCGTCGCGCCCGTCACGGCCCAGCACTGACCCGGCACTCCAGTCCGGCGCGTGCGTGATAGTATGTCCGTTGGCCTGAAGCCTGATTCTCGAGCGCGGCTGCGAGAGAGTCACCGGCGAATGGGTGCGATCTGTAGCCGATCCGCCCTTGGCGAATCCCTCTGACACAGACTTCCGGTGCGCGACCGCGCCGTGGGTACATTTGAGATTCTTCCGAAAGGACATTCGTGTCGAACCAGTCACGCAGCAAGACCCGCCTCTCCCGTGCGCTCGGCGTCGCCCTCACCCCGAAGGCCGCCCGCTACATGGAGAAGCGCCCCTACGCTCCCGGTGAGCACGGGCGCACCAAGCGCAAGCAAGACAGCGACTACGCCGTGCGTCTGCGCGAGAAGCAGCGCCTCCGCGCCCAGTACGGCATCCGCGAGAAGCAGCTGAAGATCGCCTACGTCGAGGCCAAGCGCACCGCCGGCCAGACCGGTGAGAACCTCGTCGAACTGCTCGAGATGCGTCTCGACGCCCTCGTGCTGCGGGCCGGCTTCGCCCGCACCATCACGCAGGCCCGCCAGTTCGTCGTGCACCGCCACATCCTCGTCGACGGCCAGCTCGTCGACCGCCCGTCGTTCCGCGTGAAGCCGGGCCAGCTCGTGCACGTCAAGGCGCGCAGCGAGGGCACCGAGCCGTTCCAGGTCGCCGCCGCCGGTGGCCACGTCGACGTGCTCCCCAAGGTTCCGGGTTACCTCGAGGTCGAGCTCGACAAGCTCCAGGCGCGGCTCGTCCGTCGCCCGAAGCGCGCCGAGGTCCCCGTGACCTGTGACGTGCAGCTCGTCGTCGAGTACTACGCCGCACGCTGACGCATCAGGCGTTCGAACAGGGGTCGCGGGGTTCCCGCGGCCCCTGTTCCGTCTTCGGCGGGCGCCCGGCGCGCGCCACTAGACTGTTGCGAGCGTGCCGAGCGCATCGCATCGGCGAGAGATCGAGCAGGGAGCACCTCGTGAAGAGCATTCTGTGGTTCACCGTCGGCGTCGCCGCCGGATTCGTCGTCGCGCACCAGGTCAACCAGACCAAGCAGGGCCGCGACTTCTTCTCGTCGGTCGATGCGAAGGCGCGCGCGTTCGGCAACGCCATCGCCGAGGGCTACCACGAGCGCGACGCCGAACTGCGCCGCGAGGCCGGCGACGCGGCGCCCGCCAACTGACACTCGACCGATTTCGAAATGCCCGGATGTCCCGGGCGGGACCCAGAACGGAACCATGCAGACTGCCGACATCCGCCAGCGTTGGCTGGACTTCTTCGCCGAGCGCGGGCACACCGTCGTCCCCTCGGCCTCGCTTGTCTCCGACGACCCGACCCTGCTGTTCACGGTCGCCGGCATGGTGCCCTTCGTGCCGTACCTCACGGGTCTCGTTCCCGCGCCGTACCCCCGGGCGACGAGCGTGCAGAAGTGCATCCGCACCAACGACATCGAAGAGGTCGGCAAGACCCCCCGGCACGGCACCTTCTTCCAGATGAGCGGAAACTTCTCGTTCGGCGACTACTTCAAAGAGGGCGCCATCTCGATGGCGTGGCAACTGCTCACCACGCCCGAGGCCGACGGCGGCTACGGGTTCGCGCCGAGCGACCTCTGGGTCACCGTCTACGAAGACGACGATGAGGCCATCGGCCTCTGGAAGCGCATCGCCGGGTTGCCCGAAGAGCGCATCCAGCGACTCGGCAAAGACACGAACTACTGGCACACCGGACAGCCCGGCCCGGCGGGCCCCTGCTCCGAGATCTTCTTCGACCGCGGCCCCGAGTACGGCGTCGACGGCGGCCCGGCGACCGACGACGACCGCTACGTCGAGATCTGGAACCTCGTGTTCATGCAGTACCTCATCGACGATGTGAAGTCGAAGACCGACTTCCGCATCGTCAAGGACCTGCCGAAGAAGAACATCGACACCGGCATGGGGCTCGAGCGCGTCGCCTTCATCAAGCAGGGCGTCGACAACATGTACGAGATCGACCAGGTGCGCCCGGTGCTCGACCGTGCTGCCGAGCTCTCGGGCCGCGCCTACGGCGCGAACCACGACGACGACGTGCGCATGCGCGTCATCGCCGACCACATCCGCTCGGCGCTCATGCTCATGAGCGACGGCGTCAGCCCGTCGAACGAGGGGCGCGGCTACATCCTGCGCCGACTGCTGCGTCGCAGCATCCGTGCGATGCGACTGCTCGGCGTCGAGGGGCCGACCTTCCGCGAACTGTTCGCAGCGTCCCGTGACGCGATGAAGGCGGCGTACCCCGAGGTCGCAAGCGATTACGCCCACATCGAGCAACTCGCCCTCGGTGAAGAGGAGACGTTCCTGCGCACACTGGCCGCGGGTACGTCGATCCTCGATGTCGCGGTCGCCGAGACCAAGCAGTCGGGCCGCGAACAACTCGCCGGAGACACCGCGTTCCTGCTGCACGACACCTACGGGTTCCCGATCGAGATCACCCTCGAGATGGCCGACGAGGCGGGCCTCTCGGTCGACCGTGCTGCGTTCGACACGCTGATGACCGAGCAGCGCAGCAGGGCGAAGGCCGACGCGAAGTCCAAGAAGAAGGTCCTGGCCGACCTCTCGGTGTACGCCGACTTCCGCGCCAAGGGCGAGACGATCTTCACGGGCTACACCGACCTCGCGACCGAGTCGACCGTGCTCGGCATCCTCGTCGACGGTGCACCGGCGAACCGTGCGGTCGCCGGGCAGACCGCCGAGGTCATCCTCGCCGAGACCTCGCTCTACGCGGAATCGGGCGGCCAGGCGCCCGACCAGGGCCGCATCGTCGGTGACGGGTTCGAGCTCGAGGTACTCGACGTGCAGAAGCCCGTGAAGGGCCTCATCAGCCACACCGTCAAGGTGTCGTCGGGCGAGGTCGGCGTGGGCGCGCACGCCACGAGCCTCGTCGACGAGGGCTACCGTCGTGGCGCCACCCAGGCGCACTCGGGAACTCACATCGTGCACGCCGCGCTGCGCCAGGTGCTCGGCCCGAATGCCCATCAGTCGGGTTCATACAACAAGGCCGGCTACCTGCGCCTCGACTACGGGTGGAACTCGGCATTGTCGACCGCGACCCGCAGCGAGATCGAGGAGATCTCGAACGCTGCCGTCCGCGACAACCTGCAGGTCGTCACCCGCGAGATGCCGCTCGACGAGGCGAAGTCTCTCGGCGCGATGGCGCTCTTCGGCGAGAAGTACGGTGACGTCGTTCGTGTCGTCGACATCGGCGGGCCGTGGTCGCGTGAGCTCTGCGCGGGCACCCACGTGGCGACGAGCGCCGAGATCGGCATGATCAACATCGTCGGCGAATCGTCGGTCGGCGCCTCCAACCGCCGCGTCGAGTCGCTCGTCGGCCTCGAGGCGTTCCAGCGCTTCGCGGCCGAGCGTGCGCTCGTGTCGGAGCTCACCTCGACGCTGAAGACCCGCCCCGACCAGCTCGTCGACCGCGTCGGCGAGCTCGTCACCAACCTGAAGGCCGCCGAGAAGCGCATCCAGGCGTTCGAGGCCAAGGCGCTGAACGATCGCGTGCCCGACCTCGCGGCGAACGCCACCCGTGTCGGCGACGTGCTGCTCGTCGCCGAATCGATGGGGTCGATCGGGTCGGGCGATGAACTGCGCTCGCTGGCGCTCTCGGTGCGGGCGAAGCTCGGCGACGCGGCATCCGTCGTCGCGCTCGCGGGTGAGGCGGGCGGCAAGCCGCTCGCCATCGTGGCCACCTCACCCGCGGCTCGCGACACCGGCGCGAACGCAGGCGCGCTCGCGAAGACCGCGGCACGCGTGCTGGGCGGCGGTGGCGGCGGCAAGCCCGACCTCGCCCAGGGCGGTGGCAGCGATGTGTCCGCCATCCCCGCTGCGCTCGCGGCGGTACGCGCCGACCTCGCCGGATAGCCGACCATGCGGTCAGGAGCGAGGCTCGGCATCGACGTGGGCCGCGCCCGCATCGGGGTGTCGCGTTGCGACGCGGGCGGCCTGCTCGCGGTCCCTGTCGAGACCGTTGCGCGTGCTGCCGATGGCGACGACGACGTGCGGCGCATCCTCGAGCTCGCCGCCGAGTTCGAGGCGATCGAGCTCGTCGTGGGCAATCCGCTGTCGCTCTCGGGGGCCGCGACGCCGTCGACCGACGACGCCATCGCGTTCGCCGAACGGCTGGCGGCGGCCGGTGCCGCGGTGCGGCTGGTCGATGAACGACTCTCGACGGTGAGCGCCCAGCAGGCACTTCGGGCGACCGGAAAGTCGAGCCGCAAGCAGCGTCCCATCGTCGACCAAGTCGCAGCCGTTATCATTCTGCAACACGCCATCGACGCAGAGCGCGCCTCGGGGAACCCGCCCGGGCGCTCCGTCGATACCGATGAAGGGCAACACCCCCTGTGACCCAGCTCCCCCCAGAGCGCAACAACACCGACTCGGCGACATCCGATTGGCATGCGATGCTCGCCGGCGAGGCGCCCCGCGGCGGCGAACCTGCGGCGATTCCAGCGCAGACGACGCCGGTCGCCCCCGCCGCCCACGGTCTCGACTCCGGCCAGCCGATGACGCGTCGCGAGGCTCGCGAAGCCGAGCAGCGACGTGCGGCAGCGATCGAGGCCGAGCAGCGGCATGCGGCGGCGACCGCAGCGGCGCATGCCGCCACGGCGGCGCTCGCGGCGGTACCGTCGCAGACCGGCGAGGTCGACCCGTTCGCGTCGCCGTCGCGCAGCGATCGACGTGCCGTGACACCGGATCCGCTCGAACCCGAGCAGCCGCACCGGCGTCGGGGGGCGTGGGGCTGCCTGATCGGGCTCGTCGTGGTGGTCGCACTCGGCTTCGGTGCCTTCTTCTTCCTGCAGGGCCCGATCGCCGCGCTGGTCGACCGTTTCCAGCCCGCCGAGGATTTCGAGGGCACGGGCACCGGTGAGGTCGTGTTCATGATCCACGAGGGCGACACCGGCGAGTCGATCGCCGAGAACCTCGTGGCCGAAGACATCGTCGCGAGCACCGAGGCGTTCTCCGAGGTGCTGGCCGACGCCGACCCGACCCCGATCTTCTACCCGGGCGCCTACCTGATGGCCGAGCAGATGAGCGCGCAGTCGGCGCTCGACGCGCTGCTCGACCCGGCGAACAAGCTCGAGAACACCTTCGTGATCCAAGAGGGCATGTGGGCGAAGAACGCCCTCGCCGAGGCCGCCGCGGTCACCGGGATCCCGATCGAAGAGCTTCAGGCAGCCGCAGCCGACACGACCGCGCTCGGACTTCCCCCCGAGGCGACGAGCATCGAGGGGTTCCTGTTCCCCGCCACCTACACGGTCGACCCGAACATCACCGCTCCCGCGCTCGTGAAGATGCTCGTCGATCGCTCATTCGAAGCGCTCGATGCGGCCGGCGTCGCGCCCGAAGACCGCTGGCGAACCGTGGTCAAAGCCTCGCTCATCGAACGCGAGGCCGGCCTGCGCGACGACTACTACAAGGTCTCGCGAGTCATCGAGAACCGCCTGAACCCCGAGCTGTTCGACAGCGGCCTGCTGCAGTTCGACTCGACCGTGCACTACGGCCTCGGCGACGACTCGGTCGTCACGACGACCGATGCCGAGCGGGCCGACCCGGCGAACGCGTACAACACCTACGTGCATCCAGGCCTCCCACCGGGCCCGATCGGCAACCCGGGCGATCTCGCGATCGATGCGGCACTGCATCCGGCCGAGGGATCCTGGTTGTACTTCGTCACGGTGAACCTCGACGAAGGAACCACGGTCTTCTCATCGACGATCGAGGAGCACGACGCCGCGGTCGAGCAGTTCCTCGCCTGGCTCGCCGATCACCCCGAATACGGAGGCTGAGGCATGCGACGACTCGCGGTGCTCGGGTCGCCGATCGGCCATTCGCAGAGCCCGGCGCTGCACCGCGCCGCGTACGCGCGACTCGGCCTCGACTGGGAGTACACGGCGATCGAGATCGACGGCGGACGGCTGGCCGGCTTCATCGACGGGCTGGATGCCTCCTGGCGGGGTCTCTCGCTGACGATGCCGCTGAAGCAGCAGGTGCTGCCGATGCTCGACGGCATCGATGAGGTCGCCCGGTTCACAGGTGCGGCGAACACCGTGGTCTTCGAGGGAACATCGCGGCGTGGCTTCAACACCGACATCGGCGGCATCGTCGGCGCGCTCGCCGATGCAGATGTGCACCGTGTGACGCGGGGAGTGATCGTGGGTGCCGGGGCCACAGCTCTTTCCGCGCTCGTCGCGATGGCCGAGCTCGGCGCGAGCGACGTGCGTGTGCTCGTGCGCCGACCGGGCGCGGCGCAGCCGGTCGCCGAACTCGGCCGGCGGCTCGGGGTCCGAGTCGAAGAAGCGCCGATCACGGCGCTGTCCGGGGTCGACGATGTCGATCTCGTAATCAGCACCCTGCCCGGTTCGGCCGGCCTCGAGGTGGTGCCCGAACCGACGCTGGTGTCGACGGCACCGCTGCTCGACGTCGCATACGATCCGTGGCCGACCGCGATCGGCGCCTCGTGGCTCGAGGGCGGCGGACGGGTGGTGCATGGCCTCGGCATGCTGCTGCATCAAGCTCTGCTGCAGGTGCGCATCTTCGTGAACGGTGACCCGCGCACCCGGCTCGCCGACGAGGCCGGCGTGCTCGCCGTCATGCGCGATGCCCTGCGTTGACCCTGTGGAAGGATGGAGTCATGCTCCGTTGGCTCACCGCCGGAGAGTCGCACGGGCCTGAGCTCGTCGCGATCCTCGAGGGTCTTCCCGCCGGTATCCCCGTTTCGCTCGACTCGATCCGTGCCGACCTCGCGCGCCGCAAACTCGGCTACGGCCGGGGCGCCCGAATGAAGTTCGAGCAAGACGAACTGTCGATCTCGGGTGGTGTGCGCCACGGCGTCAGCCTCGGCAGCCCGATCGCGCTGCGCATAGGCAACACCGAGTGGCCCAAGTGGCAGGAGGTCATGAACCCCGAGCCCGTCGACCCGGCCACGCTCGGCCGCGGTCGCGGCGCCCCGTTGACGCGGCCCCGTCCAGGGCACGCCGACCTCGTCGGCATGCAGAAGTACGACTTCGATGAGGCGCGCCCGGTGCTCGAACGGGCGAGCGCCCGCGAGACGGCTGCGCGCGTCGCCCTCGGCGCGGTCACCAGGTCGTTCCTCGCCGAGCTCGGCATCCGCCTGGTCGCGCACACCCTCTCGATCGGACCGGTGCGCGTGCCCGAGGGCAGGCCGCTGCCGACGCCCGACGACGTCGACCGGCTCGACGCCGACCCGCTGCGCTGCTTCGACCCCGAGACATCCGTCGCCATGGTCGCCGAGGTCGACCTCGCCCACAAAGACGGCGACACGCTCGGCGGTGTCGTCGAGGTGCTCGCCTACGGTGTGCCGCCCGGGCTCGGGTCGTACGTGCACTGGGACCGCCGCCTCGATTCGCAGCTCGCCGCCGCGCTCATGGGCATTCAGGCCATCAAGGGCGTCGAGGTCGGCGACGGGTTCCTGACGACCACGCGTCGCGGCTCCGAGGCGCACGACGAACTGCACCAGGTCGACGGCCGCATCGCACGGTCGAGCGACCGCGCAGGCGGCACCGAGGGCGGCATGTCGACCGGCACCGTGCTGCGCGTGCGCGCCGGAATGAAGCCCATCGCGACCGTGCCGCACGCCCTGCCGACGGTCGACGTCGCCACCGGTGAGACCGCCGCCGCGCACCACCAGCGATCCGATGTCTGCGCAGTGCCCGCGGCAGGCGTCGTCGCCGAGGCGATGGTGGCGCTCACCCTTGCGAACGCGGTGCTCGAGAAGTTCGGCGGCGACTCAGTCGACGAGACCCGTCGCAACCTCACGTCGTACCTCGCCGCGATCCCCGACTCACTGCGCACGGCCGTCGCGTCAGCACCGGTCGCCGGCGACCGTGCCTGACAGCGCACGGCTCGCGCTGCCGATCGTGCTGGTCGGCCCGATGGGCGCGGGCAAGTCACGCGTCGGGCATCGGCTCGCGACAACCGTCGACGCGCCGTTCATCGACACCGACCTGCGTATCGTCGAACGCTACGGGCCGATCGACGAGATCTTCGACCGCGAGGGTGAGGAGTACTTCCGCATCATCGAGCGCGAGGTCGTCGCCGAGGCACTTCGCGAAGAGGCCGTGATCTCGCTCGGCGGGGGCGCCGTGCTGCACCCCGACACTCGCGACGACCTCGCCGGCCTCGCCGTCGTGTGGCTGCAGGTCTCGCGCGACGCGGTGCGGCCGAGACTCCAGGGCGGCAACCGGCCGCTGATCGCCGACGGCGGGCTCGACCGATGGAGTGCCATCGCCGCGCAGCGCCGGCCGCTCTACGAGGCCGTCGCCGGTCTCTCCATCGATACGTCGCGTCGCTCGGTCGCCCGCATCGTCGAGGCCATCACCGAGCGATTCGGAGGAACATGATGACGGCAGGCCAGACGCGCACTAGCATTCGGGTGGGCGGCGAGACCGGCTACGACGTCGTCATCGGCGCGGGGGTCGTCGGCGAGCTCGCCGACGCGCTCGGCAATGCACCCACGAAGGTGCTCATCGTGCACCCGGCCACACTCGGTGCGAAGGCCGCCGCGCTGCGCGAGTCGCTCAGCGACCGCTTCGAGGTGCTACTCGCCGAGGTGCCCGACGCCGAAGCCGGAAAGCGCGTCGAAGTGGCGGCCTTCTGCTGGCAGGTGCTCGGCCAGGCGGACTTCACGCGCAGCGATGCCATCGTCGGGTTCGGTGGGGGAGCGATCACCGACCTCGCCGGTTTCGTGGCGGCCACCTGGTTGCGCGGCGTGCGCGTGGTGCAGGTTCCGACGACCGTGCTCGGCATGGTCGACGCAGCCGTCGGCGGAAAGACCGGCATCAACACCAACGAGGGCAAGAACCTCGTCGGCGTCTTCCACGCTCCCGCCGCGGTGCTCTGCGACGTCGAGCTGCTCGACACCCTGCCGAGGAACGAGATCCTCGCCGGATTCGCCGAGATCGTGAAGGCCGGATTCATCCGCTACCCCGAGATCCTCGACGTCATCGAGACCGATCCCGAACGTGCGACCGACCCGTCGACCCCCGAGTTCCGGCGCGTGGTCGAGCTGGCGATCCAGATGAAGGCCGACGTCGTCTCAGAAGACTTCACCGAGCAGGGCCTTCGCGAGATCCTGAACTACGGCCATACGCTCGGCCACGCGGTCGAGCACGCCGAGCGCTACCAGTGGCGGCACGGCGCGGCCGTCGCCGTCGGCATGATGTTCGCGGCCGAGCTCGGGCGGCTCTCCGGGCGGCTGAGCGACGAGGTCGCCGACCGGCACAAGCGAGTGCTCGACCTGCTCAGCCTGCCCACGAGCTACCCCGCCGGCCGCTGGAACACGCTGCTCGCGACGATGCAGCGCGACAAGAAGGCCCGCGCCGGTCAGCTGCGGTTCATCGTGCTCGACGACCTCGCCAAGCCCACGGTGATGCTGGCGCCCGACCAGTCGCTGCTGTTCGCGGCGTACCAGGAGATCGGCTCGTGAGCGAACGTCGCCTGCTGCTCGTCAACGGGCCGAACCTCAACCTGCTCGGCACGCGCGAGCCCGAGATCTACGGGTCGCACACGCTCGACGACGTCGAGCGGCTCACGACCGAGGTCGCGTTCGAACTCGGCTTCGAGGTGCGCGCCGTGCAGTCGAACCACGAGGGAGTCCTCCTCGACGCGATCCACGCTGCACGTCTCGACTGCGCGGGCATCGTCATCAACCCCGCGGGGCTGACGCACACCTCGGTCGTGCTGCGCGATGCGCTCGCGGGCGTCGGGCTGCCCGTCGCCGAGGTGCACATCTCGGATGTCGCGAAGCGCGAGTCGTTCCGCCACCACTCGTACGTCGCCGATGTTGCGGTGGTGCACGTCGTCGGCGAGGGTGTCGCGGGCTACGGCACGGCGGTGCGGCGACTCATCGAGGTGATCACCGGTCAGGCCGAGGGCTGAGTAGCCGCCGGCCATAGCGGTGACTCACGCGCCGCGCGCGAACGCGAGACTCTCTTCGACGATTGCGAGGACGACCTCGAGTTCCGCGGCGTCGCGTGGCCCGTAAACCATGAATTCCGTACCGAAGTCCTCGTATTGGTGCGGCTCGGCCCAACCGAGATCGGTGAGCTCGGCGCCGCGCTCGCGGGACAGCACGAGATGCACGCTCGTGTCGTCGACACCGTGCAAGTGCACCGGCTCGAGGCGGCCGTCGGGGAAGAGTGAGGTCTCGGGGGAGCGGGCGACCTCGAGGTCGGTGAGGAACACCGCGCGCGATGACTTCGGCGAGACCTCGCTGTGCCCTTCGACGACGCCGTCGAGGGCGAAGACGCTTGCGACGAGTCGACCCCACAGCTCGGGCGTCGCGCGTTGGGTGAGTTGGCGCTGCGGCCCCTCGGTCGATACGGTCGGGCGTTCGCCCGGGCGGGGTTCACTGATCACCTCGTCATCGTATGTGTCGCGCGATGCGCCGGCATGGGACGTCCGCCCGCATTGGCGCCGCCGCAGCGCAGCGACTAAACTCGACCGACTGAACTTCTGCGGCCCACACGTGGCCGAGCCTCTTCGCAACTGAAACGGATTCTCTTCGCATGGCAAGCACCGCGGACATCAAGAACGGCGTCGTCCTGTCGATCGACGGACAGCTTTGGAGCGTCATCGAGTTCCAGCACGTCAAGCCGGGCAAGGGCGGTGCGTTCGTGCGCACCAAGCTGAAGAACGTCGTCACCGGCAAGACCGTCGACCGCACCTACAACGCCGGCGCGAAGATCGAGATCGAGAACGTCGACCGCCGTGACTTCACCTACCTCTACAACGACGGCGACGGCTTCGTGTTCATGGACGCGACCGACTACGACCAGCTCACCGTGTCGAGCACGGTCGTGGGCGATGCCGCGAACTTCATGCTCGAGAACCAGGCCGTCACGATCGCCCTCAACAACGGCAACCCGCTCTACATCGACCTGCCCGCCTCGGTCGTGCTCGAGATCACCTACACCGAGCCGGGCCTGCAGGGCGACCGCTCGACGGGCGGCACCAAGCCCGCCACGGTCGAGACCGGCTACGAGATCCAGGTGCCGCTGTTCCTCGAGACGGGCACCAAGGTCAAGGTCGACACCCGCACGGGCGACTACCTCGGCCGCGTGAACGACTAGTGAGCGCACGCACGAAGGCGCGCAAGCGCGCGCTCGACATGCTGTACTCGGCCGACATGCGCCAGGTGCCGGTCGAGCAGATGCTCGTCGTCGAGGCCGAGAAGGCCGCGAACGAGCCCGAGCGGGCCGCGTCGTGGCTGTACGCGCGCGAGATCGTGGACGGCATCGTCGATCACCGCGACGAGATCGACGAACTCATCGAGACGCACTCGCGCGGGTGGACGATCGAGCGCATGCCGGCCGTCGACAGGGCGCTGCTGCGCATCGGCGTGTGGGAGATCGTCTACAACGACCAAGTGCCCGACCCGGTGGCCATCGCCGAGGCCGTCGAAGCGGCCACCGTGCTTTCGACCGACGACTCGGCCGGGTTCGTGAACGGGCTGCTCGCGGCCGTCTCGCACGCCAAGTCCTAGCCTCCCGGTTCCGGCGCTCGCCTGCGGGCGAGCAACGCCATGGTGTGCTCGACGACCTCGCGCGGGCCGTCGTGACCGCCGAGCGACTCGGCCAGCCGCTTCGCATTCGCGCGGTACGAGTCGTCGGCCGTGACGCGCCGCCAGGCGGCAAGGATCGCACGCGGGCGCGGGCGCCCGGTGCGCAGGTTCACCCCGGCGCCCGCCCACGCGACTCGGGCGGCGATCTCGGGCTTGTCGAGGTCGCCTCCGGCGACGATGAGCGGGATGCCCCGTGCCAGGGCGGCGAGCACGCCGCCCCAACCGCCGTTCGTGATCATGACGTCGAGGCGCGGCAGGAGGGCGTCGTAGGGGATGAACCCCGCGACCCGGGCGTTCGGAGGTGCGGGGAACGGCAACCCGGCATCATCGGCGCGGCCGGTGGCCGCGACCAGCAGCACCCGCTGTCTGCCCAGCGCGGCGAAAGCGGGCTCGATGAGGTCGTGCGGGTCGACGTTCAGCGTGCCCTGCGTGACGTGCACGATCGGCGACTCGGATGACTCGGCGTCGGGCCACCACGACGGCAGGGCGGCGTCGCTCGCGCGTGGGCGAGTGAGTTCGCCGACGAACACGACCTGCGTCGCGAGGTCGGAACGCGGGTACTCGAGTTCGGCGACGCCCGAGGCGCACACGAGTTCGGGTGAGATGAAGGCCTGATCGAGCGGAAAGCCGCGCAGCGGCAGACCGGCACGTTCACGTTCTTCGGAATAGGCACGCTGGATTCCCCGGGTTGCCGCGCGGGTGACCGCCCGCAGCACGCTGTCACGCAGGCGTCCGGCGAGCCCCCTGGCCGGTGAGAGCCCGAGGATCGGCGGGGGCAGGTCGCGACTCGGGATCGCGAGCGGCACGATGCTGACGGTGACCCAAGGCGTGTCGGTCAGCTCTGACGCGAACCGCGCGCCCATGCTCAAGCCGTCGGCGACGATGACGTCCCACGCTTGCTCGGCATATGCGCGTGTCAGATCGGCGGCCTGGTCAGCGCCGGTCCGCACGAACAGCTGCTCGACGTTCGTGAGCATCTGCCGTGGACCCTTCTTGCCGCGCAGCTCGGGAAAGGTCGCCGGCACGTTGTGCTCGTCGAAGTCGGGTGCCGACTCCCACGTCACGACGCGGGCGCCGAGGGTGGCGAACCGGTCGGCGTGAGCTGCGCCCGTGTAGACGCGAACGCCGTGACCGGCTGTGAGGAACGCCTCGGCGACGGCCGCGAGCGGTGCGACATGGCCGTGGAACGGCATCACGGCGATCATCACCTCGACCATGGTCCATCCCACCATGAGCAGCTCTTCGCGCGTACCCCTCGTACGGGGGAAGCGTGCGCGCGTGCACTGAAACGCACTCGGTGTTCACCCGGGCGCACGTTCAGTGGGCCTCCGGGTGACCGTACATCGCCCCTTCGGTGTGATGGTCATGTCGCCGCTTCCGGCCACTTTCCTCACACATCGTCCTCGAAGGGAACCATCATGTCCTCCACCACCATCGGCAGCGGCCGCGCCTCGACCACCTCGGGTCTCGACGCTGTGCTCGACCGCGCGAACTCCGCACAGGCAGTCGTGCAGCGTTTCCTCGCTCGCGCCGGGCAGCCGGCCCTGCGCATCTCGCTCGGACTCGTCTTCGTCGTCTTCGGCGCACTCAAGTTCCTTCCCGGCGCGAGCCCGGTCGAAGACCTGGTCGGCCGCACCTGGAGCGTGTTGTCGTTCGGAATGATCGACGGCTTCGCAGCCCTCGCGATCACCGGCGCCCTCGAGGTCTTCGTCGGTCTGACCTTCGTGACCGGCATCTTCCTGCGTATCGGCCTGCTCGCACTCGCTGCGACCTTCGTCGGCATCTTCTCGCCGCTCGTGTTCTTCACCGGCGAGATGTTCGCCACCGCGGGCCCGACGCTCACGGCGCAGTACATCCTCAAGGACGTCGTGCTCGTCGCCGCGGCGATGGTCGTCGGCGCCGTGGCGCTGAAGCGCCCCATCGGCCGCCGCTGAAGTGCTCGCGACCTCAGCCCCGGGCGGCCCCTGATCGATCAGGGGCCGCCCGCGGCCCGTGTCAGCTCGTCGAAGCGCCGGTCGTCGTCATCGTCGGAGCCTCCACGTCGGCACGGGGTGCCCACGCAGCGAGCACAGCGGTCTCGATGCCGAGCCCGATGAGGCTGCCGTGGGGCCAGTACGTGAACAGGATCGTCGCGCCCACCACGATGGGCAGCGTCGCCGCGAGCACGAGACGCTCCCAGACGGGCGCGACACCGCGTGGCGCGACGAGCGCGACGATCATCGCCCACAGGCAGATCGCGAGCAGGGCGACGCCTTCGGCGCCCCACAACCCGTGCAACGGGGCATCCGTCGGGTAGTTCAGGTACGACAGCAGCGTGAGCGGTGCGGCCGCGAGCAGCAGCAGGCTCAGCACGCGGCCGCTCCAGCCGAGCGCGATGAACGTGGGCCCGGTGGCGAACCAGAGGAGCAGAAACGAAACGGATGCCGCGGCGCCGAACACGAGGTAGTAGTCGTGCAGTCCCATCGACGCGAGCCAGAGGCGGATGCCGTCGTACACCGGTTGCGAGTCGAGCGCGGCGAGCCATGGCGGGCTGTCGGCGCCCGACCAGACCGCCTGTTGCGGCGGTAGCAGGAAGAACGCCCACCCCGCCGCGACGAGTGCCGCGGCAATGGCCCACGGCCGAGAGGGGTGTCGCTGCATGCTCGAACCGTATCCGGGGACATGCCCTCGCGTCACCCCTCGATCTGGGCCGGGTTCGAACGGCACGCGAGAACCGGTGCCGCTGTCGGGCCGATCGCCGACCGCCTCGGGATCTCGGGCAAGACCGTCTCGAACCTCGTCTCGGTGATTCTCCAGAGGCTCGGGGTACCTGATCGTGCGGAGGCCGCGCGGGTGGCGCGCGCGGCCCAGGACTGAGCGTCACGTGACAGCGCTCGGTCGCGGGACACGGTAGACTCGTGCGAGTTGACAACCTTTAAGGCCGTCCCGTGAGGCGGAGAAGGGAGTCGGTTGATGGCACGTGCCGTGCTCAGTCAGGCTGACATCCAGCGGGCGCTCACCCGCATCTCGCACGAGATCCTCGAGTCCAATCGCGGAAGCTCCGATCTCATCCTCCTCGGCATCCCGACACGCGGGGTCGCCCTCGCACGTCGCATCGCCGAGATCATCTCCCGCATCGAACCCGATGCGCCGGCCGCGCTCGCCGGTGCCCTCGACGTCACCATGTACCGCGACGACCTCGGGCGCACGCGCACCCGTACCCCGGCGCCCACCGAGGTGCCGCCCGGTGGCATCGACGGCAAGACCGTCGTACTCGTCGACGACGTGCTCTACTCGGGCCGCACCATCCGTGCAGCGTTCGATGCGCTCGCCGACCTCGGCCGCGCGCGGGCGGTGCGCCTCGCGGTGCTCGTCGATCGCGGACACCGCGAGTTCCCCATCCGCGCTGACTTCGTCGGCAAGAACCTGCCGAGCTCGACGCGCGAGCGCATCAACGTGCGGCTCGTCGAGATCGACGGCGACGACGCCGTCACGATCGACGGGGACGACGAGTGATGCACCTGCTCGGCACGCGCGACCTCTCACGCGACGAGGCGATCAACCTGCTCGACATCGCTGAAGACATGGCCGCCGTGCAGGAGCGCGAGGTGAAGAAGCTGCCGACGCTGCGCGGCAAGACAGTGGTGAACCTGTTCTTCGAGGACTCCACGCGCACCCGCATCTCGTTCGAGGCGGCGGCGAAACGACTCTCGGCCGATGTCATCAACTTCAGCGCCAAGGGCTCGAGCGTGTCGAAGGGCGAGAGCCTGAAAGACACGGCGCAGACCCTGCAGGCGATGGGTGCCGACGGTGTCGTGATCCGCCACCACGCTTCGGGCGCCCCGCACACGCTCGCCACGAGCGGCTGGATCGACGCCGGTGTCATCAACGCGGGCGACGGCACGCACGAGCACCCGACGCAGGCGCTGCTCGACGCCTTCACGATGCGTCGCAGGCTGCACGGTGCGGCGTCGCGCGGTCGCGGACTCGACGGCGCTCGCGTGGTGATCGTCGGCGACATCCTGCACTCCCGTGTGGCCCGATCGAACGTGTGGCTGCTCGCGACGCTCGGGGCCGAGGTCGAACTCGTCGCCCCGCCGACGCTCGTGCCCGTCGACACCGCCGCGTGGCCGGCGACGATCGGTTACGACCTCGACGCCGCGCTCGCATCGGCGCCCGACGTCGTGATGATGCTCCGCATCCAGGCCGAACGCATGCACGCCGCGTTCTTCCCCAACAGCCGCGAGTACGCCCGCACGTGGGGCCTCGACGACGCCCGGTTCGACCGACTGCCCGGCACTACGATGGTCATGCACCCAGGTCCGATGAACCGCGGGCTCGAAATCTCAGCACGAGCGGCCGATTCGCCGCGATCGACGGTGCGTGAGCAGGTCGCGAACGGAGTATCAGTGAGAATGGCCGCCCTCTATCTGCTGTTGTCGAGCGAACGGGGTGAAGCCTGATGCGCGAACGCCACCTCATCACGGGTGCGACGCTGCCGACAGGCGAGCGCGCCGACATCCTGCTCGACGGCGACATGATCGCCGAGGTCGGCATCATCACCGATGCAGCCGGCGCAACGGTGTTCGACGCCGACGGGCTCATCGCGCTCCCCGGTCTCGTCGACCTGCACACGCACCTGCGCGAGCCGGGCTACGAGCAGAGCGAGACCGTGCTCACCGGCACGCAGGCAGCTGCGGCCGGCGGGTTCACCGCGGTCTTCGCGATGGCCAACACCTTCCCGGTCGCCGACACGGCGGGCGTGGTCGAGCAGGAGGCCAGCCTCGGCCGGGCGGCGGGCTACGCCACGGTGCAGCCGATCGGTGCGGTCACGGTGGGCCTGAAGGGCGCCGAGCTCGCCGAACTCGGGGCGATGGCACGCTCGCGAGCGAACGTGCGGGTGTTCAGCGACGACGGATTCTGCGTCGCCGACCCGCTCCTCATGCGCCGTGCACTCGAGTACGTCAAGGCGTTCGACGGCGTCATCGCCCAGCACGCCCAAGAGCCGCGGCTCACCGAAGGCGCCCAGATGAACGAGGGTGCGCTCTCGGGCGAACTCGGCCTCACGGGCTGGCCGGCCGTCGCCGAGGAGTCGATCATCGCGCGCGACGTGCTGCTCGCCGAGCACGTCGGCAGCCGCCTGCACGTGTGCCACGTCTCGACGGCGGGCTCGGTCGAGGTCATCCGCTGGGCGAAGGGCCGCGGCATCGATGTCACGGCCGAGGTCACCCCGCACCACCTGCTGCTCACCGAAGACCTCGTGAAGGACTACGACCCGCGATTCAAGGTCAACCCGCCGCTGCGCCGACCCGAAGACGCCCTCGCGCTGCGCGCCGCGCTCGCCGACGGCACGATCGACATCGTCGCCACCGATCACGCGCCGCATCCCGTCGAGGCGAAGCAGAGTGAGTGGGACGCCGCGGCGAACGGCATGGTCGGCCTCGAATCGGCCCTGTCGGTCGTGCATGCTGCGGTCGTCGAGACCGGCCTCATGAGCTGGGCGGATGTCGCGCGCGTCATGTCGCACGCGCCGGCACGCATCGGGCGACTCCGGGGCCACGGCGAGTCGATCGCCGCGGGGGCGGCGCCCGAGTTGACGCTGTACGACCCGGCACTGGCATCCGTCTTCGATCTCGACCGGCTCGCGGGTCGCAGCGTCAATTCGCCCTACCTGGGCCGCACCCTGCCCGGACGCGTCGTCGCGACCTTCCATGCCGGCTATGCGACGTACGCGAACGGTTCAGTTCGTGCGGCCGACGAGGTCGCAGCACTCGCGCGTGAGGCGACGCATGGATAAGTGGATCGGCGGGATCGTCGCCGTCGGCATCGTCATTGTCATCGCGTGGCTCATGTACCGTTCGTGGCGTCGCCGCACGGTGCGCGACGCGTCGCTCTCGTCGTACCCGCTGCCCGAGGCGATCGGCGCTCCCGCGCTCGAGGCCGAGGCGCTCTACGTCGCCACGACGCCCGTCGGCGAACCGCTCGAACGCCTTGCCGTGCGGGGACTCGCGTTCCGCGGCGCCGCGCACGTCGAGGTCGTGGCCCCGGGAGTGATCCTGCGCGTCGCGGGCGAGCCCACGACCTTCATCCCTGCCGAACGGCTCGTCGGCGCGTCGACCGCGAGCTACGCGATCGATCGCGGTGTCGAGCCCGAGGGCCTCGTCGCGCTGACGTGGATCGCGAACGCTGCGGATGACCCTGACGCGGTTCCCCGCGTCGACAGCTACCTTCGCGCCCGCTACGCGGGCGACGCGGCCAAGATCATCTCGGCCGTCAACGACATCGCCGCGGCGCCCGCCGTGTCGCGGCCGGAACACGAGAGCGAGGCCTCGGATGACTGAGACCCCCACGCAGCCGACCGACCCCATCGGCATGCCTGAGACCGCGCGAACCCCCGACGGCCGCACGAGCGAGCCCGCCGTGCTCGTCCTCGAAGACGGCAAGCGGTACGAGGGGCGCGCATACGGCGCACGCGGACGCACCCTCGGGGAGGCCGTCTTCGCGACCGGCATGACCGGATATCAAGAGACCCTGACCGACCCCTCGTACGCCGGCCAGATCGTCATGATGACGGCCCCGCACATCGGCAACACGGGCATGAACGACGAAGACGAGGAGTCGTCGCGCATCTGGGTCGCCGGCTTCATCGTGCGCGACCCCTCGCGCGTGGTGTCGAACTTCCGTTCGCAGCGCAGCCTCGACGACGACCTCGTCGCGTCAGGCGTGGTCGGTATCTCGGGCATCGACACCCGTGCAGTGACCCGGCACCTGCGTTCGGCGGGTGCCATGCGCGCCGGCATCTTCTCCGGCGACGATGCCGGGCTGACCCACGGCGAGCAGCTCGCCCTCGTGCAGTCGGGCGCCGAGATGACCGGTCGCAACCTGTCGGGCGAGGTCTCGACCGCCGAGCGCTACACGGTCGAGGCCACCGGCGAGCGCGTCGGGTCGGTCGCCGTGCTCGACCTCGGGGTGAAGGCCTCGACCCTCGAATACCTCGCCCAGCGCGGCTTCGACGTGCACGTGCTTCCGCAGACGGCGACCGCCGATGACGTGCTCGCCCTCGAGCCCGACGCGCTGTTCTTCTCGAACGGGCCCGGCGACCCCGAGGCATCCGATCGGCATGTCGACCTGCTGCGCACCGTGCTGCGACACGAAGTGCCCTACTTCGGCATTTGCTTCGGCAACCAGCTGCTCGGGCGCGCCCTCGGCTTCGGCACCTACAAGCTGACCTTCGGGCATCGGGGCATCAACCAGCCTGTGCTCGACCGCGCCACCGGCCGCGTCGAGATCACCGCGCACAACCACGGCTTCGCGGTCGACGCGCCCATCGATCGGGTGAGCGAGTCGAGCGAGGGGTTCGGCCGCGTCGAGGTGAGCCACGTCGACCTCAACGACAACGTCGTCGAGGGCCTCAACTGCCTCGACATCCCCGCGTTCAGCGTGCAGTACCACCCCGAATCCGCGGCCGGCCCGCACGACGCGAACTACCTCTTCGATCGATTCCGCGACATGGTCATCGCGAGCAAGGAGTCCAAGGCCTGATGCCCAAGCGCGACGACATCAACAGCGTCCTCGTCATCGGATCCGGTCCGATCGTCATCGGGCAGGCGGCCGAGTTCGACTACTCGGGCACGCAGGCCTGCCGGGTGCTGCGGGCCGAGGGCGTGCGGGTCATCCTCGTGAACCCCAATCCGGCCACCATCATGACCGACCCCGACTTCGCCGACGCGACGTACATCGAGCCGATCACCCCAGAGATCATCGAGTCGATCATCATCAAGGAGAAGCCCGACGCGGTGCTGCCGACGCTCGGCGGCCAGACGGCGCTGAATGCCGCGATCGCGCTGCATGACGCGGGCATCCTCGACAAGCACGGCGTCGAGCTCATCGGTGCCAAGGTCGAGGCGATCCGCAAGGGCGAAGACCGCCAGCTCTTCAAGGACCTCGTCATCGAAGCCGGTGCCGACGTCGCCCGCTCGCATGTCGCGAAGACGGTCGAGGAGGCCAAGGTGTTCGCCCTCGACCTCGGCTACCCGCTCGTGGTTCGCCCGTCGTTCACGATGGGAGGGCTCGGCTCGGGCTTCGCCTACACCGAGGAAGAACTCGTGCGGTACGTGACGCAGGGTCTGCACGACTCGCCGAGCACCGAGGTGCTGCTCGAGGAGTCGATCCTCGGCTGGAAGGAGTACGAGCTCGAGCTCATGCGCGACACGGCCGACAACACGGTCGTCGTCTGCTCGATCGAGAACGTCGACCCCGTCGGCGTGCACACGGGCGACTCGATCACGGTCGCCCCGGCGCTCACCCTCACCGACCGCGAGTACCAGAAGCTGCGCGACATCGGCATCGACATCATCCGCGCGGTCGGCGTCGACACCGGCGGCTGCAACATCCAGTTCGCGGTCGACCCGGCCGACGGCCGCATCATCGTGATCGAGATGAACCCTCGCGTGTCGCGCTCGTCGGCGCTCGCGTCGAAGGCCACCGGCTTCCCGATCGCGAAGATCGCGGCGAAGCTCGCCATCGGCTACCGGCTCGATGAGATCCCGAACGACATCACGCGCGTGACGCCCGCGAGCTTCGAGCCGACGCTCGACTACGTCGTGGTCAAGGTGCCTCGGTTCGCGTTCGAGAAGTTCCCGGCGGCAGACCCGACGCTCACGACGACCATGAAGTCGGTCGGCGAGGCCATGGCCATCGGGCGCAACTTCGCGACCGCACTGCAGAAGGCGCTGCGCTCGCTCGAGAAGCGCGGCTCGTCGTTCCACTGGGGCGACGAGGTGCGCAGTGTCGATGAACTGCTCGAGCTCGCCATCGTGCCGACCGACGGGCGCATCATCTTCGTGCAGCAGGCGCTGCGCAAGGGCGCAACGATCGAGGAGGCGTTCGAGGCGACGAAGATCGACCCGTGGTTCCTCGACCAGATCGTGCTCATCAACGAGGTGGCGCAGACCGTGGCCTCGGCCGACGCGCTCGACACCGACCTGCTGCTGCTCGCCAAGGACCACGGCTTCTCCGACGCGCAGATCGCGCAGCTGCGCGGCTTCGGCAGCGAGGCCGACGCGCGTGAGGTGCGGCACATCCTCGGCATCCGCCCGGTGTACAAGACCGTCGACACGTGCGCGGGGGAGTTCCCGGCGCTCACCCCCTACCACTACTCGAGCTACGACGCCGAGACCGAGGTCGAGCCGTCGACCCGCAAGAAGGTCGTCATCCTGGGCTCCGGTCCGAACCGCATCGGCCAGGGCGTCGAGTTCGACTACTCGTGCGTTCACGCGTCGTTCGCCCTCTCCGACGCCGGGTTCGAGACCATCATGATCAACTGCAACCCCGAGACGGTCTCGACCGACTACGACACGAGCGATCGGCTCTACTTCGAGCCGCTCACGCTCGAGGACGTGCTCGAGGTCATCCACGCCGAGTCGCAGTCGGGCGAGCTCGTCGGGGTCGTCGTGCAGCTCGGCGGGCAGACCGCGCTCGGGCTCGCGAAGGGACTCGAGGCGGCAGGCGTGCCGATTCTGGGCACGAGCCCCGCCGCGATCGACCTCGCCGAGGAACGTGGCCTGTTCTCGGGCATCCTCGATGCCGCCGGCCTGCTCGCGCCCCGCAATGGAACCGCGATCGACGTCGCCGGCGCCGTGCACGTGGCCGAGGGCATCGGCTATCCCGTGCTCGTGCGCCCCAGCTATGTGCTCGGCGGCCGCGGCATGGAGATCGTGTACGACTCGGCCTCGCTCGCCGACTACTTCGTGCGCATCGAGGGCCAGGGCATCGTCGGGCCGAGTCATCCGCTGCTCGTCGACCGGTTCCTCGACGACGCCATCGAGATCGACGTCGACGCGCTCTACGACGGCACCGAACTCTACATCGGCGGCGTCATGGAGCACATCGAGGAGGCGGGCATCCACTCGGGCGACTCGAGCTGCACCCTGCCGCCCGTGACGCTCGGCCGCGCCGAGGTCGACCGGGTCCGAGAGGCGACGCGCGCGATCGCCGAGGGCATCGGCGTGCGGGGCCTGCTCAATGTTCAGTTCGCCATCGGGGCGGGCGTGCTCTACGTGCTCGAGGCGAACCCGCGTGCGAGCCGCACGGTGCCGTTCGTGTCGAAGGCGCTCGGCATCCCGCTCGCCAAGGCGGCGAGCCGCATCATGGTCGGCGCGACGATCCGCGAACTCGTGGCCGAGGGCATGCTGCCCCAGTCCGACGGCTCGCGTGTGCCGCTCGACGCCCCGGTCGCCGTGAAAGAAGCCGTGCTGCCGTTCCACCGCTTCCGCACCCGCGAGGGCATCATGGTCGACTCGGTGCTCGGTCCCGAGATGCGCTCGACCGGCGAGGTCATGGGCATCGATCGCGACTTCCCGCGCGCGTTCGCGAAGAGCCAGCTCGCCGCGTACGGCGGAATGCCGAAGTCGGGAACCGTCTTCGTGTCGGTCTCCGATCGCGACAAGCGCTCGATCGTGCTGCCGGTGCTGCGCCTTCAGCAACTCGGCTACGAGCTCACCGCGACCGCGGGCACGGCCGAGGTGCTGCGTCGCCACGGCATCAGGGCGCGCGAGGTGCTGAAGTTCAGCGACAAGCCCACCGACGACGCGGCCTCGGTCGTCGAGCTGATCCACCGTGGCGAGGTCGACGTCGTGGTCAACACCCCGAGCGGGCGATCGGCGCGTGCCGACGGCTACGAGATCCGCGCCGCGGCGGTCGCCGCCGACATCCCGTTGTTCACGACGATCGCCGAGCTCTCGGCGGCCGTCGCGTCGCTCGATGTCGTCGCCAACGGGTTCGAGGTGACCAGCCTGCAGGAGTACGCAGAGCGCAGGGCGATGCCGGCATGAACAGCGAACTCGTCTCATTCGGCGACCGGCTCGACGCCGTGTTCGCCGCCTACGGGCACCTCTGCGTCGGCATCGACCCTCACGCCGGGTTGCTCGCCCGCTGGGGCCGGCCCGATTCGGCCGAGGGAGCCCGCGAGCTCGGCCTGCGCACCGTCGAGGCCGCGGCCGGTCGGGTCGGCATCGTGAAGCCGCAGATCGCGTTCTTCGAGCGGCACGGTGCCGCCGGCTATGCGGCACTCGAGCGCGTGCTGCGCGAGGCGCGCGACGCGGGGCTCATGGTGATCGCCGACGTCAAGCGCGGCGACATCGGGTCCACGGTCGAGGCGTACGGCGAGGCCTGGCTGCGGCCCGGGTCGTCGCTCGAAGCCGACGCCATGACGATCAGCGCCTACCAGGGCCTCGGGTCGATCGAACAGGTCATGTCCACCGCCGATGCCACCGGCAAGGGGCTGTTCGTGCTCGCCGCGACCTCGAACCCCGAGGCGGCCGCCATCCAGCGGGCGGTGCTGGCGCAGTCGTCACGCGCGGGCAGCACGGTCGCGAACGCCGTCACGCAGGGCGTCATCGGCTGGAATCACGGGCGACCGGATGCCGCGACACGTGCCCTCGGGTCGATCGGCGTCGTCTTCGGCGCGACGACCGATCTCGGGCTCGCCGGCATCAGCACCGACATCGAGGTACCCCGTCCGGGCCTGCCGGTGCTCGCACCGGGGTTCGGGCACCAGGGAGCCCAGCCCGGTGAGCTCCGCGCCCGGTTCGGCGCGTTCGCCGGCGGTGTCATCGCGAACGAATCCCGCTCGATCCTCGAGGCGGGTCCCGACGGACTGGTCGATGCGATCAGCCGCCGGGTGGACGAGTACGGAGCGGCAATTGCCTGAGCCAACCAGTGAACCGAGCAACCCGGCGGGTGCAGCCGCCACGACGCGCACCCTTCCCGAGGTCGATCGTGTCGCGGCATCCCGAGCCGCCGTCGCAGCGCGCCGGGCCCGTGCCGCCGTCAAGTCGGCCATCGCGGACGCAACCCGCAGCCCCCTCGACGTGCTGCGCGAGGCATACGAGCAGCCCGAGGGCGTCGAAGGCCGGTTGCGCGTCACCGAGTTCCTCACCTCGGTTCCCGCGATCGGGGTCACGAAGTCCGCGCGCATCATGCACGACCTCGAGATCTCGACGTCGAAGCGGCTCGGCGGCCTGGGGCGGTTGCAGCGTCGCCGGCTACGCGAGTTCATCGCCGACTGGGTGGCCGCGCACGGCGGCACCGGCGATCGCCTGGTGGTGCTCGCCGGACCGACCGCGGTCGGCAAGGGCACCGTGGCGGAGTACATCCGGCGCCACCACCCCGACGTGCGCCTGTCGGTGTCGGCGACCACCCGTGCGCCCCGACCCGGAGAGGTCGAAGGCGAGAGCTATTTCTTCGTCGACGACGCGGAGTTCGACCGCATGGTCGAGGCGGGCGAACTGCTCGAATGGGCGACCGTGCACAACGCGTTCCGATACGGCACTCCGCGCAAGGCCGTCGAAGAGGCGATCGGCGCCGGAAACAGCGTGCTCCTCGAGATCGACATCCAGGGCGCGCGCTCGGTTCGCCGGGCCATGCCCGAGGCAACACTGGTCTTCCTGCTGCCGCCGACGTGGGACGAACTCGTGCGCCGCCTGGTCGGCCGCGGCACCGAAAGCCCCTCGGAACAGCAGCGTCGGCTCGAGACCGCGAAGGTCGAACTCGCCGCCGTCGAGGAGTTCGACCACCAGGTGGTGAACCACGAGGTCGGCGAGGCTGCGCAGAAGGTCGTAGACTTGATGAGATCTCGCAAGGGTCGGCGCTAGCCGAATCGGCTTCGGGCTGCCCTCACCACGACTTTCCGCGCACAGTGCGCGCATCCACGATCTAAGGAGTCATTCCATGGCTGAAAAGCTGTCCGGCATCATCGACCCGCCCATCGACGACCTGCTCTCGAAGGTCGACTCGAAGTACCAGCTCGTCATCTTCGCCTCGAAGCGCGCGCGCCAGATCAACGACTACTACGCCGACCTCCACGAGGGCAGCCTGTTCGACAACGTCGGCCCGCTCGTCGACTCGTCGATCGACGACAAGCCGCTGTCGGTGGCGATGCACGAGATCAACGAGGACAAGCTCCGGCTCCGCCCGCTGGCCGAGTGAGCCAGAGGGCCGCGTGACCCTCAACATCGTCGTCGGCATCACCGGCGGCATCGCCGCGTACAAGGCCGTCGGCGTGGTGCGCGCGCTCGTGCTCGCCGGGCATGACGTGCACGTCGTGCCCACCGAGGGCGCCCTGCGCTTCGTCGGGCTGCCCACGCTCGAGGCGATCTCACGCAACCCGGTGCACGCCGACCTCTACGAGGGAGTCGCCGAAGTGCGGCATGTCGCGATCGGGCAATCGGCCGACCTCATCGTCATCGCGCCGGCGACCGCCAACACCATCGCGAAACTCGCGACGGGCCTCGCCGACGACCTGCTCGGCAACACGGTGCTCGCCAGCGAGGCACCCGTCGTCATCGCACCGGCCATGCACACCGAGATGTGGCGCAACCCGGCCACCCAGGCGAACATCGCCACGCTGCAGGCCCGAGGCGTCACCGTCGTCGGCCCCGCGGTGGGTCAGCTCACCGGTGCCGACAGCGGGCCGGGTCGCATGGAGGAGCCCGAGGCGATCGTCGACGCGGCCCTCGCGGTCGCGGCATCCGCCCTGCCCGGCCGATCGGTCGAACTCGGTGATCTCGCCGGTCGTCACGTGGTGGTCTCTGCGGGCGGCACCCGCGAACCGCTCGACCCGGTGCGCTTTCTCGGTAATCGCTCGAGCGGCAAGCAGGGCATCGCGATCGCCGAGGCCGCGCGGGCGCGCGGCGCCCGGGTCACGCTCGTGGCGGCGAACCTCGAGGTCGCCGAACCGGCCGGTTGCGACATCCGACGCGTCTCGACGGCCCTCGAACTTCAGTCGGCGGTGACCGAAGCGGCGCAGGGCGCCGACGTCGTCGTGATGGCGGCGGCCGTGGCCGACTACCGCCCGGCCGCGGTGAGCGAGGCGAAGATCAAGAAAGACCAGTCCGACGACGGGCTCACCCTCGAACTCGTGCGCAATCCCGACATCCTCGCGGGGCTGGGTCACGCCCCGCACGACGGCACGCTGCTCGTCGGCTTCGCCGCCGAGACCGAGCCCGACGACGAGCGCATCCTCGAGCTCGGCCGCGCCAAGCGCGAGGCGAAGGGCGCCGACCTGCTCGTCGTGAACCGGGTGGGCTGGACCGAGGGGTTCGCGACCGACGAGAACTCGGCGGTCGTCATCGGCACCCGCGGCGAGGTCGTCACACGGCTTCGCGGAAGCAAGGTGTCGGTGGCCGATGGCATCCTCGACGTGGTTGTCTCGAAGCTGAACTGACGACCGCACCGCCTCGCGCCGATCGCGCGGCACCCGCAGCAACACCGAAGGAATCCGACCGCACATGAGCGCACTCCGCCTCTTCACCTCCGAGTCCGTGACCGAGGGGCACCCCGACAAGATCTGCGACCAGGTGTCCGACGCGATCCTCGATGCGCTGCTCACGCAAGACGCGCACAGCCGGGTCGCGGTCGAGACTCTCGTGACGACGGGGCTGGTGCACGTCGCCGGCGAGGTCACGACGTCGGGCTACGTCGAGATCCCCGCGATCGTGCGCGAGAAGGTCACGTCGATCGGGTACGACTCGTCAGATGTCTGGTTCGACGGGCGCTCGTGCGGGGTCTCGGTGTCGATCGGCGGGCAGTCGCCCGACATCGCACAGGGTGTCGACCACGCCTTCGAGGCGCGAGAGCGTGCCAGCGTCGACGTGCTCGACATGCAGGGTGCCGGCGACCAGGGCATCATGTTCGGCTACGCCACCCGCGAGACCCCCGAGCTGATGCCCGTGCCTATCTGGCTGGCGCACCGCATGGCCGAGCGGCTCGCCGCGGTGCGCAAGCTGGGCGAGCTCGACTACCTGCGACCCGACGGCAAGACGCAGGTCACGGTCGGTTACGACGACCAGCGCCCGCAGACGATCGACACCGTGGTGCTGTCGACGCAACACTCGACCTCGGTGTCGACCGAGCAGCTGCGCGCAGAGGTCGAAGAGCTCGTCATCGGCCCGGTGCTCGACACCGTCGAGCTCGCGCGGCCCGAGCTCAAGGTGCTCATCAACCCCACGGGCCGCTTCGAGATCGGCGGCCCGCAGGGCGACGCGGGCCTGACCGGGCGCAAGATCATCATCGACACGTACGGCGGCGCGAGCCGGCACGGCGGCGGCGCGTTCAGCGGCAAGGACCCGTCGAAGGTCGACCGATCGGCGGCCTATGCCATGCGCTGGGTCGCCAAGAACGCCGTGGCGGCGGGCCTCGCCGACCGCCTCGAGTTGCAGGTCGCGTACGCGATCGGCGCGGCGTCGCCCGTCGGCCTCTACGTCGAGACGTTCGGCACCGGCGCGCTGCCCGACGAGCAGATCATCGCCGCGATCCGCGACGTGTTCGACCTGCGCCCGGCGGCGATCATCCGCGACCTCGACCTGCTGCGCCCCATCTACGCGCAGACCGCGAGCTACGGTCACTTCGGGCGCGAGTTGCCCGACTTCACGTGGGAGCGGCTCGACCGCGTCGACGACCTGCGCGCCGCCGCCGGGCTCTGACGTGAGCGGCGGCCCCGTCGCGAGAGTGCTCGTCGACTCGCCGCTACCGCAGCTCGACCAGCTGTTCGACTACGCGGTGCCCGAGCGGCTTTCGGCGGTCGTCCGTGCTGGGCAGCGCGTCCGTGTCCCACTGCGCACCGGCGGTCGCATCGCGCAGGGGTTCATCGTCGAACTCACCGAGACGAGCGAGTACGCCGGCAGGCTCGCCGAACTCGACGACGTCGTCTCCGGGGTGCCGATGCTCGCCGACGACGTGTGGCGGCTCGCACGACGGCTCGCCGACCGGGCCGCGGGCAACGCGAGCGACATCCTGCGCCTCGCGATCCCCGGGCGGTATGTGCGCGCCGAGAAGGCCTGGCTCGCCGACCAGACGGCCCCGGGGCCGCTGCCCGTCGACCCGCCGCCGGTCACCGGGTACGACGAGGGCGCCGTCGAGCGCGGCCTGCGCGAGGGCGAACGGATGACCCTCGCCGCAGTTCCCCAACCGGTGCGCCTCGGCAGCGGGGCATGGGTCGGCGCGTGGGCGGTGACGCTCGCCGAAGCCGCCGCCCGCACGCTGGCCGACGATCGCAGCGCGATCCTCGTCGTCCCCGACTATCGCGACCAAGAGCAGCTCGAGGCGGCCCTCGCCGATCGCGTCGACCCGAGTCGGGTCATCCGCACCGATGCACGCCAGCCGGGCGCCGAGCGCTACCGCGGGTTCCTGCGCGCCGGCGAGCCGGTCGCGCGCGTGATCGTCGGCAACCGGTCGGCGGTCTACGCGCCCGCGCACCGCCTCGGGCTCATCGCGCTCTGGGACGACGGCGACGCCCTGCAGGCCGAGCCGCTCGCGCCGGGCGTGCACGCCCGCGATGCGGCGCTCGTGCGCCAAGAGCAGTCGGGCGCGGCCCTGGTGTTCCTGGGGCACACCCGCAGCGTCGACGTGCAGCGCCTCGTCGAGGTCGGCTGGGTGCGTGCGGTGCCCCGTGCCCGCGCCGTCCGTCCGCACGTGGTCGTCACCGAGAACCAGGCGGCTGCCGACGAGCGGGCGCGCGCGGCGCGCATCCCGTCGACGGCGTGGACCGCCGCGGCCGACGCGCTTCGGGCGGGGCCGGTGCTCGTGCAAGTCGCGCAGCCCGGGTATGCGCCGTCGCTCGTCTGCGACACGTGTCGACAGCCGGCGTCGTGCACCACGTGCGGGGGAGCGCTGACCTCGCCTACCGCCACGGGCGCCGCACACTGCCGGCTCTGCGGACGCAGTGCCGCCGACTGGCGCTGCGCGAACTGCGACGGCACGCGCCTGCGCGGGGTGACCGCGGGTTCGGCGCGCACCGCCGAAGATCTGGGCCGTGCGTTCCCGGCCGTGCGCATCGTGCGCTCCGACGGCGAACGCCCGGTGCTCACGGTCGACTCGACCCCGCAGCTCGTCGTCGCCACCCGCGGTGCCGAACCCATCGCAGAGGGCGGGTATCGTGCGGTGCTGCTGCTCGATGGCGAGCGCATGCTCGTGCGCGAGTCGCTGCGCGTGGCTGAAGACTGCCTGCGGTGGTGGTCGAATGCCGCAGCCCTCGCTGCACCGGGGGCGCCGGTCTTCCTCGTCGGGGTGAGCGGTGCCATCGGCACGGCGCTCGCGACCTGGCGGCACGACCGGTGGGCATCGGCAGAGCTCGCCGCCCGGCGCGAACTCCGGTTCCCGCCCGCGGTACGCGTCGCGACAGTGCGCGCACGGCGCGAACATCTCGAGCACGCACTCGCCGCACTCGATGAGCTCGGCGGCGCGATCGACGTGCTCGGGCCGGTACCCGAGGATTCCGGGCTCGAGCGTGCGATCGTTCGAGCCGACTACGGCGCCGCGAATCGGCTCGCCGAGGTTCTCAAGGCCGAGCAGATACGGGTCGCGACCGAGCGCCGACGACCGGTTGCGGGGCAGCCCGTGCGCAAGGCGCCCACGTTGCGGGTGCGGTTCGACGATCCCGAGGTGTCGTAGGCGGCTCCGCCCGTCGGCGGACACGATCGGCCAGAATGGAGTGTGCCCCGCTTGCGTCTCGTCTTCGCCGGAACCCCGGCGCCCGCTGTCCCGACCCTCGAGCGCCTCGTCGCCGGTCGGCACGAGGTCGTCGGTGTGGTGACGCGCCCGCCCGCGCCGCTCGGGCGTAAGCGGGTGCTCACGCCGTCGCCCGTCGCCCAGGCCGCCGAGCGGCTCGGGGTGCCGATCATCGAGGCCGCACGCCTCGACGCGGTGGCGACGACCGCGATAGCGGCGCTCGAACCCGACCTCGGCGTCATCGTGGCGTACGGCGGGCTCGTGCACGAACCGTTGCTGTCACTGCCCGGCCAGGGCTGGATCAACCTGCACTTCTCGCTGCTGCCCGCGTGGCGTGGCGCCGCCCCTGTGCAGCGGGCGCTCATGGCGGGCGATGCGGTCACCGGAGCATCCGTGTTCCAGTTGGTCGCCGAGCTCGACGCGGGCGATGTCTTCGCCACCGCGCAGCGCGCCGTCGGTGCCGGCGAGACCGCGGGTGAGCTGCTCGAGGCACTCGCGGTGTCGGGGGCCGAGCTCACCGCCGGGGTCGTCGACGCGATCGCGTCGGGCACGGCGATCGCGACCCCGCAGGCGGGTGATCCCACGTTCGCGCCGAAGCTCACGATCGACGACGCCCGCCTCGACTGGGGGCAGCCGACCGCGTCGGTCGACGCGAGGTTTCGCGGAGTCACTCCCGAGCCCGGCGCCTTCACCGAGGTCGGCGGTGCGCGAGTGAAGGTGCTCGAGGCACGCCCGTTCGACGACCTGACGCGCCCGGGTGCAGGTGTCGTCCGCGCGCAGGGCAGGCGCATCGTGGTCGGCACCGCCGACGGCGGCATCGAACTGCTGCGGGTGCAGCCCGCCGGCCGCACCGCGATGGGCGCGGCCGACTGGTGGCGCGGACTCGGCGTCGATGAGGCGGTGGCACGATGACCGACGAACGAGGCAGCGGCGGGCGACGCGACGACGCACGACGGAACGGCGCCGGCAGCAGTGCAGGCGCCGGCCGCCGTGCACGTCATGACCGATCGCGCGAACCCAAGCAGGTGCGCGTCTCACCCGCGCGCATCGTCGCCTACGAAGTGCTCGAGGCGGTGCGCACCGACGAGGCGTATGCGAACCTGCTCATGCCGAACCGCATCGAACGGTCGCGCCTCAGCCCCGAAGACGCCGCACTCGCGACCGAGCTCGGCTACGGCACCCTTCGCATGCAGGGCTTCTACGACGCCGTCATCGCGCTCGCGGCGGGCCGCCCGACCGACCGCATCGATGCGCCGGTGCTCGACATCCTGCGACTCGGCGCCCACCAGCTGCTCTCGACGAGGGTGCCGACACACGCCGCGGTCAACGAGTCGGTCGTGCTCGCCAAGCGCATCGCGCCCGGCGCGGCAGGCTTCGTCAACGCGGTGCTGCGCACCGTCTCCCGCACGTCGCCCGACGAATGGCGCGAGCATGTCGCGCGCGACACCGCGGGCGGCGCCGACGCGAAGCTCGCCGCCGTCTCGTCGCATCCGAAGTGGATCGTGCGCGCCCTGCGCGCCGGTCTCGCACACGAAGGGCGCGGCGACGAACTCGACGCCCTTCTCGCCGCCGACAACGCCGCACCCCGCGTGAACCTCGTTGCGCTTCCCGGTTCGGATGCCCCGGGCCCCGGCGACCTCGGCAGGCCGAACGCGTACTCGCCGCTCGGGTTCACAGCCGATCATCCGCTCGCGCTCGTCGAGCAGTCGCAGGGCCGCGTTCGCGTGCAAGACGAAGGGTCGCAGCTCGCGGCGCTCGCGCTGACCCGGGCTCGCCCGGTCGCGCCGGGCGAACGGTGGCTCGACCTGTGCGCCGGCCCCGGGGGCAAGACCGCGATCCTCGCAGCCGAGGCGCTCGCGAGCGCAGCGGTGCTCGACGCCAACGAGATCGTTCCCGCGCGCGCCGAGCTCGTGCGCAAGGCGATCGCCGGGGTGGCGCTCGCCGTCGAGGTGCATGAACTCGACGGCCGCGAACTCGACGCCGCGGCGCTCGGTGCCGAGGGCGGGTTCGACCGCATCCTGCTCGATGCGCCGTGCACGGGTCTCGGTGCCCTTCGGCGCCGCCCAGAGGCGCGGTGGCGCAAGCAGCCCGCCGACGTCGCCGAACTCACGAAGCTGCAGGGCGAGCTGCTCGACGCAGCGATCCGATCACTGCGGCCCGGCGGCGTCCTCGCCTACGTGACGTGCTCACCGCATTCGGCCGAGACGTTCGGCACCCTGCGCGGCGCGCTCGAGCGGCACGCCGGCAAGGTCTCGCAGCTCGACACGCGCGCCGTGGTCGACGCGGTGTCGCGGCATCCGCTCGACCTCGCAGGCACGCCCGAAACCGTGCAGCTCTGGCCGCACCGCCATGGTACCGATGCGATGTTCATCGCCCTGCTCGAGCGCACCGCGTGACCTCACGCCGCTGCGTGATCGATAGGCTGGCGACATGACGACGCGGATCAACCCGAGCATCCTCGCTGCCGATTTCGCCAACCTCGAGCGCGAGCTCGGGCGCATCTCCACGGCAGACCTCGTGCACGTCGACATCATGGACAACCACTTCGTGCCCAACCTGACATTCGGGCTGCCCATGGTGCAGCGGTTGGCGCAGGTGAGCCCCATCCCGCTCGATGTGCACCTCATGATCGACGATCCCGACCGGTGGGGGCCGGGCTACGCAGAAGCGGGCGCGCACTCCGTGACCTTCCACGCCGAAGCCGCGGGCGAGCCGGTCGCCCTCGCCCGGCGGCTGCGCCACATCGGGGCGCGGGCGGGTATCGCACTCAAGCCGGGCACCGATGCGACGCCATACCTCGACCTGCTGCCCGAGTTCGACCAGGTGCTCGTGATGACGGTCGAGCCGGGATTCGGCGGCCAATCATTCATTCCCGAGACGATGTCCAAGCTCGCACGCATCGCCGACGCCGTTCAGGACGCCGGGCTCGACGTGTGGCTGCAGGTCGACGGCGGCATCACCGCCGACACGATCGGCATCGCTGCCGAAGCCGGCGCGAACACGTTCGTCGCGGGATCCGCGGTCTACAACGGCGACGACCCGGCACAGCGCATCGCCGAGCTCCGCGACGCCGCGGCGGCGCACCCGCATTCGCACCGGTAGCCTAGACGGGTGAAGACATTCGACGAGCTCTTCGTCGAGCTGAGCGACAAGGCCCGCACCCGTCCCGAGGGTTCCGGCACGGTGCGCGAGCTCGACGCCGGAGTGCACGCCATCGGCAAGAAGATCGTCGAAGAGGCTGCCGAGGTGTGGATGGCCGCCGAATACCAGAGCGACGACGAGACGGCCGAAGAGATCTCGCAGCTGCTCTACCACCTGCAGGTGCTCATGCTCGCGAAGGGCCTTGCACCCGCCGACGTGTACCGACATCTCTGATCACGTCCATGACCGATCAGACCAGTCGACACGAAAGCCGCGAAATGCCGAACCAGCCAGTACTCCGAATCGCCGTGCCCAACAAGGGCTCGCTCGCCGAGACCGCCGCGCAGATGCTCTGGGAGGCCGGCTACACCGGTCGCCGTGACCCGCGCGACCTGCACACCGCCGACCCCCGCAACGGTGTCGAGTTCTTCTACCTGCGCCCGCGCGACATCGCGACGTACGTCGGGTCGGGCGCGCTCGACGTCGGCATCACGGGCCGCGACCTCCTGCTCGATTCCGGCTCCGACGCCGTCGAGATCGCCCCGCTCGGCTTCGGCGACTCGACGTTCCGCTTCGCCGGCCCCGCCGGAGCGTTCTCGGAGCTCGCCGACCTCGAGAGCGTTCGGGTCGCGACGAGCTACCCGGGCCTGGTCGGCGACTTCCTCGCCGGCCACGGCGTGACCCCTTCCAAGCTCGTGAAGCTCGACGGCGCGGTCGAGTCGGCGGTGCGCCTCGGCGTGGCCGACGCGGTCGCCGACGTCGTCTCGACCGGGTCGACACTGCGCCAAGCCGGGCTCGAGATCTTCGGACCCGTCATCCTCGATTCAGAGGCCGTGCTGATCGGATCCGGTGCCGACAAGCCCGGCGCGGCCACCCTGCTGCGTCGACTGCAGGGGGTGCTCGTCGCCCGCCAGTACGTGATGCTCGACTACGACGTTCCCGTCGCGCACCTCGAGCGCGCGACGGCCGCCGCACCCGGATTCGAGTCGCCGACGGTGTCGCCGCTGCACGACCCCGATTGGGTCGCGGTCCGGGTCATGATCCCGCGCGTCGACATGAACCACGTCATGGACGAGCTGTACTCGCTCGGCGCACGCGCGATCCTCGTGAGTGCCATCCACGCGGCACGGTTGTGAGTTCGAGATGTCACTCGCCGTCCGTGTGATCCCGTGCCTCGACGTCGCCGCAGGTCGCGTTGTCAAGGGCGTGAACTTCCAGAACCTGCGCGACGCCGGCGACCCCGTCGAACTCGCCGCCCGCTACTCCGAGCAGGGTGCCGACGAGCTCACGTTCCTCGACGTCACGGCGACCGTGGACGACCGCTCGACCACCTACGACATGGTGCAGCGCGTTGCCGAGCAGGTCTTCATCCCGCTCACCGTGGGCGGTGGGGTCCGCTCCGCCGAAGACGTCGCGCGCCTGCTCGGCCACGGCGCCGACAAGATCGGCGTCAACAGCGCCGCGATCGCCCGCCCACCGCTCATCGGCGAGATCGCCGACCGGTTCGGCGCGCAGGTGCTCGTGCTCTCGCTCGACGTGAAGCGGTCGGGCCGCACCGCGTCGGGCTTCGTCGTGACGACGCACGGCGGGCGCACCGAAACCGACCTCGACGCCCTCGAGTGGGCGCGACAGGCCATCGAACTCGGCGCGGGCGAGCTGCTCGTGAACTCGATCGACGCCGACGGCACGAAGCAGGGGTTCGACCTCGAACTCACCTCGCTCATGCACGAGTTGTCAAGGGTGCCCGTGATCGCCTCGGGCGGTGCCGGAGCAGTCGCGCACTTCGCCCCGGCGGTGGCCGCGGGCGCCGATGCCGTGCTCGCGGCATCCGTGTTCCACAACGGCGAGATCTCGATCGGCGAGGTGAAGGCCGCCTTGGCGGCCGATGGGAGGATCGTGCGATGACGAACCCCGCAGCGTCGACCGCCGCGCAGGCCGTCGATCGCGCTGTGTTCAACGATCAGGGACTGCTGCCGGCGGTCATCCAGCAGTGGGACACGGGCGAGATGCTCATGCTCGGGTGGATGGACCGCGAGGCCCTTCACCGCACCCTCACCGAAGGGCGCGTGACGTTCTGGTCGCGCTCGCGGCAGGAGTACTGGCGTAAGGGCGACACCTCGGGGCACGTGCAGTACGTGCGCTCGGCCGCACTCGACTGCGACGCCGATACGCTCCTCGTACGCGTCGAGCAGATCGGCGTCGCCTGCCACACCGGTACCCGCACCTGCTTCGACGGCGATCCGATCGACGTCGTGCAGGGCTTTCCGCCTTCCGACTGAAGAGTCCGCCCGCCGACTGACGACGAGGAGAGACCGTTGGCCGTTGCCACGACCACGTTCGACGAATTCACCCGACTGCTCACGGGGCGCCGCGTCGTGCCCGTCGTGCGCGAGCTGTTCGCCGACGGCGAGACGCCCGTGGGCATCTACCGAAAACTCGCCGACGGGCGCCCGGGCACCTTCCTGCTCGAGTCGGCCGAACAGGGCGGCATCTGGTCGCGGTACTCGTTTGTGGGGGTCTCGTCATACGGCGTCATCACCGAGGCCGACGACCGGGTCGAGTGGCTCGACTACGGCCTCGACGCAGGGCGGGCATTGGGCGATGCCGCCGACCTGCCCCCGCTGAGAGCCCTCGAGGCGATGTTCGACCGCTGGCGTACCGAAGACGTTCCTGGTGCGCCGCCGCTCACCGGCGGGCTCGTGGGATTCATCGGCTGGGAGGCGGTGCGGCAGATCGAGCACCTGCCGAACCGGCCGCCGGCCGAGTCGAGAATCCCCGGTCAGGCGTTCTCGTTCGTCGCCGAACTCGTCGTCATCGACCACCGCACGGGCACGGTGCAGCTCATCGCGTCCGTGCTCAACGACGCAGACGAGCCGGCCGACGCGCTCTGGCAGGGTGCGCAGGCGCGGCTCGACCGCATGCAGCAACGGCTCGCGCAGCCGGCCGAGGCGTGGCTCGCCGACATCGACCTGTCGCGCGCCGCCGAGCCCCGGCATCGTACCGAGCGCGACGACTTCCTCGGCGCCGTCGACCGCTCGAAGCTGCACATCCACGACGGCGACGTCTTCCAGGTGGTCATCTCGCAGCGGTTCGAGCACGAGGTCACGGCGAACCCGCTCGACGTGTATCGCGTGCTGCGCAGCCTCAACCCGAGCCCGTACATGTACTTCGTGCACCTCGAAGACGTCGCGGGCGAGCCGTACTGGATCGTGGGTTCCTCGCCCGAAGCGCTCGTCAAGGTTCAGGGCGGCCGCGTGTTCACGCATCCGATCGCCGGGTCGAAGCCGCGCGGTGCGACACCCGAAGAGGACGCCGATCTCGAGGCGGAGCTCATCGCCGACCCCAAAGAGCAGGCCGAGCACCTGATGCTCGTCGACCTCGCCCGCAACGACCTCGCCAAGGTCTGCACCGCGGGATCGGTCGAGGTGACCGAGTTCATGCGCGTCGAGCGGTTCAGCCACATCATGCACCTCGTCTCGTCGGTCGAGGGCGACCTCGCACCCGGTACGAACGCCATCGAGGTGTTCCGTGCGACGTTCCCGGCGGGCACGCTCTCGGGCGCGCCGAAGCCGCGCGCGCTCGAGATCATCGACGACCTCGAGCCCGCGCAGCGCGGTCTCTACGGGGGAGTCGTCGGCTACTTCGGGTTCGGCGGCGACGCCGACCTCGCGATCGCGATCCGCACGGCGACGATCGCCGACGGCATCGCCCACGTGCAGGCCGGGGCCGGGCTCGTCGCCGACTCCGACGCCGACTCCGAGTTCGAGGAGTCCCGCAACAAGGCCGCCGCGCCGCTGCGCGCGGTCGCGGTGGCGAACGCGATGCGCCGGATCGCGTCGTGAGGGCCGATCGCATGAAGGTGCCCGCGATCCTCGCCACGGTCGTCGGGGCGGGGCTGGCGCTGCTGTCTTGGAGCCAGACCTGGTACGAGCTCGTGCTCGCGAGCAATGCCGGCGGCGGGGCATCCGATGCCATCGCGGTCGCCGGCAGCATCGCGTCACCGGCGCTCGCGGCGCTCGGCCTCGCCGGGCTCGCCCTCGTGGCCGCCCTCGCGATCGCGGGACCGGGCATCCGCATCATCCTCGGCGTCCTCGAGGTGCTGCTGGGCGGCTCGATCGTGCTCGCCGCTTCGCTCTCGATCGGCGATCCGGTGGCGGCGGTCTCGCCGGCCGTGACGGATGCCACGGGGGTGGCCGGTTCCGAACCGACCGCGGCGCTCGTGGGCGCGGTGGTGGCCACGTTCTGGCCGACGGCCGCGGTGATCGCCGGGCTCATCCTGATCGTCGCAGGGGTGCTCGTGCTCGCGACCGGAACACGCTGGCCCGCGTCGTCGCGCCGATACCGTGGAGCGCGTCTCGAGCAGGCCGGCCCGGGCCAAGCCGCGCAGCCGTCATCCGACCACGCTATCGACGACTGGGACGAACTGAGCCGAGGCGACGACCCGACCGACGACATCGTCCCGACCGATGACACGGGCCCGACCGATGACACGGGCCCGACCGAACCGAACCGCTAGACTTGCGGGCGAAACCCCCGCGCACGAAGGAGCATCATGAGCACTGAGACCGCAGATCCCGGCCACGGACACTCGCCCGCGGCATGGACCGCCGTCACGATCATGCTCGTGGCTTTCACGATCGGCACGATCGCCTTCTTCTTCGACGCGCAGTGGCTCGTCTGGGCATCGGCGGGGCTGCTCCTCGTCGGCGCCATCGTGGGCTGGCTGCTGGCGCGCGCCGGCTACGGAGTCGGCGGCTCGAAGGTCGCCGAGAAGGCTCACTGAGTGCTCGCCGACCTGACGGCGAACTCGGTCGCCGACGCGCTCGCGCGCCGCGAGACGAAACCGCTCGCCGACGTCGAGGCCGCAGCGCTCGCGCGCCCGCCCGCGCTCGACGCGCTCGAGGCACTGCGCCCTGCCTCGCACATCAAGATCATCGCCGAGATCAAGCGATCCAGCCCCTCGCGGGGCGCGCTCGCGCAGATCGCCGACCCGGCGGCCCTCGCTCGCAGTTACGAGCTCGGCGGCGCGAGCGCGATCAGCGTGCTCACCGAGGGTCGCAAATTCGGCGGTTCGCTTGCCGACCTCGAAGCCGTTCGGGCCGCGGTGGCCCTTCCCGTGCTGCGTAAAGACTTCATTGCGACGCCCTACCAGGTGTTCGAGGCCCGGGCGGCGGGCGCCGATCTCGTGCTGCTCATCGTCGCGGCGCTCGACGACACAACGCTGCGCGAACTGTACGACCTCATCGTCGCGCTCGGCATGACCCCGCTCATCGAGACGCACTCCGCCGACGAACTCGAGCGTGCGGCCGCGCTGGGCGCGCAGCTCATCGGCGTCAATGCACGCGACCTGTCGACCTTCGAACTCGACCGCGATCTCTTCGGGCGACTCGCCGATCGGTTCCCCGACGGAGCCGTCCGCGTCGCGGAATCCGCCGTGCTCTCACCGGCCGACGTCGCGCATTACCGTGCATCGGGTGCCGATGTGGTGCTCATCGGTGAAGCCCTCGTCACGGGCGACCCCATCGCAAACCTCTCAGCATTCCTGGCGGTGTGACATGGCGCTCAGAGCGCAGACCGGTCCGTACTTCGGCGATTTCGGTGGGCGATTCGTGCCCGAATCCCTCGTCGCCGCCCTCGATGAACTCGGCGAGGCCTACGACCTGGCCAAGCTCGACCCGGCCTTCGGTACCGAGTTGGTCGAACTCGGGCGCAGCTACACCGGCCGTCCGTCGATCATCACCGAGGTACCTCGCTTCGCGTCGCACGCCGGTGGGGCGCGCATCATCCTGAAGCGCGAAGACCTCAACCACACCGGCTCGCACAAGATCAACAACGTGCTCGGGCAGGCATTGCTCACCAAGCGCATCGGCAAGCCGCGCGTGATCGCCGAGACGGGTGCCGGGCAACATGGCGTCGCCACGGCGACCGCTGCCGCGCTGTTCGGGCTCGAGTGCACCGTGTACATGGGCGAGGTCGACACCGAGCGGCAGGCGCTCAACGTCGCGCGCATGCGCCTGCTCGGCGCTGAGGTCGTTGCGGTCAAGGCAGGGTCGCGCACCCTGAAGGACGCGATCAACGAGGCGATGCGCGACTGGGTCACCAACGTAGAGACGACCAACTACATCTTCGGCACGGTCGCCGGACCCCATCCGTTCCCCGAGATGGTGCGCGACTTCCAGAAGGTCATCGGCGAGGAGGCCAGGGCCCAGGTGCTCGAGCTCACCGGAGCCCTGCCCACAGCGGTGGCCGCATGCGTCGGCGGCGGTTCGAACGCGATCGGCATCTTCCACGCATTCCTCGACGATGCCGACGTGGGCCTCTACGGTTTCGAGGCCGGCGGGGAGGGCGTCGACACCGAACGCCACGCGGCGACCATCACCAAGGGGCGCCCGGGCGTGCTGCACGGCGCCCGCAGCTACCTCCTGCAAGACGATGACGGCCAGACCATCGAGTCGCACTCGATCTCGGCGGGTCTCGACTACCCGGGCGTCGGTCCCGAGCACTCCTGGCTCGCCGCGATCGGACGGGCCGAGTACCGCCCCGTCACCGACGCCGCGGCGATGCAGGCGCTGCGCCTGCTCACCCGCACCGAGGGCATCATCCCCGCGATCGAGTCGGCGCACGCCCTCGCGGGAGCGATCGAACTCGGGCGCGAACTCGGCCCCGACGCGACGATCCTCGTGAACCTCTCGGGCCGCGGCGACAAAGACATGGAGACGGCTGCGACGTACTTCGGCCTCTACGACCAGGAGGCGGGCGAATGAGAACGGTCGGGCCGGTCATCGCGCGGCGCAACGACGAGGCATCCGGCGCCCTCATCGGGTACCTGCCGGTCGGATTCCCCACTCTCGATGAGAGCATCGACGCGGCGGTCGCCATCGTCGAGAACGGCGTCGACGTGCTCGAACTCGGCCTGCCGTACTCCGACCCCGTGATGGACGGCACCGTCATCCAGGCAGCCACGCAACACGCACTCGCCGGCGGATTCCGGCTCGCCGACGGCTTCGAGGCGGTGCGGCGCATCACCGAGCGCGTCGACGCGCCGGTGCTCATCATGACCTACTGGAACCCCGTGGTGCAGTACGGCGTCGACCGATTCGCCGACGACCTGGCCGCGGCCGGCGGCGCGGGCCTCATCACACCCGACCTGATCCCCGACGAGGGCGCCGACTGGATCGCCGCGTCAGAGCGCACCGGGCTCGACCGGGTGTTCCTCGCCGCCCCGACATCGACCGAAGCCCGCATTGCGCGGGTCGTCGAGTCGAGCCGCGGTTTCGTGTACGCGGTGTCGACGATGGGCATCACCGGCGCCCGCGCCGACGTCGACCGCGCCGCGCGCACGGTCGTCGAGCGCTTGAAGTCGGCGGGCGCGCCCGCGAGCTGCGTGGGCGTCGGCATCTCGACGGCCGCCCAGGTCGCCGAGGTGCTCGAGTACGCCGACGGCGCGATCGTCGGTTCGGCGCTCGTGAAGGCCCTGGCCGAGGGCGGCGTCGCCGCGGTCGGCGAGCTCGCGGCCGAGCTGACGCGCGGCACGCGCCGCGAGTGAAGTACGCTGACTCTGGCCTTCACGGCCAGCAGTCGCACGAGGAAAGGCAAGAAGCCGAGTGATCGCCCCGTTCAGCATCCCGAGTCCCGGCCCCGAGTGGCGTGCCCTCGAAATCCCCGTGCCGTGGGGTGTCCTCACGATTCAGACCTACGCGCTCTGCATCCTCGTGGGCATCGTCCTGGCGGTCATCATCACGTCGCGCCGCCTGACCAAACGCGGCGCCGAACCGGGGGTCGTTCTCGACGTGGCCCTGTGGGCCGTGCCGCTCGGCATCATCGGCGCGCGGCTGTACCACGTGTTCACGCATCCCGACGACTACTTCTTCGAGGGCGCCAACGTCTTCAATCCCTTCCAGCCCGGTGCCATCTGGAACATCTGGGAGGGCGGCAACGCCATCTACGGCGCGCTCATCGGCGGGGCGATCGGTGTCATCATCGGCTGCCGGTTCACCGGACTGCGCTTCTGGTCGTTCGCCGACGCGCTCGCTCCCGGCCTGCTGGTCGCCCAGGCCATCGGCCGGCTCGGCAACTGGTTCAATCACGAGCTGTTCGGTTCGCCGACCGACCTTCCGTGGGGTCTCGAGATCCCGTCCGACAACGCCGCGTTCCCGGCGGGGCTCGCCGACGGCACCCTGTTCCACCCGACCTTCCTCTACGAGCTCATCTGGAACCTCGCCGGCGCGGCGGTCATCGTGCTGCTCGAGCGCAAGGTGAACCTGCGGTGGGGCAAGGCCTTCGCCGTGTACCTCATCTGGTATGGGCTCGGCCGCTCCTTCTTCGAGTCCATCCGCCTCGACCCGAGCGAGATGTTCCTCGGCATCCGGGTCAACGTCTGGGCTTCTTTCGCCGCGGTCGTGCTCGGCATCGTGATCTACCTCGTGCAGCGTCGCAGGCACACCGGCGACGAGCCGAGCCCCTACGTTCCCGGACGTGAATGGAAGGAACCCGACGCTGAGGTAGAATCGGACGAAATCGAGTCCGACTCCGACTCTCTC
The DNA here is from genome assembly GCF_039529735.1 of Agromyces neolithicus. Taxonomy (NCBI): domain Bacteria; kingdom Bacillati; phylum Actinomycetota; class Actinomycetes; order Micrococcales; family Microbacteriaceae; genus Agromyces; species Agromyces neolithicus. The sequence continues at coordinate 104,350 of NZ_BAAANJ010000015.1, forward strand.
GACGATGGCGTCGAGGGCGAGAACGATCCCCAGGGCGAGACGGCGGCCACAAGCCCGAGCCGTCCCACCTCCTCAGCGAGGTAGCCCGCCGAGTTCTCCGAAGCTGCGCCGCACCATGCGCAGCGACACCCCCTTGAAGGGCCGACGACGTCCCCCGCTGCAAATGAGTTTGATGAGGACGGTCTCTGTGTCGCTCACCCCACCCTTCGCGAGGTTCGGTTCGGTTCCCCCTGCCCAGGGCATGTACGACCCCGGCGCCGAGAGAGACGCGTGCGGCCTGGCCATGGTCGCGACGCTGCGCGGCACGGCGGGGCACGACATCATCACCGCGGCGCTCGACGCGCTGCGCAACCTCGAGCACCGCGGCGCGGTCGGCTCCGACGCCGGCACGGGTGACGGCGCCGGGATCATCACGCAGATCCCCGACGGCTTCCTCCGCGCGGTCACGACGTTCCCGCTGCCCGCGGCCGGTTCGTACGCTGTGGGCAACGCGTTCCTTCCGGTCGACCCCACGACGCGAAGCACGGTCAAGCGCAAGCTCGCCGAGCTTGCGGCCGCAGAGGGCCTCGAGATCCTCGGCTGGCGCGAGGTCCCCGTGCGGCCCGATGAGCTCGGCACGCTCGCACGCGCGGCGATGCCCGTGGTGCAGCAGCTCTTCGTGCAGTCGTCGGCGACAACGTCGATCGGCGAGCGGGTGGCGGGCATCGCGCTCGACCGCCTCACCTTCCGTCTGCGCAAGCGCGCCGAGCGCGAACTCGAGCTCTACTTCGCGTCGCTGTCGTGCCGCACGCTGGTCTACAAGGGCATGGTCACGACGCTGCAGCTCGAGCCGTTCTACCCCGATCTCTCCGACGAGCGGTTCGCGTCGAAGCTGGCGCTCGTGCACTCGCGGTACTCGACGAACACGTTCCCCTCGTGGCCGCTCGCGCAGCCGTTCCGCATGATCGCGCACAACGGCGAGATCAACACCATCCAGGGCAACCGCAACTGGATGCGCGCTCGGCAGTCGCAGCTCGAATCCGACGTGCTCGGCGACCTGGCGCCGATCCTGCCGATCGTCACGCCGGGCGCCAGCGACTCGGCATCGTTCGACGAGGTCGTCGAACTCCTGACCCTCGCGGGTCGCAGCCTGCCCCACGCCGTCATGATGATGGTTCCCGAGGCGTGGGAGAACCAGACCGAGATCACGCCCGAGCGGCGCGCGTTCTACGAGTACCACTCGATGCTCATGGAACCGTGGGACGGGCCGGCCGCGATCGTCTTCACCGACGGCTCGCTCGTCGGCGCCACGCTCGACCGCAACGGATTGCGACCGGGCCGGTACGTCGTCACCGACGACGGGCTCATCGTGCTCGCGAGTGAGATCGGCGTGCTCGACATCGCGCAGAGCCGCATCGTGCGCAAGGGCCGGCTGCAGCCCGGCCGCATGTTCCTCGTCGACACCGAGGCCGGCCGGCTCATCGAAGACGACGAGATCAAGGCCGACCTCGCCGCTGCCGAGCCGTGGAGCGACTGGCTCCATGAAGGGCGCATCCGCCTCTCCGACCTGCCCGAGCGCGAGCACATCGTGCACCCCCCGGCCTCGGTCAACCGTCGCCAGCGCACGTTCGGCTACACCGAAGAAGAGGTGAAGATCCTGCTCGCGCCGATGGCGCGCACCGGCGCCGAGCCGCTCGGCGCCATGGGGTCCGACACGCCCATCGCGGTGCTGTCGAAGCGCCCGCGCCTGCTCTTCGACTACTTCACGCAGCAGTTCGCCCAGGTGACGAACCCGCCGCTCGACTCGATCCGCGAAGCCGTCGTCACGTCGCTCGGCACCTCGCTCGGACCCGAGCGCAACCTGTTGAGTGCCGGGCCCGAGCACGCGCGTCAGGTCTCGCTCTCGTTCCCCGTGATCGACAACGACGAACTCGCGAAAATCGTGCATATCGACCCGTCGCCCGGGCGACGGACCGCGGTGACGATCCGCGGCCTCTACCGTTTCGACGAGGGGCCGAACGCGATGCGCGACCGGCTCGCCGCGATGTGCGCCGAGGTCGACGAGGCGATCGACGAGGGCGCGGCCTTCATCGTGCTGAGCGACCGCGACTCCAACAAGGACCTCGCGCCCATTCCCTCGCTCCTCATGCTCGCGGCGGTGCATCACCACCTCATCCGTGCCGAGAACCGTATGAAGGTCGGCCTCGTCGTCGAAGCAGGCGACGTGCGCGAGGTGCATCACGTCGCGCTCCTCGTCGGGTACGGGGCATCCGCGGTGAACCCGTATCTCGCCATGGAGACCTGCGAAGACCTCGTGCGGTCGGGCGTGATCACAGGTATCACGCCCGAAGAAGCCGTGCACAACGTGATCAAGGCGCTCGGCAAGGGCGTGCTGAAGATCATGTCGAAGATGGGCGTCTCGACGATCTCGTCGTACGCGGGTGCGCAGGCTTTCGAGGCCATCGGGCTTTCCGACGAGTTCATCGACGACTACTTCACCGGGACGACCTCGAAGCTCGGCGGCGTCGGTCTCGACGTCATCGCCGCCGAGAACCTCGACCGGCACACGGCCGCCTACCCCGAAGACGTCGCCGTGCGCGCGCACGAGCGTCTCGACACGGGCGGCGAATACCAGTGGCGGCGCGACGGCTCACCGCACCTGTTCAACCCCGACACGGTGTTCCGCCTGCAGCACTCCACGCGCAACCGTCGCTACGACGTGTTCCGCGAGTACACGTCGCTCGTCGACTCCCAGGCCGAAGAGCTGCTCACGCTGCGCGGCATGTTCGCACTGCGCACCGGCACCAGGGCTCCCGTGCCGATCGACGAGGTCGAATCGGTCGAATCCATCGTGAAGCGCTTCTCGACGGGCGCGATGAGCTACGGGTCGATCTCGAGAGAGGCTCACGAGTCGCTTGCGATCGCGATGAACCGCCTCGGCGCGAAGTCGAACACGGGTGAGGGCGGCGAAGACCTCGACCGGCTGCTCGACCCCGAGCGGCGCAGCGCCATCAAGCAGGTCGCATCGGGCCGGTTCGGCGTGACGAGCATGTACCTCACGCACGCCGACGACATACAGATCAAGCTCGCCCAGGGTGCGAAGCCCGGTGAGGGAGGCCAACTGCCGCCGACGAAGGTCTACCCCTGGGTCGCGCGCACACGTCACGCGACTGCGGGCGTCGGCCTGATCTCGCCGCCGCCGCACCACGACATCTACTCGATCGAAGACCTCAAACAGCTGATCTTCGACCTCAAGCGCGCCAACCCCAAGGCGCGCGTGCACGTCAAGCTCGTGAGCCAGTCAGGCATCGGCGCAGTCGCCGCCGGCACGGCGAAGGCTCTCGCCGACGTCATCCTCGTCTCGGGGCACGACGGCGGCACCGGGGCGAGCCCGCTGAACTCGCTGAAGCACGCCGGCACGCCTTGGGAGCTCGGCCTCGCCGAGACCCAGCAGACCCTCATGCTCAACGGCATGCGCGACCGCGTCGTCGTACAGGTCGACGGCCAGCTCAAGACCGGTCGCGACGTCGTGATCGGGGCGCTGCTCGGCGCCGAGGAGTTCGGCTTCGCCACGGCCCCCCTCGTCGTGCAGGGCTGCGTCATGATGCGCGTCTGCCACCTCGACACCTGCCCCGTCGGCGTTGCCACGCAGAACCCAGAGCTGCGCAAGCGATTCACCGGCAAGCCCGAGTTCGTGGTGAACTTCTTCGAGTTCATCGCCCAAGAGGTGCGCGAGTACCTCGCCGAGCTCGGCTACCGTTCGCTCGACGAGATCATCGGCCGGCGCGAACTGCTCGACGTCGACCGGGCGCTCGACCACTGGAAGGCGTCAGGTCTCGACCTCACGCCGGTGCTCGTCGGACCCGACTTCTCGGAGTCCGACCCGCGGCGCAACACCCGCCCGCAAGACCACGAGCTCGAACAGCACTTCGACAACGAGCTCATCCGCCGGTCGAGCCTCGTGCTCGACGACGGCGGCACGGTCGAGATCGCGCTTCCCATCAAGAACACCGAGCGCGCGGTCGGAACCATGCTCGGGCACGAGGTCACACTTCGGCGCGGCGAGCATGGCCTGCCGACCGGTTCCATCGACGTCACCCTCACGGGTTCGGCGGGGCAGTCGCTCGGTGCGTTCCTGCCGAGCGGCATCACGCTGCGACTCGAGGGCGACTCGAACGACTATGTCGGCAAGGGCCTTTCGGGCGGTCAGATCGTGGTGCGCCCGCCGCGCGACAGCGGCTTCGTCGCCGAGCGCAACGTCATCGCCGGCAATGTCATCGGCTACGGCGCGACGCGCGGCAGCATGTACATTCGCGGCATCGTCGGCGAGCGGTTCCTGGTTCGCAACTCGGGTGCGACCGCGGTCGTCGAAGGCGTGGGCGACCACGCGCTCGAATACATGACCGGGGGGCTCGCGCTGATCCTCGGTGAGACCGGCCGCAATCTGGGCGCTGGCATGTCGGGCGGTACCGCCTATGTGCTCGACCTGCGCGAGGGCCGCATGAACCGTGAGTCGCTCACGAGCGGGGAGCTCGAACTGCTCCCGCTCGGCAGCGCCGATCGCGAGATCGTGCGCGACCTGCTCGTGCAGCATCTCGCCGAGACCGAATCCACGGTGGCGGCCGCGCTGCTCGACGACGGTGACGCCGCGTTCGACCGTTTCACCAAAGTGCTGCCGCGCGACTACGCCGCGGTACTCCGTACCCGTCAGAGCGCGGTCGACGAGGGGCTCGACCCCGACGGCGACGTGGTCTGGACACGAATCCTCGAGGTGACGAATGGCTGACCCGAAGGGCTTTCTGAAGGTCACCGAGCGCGAACTGCCCAAGCGCAGGCCCGTTCCGGTGCGCATCATGGACTGGAAAGAGGTCTACGAGCAGGGCGACCCGGCGCAGCTGCGCCGACAGGCCGGCCGTTGCATGGACTGCGGCATCCCGTTCTGCCACCAGGGCTGCCCGCTCGGCAACCTCATCCCCGAATGGAACGACCTGATGTACCGCGGCGAGGGGCGCGCGGCCATCGAGCGACTGCACGCGACGAACAACTTCCCCGAGTTCACCGGGCGTCTCTGCCCGGCGCCGTGCGAGTCCGCGTGCGTGCTGGGAATCAACCAGCCTGCGGTCACGATCAAGCAGGTCGAAGTCTCGATCATCGACCAGGCGTTCGGCAACGGCTGGGTGCAGCCGCAGCCGCCTGGGCGCCTGACGGGCAAGACCGTCGCCGTCGTGGGCTCGGGGCCCGCGGGGCTCGCCGCCGCCCAGCAGCTCACGCGCGCGGGTCACACCGTCGCCGTATACGAGCGCGACGATCGCATCGGCGGGCTGCTGCGCTACGGCATTCCCGACTTCAAGATGGAGAAGAAGCACCTCGACCTGCGACTCGCGCAGATGACGGCCGAGGGCACCCGCTTCCGGGCCGGCGTCGACATCGGCGTCGACATCACGTGGGATCACCTGCGCGAGCGATACGACGCGGTCGTCGTGGCCACCGGGGCACTGGTTCCGCGAGACCTCCCCGTGCCGGGCCGCGACCTTCCCGGCGTGCACTTCGCCATGGAGTACCTCACCCAGTCGAACCGGCATCTCGCCGGTGACGAGGTGTTCGACCAGATCAGTGCAGAGGGCAAGCATGTCGTCGTGCTCGGCGGCGGCGACACCGGTGCAGACTGCATCGGAACCGCACACCGGCAGGGTGCGCTGTCGGTCACGAACCTGGCCATCGGCCGACAGCCGGGCGAGGCTCGACCCGAGCACCAGCCGTGGCCGATGCATCCGACCGTCTTCGAGGTGCAGAGCGCCCATGAAGAGGGCGGCGTGCGTCAGTACCTCGCCTCGACCGTCGAGTTCCTGGCGAACGAGGTCGGCGAGGTCCGCGCCATCCGCGTCGCCGAGACCGAGTACCTCGACGGGCGCCGGGTGCCGAAGGCCGGCACCGAGCGTGAGATCCCCGCCGATGTCGTGCTGCTCGCCCTGGGCTTCACCGGCCCCGAGTCGCGGGCCCTCGACGAGCAGTTGCAGCTCACGGTCACCGACCGCGGCAACCTCGCTCGCGAGGCAGACTACGCGACCGCGCAGCCGGGCGTCTTCGTCGCCGGCGACGCCGGCCGCGGCCAGTCGCTCATCGTCTGGGCGATCGCCGAGGGCCGTGCTGCGGCATCCGCCGTCGACCGGTACCTTGAAGGTGACACCTCGCTGCCGAGTCCCATCGCGGCGACGGCCCGCGCGATCTCCATCTGACCCGACGCGCCGATCGGCGCGCCGTTCGACCATCACGAGCGCTTCGGCGCGCAACACCGGGAGCACAATCACATGAGACGAGCGAAGATCGTCGCCACCCTCGGGCCGGCGACATCGAGCTACGACCAGATCCGCGCGATCATCGATGCGGGCGTCGACGTCGCCCGCATGAACCTCAGCCATGGCACGTACGACGTGCACGAGGGCGTCTACCAGAACGTGCGCAAGGCGGCGAGCGACTCGGGCCGTGCGGTGGCCGTGCTGGTCGACCTGCAGGGGCCGAAGATCCGCCTCGGCAAGTTCGAGAACGGACCCCATGAGCTCGCCGAAGGTGACATCTTCAAGATCACCACCGAAGACATCGTCGGCACCGAAGAGATCGTCGGAACGACCTTCAAGGGACTCCCGAACGACGTCAAGCCGGGTGACTTCCTGCTGATCGACGACGGCAAGGTTCGCGTCGAGGTCGTCGAGACCGATGGCGTCGTCGTCACCACTCGCGTCGTGGTCGCGGGCCCGGTCTCGAACAACAAGGGCATCAACCTGCCCGGCGTCGCGGTCAACGTGCCGGCGCTCTCCGAAAAGGACGAGGCCGATCTGCGCTGGGGCCTCGAGCTCGGCGCCGACCTCATCGCCCTGTCGTTCGTGCGCAATGCCGCCGACATCACCCGGGTGCACGAGATCATGGACGAGGTCGGCCGGCGCGTGCCGGTCATCGCGAAGATCGAGAAGCCCCAGGCCGTCGATGCGCTCGACGAGATCACCGAGGCGTTCGACGCGATCATGGTCGCGCGCGGCGACCTCGGCGTCGAGCTGCCGCTCGAGGCGGTGCCCATCGTGCAGAAGCGCGCGGTCGAGATCGCACGGCGGCTCGCGAAGCCGGTCATCGTCGCCACGCAGATGCTCGAGTCGATGATCCACAGCCCGGTTCCCACCCGTGCAGAGACGTCGGATGTCGCGAACGCCGTGCTCGACGGCGCCGATGCGGTCATGCTCTCGGGCGAGACGAGCGTGGGGGAGTATCCCGTCGTCACGGTCGAGACCATGGCTCGCATCGTCGAGTCGACCGAGCAGCACGGCCTCGAGCGCATCCTGCCCCTGGGCACGAAGCCGCGCACGCAGGCGGGCGCGATCACGCTCGCGGCGGTCGAGGTGGCCGACTTCGTCGAGGCCAAGTACCTCTGCGTGTTCACCGAGACCGGCGAGACGGTTCGACGGATGTCCCGCATCCGCTCGGTCATCCCCATCCTCGCCTTCACGCCCGACCCGGCCATCCGCCGCCGCATGGCGCTCAACTGGGGCGTCGAGTCGTTCATCGTCGACCGGGTGACGCACACCGACCAGATGGTCGGCCAGGTCGACGACGTGCTCGCCAAGACCGGCAAGGCCGCGAAGGGCGAGCGGGTCGTCATCATTTCGGGTTCCCCTCCCGGCATCCCGGGCACCACGAACGACGTGCGCGTGCATGTCGTCGGCGACGTGCTCTAGCCCGCACTCCGAAGGGAGCCGGCCCTTGGGCCCGGCTCCCTTCGGCACGTCCGGGGTTCGACATCGGTCGCAGGTGTGATCGCCGAAGGGGGATGCGAACCGGGGCGATTCGGAGGAGCATGGGCTCGTGCGAGCTGCGACGGCTCGCGTATGCGACGCGGATCGGGGATGACGATGTCGGCGAAGTCCAGCACGTCGAGCGCATCGCGGCGTCGCGAGCGACGCACTCCGAGAAGACCCGCGTCGAGTCTCGCCGAGCGATGGACCGAGGTCGACGGCGTCGACGTCTTCTATCGCGAATCGCCCGAACCGCCCGACGCGCCGGCGATGCTGCACGTGCACGGATTCGGGCTTTCGGGCCGATACCTGCTGCCCACCGCCGAGCGGCTGGCCGGTGACTTCCACACCCTCGTACCCGACCTTCCCGGGTTCGGGCGCAGCGGTAAAGCCGCCGGCCGGCTCGACGTCCCCGACCTCGCCCACGCGGCCGTGAGGTTCCTCGACGCCAAGGGTGTCGAGCGGGCGACGCTCGTCGGCAACTCGATGGGGTGCCCCGTCATCACGGAGTTCGCGTACCACCATCCCGACCGCATCGACCGTGCGGTACTCGTCTCACCGGCGGGCGGCATCTTCAACCAGCCGTTCCGCCGTGCGATGGGGCAGATCAGCCGCGACGGCACCCGCGAACCCCCGCGACTCATGAGCGTGGTGACCCCCGACTACCTGCGTTTCGGCGTGTCGAGCACGGTGCGCATGTTCCGGTCGCTCACGCAGTATCCGTCGCTCGAACGCCTGCTCGAACTGCGCATTCCGACCCTCGTGGTGCTCGGCGACCGCGATCCGTTGATGCCCGGTCCGGCGCGCGTGCAGGAGGTCGCCAGCCAGGCCGACACGCACGTGCTCATCGTGAAGATCGAGGGCGCCGCGCACGCGATCAACTTCAGCCACTCGGGCGAGCTGGCACACGTCATCCGACTGTTCATGGCCGATGAGCCGATCGTCGACGACCCGAACGAGCCAGGGCACGCCCGCCTCTACGAGATTCACCGTGGAGTGCACCACCCGCCCGCACGAGGCGGCGCGTAGCCGTTCAGGTGCCCGTGGTCAGCCCCCTTCGAGGACATTCTTGAGGTTCTCGACGAACTGGGCGTTACGCTTGGTGGCCCATCCGAGCATGCGATTCGTCATCCAGCCCATGAAGCCGCCTGCGTCGAGGTCGATGTGCCGGGTGAACCGCACCCCACCGTCGACCGGCTCGATCGTGCGGATGTCGATCGGAACGATCTTCCCCATGTCGCCGCCCTTGAGGACGACTTTATGGGGGGCCTCATAGGCGATGATCTCCTCGGTGCCCGAGACCATCCCCTTGACATCGAAGACGGTGCCCACAGCGAGTTTGCCGTCGCCTTTGGTGACGGTCGCTGACTTGACGTCCTTGTGCCAGTGCTGGTCGTTGCGCACGTCGGCGACGTACGCGAAGACCTGCTCCGCCGGCCTGGCGATGTACGTACTGCTCTCGTAGGTGATCATGTCTCCGTCCTCCTGATGTGTGCCGCTGAGGCGGCTATGGATGTCGCTCCGGGCGGATGCTCCGGGGTCGGAGCCCAACCGACGAGCGACGCTGACCCCAAGGTCCCCCTGTGCGAGCCGCGCGGCATCGGCATTCCCCGTCGGATGGCGTGAGCAGCATGGGCACTTCTACCCAGCTGTGGGCGTGCGGTGGGAGACTTGGGGATGAGGGAGACCGCCGTGAGCAATGCCGCTTCTGAGCTCGCCGAGGCCCGCGCAGCGCATCGCGGGTTCCGCTGGGACGACGCGTGCGCCGGCTTCCTCGCCGCCACGGCGCTCGAAGAACTCACCGTCGAAGACCTCGAGATGCTCGCGGAGTGCGCGCAACTCAGCGGTCGGCACGAGGCGGCGGCGGCCGCCCTCGATCGTGCCTTCGCGCTCAGAGTTGCGGCGGGTCAGATGGATGCCGCCTCCATGGACGCGTTCTGGCTTTGGAATGCATATCTGCTGGATGGCGAGATGGCCCGCGCGAACGGCTGGCTGGCTCGACTCCGCGAGGTTGCGGGCGGGTACGGCACCGAACCCGCCTGGCTGCTCGTGGCGACCGCATACGGGTGCTTCGCCACAGGCCGGTACGACGACGCACGTGCTCTGCTCGCCCCGGCGAGGGCACAGGGTCGCGAGCGGGCCGACGCCGACCTGGATGCGTTCGCCACGATGCTCACCGGACGCGCGTGGCTCAACGCCGGCGCGACGCACGAAGGGCTCGAGCGTCTCGACGAGGCGATGCTGCGAGTGACCGCGGGTGAGACGTCGCCGCGAACGACCGCATCGTTGTTCTGCGCTTCGATCGCCAACGCCGAGCTGGAGGCGCATGACCTGGCCCGTGGGCAGGAGTGGGAGCGCGCGCTCGAGGCCTGGATGTCCACGCTGCCTGCGCCGACCCTGTCGGGGCCGTTCCTCGCGAACTGCCAGGTCTACCGGGCCGTGCTGCAGCGGCGTCGCGGGGAATGGAGTGCAGCCCGGCACGAGCTCGTGACCGCCGTAGACGAACTCACCGGTGGGCACGGGGCGCGACTGGCCGGACATGCCTGCTACGAGCTCGGCGAAACTCTCCGGCTGCTCGGCGAATACGCCGACGCCGAGTTCGCCTACCGGCGGGCGAGCAGCCTCGGTGCCACGGTTCAACCCGGGCTGGGACTCATGCGCCTCGCCCAGGGGGACGTGAAGGCCGCAGCCGCCGGTGTACGACGAGCGCTCAGTGAAACGGAGCGCCCCCAAGACCGGTGCGGCCTTCTGCCGGCGCACATCACGATCATGCTTGCGGCGGGCGAGCCGGCCGAGGCTGTCGCCGCGGTCGATGAGATGGGCCTGTACGCCCACGCCTTCGGGACGACTCTGGTGCGAGTCGAGCACCTCCGGGCGATGGGTGAGGTCGCCCTGGCCGACGGCCGGGCTTCATCCGCCCTCGCGCCGCTGCGGCGAGCCGCCGAGGGATGGCGCGAGCTGGCCGCGCCGTACGAGACCGCGGTGACCTCGGTTCTCCTCGCGACCGCATATCGCGCCGTGGGCGACGAGGAGGGGGCGCAATTCGAACTCGAGGCCGCCACGGCGACCTTCGCGCAGCTCGGCGCTGCCCCCGACCTCGCCCGCGCGAGGGCTCTTCTGGCGGGGTCGACAGCGCGGTCGGCGCATGGCCTCACCCGGCGGGAGGCGCAGGTGCTGCAACTCGTCGCCGAGGGTATCACCAACCACATGATCGCCACCGAGCTGCTTCTCAGCGAACGCACGGTCCAACGCCACGTAAGCAACATCTTCGTCAAGCTCGGGGTGAGCTCCCGAACCCAGGCTGCGACCTTCGCGCTCGAGCACGATCTGGTGCGCCGCTCTCACGGCTGAGGTGCCGGTGGTGGGGGTCGAACCCACACGCCCTTTCGGGCAAAGCATTTTGAGTGCTCCGCGTCTGCCATTCCGCCACACCGGCCAGAGGCCTCGCCCAGAATACCGTAGGCTTTCCTGCGTGACAGACACCGAATCTACCCAGCCGGCACCGCGCCGCGTCGTCGTGGCCGAAGATGAGTCGCTCATCCGCCTCGACATCGTCGAGATCCTGCGCGACAACGGCTTCGAGGTCGTCGGCGAGGCGGGTGACGGCGAGACGGCCGTCGCGCTCGCCACCGAGCTGCGCCCCGACCTCGTCATCATGGACGTCAAGATGCCCCAGCTCGACGGCATCTCGGCCGCCGAGCGACTCTCGAAGGGCCACATCGCCCCCGTCGTGCTGCTCACGGCGTTCAGCCAGAAAGAGCTCGTCGAGCGGGCGACCGAGGCGGGCGCACTGGCATACGTCGTCAAGCCGTTCACGCCCAACGACCTGCTGCCGGCGATCGAGATCGCCCTCGCACGGTACGCGCAGATCATCGCGCTCGAGGCCGAGGTCGGCGACCTCGTCGAGCGGTTCGAGACGCGCAAGCTCGTCGACCGCGCCAAGGGCCTGCTCAACGAGAAGATGGGCCTCTCCGAGCCCGAGGCGTTCCGCTGGATCCAGAAGGCCTCGATGGATCGCCGCCTCACCATGAAAGACGTCTCGCAGGCGATCATCGAGCAGCTCGCTGCGAAGAAGTAACCTCGTCGGTCGAGCGGGCCCGCCAGCGCCCGTATCGAGACCACCGGATGCCGCGACGAACGCTTTCGTCGCGGCATCCGCCGTTCTCAGGCCGGTCTTCGCAGACCGCCGCCCGGCCGAACCCGCGGCGTCGGACAGTGTCGGCGGCCGCTTGTAGTCTTGTCGGGTGTCGGACGCAGCTAAGCCAACCCTCCTCGTGATCGACGGCCATTCGCTGGCCTTCAGGGCGTTCTACGCCCTGCCCGTCGACAGCTTCTCTACCCGCGACGGGCAGCACACGAACGCCATACACGGGTTCCTGTCGATGCTGCTGCTGCTGCTCGCGAACGAGAAGCCCACCCACCTCGCGGTCGCGTTCGATATGTCGCGCCAGTCGTTCCGCACGCGCGAGTACGCCGAGTACAAGGGCAACCGCGGCGAGACGCCGGTCGAGTTCCGGGGCCAGGTGCCGCTGCTCCAAGATGCGCTGCGGGCGATGGGCATCCGCACGATCGAGAAAGAAGACTTCGAGGCCGACGACATCCTCGCGACCCTCGCCGCCCGCGGCCGCGCCGATGGCTATCGCGTGCTGCTCGTCTCGGGCGACCGCGACACCATCCAGCTCGTCAACGATGACGTGACCCTGCTGTACCCGAACACGCAGGGGGTCTCACAGCTCAAGCGCTACGACACCGACGCGGTCATCGAGCGCTACGGCATCCGCCCTGAGCAGTACCCCGACGTGGCGGCCCTCGTCGGCGAGACCAGCGACAACCTCCCCGGCATTCCGAAGGTCGGCGAGAAGACCGCCGTCAAGTGGCTCGGCCTGTACGGCGATCTCGACGGAATCCTCGCGCACGCCGACGAGATCAAGGGCGTCGTCGGCCAGAACCTGCGCGACGGCCGCGAGAACGCCGTGCGAAACCGCCGGCTGAACCAACTCGTACGCGACGTCGAACTCGATGTCGAGCTCGACGAACTCGAGGCCAAACCGATCGACCTCGACTCCGTACGCCCGCTCTTCGAGCGCCTCGAGTTCCGCACGCTGATGGAGCGGGTCACCAAGCTCGCCGCGGGCGAGGCGAACGGCACCGGCGGTGGCGTCGCTGCTGCCGCGCCCGTCGCGCCGGTGGCGGCCGAACCTGCGCCCGCGCAGGTTGCGCCGACCTCACGCGCACTCACCGGCGACGAGCTCGCGAGCTGGCTCGAGCGGGCCGTAGTCGCCGAGCCGGCCGGTCTGGGCCTCAGCCTCGATGTGCTCGACGGCCACGTGATCGGTGCAGGAATCGCCACGTCCGACGAGTCGGTGCGCGTTCCATGGCAGGCTGGTCGAGCCGACCTCGAGCCGTTCGAGGCGTGGCTTGCCGGCGACGCCCCCAAGATCATCACCGACGCCAAGGGGCAGCTGAAGGCGCTGACGAGGTCGGGCCTCGAATTCGCCGGACTGGTGCTCGACCCGCTGGTCGCCGGATGGCTGGTGCGCCCGGCCCTGCAAGAGAAGTCGCTCGCCGACCTCGTCTCGTTCCATCTCGGCGAGAAGATCCCGCAGGCCGACCCGTCGATGCTCGTTCCCGAAGAGGGCAGCGACGCCGGGGCGCCAGAGTACGCCTGGTACTCGTTGCGCCTCGCGCCGGTCGTGTTGCGGGCGCTGTCCGAGAACTCTCGTCGGCTGCTCGCCGAGGTCGAGATGCCCCTCCTGCCGGTGCTCGCGGCCATGGAGCTGCGCGGCGTCACGGTCGACCATTCCGAGCTCTCGACGCTGTCGTCCGAACTCGGCGACCGCGCCGCGGGGCTCGCGCAGCTCGCCTATGCCGAGATCGGCCGCGAGGTCAACCTCGGTTCGCCGAAGCAGCTGCAGGAGGTGCTCTTCGACCAGCTCGGCATGCCGAAGACCCGATCGACGAAGACCGGCTACACGACTGACGCGAGCGCCCTCGCAGACCTGCAGGATTCCAACCCGCACCCCTTCCTCGGATACCTGCTCGAGCACCGCGACGCGACGAAGCTCCGGCAGATCGTCGAGTCGCTCGACAAGTCGATCGCGGCCGATGGGCGCATCCACACCTCCTACGGGCAGATCGGCGCTGCGACCGGTCGCATGTCCTCCAACGACCCGAACCTGCAGAACATCCCCATTCGCACGGCCGAGGGTCGACGCATCCGCAAGGCGTTCCGGCACGGGCCCGAGTTCGCCGAGTTGCTGACCGCCGACTACTCGCAGATCGAGATGCGCATCATGGCCCACCTGTCGGGCGATCCGGGCCTCATCGAGGCGTTCAACGCGGGCGAAGACCTGCACCGGTTCGTCGGGGCGCGCGTCTTCTCGGTCGACCCGGCCGATGTCACCCCGCTCATGCGCACGAAGGTCAAGGCCATGTCCTACGGCCTCGCCTACGGGCTGAGTGCCTTCGGGCTGTCGAAGCAGTTGCGCATCGAGCGTGCTGAGGCGCAGCAGCTGATGCGCGAGTACTTCGAGCGGTTCGGTGCCGTTCGCGACTACCTGCGCGGTGTCGTCGAACAGGCGAAGGTCGACGGCTACACCGAGACGATCTTCGGTCGCCGACGTCCGTTCCCCGACCTGAACAGCCCCAATCGCGTGCTTCGTGAGAACGCCGAACGCGCCGCGCTGAACTCACCGATCCAGGGCTCCGCAGCCGACGTCATGAAGATCGCCATTGTCGGCGTCGAAGCCGAGATCGCCACCCAGGGGCTCGCCAGTCGAATGCTGCTCACCGTGCACGACGAACTCATCTTCGAAGTCGCACCGGGTGAGTCCGAGTCACTCGAAGCCATCGTGCGCGACCGCATGGGGCACGCGGCCGACCTCCTCGTCCCGCTCGACGTCGAGATCGGGCGCGGGGCCAACTGGGAGGACGCGGCACACTGACCCGTGCGATGGCGGTCGCGCGGGTCGGCGGCACGCTGCGCGGTGTCGGCGCGCTGCCCTATGCTCGCTCCTATGTCATCGAGTGAGCGCACCCCGACCGACGTCGATCGCATCGCAGAGGGGTGGGTCGACACACTCGTCGAACTCGACCCGGGCGTCGGCACCTACATCGGCCGCACCTCCCACGACGACCGTCTCGCCGACTACTCGCCGGCCGGCCACGAACGTGCGATCGCGGCGACGCGTCAGACGCTCGCGGCGCTCCGCGCCGCCACGCCCGTCGACGACGTCGACCGCATCACCGTCGCCGACCTCGGCAGCGAACTCGAGCTCACCGTCGAGCAGCACGAGGCCGGCCTCCACCTGCGCGACCTCAACGTCATCGCCAGCCCGGCTCAAGAGATCCGCGACGTCTTCGACCTCATGCCCACCGACGACCCCGTCGAGTGGGAGCGCATCGCCACGCGCCTGACGGCGGTGCCCGGCGCGATCGACGGGTACGTCGAGACCCTTCGCGAAGGTGTGCACCGCGGAATCGTGCCGGCGGTGCGCCAGGTGCGCGAGGTCGCCGTGCAAGTACGCAAGCATGCGCGACCCGACGGGTTCTTCGGCAAGTTCGCGGGTTCGGCGAAGGCCGGCGACGATGAGCTCCCCGATGCGCTGAAGCGTCGCCTCGGCGACGGCGCGCTCGAAGCCGCGACGGCCTACGGTCGGCTCGCCGACTTCCTCGAGGGCGAACTGCAGCCCGTCGCGGGCGAGCACGATGCCGTCGGGCGCGACATCTACGCCCTGCAGTCGCGACGCTTCCTCGGTGCTGCGATCGACCTCGACGAGACCTACGAGTGGGGCGTCGAAGAGCTCGCGCGCATGGTCGCCGAGCAGGAGTCCATCGCGAACGAGATCTCGCCCGGGGCATCCGTCGCCGAGGCGATCGCCGTGCTCGACGCCGACCCCAGCCGCAAGCTGCACGGAACCGACGCGCTGCAACGGTGGATGCAGCAGACGAGCGACCGCGCCGTCGCCGAACTCGCCGGAACGCAGTTCGACATCCCCGCCGAGATCCGCACGCTCGAGTGCATGATCGCACCGACCCAAGAGGGCGGCATCTACTACACGGGGCCCAGCGACGACTTCTCGCGCCCCGGCCGCATGTGGTGGTCGGTGCCCGAGGGCGTCACCGAGTTCGACACTTGGCGCGAGCTCACGACCGTGTACCACGAGGGCGTGCCGGGCCATCACCTGCAGATCGGGCAGGCGGTCGTGAACCGTGGTCAGCTCAACACCTGGCGCCGTCAGCTCGCCGGCACCTCGGGTCATGCCGAGGGCTGGGCGCTCTATGCCGAGCGGCTCATGCAGGGTCTCGGCTACCTCGACGACCCCGCCGATCGCCTCGGCATGCTCGACGGGCAGCGCATGCGGGCGGCGCGCGTCGTGCTCGACATCGGGGTGCACCTCGGCAAGCAGCGACCCGACGGCGGCGGCGTGTGGACGGGTGACTACGCGTTCGAGTTCCTCGGCCAGAACGTCAACATGAACGCGGGGTTCGTGCACTTCGAGGTGAACCGGTACCTCGGCTGGCCGGGCCAGGCGCCGTCGTACAAGGTCGGCCAGCGTATCTGGGAGCAGCTGCGCGACGAGTTCGCGCGCCGCGAGGGCGCGTCGTTCGACATCCGCGAGTTCCATCGGCGTGCCTTGGGGCTCGGCGGTGTCGGGCTCGACACCCTCAGGTCGGCGCTGCTCGGCTGAGCTCACTGGGGGAGCGAGGGGCCGCGGTTGCTGCGGGCGCAACCATTCCGTTAGGATGGAGCGTCACTCGTGTGACATCCCTGTCCGCACGCCCATCGCGGAAATCACTACACACGCTCTCCCGCGCGATGGGCTCGATTTTGTCCTTTACGGAGCATTCACTACATGACAACCGCAACGACCAAGGCGCCCAAGCAGGTCGCAATCAACGACATCGGATCTGCTGACGATTTCCTCGCCGCGGTCGAGAAGACTTTGAAATTCTTCAACGACGGCGACCTCATCGAGGGCACCGTCGTGAAGATCGACCGCGACGAGGTGCTCCTCGACGTCGGTTACAAGACCGAGGGTGTCATCCCCTCGCGTGAGCTTTCCATCAAGCACGACGTCGACCCCAGCGAGGTCGTCGGCGTCGGCGACACCGTCGAGGCACTCGTCCTGCAGAAGGAAGACAAAGAAGGCCGCCTCATCCTGTCCAAGAAGCGTGCTCAGTACGAGCGCGCATGGGGCGACGTGGAGAAGATCAAGGAAGCCGACGGCGTCGTGACCGGTTCGGTCATCGAGGTCGTCAAGGGCGGCCTGATCGTCGACATCGGCCTGCGCGGCTTCCTCCCGGCATCGCTCATCGAGCTTCGCCGTGTTCGCGACCTCACGCCGTACCTCGGCCAGGAGATCGAGGCCAAGATCCTCGAGCTCGACAAGAACCGCAACAACGTCGTGCTCTCGCGCCGCGCGCTCCTCGAGCAGACGCAGTCCGAGTCGCGTTCGACGTTCCTCGCGAACCTCCACCCGGGCCAGATCCGTAAGGGTGTCATCTCGTCGATCGTCAACTTCGGTGCGTTCGTCGACCTGGGTGGCGTCGACGGTCTCGTGCACGTCTCCGAGCTCTCGTGGAAGCACATCGAGCACGCCAGCGAGGTCGTCGAGGTCGGCCAAGAGGTCACCGTCGAGGTGCTCTCGGTCGAGCTCGACCGCGAGCGCGTCTCGCTGTCGCTCAAGGCGACCCAGGAGGACCCGTGGCAGGTCTTCGCCCGCACCCACGCGATCGGTCAGGTCGCGCCGGGCAAGGTCACGAAGCTCGTTCCGTTCGGTGCGTTCGTGCGCGTCGCCGACGGCATCGAGGGTCTCGTCCACATCTCCGAGCTCTCGGGCAAGCACGTCGAGCTCGCAGAGCAGGTCGTGTCGGTCGGCGAAGAGGTCTTCGTCAAGGTCATCGACATCGACCTCGAGCGTCGCCGCATCTCGCTCTCGCTGAAGCAGGCGAACGAGGGCGTCGACCCCGAGGGCACCGAGTTCGACCCGGCGCTGTATGGCATGCTCACCGAGTACGACGAGCAGGGCAACTACAAGTACCCCGAGGGCTTCGACCCCGAGACCAACGAGTGGCGCGAGGGCTTCGAGGCCCAGCGCGAGAAGTGGGAGCAGGACTACGCTGCAGCCCAGGCTCGCTGGGAGGCGCACAAGAAGCAGGTCGCCGCGGCGAACGCTGCTGCTGTGGCCGACGACTCGTTCGCCTCGGCTGGCGCTTCGTACTCGAGCGACTCGGCCGGCGCGGGCACCCTCGCCGACGACGCATCGCTCGCTGCGCTGCGCGAGAAGCTCTCGAGCAACTGACAGGTCGCGATTCGCGATACCGAAGGCCGGTCCCCGTCAGGGGGCCGGCCTTCGGGCGTCTCCCGTGTCATCCGTCTCGGTACTGCGCAGTCAATCGACGGTGAACGGATGCTCCGTGGCGCCGGCTGCTCGCGCCCTCCGGCGCCGGCGCACGAGCAGGATCACCACGATCGCCATGAGCACGATGCCGAGGACCACGAGCACGGGCGCGAGGATCGCCGCGAACGCCAGCGTGAAGCTGCCGGCGTCTTCGACGGCGCTCGCGACCGGCGCACCGACGCCCATGGTCGCCGTGTTGACGACAGGTCGGGCAGTTGCCTTCGCGAGGTGCACGAGCAGCGCCAGGCCGGCGCCCACAGCGATCGGCACCCATTGGGCTGACGTGAAGAACGCCTCGGGGTCGGTCACGGCGACCGTGGTCGCGCCCACACCCGATCCGAACGCGAGTCCGCCGGCGGTCGGCCGAACGAAGGTCTGCACGACATCGTTCACGGAGTCGAGGCCCGGGATCTTGTCGGCGACGAACTCGACCACGAGCAGTACGACCAGGATGAGCAGCACCCACTCGTTCGCGAGCCAGGACCAACCCGCCGGCAGCTCCACGAGACCGGTGAACCGATCGAGCGCGCCGAGTACGACGAGCGGGATCCAGGCGTTCAGCCCGGCGGCGAGGGCCAGACCCGTGCCCGTGAGCAGCTCGAGCATTCGACGCCTCCGTCCGTCGGGTCGAGTTTGCCACGTCTAGAGTGGTGGTGTGTATCTCATCGGCCTGACGGGCGGCATCGCCTCGGGAAAGTCAACCGTCGCGCGGCGACTCGTCGAACACGGGGCGGTGCACCTCGACGCCGACCAGCTGGCCCGAAAGGTGGTCGAGCCCGGCTCTCCGGCCCTCGCCGCGATCGTCGAGCAGTTCGGCGCCGCGTTCCTGCGGGGCGATGGCACGCTCGATCGCGAGAAGCTCGGCAAGCACGTCTTCCATGACGACGCGGCACGGGCGAAGCTCAACGCCATCGTGCACCCCGCAGTGCGCGAACTCTCGGGGCGGCTCATCGCGAAGGCCGAGGCCGAAGACCCGTCGGCCGTCGTCGTCTACGACGTGCCGCTGCTGGTCGAGGCATCCGTCGACCACCCGTTCGACCTCATCGTCGTGACGAACGCGCCTCGCCGCACCCAGGTGAAACGGCTCGTCGAAGAGCGCGGACTCGAGGCGCCGCATGCCGAGGCCAGGGTCGACGCCCAGGTCGGCAACACGGCCCGGCTCGAGATCGCCGACGTGGTCATCGACACCGACGGCACGCTCGCGCACACCATGAGCCAGGCCGACGCGCTCTGGGCGCGCATCGTCGAGGAGCGCGACCGGGCGTAGTGTCGGTGGTCGCTTCTAGACTTGAAAGATGCAGGCCACTCGCTCCGTCCGACCGTTCGAGGTCATCAGCGACTACCGTCCGAGCGGCGACCAGCCGCAGGCGATCGCCGAACTCGCCGGTCGCATCAACGCCGGCGAGACCGACGTCGTGCTCCTCGGCGCGACCGGCACCGGAAAGTCGGCGACCACCGCCTGGCTCATCGAGCAGGTGCAGCGCCCGACCCTCGTGCTCGCGCACAACAAGACCCTCGCGGCACAGCTCGCGAACGAGTTCCGCGAGCTGCTGCCCAACAACGCCGTCGAGTACTTCGTCTCGTACTACGACTACTACCAGCCCGAGGCCTACGTTCCGCAGACCGACACCTTCATCGAGAAGGACTCGTCGATCAACACCGAGGTCGAGCGCCTGCGGCACTCGACGACGAACTCGCTGCTGAGCCGGCGCGACGTCGTCGTCGTCTCGTCGGTCTCGTGCATCTACGGTCTCGGCACGCCCGAAGAGTACCTCGGGGCGATGATGCCGCTGCAGGTCGGCCAGCGTGTCGACCGCGACTGGCTCATCCGCAAGTTCGTGTCGATGCAGTACCAGCGCAACGATGTCGATTTCTCGAGGGGCACGTTCCGGGTGCGCGGCGACACGATCGAGATCATCCCGATCTACGAAGAACTCGCGATCCGCATCGAGATGTTCGGCGATGAGATCGAGGCGCTCTACAGCCTCCATCCGCTGACCGGCCAGGTGGTGGCCAAGCTCGATTCGGTGCCGGTCTTCCCGGGCTCCCACTACGTGGCGAGCACCGAGGTGATGCAGCGGGCCATCGGCACGATCCGCATCGAGCTCGAAGAGCGACTCGCCGAGCTCGAACGCGAGGGCAAGCTGCTCGAGGCGCAGCGACTGCGCATGCGCACCACGTTCGACCTCGAGATGATGGAGCAGATCGGGTTCTGCTCGGGCATCGAGAACTACTCCCGCCACATCGACGGCAGGCAGGCGGGCGAGGCGCCGCACTGCCTGCTCGACTACTTCGCCGACGACTTCCTCGTCGTGATCGACGAGTCGCATGTCACGGTGCCGCAGATCGGCGCGATGTACGAAGGAGACTCGTCGCGCAAGCGCACGCTCGTCGAGCACGGGTTCCGGCTGCCGAGTGCGCTCGACAACCGCCCGCTCAAGTGGGACGAGTTCAAGGCGCGCGTCGGCCAGACCGTGTACCTCTCGGCGACACCGGGCCGTTACGAGATGGGCATCGCCGACGGCGTGGTCGAGCAGATCATCCGGCCCACGGGGCTCGTCGATCCCAAGATCGTGGTCAAGCCGTCGAAGGGGCAGATCGACGACCTGCTCGAAGAGATCCGCATCCGGGCCGAGCGCGACGAGCGCGTGCTCGTGACGACGCTCACGAAGAAGATGGCCGAAGAGCTCACCGACTTCCTCACCGAGGCGGGAGTGCGAGTGCGCTACCTGCACTCCGACGTCGACACCCTGCGCCGCGTCGAGTTGCTCACCGAGCTTCGGGCCGGCGTCTACGACGTGCTCGTCGGCATCAACCTGCTGCGCGAGGGCCTCGACCTGCCAGAGGTCTCGCTCGTCGCGATTCTCGACGCCGACAAAGAGGGCTTCCTGCGCTCCTCGACCTCGCTCATCCAGACCATCGGTCGTGCGGCGCGCAACGTCTCGGGCGAGGTGCACATGTACGCCGACGTGCTCACCGACTCGATGAAGTCGGCGATCGACGAGACGACGCGTCGCCGCGAGAAGCAGGTCGAGTACAACCGGGCGAACGGCATCGACCCACAGCCCCTGCGCAAGCGCATCGCCGACATCACCGAAGTGCTCGCACGCGAAGAGGCCGACACTGCGCAGCTGCTCGCCGGCCGCGACGACCGCAAGCGGGCTCCGGTTCCCAACCTCAGGCGTGAAGGCATTGCAGCCGAGGGCGCGAACGACCTCGAAGAGCTCATCCGCGACCTCAACGGGCAGATGCTCGAGGCGGCAGGCGAGCTGAAGTTCGAACTGGCCGCGCGTCTGCGCGACGAGGTCTCAGAGCTCAAGCGCGAGCTGCGCCAGATGGAGAAGGCCGGGCACCTCGGGTAGCAATCGAACGTATGTTCGCTGACAGCAGGTGCCGCACCGGCGTCGATGTCAGTGGGTCTCCTTAGACTCGTAGGGTGCCAGTTTCTCGCCTCGATGCCCATTCGCACCTGAGTGTCCGCGGTGCCCGCGTGCACAACCTGCAGAACGTCGACGTCGAGATACCCCGCGACTCCATGGTCGTGTTCACCGGCCTCTCCGGCTCCGGAAAGTCATCGCTCGCGTTCGACACGATCTTCGCCGAGGGGCAGCGACGCTACGTCGAGTCTTTGTCGGCATACGCTCGGCAGTTCCTCGGTCAGGTCGACCGGCCCGACGTCGACTTCATCGAGGGGCTCAGCCCCGCGGTGTCCATCGACCAGAAGTCCACGAATCGCAACCCGCGGTCGACCGTCGGCACCATCACCGAGATCTACGACTACATGCGCCTGCTCTGGGCGCGCATCGGCGTGCCGCACTGCCCGGTCTGCGGCGAGAAGATCCAGCGCCAGACCGTACAGCAGATCGCCGACCAGCTCATGGAGCTCGATGAGGGCACCCGCTACCAGGTGCTGAGCCCGGTCGTCTCGAAGAAGAAGGGCGAGTTCGTCGATCTCTTCCGAGACCTCGCCGCGCAGGGGTATTCGCGCGCGGTGGTCGACGGCGACGTGATCCGGCTCGACGAACCGCCGGTGCTGAAGAAGCAGGTCAAGCACGACATCTCGGTCGTGGTCGATCGACTCGTCGCCGGCCCCGACCTGCTCGGCCGGCTCACCGACTCGCTCGAGACCGCCCTGCGGCTCACCGACGGGCTCGTGCAGATCAACTACGTCGACGCTGCCGGCCCCGAGGCCTGGCAGACGTTCTCCGAGAAGCTGTCATGCCCCAACCAGCACCCGATCCAGCTCACCGAGATCGAGCCGCGCACCTTCTCGTTCAATGCGCCGTTCGGCGCCTGTCCTGAATGCTCGGGGCTCGGCACGCGCATGTCGGTCGATGAAGACCTGTTGCTGGGCGACCCGTCGCTCAGCATCACCGAAGGGGTCATCCTGCCATGGACCTCGCAGGGCAAGAGCCTCTACAACTACTACGAGAAGCTGCTCGACGGGCTCGCCCGCGATCTCGGCTTCTCGCTCGACACGCCGTGGCACGATCTTCCCGACGAGGCACGCGCCGCGGTGCTGCGCGGCGACAACTTCGAGGTCAAGGTGCGGTGGCGCAACCGCTACGGTCGCGAGATGAGCTACACCTCGGGATTCGAGGGTGTCGTGCCCTACATCGAGCGGCAGTACGTGCAGGCCGAGACCGATGTGCAGCGTGCGCGGTGGGCCGAGTACCTGCGAGAGGTGCCGTGCCCGGTCTGCAACGGAAAGCGGCTCAAGCCCGAAGTGCTCTCAGTGCTCATCCATGACCACAGCATCGCCGACGTCGGGCTGCTCAGCCTCACCGATGCCCGCTCGTTCATGGACCGGCTGCAGCTCACCGATCGGGAACAGGCCATCGGCGCACAGGTGCTGCGCGAGATCAAGGTCCGACTCGACTTCCTCATCCGGGTCGGCCTCAGCTACCTCGACCTCGCCCGCGCGGCGGCCACGCTCTCGGGGGGTGAGGCCCAGCGCATCCGACTGGCGACCCAGATCGGCTCCGGGCTCACTGGGGTGCTCTACGTGCTCGACGAGCCGAGCATCGGCCTGCACCAACGCGACAACCGCCGCCTGATCGACACGCTCATCGCGCTGCGCGACCTCGGCAACACGCTCATCGTGGTCGAGCACGACGAAGACACGATCCGCACCGCCGACTGGATCGTCGACATCGGCCCAGGCGCCGGCGTCAACGGCGGCACCGTCGTGCATTCGGGCAGCTACGCCGATCTCGTGAAGAACACGCGTTCGCTGACCGGCGACTACCTCTCCGGTCGCAAAGAGATCGGAATCCCCGAGCGTCGGCGCGCGATCGATCCCGAACGCATGATCTCCGTCCAAGGAGCCGCAGCCAACAACCTCCGCGGCGTCGACGTGGCGTTCCCGCTCGGCACGTTCACCGCGGTCACGGGCGTCAGCGGCTCGGGCAAGTCCTCGCTCGTGAACGACATTCTCTACCGTGTGCTGGCCAATCGACTCAACGGGGCTCGCAAGGTGCCGGGCAAGCACCGGCGCGTCACCGGCCTCGACCAGCTCGACAAGGTCGTGCACGTCGACCAGGCACCGATCGGGCGCACCCCGCGATCGAACCCGGCGACGTACACGGGCGTGTTCGACCGCATTCGCACGCTCTTCTCCGAGACTACCGAGGCCAAGGCGCGCGGCTACCTGCCGGGCCGGTTCAGCTTCAACGTCAAGGGCGGTCGATGCGAGGCGTGCTCGGGTGACGGCACGATCAAGATCGAGATGAACTTCCTGCCCGATGTGTACGTCGCGTGCGAGGTGTGCGGTGGAAAGCGATACAACCGCGAGACCCTGCAGGTGCACTACAAGGGCAAGAACATCGCCGAGGTGCTCGAGATGCCCATCTCCGAGGCCGCTGAATTCTTCGAACCGATCTCGGCCATTCATCGCTACCTGAAGACGCTCGTCGACGTCGGGCTCGGGTACGTTCAGCTCGGCCAGAGCGCCACGACGCTGTCGGGCGGTGAAGCCCAGCGCGTGAAGCTCGCCACCGAGTTGCAGCGGCGCTCGAACGGCCGCAGCGTGTACGTGCTCGACGAGCCGACGACCGGCCTTCACTTCGAAGACGTGCGCAAGCTGCTGAAGGTGCTCGGCAAGCTCGTCGACAAGGGCAACACCGTCATCGTCATCGAGCACAGCCTCGACGTGATCAAGTCGGCCGACTGGATCATCGACCTCGGGCCCGAGGGCGGTTCAGGCGGCGGGCAGGTCATCGCCACGGGCACACCAGAGCAGGTGGCCGCGGTGAAAGAGAGCCACACCGGGTACTTCCTCCGCGAGATCTTCGACGCCGCGGCACGCACCGAGGTCGCCAGCTAGGCGATGAGCACTGCATCGTCGAGTACCCAGGGCGTCCCGTACCGGCCGAAGACGGGCGAGATCCCCACGTCGCCCGGTGTGTACCGTTTCCGCGACGCCGAGCGTCGTGTGCTCTACGTCGGCAAGGCGAAGAACCTGCGATCGCGGCTCTCGAACTACTTCGCACCGCTGCGCACGCTGCACGAGCGCACTCGACGCATGGTCACGACAGCAGCATCGGTCGAATGGACGGTGGTCGGCAGCGAAGTCGAGGCGCTGCAACTCGAGATCACCTGGATCAACGACTTCAAGCCGCCGTTCAACGTGCGTTTCAAAGACGACAAGTCGTATCCCTACCTCGCGGTGACGCTGGGCGACGAGGCGCCGCGTGCGGTCGTCACGCGCAACCGCAAGATTCCTGGCGCACGCTACTTCGGCCCGTACCCCAAGATGTGGGCGATCAACGACACGCTCGAGATCCTGCTGAAGCTGTTCCCGATCCGCACGTGCAAAGACAGCGACTACCGGCGTGCGATCGCGAGCGGAAAGCCCTGCTTCGCCGGCCAGATAGGCAGGTGCTTCGGCCCGTGCTCGGGTCGCGTGTCGATCGAAGAGCACCGCGAGAACGTCGATCGGTTCGTCGGGTTCATGCAGAACCAAGACCGGCGCATCATCGGCGAGCTCACCGATCGCATGCTCAGCGCCGCGGCGGCACAAGACTATGAGTCGGCGGCACGGTTCCGCGACCAGCTGAAGGCCGCGAACGCGTTCTTCGAGCGCAGTGCCATGGTGCTGGGCGAAGGCGTCGACATCGACGTGTTCGGCATCGACCACGACGAGCTCGCGGCCGCGGTGCAGCAGTTCATCGTGCGCGGTGGTCGCGTGCGGGGCGTGCGATCGTGGACCGTCGACAAAGAGCTCGACGTGCCGCTCGGCGAACTGGTCGACTTCGTCGTGCAGAATGCCTACGGCGACGAGGGCACGCCGCCCCGCGAGGTCATCGTGCCCGAGCTCCCCGACGACACCGAGGCGCTCGAGAGCTGGCTGGGCGCGCTGGCCGAGCGCAAGGTGCGACTGCGAGTCGCACAGCGCGGCGACAAGGCGGCCCTGCTCGAAACCGCGACGCAGAACGCGAAGCAGACCCTGATGCTCTACAAGACGCGACGCAGTGCAGACTTCACCACTCGCTCGCGAGCGCTCGAAGACATCCAAGAGGCGCTCGGCATGGCCGACGCGCCGCTGCGCATCGAGTGCTATGACGTCTCGCACCTGAGCGGCACGAACATCGTCGCCTCGATGGTCGTGTTCGAAGACGCGCTCCCGCGCAAAGACGAGTACCGCCGGTTCACGATCCCGCAGTCGAGCGACGACACCGATTCGATCCACCAGGTGCTCACGCGGCGGCTGGCGTACCTCGGGGCCCGCCGGGCCGATGACGAACGCGACGCCGCGTCCGATGCGAACAGCCCCGCGAACGATGATGATGCTGCAGAGGCATCCGGTCGGCGCAAGAAGTTCGCCTATCGACCGAACCTGCTCGTGGTCGACGGCGGCCAGCCGCAGGTCGCTGCCGCGGCACGCGCACTCGCCGAATCGGGCGTCGACGGCATCTACCTGTGCGGAATCGCCAAACGGCTCGAAGAGATCTGGACCCCCGACGCCGACTTCCCGGTCATCCTGCCGCGCAACAGCGATGCGCTCTTCCTGTTCCAGCGCGTCCGCGACGAGGCGCACCGATTCGCCATCACGCACCAACGCCAGCGGCGGGGGCGCGACATCGGCTCGGTGCTCTCCGAGATCCCCGGGCTCGGGCCGGCGCGTGTGAAAGAGTTGCTGCGTCACTTCGGCTCGGTCAAGCGACTCCGAGCCGCGACCGAGGACGAGATCGCCGAGGTGAAGGGCATCGGCCCCGCGCTCGCAACAACGGTGCACGGCCGCTTGCGCACCGATGCGGCTCCCTCGCCCCGGTAGGCTGGGATGTCGACACGCGGAAGGGGAGCAGGATGACCGCGGGGGAGAACGAGCAGCAGGAGATGCTGATCGTCACCGGCATGTCCGGGGCCGGGCGAACCACGGTCGGCAACGCACTCGAAGACCTCGGCTGGTACGTCGTCGACAACCTCCCGCCGCAGATGCTGCGGCCGCTCGTCGAACTCGTCGAGCGTGCCGGCAACTCGTTGCCCCGCATCGCCGCGGTCGTCGACATCCGCGGCCGCGACTTCTTCTACGAGCTGCAGGACATCATCCAGGCCCTTCGAGCGGGCGTCAACGTGCGGGTGGTCTTCCTCGACGCGAACGACGCGGTGCTCGTGCGCCGCTTCGAGTCGGTGCGGCGACCGCACCCGCTGCAGGGCGACGGCACCCTGCTCGACGGAATCGGCATCGAGCGCGCCCGCCTCGCGACGCTTCGCGAAGCGAGCGACATCGTCGTCGACACCTCCGATCTCAACATCCACCAGCTTGCGACCCTCATCACCGAGACGTTCGCGCCTGAAGACCACGCCGGCCTGCGGGTCACCATGCTCAGCTTCGGGTTCAAGTACGGCGCTCCGACCGATGCCGACCTGGTCGCCGATGCGCGGTTCCTGCCGAATCCCTTCTGGTCGCCCGAGCTGCGGCACCTCACCGGCGAAGACGAGGCGGTCAGCGAGTTCGTGCTCGCCCAGCCGGGCGCCCGCGAGTTCCTCGATGCATACGCGCGTGCGCTCGAACCCGTGATGGCCGGCTACCAGCGTGAGAACAAGCGGCACGCGACGATCGCGATCGGATGCACCGGCGGAAAGCACCGTTCGGTAGCGCTCGTACGCGAGCTGAGCGAACGCCTCGCGAAGATGCCCGGCGTCGCCGTGAGCGTCAAGCACCGCGACCTCGGCCGCGAATGACGCCGACGACCGCAACACAGATTGGACGACCAGGTGGCACTGACCGCTGACGTGAAAGAAGAGCTCGCCCGAGTCGAGGTATCGAAGACGAGTGTCAGGATCGCCGAGCTCGCGGCGGTGCTGCGCTTCGCCGGGGGACTGCACATCATCTCGAGCCGCATCGCCATCGAGGCCGAGCTCGACACGCTGACGATCGCCCGGAGGGTGACGCGCGACCTCGGTGAGATCTACGGCGTGCGACCCGACGTCTCGGTGATCGCTCCTTCGGGAATGCGCCGTACGAACCAGTACCTCGTCAGGGTGCTCGACGGTGGCGAGACCCTCGCCCGTCAGACCGGGCTGCTCGATGCCCGTCGTCGACCGGTCCGGGGCCTGCCGAACAAGCTCACGACGGGCTCGCGTGACGAAGTCGCCGCCATCTGGCGTGGCGCATTCCTCGCGCAGGGGAGCCTCACCGACCCGGGCCGTTCCGCAGCGCTCGAAGTGACCTGCCCCGGCAACGAGACGGCAATGGCACTGGTCGGGGCCGCAGGCCGCCTCGGCATCTCGGCGAAGGCGCGAGAGGTTCGCGGCGTGCATCGCGTCGTCATCCGCGACGGCGAGGCGATCAGCGCGATGCTCGCGATCATGGGCGCGACGACGACCGTGCGCAACTGGGAGGAGCTTCGACAGCGCCGCGAGGTGCGGGCCACCGCCAACCGGCTCGTGAACTTCGACGACGCGAACCTGCGACGGTCGGCCCAGGCCGCCGTCGCGGCGTGCGCTCGCGTCGAACGCGCGATGGAGCTGCTCGGCGACGACATCCCCGACCACCTGAAGTACGCGGGCGAGCTGCGGCTCGCGCATCGAGAGGCGAGCCTCGACGAGCTCGGGCATCACGCCGACCCGCCCATGACGAAGGATGCTGTCGCGGGTCGCATCCGCCGCCTTCTGGCGATGGCCGACAAGCGCGCCGCCGACCTCGGCGTCCCGGGAACCGAGGCGAGCCTGCCCGCAGACCTCGACGAGGTCTGAGCACCGCAGCATGGCCGGCCGGCACACCGCTCCGACGATCAGGCTCGGTCGCGGCATCCGGTGCCCGTGATCGCCGCGCAAGTCACGCGCCGACACCCGCCGGCGCAACGGGCATAGACTCGGAAATGCAGCCGCGGACGCCGGGGAGACGCCCGGGTACCCGGCGCATCTGACAAGGAGAAGCAATGGCTGACTACACCCTGCCCGACCTCGCCTACGACTACTCGGCGCTCGAGCGCTCGATCAGCGGCACCATCATGGAGCTGCACCACTCGAAGCACCACCAGGCCTACGTCACCGGCGCCAACACGGCCCTCGCCCAGCTGGCCGAAGCCCGCGACTCGGGCAACCTCGCCAATGTCAACAAGCTCGAGAAGGACCTCGCGTTCAACCTCGGCGGCCACGTCAACCACTCCATCTTCTGGACCAACATGTCGCCCGACGGGGGCGACAAGCCCACCGGCGAGCTCGCCGCGGCGATCGACGATGAGTTCGGCTCGTTCGACAAGTTCCAGGCGCACTTCACCGCCACGGCGCTCGGCGTGCAGGGGTCGGGCTGGGCGGTGCTCGCCTGGGATTCGATCGGTGAACGCCCGATCATCGCGCAGTTCTTCGACCAGCAGGGAAACCTGCCGGCAGGCATCGTGCCGCTGCTCATGCTCGACGTCTGGGAGCACGCCTACTACCTCGACTACAAGAACGTGCGTGCCGATTACGTGAAGGCGTTCTGGAACATCGCCAACTGGGACAACGTGCAACGCCGGTTCCTTGCCGCGGCTGAGAAGACCTCAGGGCTGCTGATACTGTCGTAACCGCGACGGTGTCCCCGGACCCGTCCGGGGACACCGCCGTCCGATCAGTTCACCCGTGCACGTGCGCGCTCGCGCTACACCAAACAGGAGACATCTGTGTCTGTAAAGATCGGCATCAACGGCTTCGGCCGAATCGGCCGCAACTACTTCCGTGCCGCGCTCGCCCAGGGCGCCGACCTCGAGATCGTGGCCGTGAACGATCTCACCGACAACAAGACCCTCGCGCACCTGCTCAAGTACGACTCGGTCACTGGCCGGCTCGACGCGACCGTCGACTATGACGACGACCACATCATCGTCAACGGCAAGGCCATCAAGGCGTTCGCCGAGCGCGACCCCGCCAACCTGCCCTGGGGCGAACTGGGCGTCGACATCGTGATCGAGTCGACCGGCTTCTTCACCAAGGCCACCGACGCGCGCAAGCACATTCAAGCCGGCGCCAAGAAGGTGCTGATCTCGGCACCCGCGACCGATGAAGACGCCACCTTCGTCATGGGCGTGAACGAAGACCAGTACGACCCCGAGAAGCACCACATCATCTCGAACGCGTCGTGCACCACCAACTGCCTCGCACCGCTCGCCAAGGTCTTCAACGACACGTTCGGCATCGAGCGCGGACTGATGACCACGGTGCACGCATACACCGCAGACCAGAACCTGCAGGACGGCCCGCACAAAGACCTGCGTCGCGCCCGCGCAGCGGCGATCAACATCGTTCCCACGTCGACCGGCGCCGCGAAGGCGATCGGCCTCGTGCTGCCCGAGCTCGTCGGCAAGCTCGACGGCTTCGCGCTGCGGGTGCCCGTGCCCACCGGTTCGATCACCGACCTCACGGTCACGGCGTCGCGCCCGGTGACGGTCGACGAGGTCAAGGCCGCATACAAGGCCGCCGCAGAGGGGCCCATGAAGGGCATCCTCAAGTACACCGAAGACGAGATCGTCTCGAGCGACATCGTCTCCGACCCGCACTCTTCGATCTTCGACGCAGGCCTTCTCCGCGTCCTCGGCGACCAGGTGAAGCTCTCGAGCTGGTACGACAACGAGTGGGGTTACTCCAACCGACTCGTCGACCTGACCGAGTACGTCGCCGACCGTCTCTGAATCGAGCATCCGTGACCCTGCGAACGATCGATTCCCTCGGTCCGCTCGCCGGCAAGCGCGTTGTCGTCCGTTGCGACCTGAACGTCCCCCTGCGGGACGCGGTCATCACGGACGACGGCCGCGTGCGGGCGTCGGTCCCCACGCTCCAGGCCCTCGTCGGCCAGGGCGCCCGCGTCATCGTGATCTCCCATCTGGGACGACCCGACGGCGCACCCGATGCGAAGTACAGCCTCGCGCCCGTTGCGGCACGCCTCGGTGAGCTGCTCGACGCTCCGGTCGCCTTCGCGACCGACACCGTAGGGGCCGATGCCACGGCCAAGGTCGCCGCGCTCGGTGACGGCGAGGTGCTCGTGCTCGAGAACCTCAGGTTCAACGCCGGCGAGACCTCGAAGAACGAGGCCGAGCGCACCGCGTTCGCGGGAGAACTGGCCGCGTTCGCCGATGCGGTCGTCTCCGACGGCTTCGGCGTCGTGCACCGCAAGCAGGCGAGCGTCTACGAACTCGAGCAGGTGCTGCCGAGCGCTGCCGGCCTCCTGATCGATGCCGAGCTCGACGTACTCGACCGTCTCACCGAGAATCCTGAGCGCCCCTACACCGTCGTGCTCGGCGGCTCGAAGGTGTCCGACAAGCTCGGCGTCATCGCCCACCTGCTTCCCCGGGTCGACAGGCTGCTGATCGGCGGCGGAATGCTCTTCACGTTCCTCGCCGCCCAGGGGCACAAGGTCGGCTCGAGTCTGCTCGAAGCCGACCAGATCGAGACCGTCGCGGGCTACCTCGCCGAGGCCGCCGAGCGCGGTGTCGAGATCGTGCTGCCCACCGACGTCGTTGTGGCGGCGTCGTTCTCGGCCGACGCCGAGCACGTCGTCACGGCGGCCGATGCCATCGAGCAGACGCCGTTCGGGGCAGCGGGACTGGGGCTCGACATCGGCCCCGAGACATCCGCAGCATTCGCGGGGCACATCCGCGACTCGAAGACCGTGTTCTGGAACGGACCCATGGGCGTCTTCGAACTTGCGCCGTTCGCCGCCGGAACGCGCGCGATCGCCGAGGCCCTCACCGAGGTCGACGGACTCAGCGTCGTCGGTGGCGGGGATTCAGCCGCGGCTGTTCGCCAGCTCGGATTCGACGACGACCGATTCGGCCACATCTCGACGGGCGGAGGCGCAAGCCTCGAGTTCCTCGAAGGCAAACAACTCCCCGGACTGGAGGTCCTCGGATGGCAGTGAAGCGCACCCCGTTCATCGCGGGCAACTGGAAGATGAACCTCGATCACCTGCAGTCGATCGCGTTCGTACAGAAGCTCGCGTGGTCGCTCGCCGACGCGCGGCATGACTTCGCCGATGCCGAGGTCGCGGTGTTCCCGCCGTGCACCGACCTGCGCTCGGTGCAGACCCTCGTCGCGGCCGACTCGCTGCCGATCGGCTACGGCGCGCAAGACCTGTCGGCATACGACTCCGGCGCCTACACCGGCGAGATCTCAGGCGCCTTCCTCTCACAGCTCGGCTGCGGCTACGTGATCATCGGCCACTCCGAGCGCCGCACCCTGCACGGTGAGACCGACGCCGACGTCAACGCCAAGATCAAGGCCGCGCACCGACACGGGCTCGTCCCGGTCGTCTGCGTGGGCGAGACGGCCGAAAACCTCGAGGCGCACGGCCCGAGCGCGGTTCCGGTGGCGCAGCTGCGCGCCGCGCTCGAGGGCATCGACGGGTCGAAGGGGCTCGTGGTGGCGTACGAGCCCGTGTGGGCGATCGGTTCGGGGCAGGCGGCGACGCCCGCCCAGGCCGAGCAGGTGGCCGTGGCGCTTCGCGGCCTGCTCGCCGAACTCGTCGGCGACGAGGTCGCGCAGGCCACCCGTGTGCTCTACGGCGGTTCGGTCAAAGCGGCCAACATCGCATCGTTCCTGCGTGAGCCGAACGTCGACGGCGCGCTCGTCGGTGGTGCGAGTCTCGACATCGACGAGTTCTCGAGCATCATCAGGTTCAAGAAGCACGTCGGCGCCTGACGCGTCGTCCTGAAGGGCGCCGCGAAGTGCGGCTATACTCGATACGGCATTGACCCCCTGCGTCGTGCCCGGAAAGGTTCACCGTGGAGATTCTCCAGGTCGTCCTGCAGGTGCTGCTCGGTCTCACGAGCCTCCTGCTGACGCTGCTCATCCTGCTGCACAAGGGCCGTGGCGGCGGTCTCTCCGACATGTTCGGGGGCGGTGTCACGTCGAGCCTCGGGGCGTCGGGTGTCGCTGAGCGCAACCTGAACCGCATCACGGTGATCCTCGGCATCGTGTGGATCACGTGCATCGTGGTGCTCGGGCTGATCACCAAGTTCGATTCCGGAATCTGACCAGGAGGCATCAATGGCATCAGGAAACAGCGCCATCCGAGGTTCTCGAGTCGGTGCCGGTCCGATGGGCGAACAAGATCGAGGGTTCCACGCCGATCGCATCGCCGTCAGCTACTGGGACGCACGCGGCAACGAGACCGTTCGCTACTTCGCGGCGAACCTGCCCGAAGAAGAGATCCCCGACGTCATCGACAGCCCGTCGACGGGCCTACCCGCGGGGCGTGATCGCGAGAACCCGCCGTCGGTCTCGAAGCTCGAGCCCTACAAGACGCACCTCGCGTACGTGAAAGAGCGTCGTACCGAAGACGAGGCCGCAGCGCTGCTCGATGACGCGCTCACGCAGCTTCGCACCCGTCGGGGCCAGGCTCCGAAGGACTGACGCGCAACGACGACAGAGGGGGGTGGCCGGTGGCCGCCCCCCTCTGCCGTGCCCGGCAAAGGAAACGCGTCAGTAGTCGCGGGCGATGAGTGACTCGGGCACTTCGGCTGCGGCGTCGTGATCGACGAAGAACACCGTGCGACGACGGCCCTTGATGCCGGCGACGGGCACCTCGTCGCGGCTCGCGCCGGCGAGGGCGAGCCCGAGCGCCGAAGCCTTGTCGGCCCCTGCCAGCACGAGCCAGATGCGCTGCGAGGCGTTGATGACGGGACGCGTGAGACTGAGCCGCTCGGGCGGCGGCTTCGGCGAGTTG
The DNA here is from genome assembly GCF_039529735.1 of Agromyces neolithicus. Lineage (NCBI taxonomy): Bacteria > Bacillati > Actinomycetota > Actinomycetes > Micrococcales > Microbacteriaceae > Agromyces > Agromyces neolithicus. The sequence goes on from NZ_BAAANJ010000015.1 coordinate 137,658, forward strand.
CGCACCGGGATGACGGTGCGGTCGGTGACCTGGATTCCCGAACGGTGAGGGAACAGTGACGCGATGTGCCCATCGGGGCCGACCCCGAGAAAGGTGATGTCGAAGATCGGGTGCGGTAACCCGTCGACCCCGTGATCAGCGAGTTCGGCGGCGTAGTCGACGGCCGCCTCGTCGAGGGTGAGCCCCGAGTCGGAGGTCGGGAACGGGTGCAGGTTGGACTCGGGCAGATCGAGGTCGTCGAGCAGGGCCACGCGGGACTGCTCGTCGTTGCGCTCGGCGTCACGCTCGGGCACCCAGCGTTCGTCGCCCCACCAGAAGTGCACCCGCGACCAATCGATCGACATGCGCGCGGGGGAGGCCGCGACGGCCTCGAGCACCGCCGAGCCCATGGAGCCGCCGGTGAGCACGATATGCACGACCGCCTGCGCATCGAGCAGGTCGAGCGTCTTCGTGACGAATCGGGCCGCGACCGCGCTCGCGAGACTCGCTTTGTCGGGATGTACGAGGACGCGCCGTTCGTTCGTCACGCAGTGACCTCCTCGACACTGTCGGCGAGTTGAGCGAGACCGCTCCTGATGACTTCACCGTACAGCTCATCGGGGTCGAGGCGCCGAAGCTCGTCGGCGAGGCAGTCGCGAAGCGTGCGACGAGGGAGCGCGACATCGTGCGTGGGCTGGCTCGGCTGTCGAAGCGTCGCGACGCCGGGCACGTCGCGGACGAGTTCGATCGTTCCGCTCGCGCGCTCGAGGTGCACCCCATGGATGCCGTGCGATCCTGCCTCTACACCGGTGAGCCGGCAGGCCGATGGCGCGCCGAGCTGCAGCCTGAGCCACGCCGCGAGCAGCGTCGTCGACGGCGAGTCGATCGCCCCGGTGACGTGCACACCCGTGACCGGCTCGTACGGCGGCTGATCGAGCACAGCGGCGAGCTGGGCGCGCCAGAGCGTGAGCCTCGTCCACGCGAAGTCTGCGTCGCCCGGCATGTAGCTCGCCGCGAGCGCATGAAGCGCAGCCTGCGGGTCGGCCTGGGTCGAGGCATCCGTGATTCGCCTCTGTGCGATGCGGCCGAGCGGCGAGGTACCGGGCACCTCAGGAGCGGCGCCGGGCCACCAGGTGACGACCGGCGCATCGGGCAGGAGGAGCCCCATGACGAGGCTCTCCTCATCGCGGGCCGCGTCTCCCCAGGCACGCAGCACGATCACCTCGCTCGCACCCGCGTCGCCGCCGACGCGGATCTCGGCGTCGAGTCGAGGTGCAACCTCGGAGGATTCGGTGCCTGGCTCGGTCGAGACCACGATGACGCGCATCGGGTGCTCGCGCGATGCGTCGTTGGCGGCCTCGATGGCCTCCTCTTCGTCGCCGGGCGCCGTGGCGATGACGAGGGTCAACACGCGTCCGAGGGCGACGACACCGCCCTCTTCGCGGATCTTGACGAGCGCCTTCGAGACGAGGCTGGTGGTGGTATCGGGAAGGTCGACGATCATGGGCGTCTCCAGGTTCGGCCGTCGCGGGCGAGGAGTTCGTCTGCAGAACTCGGCCCCCACGTTCCGGGGCGGTACTGCTCGGGTTGCCCTTGCGTCGCCCAGAACTCCTCGATCGGGTCGAGGATCTTCCACGAGAGCTCGACCTCCTCCTGGCGGGGGAACAGCGGCGGATCGCCGAGCAGCACGTCGAGGATGAGCCGTTCGTACGCTTCGGGGCTCGCCTCGGTGAACGCGTGGCCGTAGCCGAAGTCCATCGTGACGTCGCGAACCTGCATGCCGGCGCCGGGCACCTTCGAGCCGAAGCGGATCGTCACGCCCTCGTCGGGCTGCACGCGGATGACCAGCGCGTTCTGGCCCAGCTGCGAGGTCTGGCTGTCGGCGAATACCTGTTGCGGCGCCCGCTTGAACACCACGGCGATCTCGGTGACGCGGCGACCGAGGCGCTTGCCGGCACGCAAGTAGAACGGAACGCCCGCCCAGCGGCGTGTGCCGATGGTGAGCTTCATCGCGGCATAGGTCTCGGTCGTCGACTCGGGGTTCATGCCGTCTTCGTCGAGGAAGCCGATGACCTTCTCGCCGCCCTGCCACCCGCCGGCGTACTGGCCGCGTGCGGTGCCCGTTGCCAGGTCTTCGGGCAGGCGGACCGCGGCGAGGATCTTCTCCTTCTCGGCGCGCAGGTCACCGGCCTCGAACGAGATCGGCTCCTCCATGGCCGTGAGGGCGAGCAACTGCAGCAGGTGGTTCTGGATGACGTCGCGTGCCGCGCCGATGCCGTCGTAGTACCCGGCGCGACCGCCGACCCCGATGTCTTCGGCCATCGTGATCTGCACGTGGTCGACGTAGTTCGCGTTCCAGATGGGCTCGTAAAGCTGGTTCGCGAACCGCAGAGCCAAGATGTTCTGCACGGTCTCTTTGCCGAGGTAGTGGTCGATGCGGAACACCGAGTCGGGCGGGAACACCGAGGCAACCACGTCGTTCAGCTCGCGTGCCGTCGTGAGGTCGCTGCCGAACGGCTTCTCGATGACGACGCGTCGCCACTGGTTGTCGTGCTGCTCGGTGAGACCCGAGCGCTTGAGCTGCTCGGTGACGATCGGGAACGACTTCGGCGGAATGGACAGGTAGAACGCGTGATTGCCCATCGTTCCGCGCTCGCGATCGAGTTGTTGCACGACGTCGCGGAGTCGATCGAACGCCGCGTCGTCGTCGAAGTCGCCCGGCACGAACCGGATGCCCTGCGCGAGCTGGCGCCAGACATCTTCACGGAACTCGGTTCGCGCGTGTTGCTTCACCGAATCGTGGACGACTTGCTCGAAGTCCTGGTCGGCCCAGTCGCGACGGGCGAACCCTACGAGTGCGAACCCGGGTGGCAGCAGGCCGCGGTTCGCGAGGTCGTAGACCGCCGGCATCAGCTTCTTGCGCGACAGGTCACCCGTCACGCCGAAGATGATGAGGCCCGATGGGCCCGCGATGCGATTGAGCCGGTAGTCCTTGGGGGAGCGGAGCGGGTTGTGCCCCGCGGTGATCGGGACCGGTTGCATGCGTCTTCCTTCGCGGATCAGCCGATGGCGTCGAGCAGTGCCGCGACATTCGCGGCCGGATCGGTCAGCGTCAGAGTGAGCACCGGACGACCGTGGTCGGCGAGCACGCTCGCGTCACCCGATGCCTGAGCCGCGATGAGCTGGCCGAAGGTGAAGGGCCGCTCGGTGATCGCGAGGTCTTCGACCGGTGACTGCGTGATCTGCAGGAACACGCCGACGGCGGGACCGCCCTTGTGGAACTGCCCGGTGGAGTGCAGGAAGCGCGGGCCCCAGCCGAACGTGACAGGGCGACCCGAGCGCGCTGCGAGGAGGTCGCGGATGCGGGCGACCTCGGGGTTCGCGACCCGGTCGACATATGCCTGCACCGAGATATAGCCGTTGTCGGGCAGCTCTTCGAGGAGCACCTCGATCGCCGACTCGAGGTCGCTCGACGCGCCGATGACCTCGGGAGTGCCGCGCACCTCGATGCCGTCGACGACGAAGGCGGCGGGCTCGGGTGCGGGGCGTGCATCGAGCAGGCCGCGTGCCGCGATCTTCGCCGACTCGACGTCGGGCTGGTCGAACGGGTTGATGCCGAGGATGCGCCCTGCGACCGCGGTCGCGTACTCCCAGACGAGCAGCTGCGCGCCGAGGCTTCCGGACACCCGGATCTCGCCGGTGTCGTGACGGCTGAAGATCTCGTCACCCGCGTCGTCGACGAGTCGCACGACCTGCACGTCGGGCAGGCCTGCCGTCAGCTCGGGTGCGTCGACGTCGAGCACGACGGGCAGGATGCCGGTGCCCTCCTTGCCGGTGGACTCGGCGATGAGCTGCTCGGCCCAGTCGGCGAAGCCGACGATGTGCGTGCCGTCGGCGACGATCGCGAGTTTGTCGCGCAGCGGCACCGTGGCGGAGATCGCCGCGCCGAGCACGAGTCCGGGGTTCTCGGGGCTGTCGATCGCGAGCGAGAGTTCGATCGTCTCTGCCTCGTCGAGGATCTCGGAGATGTCGACACCGGCGAGCCCTGACGGCACGAGGCCGAACGCGGTCAGCGCCGAGTAGCGGCCGCCGACGTTCGGGTCGGCGTTGAACACGCGATAGCCCGCGGCTCGCGCCGACTCGTCGAGGGGCGAGCCGGGGTCGGTCACGACGACGATGCGCTTGGCCGGGTCGATGCCGGCGTCGCGGAACGCCTGCTCGTAGGCGCGGCGCTGGCTGTCGGTCTCGACGGTCGAGCCCGACTTCGACGAGACGACGAGGGCGGATGCCTCGAGCCGGTCACCGAGCGCGGCGAGCACCTGCCCCGGCTCGGTGGAGTCGAGCACGGTGAGGTCGACGCGCGCCGTGCGCGTGATGACCTCGGGCGCGAGTGACGACCCGCCCATGCCGCCGAGCACGATGTGACTGACGCCGTCGGCCTCGAGCTGCTCGCGGAGCGCCTCGATCTCGGCGACGAGCGGACGGGACACGGCGACGGCCTCGGTCCAGCCGAGACGCTTCGCCGACTCGGCCTCAGCCTCGGGCCCCCAGAGCGCGGCGTCTTGCGCGGTGATGCCGCTCGCGACCAGGTCGCTCACGAGGCCGGGAACGGTTCGGCGCACCGCGTCGGCGGCTGCGCCGCTGACCGAGATGCGGAAGCTCATCGAGCCGCCTCCAGCGCGGTGCGGACGCTGTCGATGAGCTCGCCCCACGAGACGATGAACTTCTCGACGCCCTCGTTCTCGAGGGTGAGCGTCACGTCGTCGTAGTCGACGCCGACAGCGGCGAGCGCGTCGAGCACGGCGCCGGCGTCGGCGTAGGCGCCAGTGACGGTGTCGCCCGCGATGACCCCGTGGTCGAACGTGGCCTCGAGGGTCTTCTCGGGCATCGTGTTGACGACGCCGGCCGCCACCAGCTCGGTGACGTAGAGGGTGTCGGGCAGCGCCGGGTCCTTGACACCGGTCGAGGCCCACAGCGGCCGCTGGCGGTTCGCGCCGGCGGCGAGCAGGGCGGCGGCCCGCTCGGTGGCGAACTCCTCTTCGTAGAGCTGGTAGGCCAGGCGAGCGTTGGCCACGCCGGCCTTGCTCTTGAGGGCGAGGGCCTCAGGGGTGCCGATCGCGGTGAGGCGCTTGTCGATCTCGGTGTCGACGCGCGAGACGAAGAACGACGCGACCGAGTGGATCGTCGAGAGGTCGATGCCCGCCTCCTTGGCCTGCTCGAGCCCCGAGAAGTACGCGTGGATGACCTCGCGGTAGCGGTCGAGGCTGAAGATCAGCGTGATGTTCACGCTGATGCCGGAAGCCGTCGCCGCCGTGATCGCTTCGAGCCCCTCGTGCGTCGCCGGGATCTTGATGAGCGCGTTCGGCCGGTCGACCTTGGTCCAGAGTGCCTTCGCCTCGGCGATGGTGCCCGCGGTGTCGCGAGCGAGCCCCGGGGCGACCTCGATCGAGACGCGCCCGTCGACGCCGCCGGTGCGGTTGAAGACGGGCCGGAACACGTCGGAGGCCGCGCGCACGTCGTCTGTCGTGATGTCGAAGATCGCGGTGTCGACGTCGGCGCCCGCGACGGCGAGCTCGTGAAGGTGGTCGTGGTACGTGTCGCTCTTCAGCGCGGCGGCGAAGATCGTCGGGTTCGTCGTGACGCCGACGACGTTGCGGTCGGCGATGAGTCGCTCGAGGTCGCCGGTGACGAGGCGTTCACGTGAGAGGTCGTCGAGCCAGATGCTGACGCCGGCCCCGGAAAGGGCTGCAGTGGGGGAGTTGGTCATGTGGGTGTCTCCTCTTCAGGCGCGCGTCAGGCCGACGCGAGCGATTCCTTGGCGGCGGCGACGACGGCTTCAGCCGTGATGCCGAACTCGCGGAACAGGGTCTTGTAGTCGGCGGATGCACCGAAGTGCTCGATCGAGACGGCACGGCCGCGGTCGCCGATGTAGCGCTGCCAGGTGAGTGCGACGCCGGCCTCGACCGACACACGAGCGGTGACGGCGGCGGGCAGCACCTGCTCACGGTACTCGGCGGGCTGCTGCTCGAACCACTCGAGGCTCGGCGCCGACACGACCCGGGCGTTAACACCCTCGGCGGCGAGTGTCGCGCGCGCCGCGAGGGCGAGCTGCACCTCGGAACCGGTGGCGATGAGGATCACGTCGGGCGTGCCGCCCGCGGCCTCTGCGAGCACGTAGGCGCCCTTCGACAGGTTGGATGCCGCGGCGAGCGTTTCGCCCGACGCGTCACCGTCGCCCCGCTCGAACACCGGGATGTTCTGGCGGGTCAGGGCGATGCCCGACGGGGCATCCGCTCGCTTCAGAACCTCGAGCCACGCATACGCGACCTCGTTGGCATCGGCCGGGCGCACGACCGTGAAGCCGGGAATCGCACGCAGGGTCGCGAGCTGCTCGATGGGCTGGTGGGTCGGGCCGTCTTCGCCGAGCGCGACGGAGTCGTGCGTCCACACGAAGATCGAGGGGACCTTCATGAGGGCGGCGAGGCGCACCGCAGGGCGCATGTAGTCGCTGAAGATCAGGAACGTGCCGCCGAACGCGCGGGTCGGCCCGTGCAGGACGATGCCGTTGACGATCGCACCCATGGCGTGCTCGCGGATGCCGAAGTGCAGCACCCGGCCGTAGGGGTTGCCCGAGAACTCGTGCGTGGACCACTCGGTCGGGATGAACGAGGGTGCGCCGTTGATGGTGGTCAGGTTCGACTCGGCGAGGTCGGCGGAGCCGCCCCAGAGCTCGGGCAGCACACCGGCGAGCGCGTTGATGACCTTGCCTGACGCAGCGCGCGTCGACAGCTCGGTTCCGCCTTCGAAGACGGGCAGCGCCGACTCGATGTCGTCGGGCAGTTCGCCTGCCTCGAGCCGGTCGAGCAGCGCCTTGCGCTCGGGGTTGGCTGCGGCCCACGCGTCGAACGCGGACTGCCACTCGGCGCGCGCGGCAGCGCCGCGCTCACCGGCGAGCCGGGTGTGCGCGATCACGTCGTCGGCGACCACGAAGTTCTGCTCGGGATCGAAGCCGAGCACCTGCTTCGTCGCGGCGAGTTCGGCCGCACCGAGCGCCGAACCATGGATTTTGCCGGTGTTCTGCTTGCCGGGGCTCGGCCAGCCGATGATCGTCTTCAGGATGATGATCGATGGCTTCGAGGACTCGCCCTTCGCCGCCTCGAGTGCGGTGTGCAGTTCGGCGACGTCTTCGACGTATTCGCCCGTCTTCTTCCAGTCGACCGTCTGCACATGCCAGCCGTAGGCCTCGTACCGCTTGGCGACGTCTTCGGTGAACGCGATGTTCGTGTCGTCTTCGATGGAGATCTGGTTGGAGTCGTAGATGACGACCAGGTTGCCCAGCTGCTGGTGGCCGGCGAGCGACGACGCCTCGCTCGTGACACCCTCTTGAAGGTCGCCGTCACCCGCGATCACGTAGACGAAGTGGTCGAACGGCGACGTGCCCGGCGCCGCGTCAGGGTCGAACAGGCCGCGCTCGTAGCGCGAGGCGTATGCGAACCCAACTGCAGAGGACAGGCCCTGACCGAGCGGACCCGTGGTGATCTCGACACCGTCGGTGTGCCCGAACTCGGGGTGCCCGGGGGTCTTCGAAGCCCAGGTGCGCAGCGACTCGAGGTCGTGCAGCTCGAGGCCGTCACCCGCGAGGTACAGCTGCACGTACTGCGTCAGCGAGCTGTGGCCGGCCGAGAGGATGAATCGGTCGCGACCGAGCCACGCGTGGTCGGCTGGATCGCGCCGCATGACCTTCTGGAACAACAGGTACGCGGCGGGCGCGAGGCTCATCGCGGTTCCGGGGTGCCCGTTGCCGACCTTCTCGACGGCGTCGGCCGCGAGCACTCGGGCCGTGTCGACCGCCCGATCGTCGATGGGTTCCCACTGGAGATTTGCCACGAGCTGCTGTTCCTTCCGATCATGAAGGGTCGGGAACCATGCGGCCCCGACCCGCCGAGGACGTTCTGGCGCGGTTCCGCCACGGGGCGGAGAGCACCCGGGAACGTCGTCTGGACGACGTCTGGGGGAACCCGCGACACGAGGCGCGCATTCCTCAGTATATGGATGTCGGGCGTTGTGTGACGGGCTGTGTCTCACAGCGGCAACCGGCTGCCGTGAGGTCTCGGCACGGGGGCGCTCGGGTCGCCGTTGCCCGTCGCCCCGATGGCCTAGACTCGATGAGGGTGCGTGGGGAGTCGTGTCGTGCCCACGCCCAGAAGAGGAACGATGAAGGCAGCCGCACACACTCGCGAGTCGCGACCTCAGATGACGGTGCGGCGCAAGCTCACCGCCTACCTCGCACTCACGAAGCCGCGAGTCATCGAGTTGCTGCTGGTGGTCACGGCGCCCACGATGATCCTGGCGCAGCAGGGCCTGCCGAACCTCTGGCTGCTCATCGCCACGCTCATCGGTGGTGCCATGAGCGCCGGCTCCGCCGGCGCGTTCAACTGCTATATCGACCGAGACATCGACCGTGTGATGAAGCGCACACAGGGGCGCCCGCTTGTCACGGGCGAACTGACCGACCGCGAGGCGCTCGTCTTCGCTTATGGCTTGGGCATCGCGTCGATCGTGTGGCTCGGCGTCTTCACCAACTGGCTCGCCGCAGCACTCTCGCTCGCCGCGATCCTGCTCTACGTCGTCTTCTACAGTCTCATCCTCAAGCGCCGCACGTCGCAGAACATCGTCTGGGGCGGCGTCGCCGGGTGCATGCCCGTGCTCATCGGCTGGGCTGCTGTCACGGGCAGCCTCGACTGGCCGCCGTTCATCCTGTTCCTCATCATCTTCCTTTGGACCCCGCCGCACTACTGGCCGCTGTCGATGAAGTACAAAGACGACTACGCGGCCGCCGGCGTGCCGATGCTCGCGGTCGTGCGCGGCCGGGCGCAGGTCGGCCTGCAGGTGATCCTCTACGCGTGGGCGACGGTCGCGTGCTCGTTGCTGCTCATCCCGATCGCCGACATGGGACTCGTCTACTCGACCGTCGCGCTCGTCACGGGCGTCTGGTTCATCTACGAGACGCACCGCCTCTACAACCTCGCGATCCGGCACGAGAAGGTCTCGCCGATGCGGGTGTTCCACGGCTCGATCATGTACCTGTCGCTGCTGTTCCTCGCGATCGGCATCGACCCGCTGCTGCCGTTCTGAGTCGGTGCGGCGCCGCAATTTCGGCGATCACCACGGCTTCGGGTCAGATCGAACCGAAGGTGCCGAAGTTGCGGTGATCTCCGATCATGGTGTGCGGGATCATTCCTCAACAGCGAGCCGAGCCGGGCAGGTCTCCACAACTTGGATACGCGGCCGCAGGCGGTTCGACTCGGGCGTCACGATGAAGGAATGCACGACCTCGAACTGACCTTGCGCCGAAGCGGCGGTGTGGCGAAGATGACAAGCCTCCAGGCTGCTGGCCACACCCGACATCGTCTCCGGCGAGCCCTCGCCGACGGACGACTCGTTCGGGTGCGGCGCAACTGGGTGGCGCTCCCGCACGCCGATCGGGAACTCGTGATGGCGGCCCGTGGCGGGGTCGTTCTCAGCTGCGTTACGCAGGCCAGGCGACTGGGACTCTGGGTGCTTGCCGAGCGCGGGCTCCACGTCGCGATCGATGCTCATGGCGCCGTACCCGCGATCGAGGCGACAGTCCATTGGTCGACGCCGCTGATACCGCGGCACCCGGATGAGTTGGTCGACCCGATTGAGAACGCGCTCGCCCTCATCGCAGGCTGTCAGCCGTTCGAGACGGCACTGGCTGTCTGGGAGTCGGCGCTTCAGAAGGGGACGGTCTCGCGGGAGGTGCTCGCTCGGCTGCCGCTCGGCGCGCAGTCGAGACGTCTGCTCGGGGCCGCCACGCCGTTCTCCGACTCGGGTCTCGAGTCGTTGCTCTTGACCCGCCTGCGGTGGTTGGGAATCCGGATCATCCCACAGGCGTGGATCGAGGGTCATCGGGTCGACTTCCTGCTCGGCGAGCGGCTCGTCGTGCAGATCGACGGCGGACACCACGTCGGCGAGCAGCGTGCAGAGGACAATGCGCACGATGCGGCGCTCGTGGTGCGCGGGTATCACGTGATCCGGGTTGGATACCAGCAGATCGTCGATGATTGGCCCCGGGTGCAGGATGTCATCGCTCGGGCCGTCGCACAGGGGCTCCATCGGCGCTGAGCTGAAGCCACGATTTCGGACATCGCCGCGGATTCGGATCGGATCGCACGGATGGCTCCGGGGTCGCGGCGATCTCCGTAGCTGTGGTGGTTGGGGGCTCAGCGGGGTAGCTGTGGTGGTGGGGGCTCAGCGGGCGGATGCCTCGGCGGGAGTGTCTGCCGTTGCCTGCGGCGCTGCCATGGGCCGCTTGAGTCGCAGCACGACGAGCGTCATCGCCGCGGCCGCAAGCGCCGCGAGCACCATGTGCACGCCGACGGCGAGCACCGGCAGCCCGTTGCGCGCCTGGTAGAGCCCGACACCGACCTGCACGACCTCGATGGCGAGCAGCGCGAGCACCCAGCCGTGGGTGGGCAGCTTCAGGCGCCATGCGGCGATGACGAGCACGAGCGTCAGAGCGAGCAGCGCATAGCCCGGCCAGGCGTGCACGTGTTCGAGCAGTTCGGATTCGAATCCGGTGCGGCCGGCGTCGGCGTCGCCCGAGTGGGGACCCGAGCCGGTCGTGAGCACGCCGAACACGATCGTGAGGGCGAGCACGGCGCTCGTCGCGTGGGTGAGGCCCGCGTACCACGCGGGGACGGCGCGTTCGCGCGGGCCGGGGGGCTGGCCCATGCGCGCGAGGAACGCCGCCGTGACGCACACGAGCGCGAGCGACGAGACGTAGTGGAAGCCGACGATGAACGGGTTGAGGCCCGTCCACACGGTGATGCCGCCGACGATGGCCTGTGCGACGATGCCGGCACCCACGATGAACGAGAGCACGAAGAGGTCGCGCCGCTCGCGTCGGATGCGCCACACGAGTACGAACACCACGAGGGCGAGGATGCCGACGACCCCGGTCATCAGCCGGTTGCCGAACTCGATGAGCGAGTGATAACTCAGCTCGTCGGTCGGAACAAGCGAATCGGGCGTGCAGGTGGGCCAGGTGGGACATCCGAGACCCGAACCGGTCAGGCGCACCGCGCCGCCCGTCGCGATGATCGCCACCTGCGCGATGAACGAAGCCCAGGCGAAGGTGCGGAGAGTGCGGGTCACGCGCGTAGTTCCTGATCTGGACGCCTGTGCAGGTGCTGGGTGGTCGGACCCGGCGACACGGCGACCCTGTAGACTCGAAGGGCTGGAGATTCCCGCGAGGCGCGCGACAACGCGATGCGGGTACCCAGCCATCTTAGGTTCGCACTGACGCCACCCGCACATCATCCCCCGATCAGCGAGCACCTCGACTCGACGAGGGGAATGAGCCGGACTCATATTCGGTTGCACGGGAGGAGAAGAGGGAGAGCATGACGGACGTACTGATCGACCGCCCCGAACTGGAAGGGCTCGGCACGTACGAGTTCGGCTGGGCCGACTCCGACGCGGCCGGGGCATCCGCCCGGCGCGGCATCTCGCCGGAGGTGGTCGCCGACATCTCGGCGCTGAAGGCTGAACCCGAATGGATGCTCCAGCGACGCCAGCGTGCGCTGCAGCTCTTCGAGCGCAAGCCCATGCCGACCTGGGGTGCCGATCTCTCGGAGATCGACTTCGACAACATCAAGTACTTCGTGCGCTCGACCGAGAAGCAGGCCCAGACCTGGGAAGACCTGCCCGACGACATCAAGAACACCTACGAGAAGCTCGGCATCCCCGAGGCCGAGCGCCAACGTCTCGTCGCGGGCGTCGCCGCGCAGTACGAGTCCGAGGTGGTCTACCACCAGATCAACGAAGAGCTCGAGCGCCAGGGTGTCATCTTCATGGACACCGACACCGCGCTGAAAGAGCACCCCGAGTTCTTCGAGGAGTACTTCGGCACCGTCATCCCGGCCGGTGACAACAAGTTCGCCGCGCTGAACACCGCGGTCTGGTCGGGCGGCTCGTTCGTGTACGTGCCCCCGGGCGTGCACGTCGAGATCCCGCTGCAGGCCTACTTCCGCATCAACACCGAGAACATGGGTCAGTTCGAGCGCACGCTCATCATCGCCGACGAGGGCAGCTACGTGCACTACATCGAGGGCTGCACCGCCCCGATCTACAAGAGCGACTCCCTGCACTCCGCCGTCGTCGAGATCATCGTGAAGAAGAACGCCCGCGTTCGCTACACGACGATCCAGAACTGGTCGAACAACGTCTACAACCTCGTCACCAAACGCGCCACGGCCGCCGAGGGCGCCACCATGGAGTGGGTCGACGGCAACATCGGCTCGAAGGTCACGATGAAGTACCCGTCGATCTTCCTCATGGGCGAGCACGCCAAGGGCGAAACCCTCTCGGTGGCATTCGCGGGCCCGGGCCAGCACCAAGACGCGGGCGCCAAGATGATCCACATGGCTCCGTACACCCAGTCGTCGATCGTCTCGAAGTCGATCGCCCGCGGCGGCGGTCGCGCCGGATACCGCGGCGAGGTGCGCGTCGACGCCAATGCCCACCACTCGGCGAACACGGTGCGCTGCGACGCCCTGCTCGTCGACACCATCTCGCGCAGCGACACCTACCCGGCGATCGACATCCGCGTCGACGACGTGCAGCTCGGCCACGAGGCCACGGTGTCGAAGGTCAGCGAAGAGCAGCTCTTCTACCTGATGTCCCGGGGCCTTCCCGAAGACGAGGCCATGGCCATGATCGTGCGCGGCTTCATCGAGCCCATCGCGCGTGAGCTGCCGATGGAATACGCGATGGAACTCAACAAGCTCATCGAGATGGGCATGGAAGGATCGGTGGGCTGAGAGTGACCGCCCAGATGACCAGCACAGCACAGCGTTCATCTCCCATGGCCACGGCAGGACAGCACGGCTTCGTCGCGCACTCCGACGGCGCATTCGTACCGGTGCAGACGCGCTCCGAGCGGTTCCGTTCGGTCAACGTCGACGACTTCGAGCCGGTCAACGGCCGCGAGCACGAGTGGAAGCTCTCGCCTGTCGCCGCCTTCGCCGACCTCACGGCCGGAGATCTCGACGGCTCGCGCCTGTCGATCGAGGCGGCGGATGTCCCGGGCGTGGCGATCTCGTGGATCGATCGCACCGACGACCGCATCGGGGCCGCAGGCATTCCCGAAGACCGTGCGAGCGCCAACGCCTGGTCGAGGTTCGACGAGGCGTTGCTCGTGTCGGTGAGCGGAGAAGACGAGAAGGTCGCGGTCATCACCCGATCGGGTCTCGGCAACTCACCCCGCGCCGCGCACACTGTCATCGAGGCCGCGCCGTTCAGCCGTGCGCTCATCGTGCTGCACGGAATCGGCGACGCCCGACTCAGCGAGAACGTCGAGATCCTCGTCGGCGAGGGCGCGTCGCTCACGGTCGTCTCGCTGCAGGAGTGGAGTGACGACTCGGTGCATCTGGCGAGCCAATTCGCACGTCTCAGTCGTGATTCGTTCCTCAAGCACATCGTGGTCTCGCTCGGCGGCAAGGTCGTGCGGGTCAACCCCTCGACCCACCTGGCCGAGCAGGGCGCCGACATCGAGGCGCTCGGCCTCTACTTCGCCGATGCGGGCCAGCACCTCGAGCAGCAGGTGTTCGTGCACCACGACGCCCCGCACACGAAGAGCCGCGTCACCTACAAGGGTGCGCTGCAGGGCACCGGCGCGCGCACCGTGTGGATCGGCGACGTGCTGATCGGCCCGAAGGCGACCGGCACCGACAGCTACGAGCAGAACCGCAACCTCGTGCTCACCGACGGCACGCGCGCCGACTCGGTGCCGAACCTCGAGATCGAGACGGGAGACATCGCGGGTGCCGGCCACGCGAGCGCCACCGGGCGCTTCGACGACGAGCAGCTGTTCTACCTCATGGCTCGCGGCATTCGCGAAGACGAGGCGCGGCGCCTCGTCGTGCGCGGGTTCCTCACCGAGATCGTGCAGAAGATCGGCTCGCCCGAGCTCGAGGCGCGCCTCACGGCGGCGATCGAAGCCGAATTGCAGGGCGACTGACATGGCCGCGGTTCGGGTGTGCGGGGTCGACGACCTCGCGGTCAACGAGGCGTCGCGGGTCGTCGTCGACGGCGTGCCGATCGCGCTCGTCAAAGACGCCGCGGGCGACATCTTCGCCATCGGCGACACGTGCACGCACGGCGACATCTCGCTCGCCGAGGGGTTCGTAGAAAATGACACGCTCGAGTGCTGGGCCCACGGCTCGATGTTCTCGCTGAGGACCGGCAAGCCCCTCACCCTCCCGGCCTACGAGCCGGTCCCCGTCTACCAGGTGCAGATCGAGGGCGGCGACGTCCTCATCGACCCCGCGGTCACACTGACCGTCTGAAACCTTCCGGCCAGCGCGGCCGATCAACGAAAGAGACCAACCAGAACATGTCTGTGCTCGAGATCAAGAACCTGCACGTCAACGTCGAGACCGAACAGGGCACCCGCGAGATCCTGCGCGGTGTCGACCTCGTCATCAAGAAGGGCGAGATCCACGCGATCATGGGCCCGAACGGCTCGGGCAAGTCGACCCTCGCCTACACGATCGCCGGCCACCCGAAGTACACCGTCGTCGACGGCGAGATCCTGCTCGACGGCGAGAACGTGCTCGAGATGACGGTCGACGAGCGTGCTCGTGCGGGCCTGTTCCTCGCCATGCAGTACCCCGTCGAGATTCCCGGCGTGACCGTCACGAACTTCCTCCGCACCGCGAAGACCGCGATCGACGGCGAGGCGCCGTCAGTGCGTCACTGGGTGAAAGACGTGCGCGAGTCGATGGCGAACCTCAAGATGGACAAGGCATTCGCCGAGCGCAACGTCAATGAGGGCTTCTCGGGTGGCGAGAAGAAGCGTAACGAGATTCTGCAGCTCGAGTTGCTGAAGCCGAACTTCGCGGTGCTCGACGAGACCGACTCGGGTCTCGACGTCGACGCACTCAAGATCGTCTCCGAGGGCGTCAACCGGGCGATGGCGAACACCGGCCTCGGTGTGCTGCTCATCACCCACTACACGCGCATCCTGCGCTACATCAAGCCCGACTTCGTGCACGTGTTCGTCGCCGGCCGCATCGCCGAACAGGGCGGCCCCGAGCTCGCCGACCGGCTCGAAGAAGAGGGCTACGACCGCTACCACGTCGCCGAGGCGGCCTCGGCCGAGACGGTTCCGGCCGAGTAGCGCGCGATTAGACTCGAATCATGGTCACCACACTCGCGCCTGAGCGCTTCGACGAGGTCACCGAGGCGCTCAAAGACGTCATGGACCCCGAGCTCGGCGTCAATGTCGTCGACCTCGGCCTCATCTACGACCTCGGCTGGGACGACGAGAACGACGCGCTGGTCATCCACATGACGCTCACGAGCGCCGGCTGCCCCCTCACCGACGTGCTCGAAGAGCAGACCGCCGAAGCACTCGACGGAGTCGTCGAGGCGTTCCGCATCAACTGGGTGTGGATGCCGCCGTGGGGGCCCGAGCGCATCACCGACGATGGCCGCGACATGATGCGGGCGCTCGGCTTCGCCATCTAGTCGAGGCCGCGTCGGCGCAGCAGCGGCTCGATCGTCGGCTCGCGCCCGAGGAACGATCGCACCGACTCACGCGGGTCGCGTGAGCCGCCAGGGGCGAGGATCTCGGCCCTGAAGCGGTCGCCGTTCTCACGGGTCGCACCGCCGCGTTCCTCGAACCACGCCATGATGTCGGCGCCGGCGACCTCGCTCCAGATGTACGAGTAGTAGCCCGCGTCATAGCCACCCGCGAAGATGTGCGCGAAGTACGTGCTCGAGTAACGCGGCGGAACGAGCGGATCGTCGAGGCCGGCCGAGGCGAGGGCGTCGCGCTCGAACTCGGCGACATCGGTCACGGCCGCTGCGGCCTCGGGCGAGAGGCGGTGCCAGGCCTGGTCGAGCACCGCCGCGGCGAGGTACTCGGTCGTCGAGAATCCCTCGTTGAAGGTGCGCGAGGCGAGCAGGCGGTCGACCAGGTGCTGGGGCATCCGTTCGCCGCTCTCATGGTGCACGGCGTAGCCGGCGACGATCTCGGGGCGCAGCATCCACAACTCGTTCACCTGGCTCGGCAGCTCGACGAAGTCACGGAAGACATTCGTTCCCGAGAACGACGGAAAGGCGACCCGGGCGAGCAGTCCGTGCAACGCATGGCCGAACTCGTGGAAGAGGGTGGCGGTCTCGTCGAACGTCAGCAGCGTCGGGTCGCCCCCTGCCGGCTTCGGCACGTTGAGGTTGTTGACGACGACGGGCAGGGTGGCGTCGAGTGCGGACTGCGCGACGAGTGAGCTCATCCACGCACCGCCGCGCTTCGAGTCGCGCGCATACAGGTCGAGCAGGTACAGGCCGACCGGGGTGCCGTCGTGTTCGACGACTTCGAACACCCGCGTGTCGGGGTGGTAGCCGATGAGGTCGGTGCGCTCGGCGAGGTCGATGCCGTAGAGCAGGTTCGCCGCGCGGAACACCCCGTCGACGAGCACCCGGTCGAGCTCGAAGTACGGGCGCATCGCCTGCAGGTCGATCTCGTGGACGCTCGACCGCACCTGCTCGGTGAGGTGCATCCAGTCGGATGCCTCGACTGGGCGTTGCCCGTCACGGGCAGCGCGGGCCTCGAGGGCGACGGCCTCTCGCCGTGCGTTCGCGCGCGCCGCGGGCACGAGTCGGCCGAGCAGGTCGGCGACCGCGTCAGGGGAGCCCGCCGTCGAATCCGCGGTGACGGCGGCCGCGTGACTGTCGACGCCGAGCAGTCGAGCACGTCGCGCTCGCGCCCGCACGAGTTCGAGGAGCGTCTCGCGGGTGTCGTGCGGGCCGCCGCCGGTACCTCGGGCGCGCGAAGCGGCGAGGAGCCGGTCGCGAACACCGGCGTCGTCGAGCGCGGCCAGCAGCGGCTGCGCCGTCGGCAGCACGAGGGGGAGCAGCCACCCCTCGAGCCCTCGTGGCACGGCTGCCGCACGCGCCGCCCCTCGCTGGGCGTCGTCGAGGCCCGAGAGCTCGACGTCGTCGTTGATGTGGAGGGCACGCGCGTTCGTGTCGGCGACGAGCCGGTGCTGGAACTCGGTCGTCAGGGCGGCTATGCGCTCGTTCAGTTCGGCGAGCTCGGTGCGGCCGTCATCGTCGAGCCCGGCACCGGCCAGCATGGCGACGCGGTGGCGGCGTTCGAGCAGGTAGGCGGACTCGGCATCGAGCGCGAGGCCGTCGCCTGCCCTGAGGAGCGCCGTGAAGCGGGCGAAGAGACGCGGATCGAGGCTGATCGCATCGCGGTGGGCGGCGAGGCGCGGGGCGAACTCGGTTTCGAGGGCGTCGATCTCGTCGTCGGCGACGGCCGCGCTCGCGTTCTCGAACACCGGGAGCACACGGCGCAACAGGGCGCCCGATCGTTCGAGGGCGACGATCGTGTTGTCGAACGTCGCCGAGGATGCATCGCCCGCGATCGCGTCGACCTCGCGCCGCTGCTCGGCCATGCCGAGCTCGAGCGCCTCGCGGTAGTGCTCGGGGCGGATGAGCGCGAACAGCGGAAGCCTGAACGGCAGCGGGCTCGGGTCGAGCAGCGGGTTGCGCCGGTCGTCGGTCATTCGCCAACAATACTTCGGGCGCCACACGAGGGCGTGGGAGCCTAGGCTCAGATCATGGACATCGAACGGCCCGAAGTCGCTCCGCGTGACGCGTACACGCATGGCCACCACGAGAGCGTCCTGCGCATCCACTCGTGGCGCACCGTCGACAATTCCGCCGCGTACCTCGCACCCCACCTGCACGAGGGCGCCAAGGTGCTCGACGTCGGCAGCGGGCCGGGCACGATCACGATCGACCTCGCCCGCCGCGTGCGCCCGGGCACCGTCATCGGCATCGACGCCTCGACCGATGTGGTCGACCGCGCAACCGGTCTCGCCCGCAGCGAGGGTGTCGCGAACGTCGACTTCCACGTCGGTGACGCGTATGCGCTCGACTTCGACGATGACGCCTTCGACATCGTCCACGCGCACCAGGTGCTGCAGCACCTCGCCCGGCCGGTCGACGCGTTGCGCGAGTGGCGTCGCGTACTGAAGCCCGGCGGACTCGTCGCCGCCCGTGACGTCGACTACGGCGGCGTGATCTGGAGCCCCGCCTCGGCCGGCCTCAGCCGCTGGCTCGAGCTGTATCACGATGTGCACGAGTGGGACGGTGGAGACGCGCACGCCGGTCGCCACCTCAAGCAATGGGCCCGCGAGGCCGGATTCCACGATCTCGAGGTCAGCGGCAGCACTTGGGTGTTCTCGTCGACGCTCGAACGTGAATGGTGGGGCGGCTCATGGGCCGAGCGGGCCACCGAGTCGACCTTCGCCGCCCACGCGATCGAGTCGGGTCACTCCAACCCGGGCGAGCTTCAGGGCATCGCCGCCGCGTGGCGCGAATGGGCGGCCGACGACGACGGCTGGTTCCTCATGCCGCACGGCGAGATACTCGCCCGGGCCTGAGGTTTCGAGACGGTCGCTGCGCTCCCTGCTCAACCAGCAGTACGGAGGCGGCTACCAGTCCTCGTCGCCGTCGAGCGCGTCGGCGATCACGTCGCGCACGACGGTGCCGTCATCGAGTTCGGCGATCGGGCGGCCCTCGAGCCAGGTGAGCGTCCAGTGCCGACCGCTGCCCTCGTCGCCCGCGCGCGCCTCGGCTGCGGCGATCCGTGGGCGGAGTTCTGCGGGCACCGACGCCGGCGGCTCGGCGCCGAACGCCCACCGGGTTCCGAGTCGCATCAGGCGTCCATCTCGTAGGTGACCCAGTTCGTGCGACGGGCGATCGCGTCGTAGAGCTTCTGCGCCTCGGCGTTGTCGGACGCCGTGATCCAGCGCACGCCGCCCGTGCCGTGTTCGGCGGCGCGGGCGTGCACGTACTCGATGAGCGCCCGTCCGGCTCCGTTGCCACGGTGGTCGGGGTCGACGAACAGGTCGTCGAGGAAGATCGCCCGCGTCGCCAGCAGCGAGTCGGGCACGACGCGGAAGTGGGCGAGGCCGACCGGGTGCCCCTCGTCGTCGAGTGCGAGCACGGCGTCGAGCGGGTCGTGCTCGTCGCGCAGCCAGGTCCACACGGTGAGCGCCTTGGCATCGTCGAGCTCGCACGCGTAGAACCGGCAGTATGCCTCGAAGAGCGGCATCCAGCCGAAGAAGTCGTCGTCGGCGACCGGTCGGATCTCGTACGTCATGGTTCCCCCTCTGTTCTGCCTACTCCGACGGCGCCGCGAGGGCGACATCGCGAACCTCGAACGCTTCGCCCTCGACGAACGAGAGCTCGGCGATGCGGCCGACGGCCCGAAGGTCGGACGCGACCGACCGCAACAGCGCGATCGACGCGGTGGGTGCGACGATCGTCGCGCTGAGCACGGGCGTCTTCTGCGATGCCTTGGCGTCGGTCTTGGCACGACGGATGCCGGTGAGGGCGAGACTCGCGAGCTCGAGCAACTCGCCGCCGGCCTCGCCGCGTGCGGCCAGGTCGTCGCCCGTCGGCCACGAAGCGAGGTGCACCGAGGTGTCGTGCGACCAGCGCCAGGCCTCTTCGGTGGCGAACGCGAGCACCGGCGCGAAGAGTCGCAGGATCACGTCGAGCGCCGTCTTCAGCGCTGCGACGGCCGAAGCCTGCTCGGGGCTGGGCTGGCCGTAGGCTCGCTCTTTCACGAGCTCGAGGTAGTCGTCGCAGAACGTCCAGAAGAAGGTCTCGGAGACTTCGAGCGCGCGGGCGTGGTCGTAGCCGTCGAACGCCCGCGTCGCCCGAGCGACGACCGAAGTGAGCTCGGCGAGCATGCTGCGGTCGACCGGTACGGTGACCGGGGCATCGGCGCGACCGTCGAATGCGAGGATGAACTTCGCCGCGTTGAGCACCTTGATCGCGAGGCGGCGGCCGATCTTCACCTGGGTCGGGTTCTGCGGGTCGAACGCCGCGTCGGTGCCGAGGCGCGACGAGGCCGCCCAGTAGCGGACGGCGTCGGAGCCGTGCTGCTCGAGCAGCCCGGTCGGGGTGACGACGTTGCCCTTCGACTTCGACATCTTCTTGCGGTCGGGGTCGACGATGAAGCCCGAGATGGCGGTGTCGGACCACGGCTTCTCGCCGAGCTCGAGCTCGGCGCGCAGCACCGTCGAGAACAGCCAGGTGCGGATGATGTCTTGCGCCTGCGGGCGCATCGAGTAAGGGAACACGAGGTTCCAGAGCTCGGGGTCGCGCTCCCAGCCGGCGGCGAGCTGCGGGGTGAGCGACGATGTCGCCCACGTGTCCATGATGTCGTGCTCGCCGATGAAGCCCCCGGGCTCGCCGCGCTGCGCCTCGTCGAATCCGGGCGCCGGCGCCGACGACGGGTCGACGGGCAGCAGGTCGCGGGTGGCGACGATGGGCTCGTCGAACCTCGGGTCGCCGGCGTCATCGAGCGGGTACCACACGGGGATCGGTACGCCGAAGAAGCGCTGGCGCGAGATGAGCCAGTCGCCCGAGAGCCCCTCGACCCAGTTCTCGTAGCGCACCCGCATGAAGTCGGGGTGCCAATCGATCTCGCGACCGCGAGCGATCAGCCGCTCACGCAACTGGTCGTCCCGCGCGCCGTTGCGGATGTACCACTGGCGCGTCGAGACGATCTCGAGCGGGCGGTCGCCCTTCTCGTAGAACTTCACGGGGTGCGTGACGGACTTGGGGTCGGCGAGCAGGTCGCCCGAGTCGCGCAGCTGCGACACGACGGCCTGCTTGGCCGAGAAGGCCGTCTTGCCGGCGAGCTCGGCGTACGCGGCTCGGCCGGCCTCGGTGGTGATCGCCTCGGGAGCCTCGGCGATGATTCGGCCGTCGAACCCGACGATCGCGCGGTTCGGCAGATCGAGTTCGCGCCACCACACCACATCGGTGACGTCACCGAAGGTGCAGATCATCGCGATGCCCGTGCCCTTGTCTTTTTGGGCGAGGTGGTGCGCGACGACCGGCACCTCGACACCGAAGACCGGCGTGGTGACGGTGGTGCCGAACAACGGCTGGTATCGCTCGTCGTCGGGGTGCGCGACGAGTGCCACGCACGCCGGGATGAGTTCGGGCCGGCTCGTCTCGATCTCGACGATGCCGCCGTCGGGGCGGTGGAATCCCACGCGATGATAGTGCCCGGCCTGCTCGCGATCCTCGAGCTCGGCCTGTGCGACGGCGGTGCGGAACGTGACGTCCCACAGCGTCGGCGCGAGCGCCTGGTAGGCCTCGCCGCGCTCGACGTTGCGGATGAACGCGAGCTGCGAGGTGAAGAGGGCCTCGTCGGCGATGGTGCGGTAGCTCTGGGTCCAGTCGACCGAGAGGCCGAGCATGCGGAACGTCGCTTCGAAGTGCTGCTCGTCTTCGACCGTGAGCCGTTCGCACAGCTCGATGAAGTTGCGACGACTGATGGGGATCTGGTCGGCCGCCTTGACGCTCTTGCCTTCGGCGCCCTCGAAGGGCGGCGTGAAACCGGCGTCATAGGGCAGGCTCGGGTCGCACCGCACGCCGTAGTAGTTCTGCACGCGGCGCTCGGTGGGCAGGCCGTTGTCGTCCCAGCCCATGGGGTAGAAGACGTGCTTTCCGCGCATGCGCTGGTAGCGCGCCATGAGGTCGGTGTGCGTGAATGAGAACACGTGACCGACGTGCAGCGAACCCGAAGCGGTGGGCGGGGGCGTGTCGATCGAGTAGATCTGCTCACGGCTGGCCGCACTGCGGTCGAACCGGTAGGTGCCTTCGCGCTCCCACGTGCCTCCCCAGACCGATTCGAGGCCTTCGAGTGCCGGCTTGTCGGGAATGCGAGCGGTGTCGGTCATGATGCTCCGGTTCGATATCGGCGGCACCGAGTCAATTGGGAGGTGCCTGAATGTGCGACGATCCAGCCTACCGGAGCGCGGCGCCGTCGCCGTAGCGCACCGTGGTGCGCGCTCGGCCGAGTCTGACGGGCGACCGTTCAGGTGCGCGAGAGGCGCGGCGCGTCGGCGACGAGTCGTGCGGTATACGGATGCTCCGGCTCGGCGAACACGGCATCGGCAGGGCCGGTCTCGACGATACGGCCGGCCTGCATCACGGCGACGCGGTCGGCCATG
Source organism: Agromyces neolithicus (assembly GCF_039529735.1). NCBI lineage: Bacteria > Bacillati > Actinomycetota > Actinomycetes > Micrococcales > Microbacteriaceae > Agromyces > Agromyces neolithicus. The sequence goes on from NZ_BAAANJ010000015.1 coordinate 159,716, forward strand.
TGCCGCACGACGCCCAGGTCGTGCGAGATGAACAGCAGCGCGAGTCCGCGATCGCGCTGCACGTCGTCGAGCAGGTCGAGGATCTGCGCCTGGATGGTGACGTCGAGCGCCGAGACGGGCTCGTCGCAGATCAGGATCTCGGGCGAGGCGGCGAGCGCGCGCGCGATCGCGACCCGCTGTCGCTGTCCGCCCGAGAGCGTGAGCGGTCGACGGCGGGCAACGGATGTCTCGAGCCCCACCTGTTCGAGCAGGCCGGCGACGCCGTGGTCGGCGGTGCGCGAGTGGTGGCCGGGCGCCCCGACGCCCATGGCGTCCGCGAGGATGTGCTCGACGTTCCAGCGCGGGTCGAACGAGCTGAGGGCGTCTTGGTAGATCGCGCCGATTCGGCGCCGCATGGGTCGTCGTGCGCGCTCGTCGAGCCGAGACCACGGTGCGCCGTCGAGCGTCACCTCACCGGTGTCGGGCGCCGTGAGCGCCAGGGCGAGGCGGGCGACCGTGGTCTTGCCCGAGCCCGATTCGCCGACGAGGCCCAGGGTCTCGCCGCGGCGCACCTCGAGTGTCACGTCATCGACGGCGGTGAAGCGGCCGCCCGGCACGGCGAAGGTCTTGCTCACGTGGTCGAGCGTGAGCAGCGGGAGCTCGTGCGTCGCATTCGGCACGCGTGCACGGGGCGTCGTCGTCGCGGGCGGCTCGGCAGCGGTCGGCGGCGACGGCTCTGAGCGCGTGAGCCGAACGCCTCGCGCCACATCGCTCGGCACCGCGGCGATGAGCCGACGCGTGTACGGCTCCCGTGGCGAGCCGAGCACCTCGGCCGCGGTCCCCGATTCGACGACCTCGCCGGCGCGCATCACGAGGATCCGATCGGCGAGTCGCCCGACGACCGCGAGATCGTGGCTGATGAGCAGCACGCCGGTGCCGCGCGTGCGGATCTCGGCGATGAGCTCGAGGATGCGTGCCTGCACGGTCGCGTCGAGCGCAGTGGTCGGCTCGTCGGCGATCAGCAGCGGCGGGTCGAGGGCGATCGCCGCCGCGATGAGCGCGCGCTGCCGCAACCCGCCCGAGAGCTCGCCTGATCGCCGTCGTGCGGCGAAGTCGGGATCGGGCATGCCCGCAGCGGCGAGCAGGTCGTGCACCCGCGCGCGGCGCTCGGGACGGGACATCCGTTCGTGTATGCGCAGCGGGTCGTCGATCTCGCGGCCGATCGGGCGAAGCGGATCGAGCGAGACGAGCGCATCTTGCAGGATGAGGCCGACCTCGCGGCCGCGGATGTCTCGCCACACACGTTCGCCCGCACCGCCGAACTCGCGACCGCCGATACGCAGCACGCTCGACTCGGCGCGCGAGCCCCGACCCGCCATGCCGAGCAGCGCTCGCGCCGTCACCGACTTGCCCGATCCCGACTCGCCGACGATCGCGACGCACTCGCCTGGCGTGACGGTTAACGACACGCCGTGCACCACCTCGGTGTCACCGAATGCGACCCGCAGGTCGGCGACCTCGAGGAGCGGTGCGGTCATCGGGGCGGTCATGCGTCGCCCTTTCCGCGACGGGCGAGTGCGCGCCCCAGCACGGTCGTCGAGATCGTCGTGCCCACGATCATGAGGCCGGGGAAGACGGTCATCCACCACGCGACCGAGAGGTACGTGCGACCTGCGGCGAGCATCGCACCCCACTCGGGGGCCGGCGGTTGCGCGCCGAGGCCCAGGTAGCTGAGCGCCGCGGCCCACACGATCGCCTGGCCGACGCCGAGCGTTGCGAGCACGAAGATCGGGATGAGCGCGTTCGGCAGCACGTGTCGCGCGATGATGCGCGGGCGCGAGTGCCCCAGCACGCGGGCGGCTTCGACGTAATGCGATGAGCGGATCGCCACGAACTGCCCTCGGATGATGCGTGCGTATCCCGGCGCAGTCGAGAGCCCGACCGCGATCGTGGCGGTGACCGGGCCGGGTCCGTACACGACGATCACGAGCAGCGCGAGCAACAATCCCGGGAACGCGAAGAGCACCTCGACGAGCCGGTTCACGCCGTAGTCGACGACGCGCCCGCCGAACCCGGCGAGCACGCCGAGCACGAGCCCGAGGGCGAGGCCGATGAACGTCGCCGTCACGCCGATGAGCAATGACGTGCCCGTGCCCTCGACGACGCGGCTGTAGATGTCGCGCCCCGACTCGTCGGTGCCGAACCAGTGCGCGAGCGACGGTGACTCGAACGCCTCGCTCGGAGCGATCTGGTTCGGGTCGTGCGTCTCGAGCAGGCCCGGAAACGCGGTGGCCACGAGTAGGAACACCACGAAGGCGCCCGCGACGAACGTGCCGGCGCGTGGCAGGCGCGGTCGCCGTCCGCGCCGTAGCGCCGGCGCGTGGGCGACCTCGGCGTCGATCGTGGTCTGGCGCAGTTCGAGTTCGCTCATCGTGGGGCCTCTTGGCGAAGGCGCGGGTCGGCGATGCGCGCGGCGAGATCCGTGAGCACGGTCATCACCACGTAGACGAGCGCGATGAGCAGCACCACGCCCGTGACCACGGGGATGTCGCGCAGCGTGACGGCCTGCAGCAGCGTGCGCCCGAGACCCGGGATGGCGAAGATCGTCTCGACGACGACCGCCCCCGAGAGCAGCCAGCCCAGCGCCCATCCCGAGAGGCTGATGCCCGGCAGCGCCGCATGGCGGATCGTGTGGCGAAGGCGTATGCCGAGTGCGCTCTCGCCGCGGGCTCGCGCCGAGATCACGAACGGCTGCGACATCGCGTCGAGCAGGCTCTCGCGCATCACCTGCGCAAGGAACCCGGCGAGCGGGATCGCGAGCGTCACCACCGGGAGAACGAGTCCTGAGGGCGTACCCGTCGCGACGGGCGGCAGCCACCCGAGTCCCGTGCTGAAGATCGCGATGAGCACCGCGGCGAGCCAGAACTGGGGGAGTGCGGCGGCGGTGAGCTCGACGCCCTCGCCGACTGCGGTCGCGACGCGTCCGCGTCCGGTCGACACGAGCGACAGCGCGAGTGCGAGCACCCAGGAGAGCGCGAGCGAGAGCACCGCGAGCAGTAGCGTGCCCCCGATCTGCGCGCCCAGCAGCTCGGCGACGGGAACCTTCAGGGCGTAGGAATCGCCGAGGTCGCCCGTGAGCAGCCGGCCGAGCATCGCGACGTACTGCACGATCAGGGGCTGGTCGAGACCGTAGTCGCGTCGCACCTGGTCGAGCGCCTCCTGTGAGGCCTGCGAGCCCGGGCCTCCGAGGATCGCCTGGGCGGGGTCGCCGGGGATCAGGCGGATCGCGAAGAAGGTGAGCGTCGCCACCGCCCACATCACGAAGACGGCGCCGCCGAGGAGGAGCCCCAGATGTCGCAGCCGGTGGCCGCCGCGACGCCGGGTGCTCAGCCGATGAGCCACGCGTCCAGGAAGCTCGGCGTCGAGACCGTCGGCATGGCGCGCGCACCCTTCACGTCGGCGCTGAGCAGGAAGCTGTTCTGCTGGTCGTACAGCGGCAATAGGTAGTAGCCGCCGAGGATGAGCTGCTGGGCCTGCTCGTAGAGCGCTGCGCGCTCTGCGGGGTCGCTCGTCGATGCGGCCTCGGTGAGCAGCGCGTCGACCTCGGGGTCGTCGAGCTGCGAGAGGTTCGCGAAGTACCCGCTGGGTGCGGGAATGATGCTGTCGGAGTGGTAGAGGATGCGCAGCACGTCGGGGCCGACCTTCGTGTACGGTGCGCTGACGATCTCGTATTCATTGACGGCGAGCGCGCCGTACCAGCTCGACAGGTCGAGCAGTGAGATCACGACGTCGAACCCCGCCTGCTTCGCCGTGGCCTGCACCTGCTCGAACAGGGACTGCTCGGCGGGGATCGACTGGTTCGTGCTCACCGGGAACCGGAGTGTCAGGCGAGCCCCGTCCTTCATGCGGGTGCCGTCGCTGTCGCGCGCGGTCCATCCGGCCTCGTCGAGCAGGGCGTTCGCCGCCTCGAGGTCGGTCTCGAAGAGCGATGCGTCGGAGTACGCGAGCGGCTCCCGCGACGAGAGCGGGGAGTACGAGCGCTGCGCGGTGCCGAAGAAGAGCGATTCGATGCCGTCATTCACCTCGACGGCGCGGATGAACGCCTCACGGACGCGTTCGTCGTCGAACGGCGCCTGGCCCGAGTTCAGCTCGATGCGGTTCGAGGCGCCCGGCCGTGGCGCGTCGAGCCAGGTGAAGGCGTCATCGCCCTGTGCGGCGGCGATCGTGTCGGGCTGGGGGTTGTCGATCACGTCGACCTGCCCGCCCTGCAGTGCGGCGTAGCGTGTCGACGAGTCGGGCACGAAGCGCCACTCGATGCCCTCGAGGTACGCGGGGCCGGTGTTGGCCGCATCGGCGGGAGCCGAGGCGTAGTCGTCGTTGCGCACGAGCGTCACGTGGTCTTGCTTGACCCACTCGTCGACGATGAAGGGGCCTGTGCCGATCGGCGCCTGGCAGTTGGCGTCCATGCCGCGAGCGATGCCGGCGGGAGACTGGATCGCCGTCCACGGCTGGGCGAGCGACTCGAGCAGGGCGCTGTCGGGCGCGCTCAGCACGAACCGGGCGACCGTGTCGCTGACGACCTCGACGGCCTCGACCTTGCCGAGGGCGAGGTAGCCCGTGGAGGACTGGGTCGCAGGGTCTTTCAGGTGCTCGACGTTGACCTTGACGGCTTCGGCGTCGAGGGGGGTGCCGTCGGTGAACTCGATGCCCTCGCGCAGCGTGAACTCCCACGCGAGTCGGTCGTCGGAGGGCTCCCACGACTCGGCGAGCCAGGGAATGATCTCGCCGGTCGCGTCACGCGAGACGAGCGACTCGAGGAACTGCGCCGAGATGAGCGCCTGCGGGTAGTTGCCGCCGACGTGGGGGTCGAGGCAGGTCGGCTCGGCGTCGCCGCTCGCATAGACGAGCGTGCCGCCTTCGACGGGGTCGCCGGATGCCTCGGGCTCGGCCGCCTGGCAGCCGGCGAGCGTGATCGCGGAGACGAGCGCGACGGCACCGGCGATGACGCCTGCCCTGCGCTTCGTCGTGGTGGTGGTCACGGGTGCAGCACGCATCGGGTTCCTTGCGACGAGGGGGAGTGGGAGGGTCATCCGCTCATTCGGAGCCCTGATTCATCCTGTCACCGCGAAGTTGACCGAACAAGCAACTTGTTCTAGATCAGCTAGAAGAATACTATTTGAGAGTGCTCATTCGCATCGATCCGACGGTCGCGACCCCGCTCTACGAGCAGCTCGCCTCCGGCCTTCGTGCGTCGATCATCGACGGGCGGTTGTCGGGCGGTGAACGACTGCCCGCCGCCGGCGAACTCGCGAAATCGCTCGATCTCAACGTGCACACCGTGCTGCGGGCCTACCACCGCCTGCGCGACGAGCGGCTCATCGAGCTGCACCGCGGGCGGGGCGCCGTCGTGGCGGTCCGCATCGGCGGTCACGCCGCCCTCGCCGGTGCGATCCACGATCTCGTCGACGAGGCGAAGTCGCATGACGTGTCAGAGGGGGCGCTCGTGGCGCTCATCCACGAGGCCTTCCAGTGGACGCCGCTGGGGAGCGGCGTTCAACGGCCCATTCCGGAGCGCTGAGCGGCGCCGACCCGATACACTCGTGGGAACGACATCGATCCGGCCATCACCGGGGAGTCTTCGGAAGAACGGCGCACGCCCAGTAGAACCGAACGGGTCTGGCCCGTCACAGCCAATGAACAAGCGGTGCAGCGGTCCCGAGCGAGTCGGCGGGTCGATGCGCAAGCGGGGTGGTACCGCGGCTGAACTCGTCGAGTCGGCCGTCCTCGTGGATCAGGTCAGTCCCTCCAGGAGAGAACGTTGTACCCCAAGGGTCAGGATTCAGAGTCCGCCGGCGGCGCGCCATCGCCGAGCTTCCCCGCCATCGAGCGCGACGTGCTCGCGTTCTGGAAGGCCGACGGCACGTTCCAGGCGTCCATCGACCAGCGCGAGGGCGCCGACGAGTGGGTGTTCAACGACGGACCGCCCTTCGCCAACGGGCTGCCTCACTACGGCCACCTGCTCACGGGCTACGCCAAAGACGTCTTCCCGCGCTTCCAGACCATGCGCGGCCGCCAGGTGCACCGCCGGTTCGGCTGGGACACGCACGGGCTGCCCGCCGAGCTCGAGGCCGAACGCCAGCTCGGCATCACCGACAAGAGCGAGATCGAGCAGATGGGCATCGCGGCCTTCAACGAGGCCGCCCGTGGCGCGGTGCTGCGTTACACGAAGGAGTGGCAGGAGTACGTCACCCGCCAAGCGCGATGGGTCGACTTCGAGAACGACTACAAGACGCTCGACGTCACATTCATGGAGTCGGTGATCTGGGCGTTCAAGACCCTGCACGACAAGGGGCTCGCCTACGAGGGCTATCGGGTGCTGCCATATTGCTGGCGCGACCAGACGCCGCTGTCGAACCACGAGCTGCGCATGGACGACGACGTCTACAAGGACGTGCAAGACCAGACGGTGACGGTCACCTTCCCGCTCACCGGGCCGAAGGCCGAGACACTCGGCCTCACCGCGGTGCGCGCCCTCGCGTGGACGACGACTCCGTGGACGCTGCCGACGAACTTCGCGCTCGCCGTCGGCCCCGACATCGAGTACGCGGTCGTGCCCGCCGGGCCGAACGGCACCCCCGACGCCACCGTGCTTCGCGAGAAGGCCGGCAATGGGGCATCCGATACCGAGGTCTTGGGCGGCGAGTACCTGCTCGCTGCCGACCTGGTCGGCAACTACGCGAAGGAGCTCGGCTACGACTCGGCCGACGACGCCCGCGCCGCGGTCTCGCGAACCGTGCGCGGAGCCGACCTCGAGGGCGTCACCTACGACCGGCTCTTCGACTACTACGCCGACGTCGAGGCCTACGGGCTGCAGAACGCATGGCGCATCCTCGTCGCCGACTACGTCACGACCGAAGACGGCACCGGCATCGTGCACGAGGCTCCCGCATACGGCGAGGAGGACCAGAAGATCGGCGAGGCCGCCGGCATCCCGGTCGTCATCTCGCTCGACGAGGGCGGAAAGTTCCTGCCCGCCGTGACCGATGTCGCCGGAATGCTCTGGAGTGACGCGAACAGGCCGATCATCCGGCTGCTGAAAGCCGAAGGGCGGCTGCTTCGCGAGGCGAGCTACGTGCACTCGTACCCGCACTGCTGGCGGTGCCGCAATCCGCTCATCTACAAGGCGGTGTCGAGCTGGTTCGTGCGCGTCTCCGAGTTCCGCGACCGCATGGGCGAACTCAACCAAGAGGTCACGTGGGTGCCTGACAACGTCAAGGACGGGCAGTTCGGCAAGTGGGTCGCCGGGGCGCGCGACTGGTCGATCAGCCGCAACCGCTACTGGGGCTCGCCGATCCCCGTGTGGAAGAGCGACGACCCCACGTACCCGCGCGTCGACGTCTACGGTTCGCTCGCCGAACTCGAGCGCGACTTCGGCACGCTGCCGCGCAACCCCGACGGCGAGCCCGACCTGCACCGGCCCTACATCGACGACCTCACGAGGCCCAATCCCGACGATCCGACCGGCCGCTCGACGATGCGGCGTATCCCCGACGTCTTCGACGTGTGGTTCGACTCGGGTTCGATGCCGTTCGCGCAGGTGCACTACCCGTTCGAGAACCAGCAGTGGTTCGACACCCTCCAGCCCGCCGACTTCATCGTCGAGTACATCGGACAGACGCGCGGCTGGTTCTACGTCATGCACGTGCTGTCGACCGCGCTGTTCGACCGGGTCGCGTTCACGAACGTCGTCAGCCACGGCATCGTGCTCGGCAGCGACGGGCAGAAGATGTCGAAGTCGCTGCGCAACTACCCCGATGTGAACTCTGTCTTCGACCGCGACGGCTCCGACGCCATGCGCTGGTTCCTGATGTCGAGCTCGGTGCTTCGCGGCGGCAATCTCGTCGTCACCGAAGAGGCCATCCGCGAGGGCGTGCGCCAGTTCATGCTGCCGCTCTGGAGCACCTGGTACTTCTTCTCTCTCTATGCGAACACCGCGCGGCGGTCGACCGGCCCGGCGACTTCGGGTTACGAGGCGCAGCGGCGCACCGACTCGACCGACGTGCTCGATCGCTACCTGCTCGCGAAACTGCGCGATCTCGTCACCCGGGTCACCGAAGACCTCGAACACTTCGACACGACGCTCGCCGCGCAGAAGTTGCGAGACTTCGGCGATGTGCTCACCAATTGGTACGTCCGCCGCTCGCGCGACCGGTTCTGGGTGGGCGTCGATGCCGACGGCAACGGCCGCGAGGCGTTCGACACGCTGTTCACCGTGCTCGAGACGCTCACGCGCCTCGCGGCGCCGCTGCTGCCACTCATCTCGGAGCAGGTGTGGCGGGGACTCACCGGAGGCCGCAGCGTGCACCTGGCCGACTGGCCGGTCGCCGATGAGTTCCCCGCCGATGACGCGCTCGTCGCGGCGATGGACGCGGTTCGAGAGATCAGCGGATCGGCTCTCGCCCTGCGCAAGCAGGCGGGTCGCCGGGTGCGGCTGCCGCTTTCGAAGCTCACGATCGTGACGACGGATGTCGCGGGCCTCACTGCGTTCGAGGCAATCCTGCGCGACGAGCTCAACGTGAAGTCGGTCGACCTGGTGGCACTCGACGGATCGAGCGCAGAGGCCTACGGCGTCACCAAGCGGCTGAGCGTCAACGCGCGTGCTGCCGGACCGCGCCTCGGCAAGTCGGTGCAGCAGGCGATCCAGGCCGCGCGGGCGGGTGACTGGTCACTCGACGGCGACACCGTCGTGGCGGGCGGCATCTCGCTCGAGCCGGCCGAATACGACCTCGTGCTCGAGGCCGGCGGCTCCGAAGACGGCCAGAGCGCACTCGCGCTGCTCGGCGATGGCGGCTTCGTGATCCTCGACACCGCCACGACCCCCGAGCTCGAGGCCGAAGGTCGGGCGCGCGACATCGTGCGTGCCGTTCAAGACGCGCGCAAGGCCGCGGGCCTCGAGGTCGGCGACCGCATCAGGCTCACGTTGTCGCTCGACGTCGAGAGCCGGGCGTCGGCCGAGGCGCACCGCGAGCTGATCGCCGGCGAGACGCTCGCGACGGCGCTCGAGATCGTCGAGCTCGTCGAGGTGGGCGCCGGCTCGGCGTCGGCCGCCGAAACCCTCGCCGGCGGAACGGCGCTGACCATCGGATTGGAGAAGGCGTGAACGACGAGACCGACCACGACGCACGAGATGCCGCCGACGCGGTCTTCGCCGCACTGCTGGCACGTGTGGGCGAGGGCTCGCCCCGCCCGCGCCTCGCACCCACCCGCAGAGCCGTCGAACTGCTCGGCGACCCGCACCGCGCGGCGCCCGTGATCCACATCACCGGCACGAACGGCAAGACCTCCACGAGCCGCATGATCGAGAGCCTGCTGCGCGCGTCGGGCCTGCGCACCGGTCTGCTCACGAGTCCGCACCTCGAACGCTTCACCGAGCGCATCCGCATCGACGGCGAACCCATCGCCGACGAGGCCGTCGCCCGCAACTGGGAGGAGATCCTCCCCTTCATCGCGATCGTCGACGCCGAGCTCGAGCAGGCCGGCGAGGCACCGCTGACGTTCTTCGAAGTGCTCACCGCCCTCGCCTTCGCGTGCTTCGCCGACGCGCCCGTCGATGTCGTGGTGCTCGAGGTCGGCATGGGCGGCGAGTGGGACTCGACGAACGTGGCCGATGGCCAGGTGGCGGTGTTCACCCCGATCGCACTCGACCACGAGGGCCGGCTCGGCTCGACCGTCGAGGCGATCGCGCGCACGAAGTCGGGCATCATCAAACCAGCGGCCTCGGTCGTGACGGCGATCCAGCCCGACGAGGCCCTCGCGGTCCTCGAGCACGCGGCCGACCTCACCGAGTCGACGCTCGCCGTCGAGGGCGACGCGTTCGACGTCGTCGAATCGAAGGTCGCGGTGGGTGGCCAGCTCGTCACGATCCGGGGACTGGCGGGCGAGTACGTCGATGTGCAACTGCCGATCTTCGGGCGGCACCAGGCAGAGAACGCCGCCGTCGCCGTCGCCGCGGTCGAGGCGTTCATCGGAGGCGGCTCGGTCCGCCTCGCGGACGCGGTTGTACAGCAGGGCCTCGGTGCCGCGACGTCGCCCGGGCGGCTGCAGGTCGTCGGCGCAGAACCGACGATCGTGGTCGACGCGGCTCATAACCCACACGGCGCCGCCGCGCTCATCGCCGGGCTCGACGAGTACTTCGACTTCGACGAGGTGGCGTTCGTCTTCGGCGTGCTCGCCGACAAAGACGTGGCCGGCATCGTCGACACGCTGGCCCGCCGATCGGGTCCGTTCGTCGTGACGGCGCCCGAGAGCGACCGCGCGGTGCCCGCAGAGCAGCTCGGCGCCTTCGTCGCCGACCGCATCGGCGCCGCCCGCGTGCGTGTCGCTCCGCGAGTCGATGACGCGCTCGACGAGGCTCGTGCCTGGGCGGCCGAGGCGCCGAAGCGCGCGGTGGTCGTGGCGGGTTCGATCGCACTCGTCGGCGAGGCGATGCTCATCGCGGCCGACCGCGAGTGGGGTCGCTGATGGCCGAATCGGTGCAGCCCGAACCGGCACCCGAGACCCCCGACGACGCGACCGCTCGACCCGCGCACCCGGCGCGTCCGGCGCGGTCGCTCCGGCAGAGTCTCGCTTCGGTGATCCTCGCAGGTGAGGCACTGATCGTGTTCCTCGCCGCCCTCGTCATCTGGGGACTCGCCCAGGGCGAGCCGTCAGGAGCGCTGCCGTCGTGGGTCGCCCTCGTGGCCGGCGGCGTCATCATCGTGGCCTTGGTCGCGACGATCGGACTGTTGCGTCACCGCTGGGCGTTCGCGCTCGGCTGGGTGCTGCAGCTGCTGATCCTCGCGTCGGGCCTGCTCAACCCGGCGATGTTCGTCGTCGGGGTGATCTTCGGTGGCATGTGGTGGTTCGCCATGGTCGTCGGGGGCCGCATCGACCGACAGCACGCGGCGGCCGCCGCGGCAAGGAAGGAACAGCAATGACCACTGCGATCGAAGAGACCCTCGTGCTCGTGAAGCCCGACGGGGTCGCCCGCAATCTCAGCGGTGAGATCCTGCGGCGCATCGAGGCGAAGGGCTACTCGCTCGTCGACATCCGCCTGGTGCAGGCCGACCGCGAGTTGCTCGCGAAGCACTACGCCGAGCACGAGGGCAAGCCCTTCTACGAGCCCCTCATCGAGTTCATGCAGTCGGGGCCGACGGTCGCGATTCGAGTCGCAGGCAATCGCGTCATCGAGGGTTTCCGCGTGCTCGCGGGCACGACCGACCCGACGACGGCGGCGCCCGGCACGATCCGCGGCGACTTCGGTCGCGACTGGGGTCTCAGGGTGCAGCAGAACCTCGTGCACGGCTCCGACTCGGCAGAGTCGGCCGAACGCGAGTTGGGCCTCTGGTTCAGCTGAGATCTCGCGGGTCGGGCAGGGCGGTCACAGGTTCTGCAGGTCGATGAGCACCCGCGCAATCGCGTTCATCTGCGCCTGCGCGAGCAGCACGACCACCGCGTAGCTCACGACGGTGATCAGCGGCACCCATCCGAACCAGGCTCCGGCGAGCCGCCGGATGCGTGCTGGCACGGGAATATTGCCTTCACGCAGGTTGTAGAGGGTCACCGCCCAGAACGTGGGGATCGTGACCGCCCACGTGAGCATGCACCACGGGCACAGCACGTCGAGCACGTAGATGCTCTGTGCGATGAGCCAGCCCACGAACACGAGCGCACCGACGACGCCGAGATTGAACCCCGCCCAGAACCAGCGCGGAAACCGCACACCTCCGAGCAGCGCGACGCCGATCGTGATCACGACCGGCCAGGCCATCAGCCCGATGAACGGATTCGGGAACCCGAACACCGATCCCTGCGCCGACTCGAGGTTCACGCCGCAGCCGACGAGCACGCCGACATCGCACGACGGCACGTGGGCGGGATCGCTGAGCACGAGCACCTTCTCGAGCGAGAGTTCGAACGCGGCGAGCAGCCCCAGAGCCCCGGCCACGACCAGGAACACGGCGAACGCGACGGGCCGGGAACGTCGGGTCGAGTCGGGCATGATCGGTATTCTGGCATGCCGATTCCACGCCCTCGTGTGAGAGCATGCGATAATCGAGGGAGTCGACCGGGCCGCGCCCGGAACGACGCCGACGAAGGCTTCAAGGATGCACCGCATCCGCAGTGGGCGGGAACGAACCCGCAAGACGTGGCGACACAGGCAACCTGCCGGTCGCAGTGGTGAAGGATTGGCGGGGCTGCGCATGGCGCAGCACCGCTCGAGAAGAGTACGGAACGACGGCGCGGCCGTCGCAACCGGCGTAGGAGTGCACCAGAGATGGTGGAAGGCAACGAGAAGAACACGAACGAACCCGACTCGCGCGGCAGCGCCCCCAAGCGACGCGGTGGCCTCTTCGGGTCACGTCGAGGGCGTGGCAAGGCGGTCGAGACGCCGCCGGTCGAGCCCCAGTCCCAGCCGGTGACCGAGTCGGATGCCCCGGCTCGTGACACGGCGGTGAACGAACCGGTCACGGCTGAGCCCGTCGTCGCCACCGACCAGGCGGCCCCCGCCGACGCGCAGGCGCCGGCCGAGGCATCCGCCGACCAGTCGACCGCGACCGACGACGCCACCGACGCGCCACCCGTCTCGCCGATCCCGAACACCCTGACCACCACGTCGCTGATCTTCCACGCGCCGCCGGTGCTCGTTCCGTCGGAGCGCGACGATCGCGGCGACCGCGCAGAGCGCGCAGACCGGGGCGAGAGTGCCGACGAGACGTCGAGCGTGCGTCGCCGCACCCGTCGACGCAGCGGCGAAGAGGGCCGCGCCACCGGTGACGAGCCCGCCAACAACGTCGTCAAGGTGCGCAAGCCGCGTGAGCCCGAGCTCATCACCGAGCCGCAGAAGGTCAAGGGGTCCACGCGCCTCGAAGCCAAGAAGCAGCGCCGCCGCGACGGCCGCGATGCCGGCCGCCGGCGAGCGGTCATCACCGAGGCCGAGTTCCTGGCGCGCCGCGAGTCGGTCGACCGCTCGATGGTCGTGCGCGAGAAGGGCGGGCGCATCCAGATCGGCGTGCTCGAGGACGGCGTGCTCGTCGAGCACTACGTCGCCCGCAACCAAGACGCATCCCTCATCGGGAATGTGTACCTCGGCCGTGTGCAGAACGTCCTCCCGTCGATGGAGGCCGCCTTCGTCGACATCGGCCGCGGTCGCAACGCGGTGCTCTATTCGGGCGAAGTCGACTGGGACGCCGCCGCCGAGAGCGGAGAGAAGAACCAGCCCCGTCGTATCGAGCTGGCGCTGAAGCCCGGCGACCGGGTGCTCGTGCAGGTCACGAAAGACCCGGTGGGTCACAAGGGTGCCCGCCTCACCAGCCAGGTCTCGCTGCCCGGCCGCTACCTCGTGTACGTGCCGAACGGCTCGATGAACGGCATCAGCCGCAAGCTTCCCGACACCGAGCGCGCGCGCCTGAAGAAGATCCTCAAAGAGGTGCTCCCCGAGAACCAGGGCGTGATCGTGCGCACCGCGGCCGAGGGCGCAACCGAAGAGCAGCTGACGCTCGACGTCAACCGCCTGATCGCGCAGTGGGCCGACGTGCAGTCGACACTCGAGAAGGTGCAGGCGCCGGCGCTGCTGCACTCCGAGCCCGATCTGCTCATCAAGATCGTGCGCGACGTCTTCAACGAGGACTTCCAGAAGATGGTCATCGAGGGCGACGCAGCCCGCCAGACCATCGAGAAGTACCTGCGCGCCGTCGCACCCGACCTGCTCGAGCGGGTCGAGGCCTACGAGGGCGAACGCGACTCGTTCGACGAGTTCCGCATCAGCGAGCAGATCGAGAAGGCGCTCGACCGCAAGGTGTGGCTGCCCTCGGGCGGCTCGCTCGTCATCGACCGCACCGAGGCGATGACCGTGGTCGACGTGAACACCGGCAAGTTCGTCGGTTCGGGCGGAAACCTCGAAGAGACGGTCACGAAGAACAATCTCGAGGCGGCCGAAGAGATCGTGCGCCAGCTGCGACTGCGCGACATCGGCGGCATCGTCGTCGTCGACTTCATCGACATGGTGCTCGAATCCAACCGCGACCTCGTGCTGCGGCGACTCGTCGAGTGCCTCTCACGCGACCGCACCAAGCACCAGGTCGCCGAGGTCACCTCGCTCGGCCTCGTGCAGATGACCCGCAAGAAGCTCGGTCTGGGTCTGCTCGAGTCGTTCAGCGAGCCCTGCGAGGTCTGCGCGGGCCGCGGCATCATCGTGCACCACGAGCCCATACTCAAGCACCGCGCTCCGCAGCAGCCCGAACGCGGTCGTGGCCGTGGTCGGGGTGGCCAGCAGCAGTCGCAACCGGCAGCATCGCCCGCGCCGCACACCGGAACGCACGCGATCACCGAGGACGTCAAGCACGCCCTCGCCCAGATCGCGGCGTCGACGATTCCGCACGGCGAACCGAAGCCCGAATCGGCCGATGCCCCAGCCGCGGCTTCGGCCGAGCCGGCCGCGTCGCCGGCAGCCGAGCAGAAGCCGGCCGAGTCGACCGGTGGCCGGCGACGTGGCCGTCACCGCCGTGTGACGCAGGAGCAGGGGGCAGGCGAGGCCGCTTCGAAGCAAGCCGAAACTCCGGCATCGCCCAGTGCAGAGGTGCCGGAAGGCGGCTCGGGCGTGGCCGAACGCAACGCGAGCGAGCCGGTCGCCGCTGAGCCGGCGGTCGCCGAGGTGCCCATCATCGAGCTTCCCGCGCCCGCCGTCGACCGCAAGCGGCCGGCACGAGTGCCCGAGGCCGAGGTGCTGCTCGACTCCGTGCTCGAGGCGCTGCCGGCCCCGAAGAAGGCGGGCGAGGGTCGTGCGCGCAGCCGTCGGGTATCGACCGGCGCGCTGAGCGGCGGCAGTGCCGTCCCCGTCATCACCCGACGCGACGGCGATGCCGCCGGCGGGTCATCCGACTCCTCAGAGTGACGCGTCGCGCCCGCGGTGGGCGCGGCGCTCACGAGGGGACACCCGCAGGCCACTGCGACCCAGCCGCGTGATCAGCTCGCGCGGCGAGACCGCCTCGGCGCCCCCTGCGACGAGTTCGTCGTAGCGTTCCACCGGAACGTCGTAGTGGTCGAGGTCGAACGCGCGCGGCGGCACCTCCATGCGGCGCGCGAACGCATGCAGCTCGTCGATCGACGCGTCGCTCACGAGGTGCGACCACACGGTGCCGTGTTTCGGCCACAGTGGCGTGTCGATGAGCACCGTCATGTCGCGATACTACGCGGGGGAGTCGCGACTCGCCGTGCCGACGCGCGTTTGCACGGCCCCGGGTCATCCGGTAAACTCGACCGTTGGTGCCGCCGCTTATCCCGGTGTGCCCGCCTGCAGACGTTTCTGCAACACAGTTTTCTGGCAGTGACGACCCTCCATCCCGCTGGGGTCCCGCGCAGTGACACCCCATCAGACAGACGGAACCATCAGGTTCCCCAGAGATAGGTACGAGTAGTGGTTTACGCAGTAGTGCGCGCCGGCGGTCGGCAGGAGAAGGTCGAAGTCGGCACCATCGTGACGATGGACCGCATCAAGGCTGACAAAGACGGCAACGTCCAGCTCACCCCGGTGCTCCTCGTCGACGGTGAGAAGATCACCTCCGACGCCAAGTCGCTTGCCAAGGTCACCGTGACCGCCGAGGTCCTGAACGACCTCCGCGGCCCCAAGATCGTGATCCAGAAGTTCAAGAACAAGACCGGTTACAAGAAGCGCCAGGGCCACCGCCAAGAGCTCACGCGCGTCAAGATCACCGGCATCAAGTAGCCCGCGGCCCCGCAAGGAGAATCAGACATGGCACACAAAAAGGGAGCGAGCTCCACTCGCAACGGTCGTGACTCGAACGCCCAGCGCCTCGGCGTGAAGCGCTTCGGCGGCCAGGTCGTCAGCGCCGGCGAGATCCTCGTCCGCCAGCGCGGCACGCACTTCCACCCGGGTGCGGGCGTCGGTCGCGGTGGCGACGACACGCTCTTCGCACTCGAGGCCGGCTCGGTGCAGTTCGGCAACAAGGGCGGCCGCAAGGTCGTCAACATCGTGGCGGCCGGCGAATAGTCGACCGACGGTCTTCGTGAGGGCGGGCTTCGGCTCGCCCTCACGTGTTTTCATGAGAAAGAGGGGTGCGGAATGGTCAGCTTCGTCGACGAGGTGACGCTGTTCCTGCGCGCCGGTCACGGCGGCAACGGATGCGTCTCGGTGCGCCGTGAGAAGTTCAAGCCGCTCGGCGGCCCCGATGGCGGCAACGGCGGCAACGGCGGCGACATCGTGCTCGTCGCCGACCCGCAGGTCACGACGCTGCTCGGGTATCACGGTCGCCCGCACCGTTCGAGCGACAACGGGCAACCCGGTATGGGCGACAACCGCTCGGGCGCCACGGCCGAGACCCTCGAACTGCCCGTGCCGATCGGCACCGTCGTGAAAGACGACGAGGGCAACGAGCTCGCCGACCTCACCGAGCCTGGCATGCGATTCGTCGCCGCCGCGGGCGGCCTCGGCGGCCTCGGCAACGCTGCGCTCGCGACAACGAAGCGCAAGGCTCCGGGCTTCGCCCTGCTCGGCACCCTCGGCGACGAGACCGAGGTCACGCTCGAGCTGAAGACCATCGCCGATGTGGCGCTCGTCGGGTATCCGTCGGCGGGCAAGTCGAGCCTCATCGCCGCGCTCTCGGCCGCTCGGCCGAAGATCGCCGACTATCCGTTCACGACGCTGCACCCGAACCTCGGCGTCGTGCAGGCCGGCGACCACCGGTTCACCGTCGCCGACGTGCCCGGCCTCATCGAGGGCGCGAGCGAGGGCAAGGGACTCGGACTCGAGTTCCTTCGGCACGTAGAGCGGTGCTCGGCGCTGCTGCACGTCGTCGATTGCGCAACGCTCGAACCGGGTCGCGACCCTGTGAGCGACCTCGACGTCATCCTGGCCGAACTCGCCGCCTATCCCGTGCCCGCCGGGCAGGTGCCGTTGCTCGAGCGGCCGCAGCTCATCGCGCTCAACAAGATCGACGTGCCCGAGGCGCGCGAGCTCGCCGACTTCGTGCGCGGCGAGTTCGAGGCGCGTGGCTATCGCGTGTTCGAGATCTCGACCGTGAGCCACGAGGGCCTTCGCCAGCTCGGATTCGCGCTCGGTGAACTCGTCGACAAAGCGCGAGCGGATGCCGCTGCAGAGCCCGCGCCCGAACGCATCGTCATTCGCCCGAGGTTCGTCAAGGACCCCGGGTTCACGGTGCGTGCCGAGGGCGGCAGTTACGGCACCCTCTACCGCGTGCTCGGCAAGAAGCCCGAGCGCTGGGTGCAGCAGACCGACTTCACGAACGACGAGGCGGTGGGCTTCCTCGCCGACCGGCTCGCGAAGCTCGGCGTCGAAGACGAGCTCGTGCGCGCAGGCGCGGTCGCCGGATCGACGGTCGTCATCGGCAAGGGCTCGGGTGTCGTGTTCGACTGGGAGCCCACACTCACGTCTACGGCAGAGCTCATCACCGCGCCGCGCGGCACCGACGTGCGCCTCGACGAGAACCGGCGGGCCACTCGCGCCGAGCGCAAGAGCGAGTACCACGAACGCATGGACGCCAAGGCCGAGGCACGGGCCGAGCTGCAGCGCGAGCGCGAAGCGGGCATCTGGTCGTCCGACGATGCCGACACCGACGCCGAGGATGTGACCGGCAGGGGCGAGCAGTGACGCCGCGCAGCCGAGCCGACATCCCCACGGCGACCCGTATCGTCGTCAAGGTCGGGTCGTCATCGATCTCGGGCGAGAACGCGGGCCAGATCGCACCGCTCGTCGACGCCCTCGCCGCCGCCCACGGCCGCGGTGCCGAGGTCGTGCTCGTGTCTTCAGGCGCGATCGCGACGGGCATGCCCTACCTTCGGCTCGACTCGCGGCCCACCGATCTCGCGACCCAGCAGGCCGCGGCATCGGTCGGCCAGAACCTGCTCGTATTCCGCTACCAGGATTCACTCGACCGCTACGACATCGTCGCGGGCCAGGTGCTGCTGACCGCGGGTGATCTCGAACACGAGACGCCTCGCCTGAACGCCCAGCGGGCGATGGACCGGCTGCTCGCCCTTCGGATCCTGCCGATCGTGAACGAGAACGACACGGTCGCCACGCATGAGATCCGGTTCGGCGACAACGACCGGCTCGCGGCACTCGTCGCCGCGCTCATCGGCGCCGACCTGCTGGTGCTGCTCTCGGACGTCGACGCGCTGTATACGCGCCCGCCGCACCTCGAGGGGGCCCAGCGCATCGCCGAGGTGCGGTACGGCGACGCACTGGCCGGCGTCGAGATCGGCTCGGTCGGCCGTGCCGGCGTCGGCACCGGGGGAGCCGAGACCAAGGTCTCGGCGGCACGCGTCGCCGCCGAGTCCGGAACCGCCGTGCTCATCACGGCGACGACACTCGTCGACGATGCCCTCGCCGGCCGCGACGTCGGCACCTGGTTCGAGCCGGCTCGCTGATCCATCGTCACACGGCGCCGGCACCTCGTGCCGCGCCGTAGGCTTGATTCATGGAGCAGACCGACCTCGACACCGCCGTGCTCGACGAACGCCTCGCCGCGGCAAAGCAGGCGTCGTACCGCCTCGCCCGCGCGACGACGGCCGAGAAAGATGCGGCACTCGAGCAGGTCTCCACACTGCTGCGGACCCGCACAGCCGACATCGTCGCCGCGAACGAGCGCGACCTCGACGCGGGTCGCGCATCGGGCCTAGCGGCCGGACTGCTCGATCGGCTCACGCTCGACGAGCGCCGCGTGGCGTCGATCGCCGACGCCGTGCTCGAGGTCATCGGCCTCACCGACCCGATCGGCGAGACCCTCAGCGGCCGCACCCTGCCGAGCGGCGTACGCATCGACCAGGTGCGCGTGCCGCTCGGTGTCGTCGGCGCCATCTACGAGGCCCGCCCGAACGTGACGATCGACATCGCCGTGCTCGCACTGAAGAGCGGCAATGCCGTGGTGCTTCGCGGTGGCAGCGCCGCCGAGCAGACCAACCGCGTGCTCATCTCCGTGCTTCATGACGCTCTCGACGCGGTGGGGCTCCCCGCCGAGGCCGTGCAGACCGTCGACGACTTCGGCCGCGCCGGTGCCCGGCATCTCATGCAGGCCCGAGACTATGTCGACGTGCTCATTCCACGTGGCAGCGCGGGCCTCATCCGCGCCGTCGTCGATGAGGCCCGCGTGCCGGTCATCGAGACCGGTGCCGGTGTGGTGCACATGTTCCTCGACGAGTCGGCGCCCGAGCAGTGGGCGGTCGATCTCGTGCACAACGCCAAGGTGCAGCGACCGAGCGTCTGCAACGCCCTCGAGACGCTGTTGGTGCACCGCGATGCCGCCGAGCGGCTGCTGCCGTCGGTGATCGACCGGCTCGAGGCATCCGGGGTCACGGTGCACGCCGACGAGCGCGTGCGCGCCCTGCGGCCCGAGGCGCTGCCCGTCACCGACGACGACTGGGCCACAGAACACATGAGCCTCGACATCTCGGTCGGCATCGTCGACTCGCTCGACGACGCCCTCGCGCACATCCGGCGGTACTCGACGAAGCACACCGAATCGATCATCACCAACGACCTCGGCAACGCCGAGCGGTTCCTCAACGAGGTCGACGCCGCAGCGGTCATGGTGAACGCCTCCACCCGGTTCACCGACGGCGCCGAGTTCGGCTTCGGCGCCGAGGTCGGCATCTCGACGCAGAAGCTGCACGCCCGGGGCCCGATGGGCCTGCCCGAGCTCACGAGCACCAAGTGGATCGTGCGCGGCGCCGGGCACGTGCGTGCCTGACCTCGCTAGCGTTCCAGGGGCGCTGCCGCGCCGTGGGGGTCGGGAGTATCGTGCGTGGTCGCCTCTTGCCTGCTCCGGTGGTGTGGTGGATGCTCGTGGTGTCGGTCGCGGTGACGCCGATTTGTCTATGGTGCCGGTGAGCCTGTTCGCTAGCTTGGCGCGGAAGGCCTTCCACGGGAACCGTGGATTGTTGCCGTTGAGCACGAGTGTTAGATTCCTGAGTTCTTGATCCCTGTCCTTCCCCGCGGCCGGCCCTGACGGGAGGAGCCGGTGATGGATGTGGTGCACGAGCGTGCTGCGGGGATGGATATCTCCAAACGCGACGCGAAGGTCGCTGTTCGGGTGCCGGGCAAGCGTGCTGGGACGTTCACGACGAGCGTGACCACGTGGGGCGCGACAGCAGGGCAGGTCCTCGAGTTGATCGAGTTCCTCGATGCCCAGCGGGTGACGACGGTGGTGATGGAAGCGACCAGCGACTATTGGAAACCGTTCTACTTCCTGATGGAGAACGAGCTGCCGGTGATGTTGGTCAACGCGCGGCAGGCCAGGAACATCCCGGGCCGCAAGACCGACGTGTCGGACGCGGCGTGGCTGGCGCAGCTGGCAGCACACGGACTGCTGCGGGCCTCGTTCGTGCCGCCCGAGCCGGTGCGGCAGCTGCGAGATTTGACGCGGGCGCGGGCGATCGCGGTGCGGGACCGGACCCGGCAGGTGCAACGGTTGGAGAAGTTCCTCGAATCCTCCGGGATCAAACTGTCCGCGGTGGTGTCCGGTCTGACCGGCGCATCGTCGCGGGCGATCTTGGACGCACTCGTGGCCGGGGAACGCGACCCGAAGGTGCTCGCAGAGTTGGCGAAAGGGACGCTGCGGAACAAGATCCCGCAGTTGGTCGACGCGCTGCATGGTCGGTTCACCGAGCATCACGCGTTCCTGGTCGGCGAGTACCTGACCCAGATCGACACGGCCACCGCGATGATCGACCGACTCACCGCACGGATCGAGGACCAGATCGCACCCTTTCGTTCCGCCCGGGAAGCGCTGATCACGATCCCGGGAGTCTCGATCACGGTCGCTGATGTGATCATCGCCGAGACCGGTGCGGACATGACCGTGTTCGAAACCCCCGGGCGCCTGGCATCCTGGGCGGGGGTCTGCCCGGGGCAGAACGAATCCGCGGGCAGGGTCAAGTCCGCACACACTCGCCCCGGCGACAAGTACCTCAAAGCTGCCCTCGGCGTCGCGGCGTTGTCCGTGTCACGTTCCAAGGGCACCTACCTCGCGGCCAGGTACCGGCGCATCGCCGCCCGCCGCGGGCCCATGAAAGCAGTCGTCGCGATCGAGCACACGATCCTGACCGCGGTCTGGCACATGCTCCGAAACGGCGAGGTCTACACCGATCCCGGCGCCGACTACTACACTCGATACGACCCGCAGAACACGAGAAACAGGGCCATCCGACAGCTCGAAAAGCTCGGCTACCACGTGGCGATCACCCCGACTGCCGCCTAAAAGTTGCGTTCTACTCCCGTATTAGACTGTCACGAGCGACACCCGCAGGATTCGAAAGGAACGGCGAATGAGCCTCACCACCGCAGCGTTGACCGGAACGGTGCTCACCGAGACGGTGCACGCGAGGCACCTGCCGATGGAGTCGTGGGTCTACGGGCTCATCGCGCTCATCGTCTTCGCCGCCCTGGCGTTCGTCGTCGCGTCGTACCGAGACGTCGCCAACCGTCACCGTGCCAAGGCCGAGGCCTACGCCGCCCGCCACTCCGGAGACGCACACGGCGGTCACTGAGGCAGGCGATCGCGCGATGACGGGCGAGCCCCGCCGACCACGAATCGGGGTCATGGGCGGCACGTTCGATCCGATCCACCACGGCCACCTGGTCGCGGCGAGCGAGGTCGCGCAGTCGCACGAGCTCGACGAGGTGATCTTCGTCCCGACAGGGCAGCCGAGCTACAAGACGGTCGTCACGCCCGCCGAGCATCGGTACCTCATGACGGTCATCGCGACGGCGTCGAATCCACGCTTCACGACGAGCCGGGTCGACATCGATCGCCCGAAGGCCACGTTCACGATCGACACCCTGCGCGACATCCGCGACGAGCGGCCCGATGCCGACCTCTTCTTCATCACCGGTGCCGATGCGATCGCGCAGATCCTGGCTTGGAAAGACGTCGACGAGCTCTGGCAGCTCGCGCACTTCGTTGCTGTGAGTCGCCCGGGACATGTGCTGTCCGTTTCGGGTTTGCCAGAGCAAGACGTAAGCTTGTTGGAAGTTCCGGCGCTTACGATCTCGTCGACCGATTGCCGGAGCAGGGTGCGCCGGGGTTTCCCGGTGTGGTACTTGGTGCCCGATGGGGTCGTCCAGTACATCTCCAAGCACCATCTCTACCGGAGTGTCGAATGACGTCGTCGCAGGAACCGCCGCTCACGCGCCGCGAAATGCGTGAACGCGAGCGTCTGCTGGAGCAGCAGGGCGGTTCGTCGACCCCCGAATCCGACGTTCCGGCCGCGCCTGCGCCGGTGCCGTACACGCCGCCCGCTCCCGTGACGCCTCCTGCCCCTGCGAACACGCCGGTCGCGCCGGCGCAGCCCGCAGTGCGCGGACCTGCCACGGCGCCGACCTTCGCGCCCCCACGTCCGGGCGGTGGAATCCCCGTTCCCCAAGGGTCGCCCTTCGGCGGGCCGGCAGCGGCCCAAGCCCCGGTGCAAGCGCCGCAGCACGATCCGTTCTCACCGCGCCCCGCCGCGCCGGCCGATCCGACGCCGTCGGCGCCGCTTGCGGCGACGACGCCCGAGCGCACGCTCACCCGACGCGAGCTTCGAGCCATGCTCGGCGGTGGCCAGCTCGACGAGTTCGACGACGAGGTCGAGGCGAGCGCCGCTGCATCGCCACCCGCGGCGGCGCCGATGCCCGCAGCATCCACGCCCGTGATGCCGGCTGCGCCGGCCCCCGCGATGCCGGCTGCGCCGGTACCGTCAGCGCCGGTTTCGGCGAACCGGCCGCAACCGGAGATTCCGCCTGTCGTCCCTGCTACGAACGGGGCGATCGATGCCGTGCCCGGTCTCGCCGCCGGTCACTGGACATCACAGCTCAACGTGCCCATCGACGAGCCCGAGCCGTTCGACCAGTTGCTCTCGCGTGGAGCCCTCAGTCACGGCGTTCCCACGACGACGAACGCGCTCATCCTCCCGTCGCTGCCCGACCAGGGCCCGCTCGGCAACCAGATCACGAGCGCCGGTGAGATCATCGCCACAGGCTCGATCGACCTGCCCCGCAGCTATGGGGCCACCGGCGTTCACCCGAGCCAGATCGACTCATCCGACGTCGATCGCCTCTTCGACCATGTCGAAGACGTCGGCACGGGCGTGGCACCCGTCGCAGCGACCCGGGCGATCAGCACGCAGGGGGCATCGCGCGCCATGATCGCCCCGCCCAAGAAAGAGGGCATGAACGTTCCGCTCGTGCTTGCTGTCACCGCCGGCGTGCTCGCACTGGGCGTCGTCGCCACGCTGGTGATCGGTGCCGTCGCCGGCCTGTTCTGAGCCCACCACGATCGTCAGCCATTGCAAACCGGAAATGAGCGTATGACCGCATCCGACCAGGCACTCGAGTCCCTCGCCCTCGCGGCGAGGGCCGCAGATGCGAAGGGCGGCGAAGACCTCGTCGCCCTCGACGTTTCCCGACCCCTCCCGTTCGCCGACGTGTTCTTCCTCGCCACCGGCAACTCCGAACGCAACGTCATCGCCATCGCCGATGCCATCGAAGAGGTGCTCGGCCGTGCCGGACGCCGTGAAGGGCACGACGCGGGCCGATGGGTGCTGCTCGATTTCGGAGATCTCGTGGTGCACGTCTTCCACCGAGAAGAGCGCATGTACTACGGGCTCGAGCGGCTCTGGGCCGACTGCCCGGCGCTGCCGGTGGCCCCACTGCTGGCCGCGAGCAGCTGAACGAGCGGCTCGCACCGCTGGGCGCCCTCGATTTCGTACGCGGGCACGGGCTGGTGTAAGCTCAATTCGTTGCCCCGAACGGGCGCACGGGTCTGTGGCGCAGCTGGTAGCGCACCTGCATGGCATGCAGGGGGTCAGGGGTTCGAGTCCCCTCAGATCCACCAAAACCCCTGATGAACGCGAAGTTCTCAGGGGTTCTTTTCGTTAAATACAGCCCTTGGGGCCTTTTTGGGGCCTTTTTCGAATCGCCCCGACGTTCGTAGTGATCCACAACGGTTCACATCAGACAGCGAACAACCAGGATCTGTGCCGCACTCATAAGGAGTATGAGCACATCCGTTCCGTCCACGTATCCGCCCGCTCGCTTCATCGAGAGCCTCGGGGACTATCTCACCGTCGACGAGCTTGCCGAGTACCTGCAGCTGTCCAAAGAGACGATCTACCACTGGCGTCTCGAGGGCACCGGCCCGAAGGCGACCAAGCTCGGCAAGCACCTGCGCTACAGCAGAGCGAACGTCGAGGCCTGGCTGAAGTCTCGAACGGACAGACGGTGACCGGGTTGGTCGTGCCCATCTCCTCTGACAGAGGGCGACTCCGATGGCGCGCACCAAACTAGGGCCAGGCTCACACGGTGAGATCACGTACCAAGACCTGCCCGACGGACGGGTGCGCGGCACGCTGCGCTTCCGGCGCCTCGATGGCAGCTACGGCAAGCTCCGCGTGCGAGCAAGTTCCAACGCGGCGGCACGTCGGTCGCTCCTGTCCTCGATCGAGGAGCAGTATGCGCCGCTCGGTGAAGTCGGCGACCTCAGCCCTGACTCCTCGTTCCTGGCCCTGGCCCGCGAGTTCATGGACCATGTCGAGTTCACTCAGGAACAGCGCGACACGACCCGTCACGAGAACCGCAGGCTCATCGAGAAGAAGATCGCGCCACACATGGGCGCGCTCGCGATCCGCGAGATCAAGGCCAGCACAGTGCTCCGCGTGTACAAGGCGATCCACAACGAGACCCCAAGCACGGCGAGGAACGTCAAGGCACTGATCAGTCAGATCTGCTCCTACGCCGTGATGAACGACCTGATGGCTGCGAACCCTGCCCGCGAGGTGAAGCGAGTCAGGCAGCAGTCCAAGCCCATCTATGCTCCGGCGCCGATGGAGCTCGAAGTTCTACGCGGCATCATCCGCGATTTCCAAAACCGCGCGGACCGGATGGGCCCGCGGCCCTCCGACCTCCTCGGCGACGTCGTCGACCTCATCCTCTCCACCGGAGCCCGTATCGGCGAAGCCGTCGGCCTCAAATGGGAGCACGTCGACATCGACTCGCCCAAGCCGACCATCACGATCGCAGGCAAGATAGTTGACTCGAAGGGTCAGCCAAAGCACTGGGAGAACTACCTCAAGAGCGAGTCTGGGTGGCGGCGCATCACCATCCCACCGGAGCTACTCCCGATGCTGCGGCGGCGTAAGCTCGCCAGCGGCGGCAACGATTTCGTCTTCCACACCCGCACCGGGGCCCCCAATGGCACTCAGGACGTTCACCGCGCGCTTCGCAGCGTCCGCGCATGGGCGGGCATCGATGACGAGCTCGTCCCGCATGCGCTGCGGAAGTCGGCCGTCACCGCTGTCTCGGACGCGCTCGGCCTGGAAGCGGGAGCCCGGTTCGCAGGCCACAAGCGTTCCCGCGTCACCGAGCAGTACTACGCCAAGCGCGCCGTCGACGCGCCGGACACCTCCGAAGTCCTCGGACAGCTTCAAGGAGGTCCCAAGAATCCGGGTCGCGTTCTGGAAGTCGACAAGGAGCGCTGGGGTCGCCGAGAGGAAGGCTTCTGAGCGAACGGGGCGCTTCCCGGTGCGGAGTATTCCTCGCACAGGCTTACCCTCGGTTCATGGCCTCGATATCAGGCAACTCGGATGACGGCCGCCGCGCGAGGCCGAATGATGTTGAATCGCTGGTGCGTCGACTGGTCGTAGAGGTGATGGTCGGCGGTGACTTCGACGCCCTCCCGGAACTCGTCACGCCGGAAGAGGTTGAGCCGATGCGGCGCTGGATCGAGCCGTTCCGGGTGTCATTCCCGGATATTCACATGGAGATCGTGACGGTTGTGGTCGAGGGCGATACCGTTGCCGCCTACTTCCGCTGCTCGGGCACACACTTCGGTCCATGGCGTGGGCATGAGCCCACCGGTGCCCGCTTTGAGAACGTCGACGAGTTGTACTTCTTCCGCGTCACCGGAGGTCGCCTTCATGACATGGTGAGTGTCGAGGACAACCAGAGTCGGCTATTCCAGCTCGGACTCTGAAGGTCTCGTAGCCGGCATCTGGCAGGTCGGCAGTGGCGCCAGTCGCGGCACGAGCCGAACATACAAGACCATTCCGACGAGCTCGACCAACGTCTGCGTGACAACCGCGAGCGGTGCGATCGCCAGCTCCGCGGGCAAGGCGAGCGCCAACGGGAGGACGACGAGGGAGTTTCGAGTGGCGCCGCTGAAGATCACCGCGCGGGTCTCGGGAACGTCGAGTCGTGCGACACGGGAAGCCCCAAGGCCGACGAAGAGCATTACGACCAGGAACGCGACGTACAGGGGCACCACTCGAAGCAGGGCGACGGCTTGACCGCCCACGGCGGCGATCTGGGAACCGATCACCACGGCCAGGGTCAGCATCATGAGCGGGACCATCGCCGCGGCCATGACCTGCTCGATGGTGTGGCCGGCGCGGTGGCGGCGCGCGACCGCTTGCACGATCGCGGCGGCCACGAGCGGGATGACGATGATGACCACAAACGCCTCGACGAACGGTGCGACTTCGATGTGCTGCACGGCCTCGCCATCGCCAAACAGCAGCAGGTAAGGGGGAAGAAGCAGGATCTGCAGGAGCATCAGCAGCGGCGTCGCCGCCAGCAGGCGTGCCTTCGCGCCTCCGGCGAGCCCGGTGAACACGATCACGTAGTCAACGCACGGGGTGAGCAGGACCAGCAGCACACCGATGAGCAGGCCCTGGTCGTCGACGACGAACCGGGATAGCCCGAACACGACGAGCGGGACGAAGAGGAAGTTGACGACGAGCACTGTGCCGAGAAATCGGACGTGCTTGAATGACCGGCCGACCTCGATCAGCGGGACCGCGAGGAACGTGGCGAACAGCAGCACCGCCAGCACCGGGTTCGTCGCTGCCGTCAACACCGGAGCGGCCGCAGGCGCGAGGACACCGAACACGCCGCCGAAGAAGATCGCAGCCAGGTACAGCGCAACCTGGTGCTTGTCCCACCAAGTGACGATGTGCAGCATCCTTCCAGCCTAGAGACCGCTTGACCTTCAACCGACTCGAAGCTCTACCGTCAAACCCATGACCGATCTTGACTGGGCGCCAGCGTCCTGCACCCTTCCGACCGTTGAGCGCCCGCTGCGTGAGCAAGAGTTCAGCGAACTGTTCGCGATGGCGCTCCGTCGCGTGCGCCGCGTCAACGCCACTCGTGCCGATCTGATCCTCGACCCGACAGGTGAAACGGTCGCCCGTGACCTCGCCGCCCGCGAGACGTCGTGCTGCTCGTTCTTCACATTCGACTTCGCGCCGGACGAAGATTCGGTCACCATGACCGTCACCGTGCCTGCGCCGCACGCTCCGGTCCTCGAAGCGCTCGTCGTCACCGCCGAACGTGAGGCCGGACTCGACTCGAAGGCGGATGCCGCGTGACGCGCAAACGCGCCGTCCGGTCCACGGCGGGGATCCTCGGTGCCGGCATTCTCGCCTGCGCCGCATGTTGTGCGGGCCCGCTGCTCGCCTTCGTCGGCAGCCTCGGCGCAGCGTCCCTCTTGGGCGCCTACTGGGTTCCTGCGTTGCTCGCGGTCACCGTGGCGGCTGGCATCATCCTGACGGTGCTTCTGATCCGGCGCCGCCGGGCGAAAGCCTGCCGCCTCCCTGCCTCACGAGTCGACGTCAGCATCCAGCCTCGAGCACAGGACGACAGCCCCGTGCTCAGCGGTTCGAGACCGTCAGCACCGTAGCGCCGGCGGGCGGCTCGGCCGCATCGTTGCCCGTGATGACGGCGCACGCGCACGCGTCAGAGCACACTCCACCAGTAGTTGGCCGCGAGAGCCGCTCTTGCGCTCGCCGTAGCTCGTCCGCTAGCCGGGACAGCTCGGCGATCTGCTCCTGTGTCTCCGTCAGCCGGGCAGCCACGACGTCGCGCATGTGACGCTGAACGTGCTCACACAGATCCGACTCACGAGCTGTGACCAGTTGTCGCACATCCCCGAGCCCGAGATTCAGCCGCTTGGCGCCGGCGATGAACAGCAGCCGTTCCACATCCGCGTCGCCGTACTGCCGGTACCCGTTCGAGCCGCGCTCAGCCGGTTCCACCAGTCCCGCAGACTCGTAGTACCGAATCGTGCTCGCAGGCAAGCCCGTCCGCTCCGCCACCTGGGAGATCCGCAATCCGCTCATGCTGCAACCGTAAACCTTCAAGTTGCGCGAAAGTCCAGCCGATAGACGCAGGTCGTCTGGCTAGGGATAGTCCGCCAACTCGGCATCGTCGATGTTCGCGGTGTCGATCGCGAGCCCGGCGCGGCGGGGGGCATCGTTATGCCCGCCTGATGTCGCTTCGGAGCCGCAGGGCCACCCAGAGCCCGCATCGCCGACAGATGAACGCATTGCCGTCGGCCAGAGCGTGGAGGCGCCGCCTAGCTAGGACCCGGCCGCAGCATGAGCAGCGAATCTCGTCGGGCTCAGTCATGAGCGGCCAACGCGGTCTCGAGCTGATGCTGCGTGGGTCTGCCCGCGAGCCCGTTAGGCGTCAGGTAGACGCGGCAGGCGAGATCACTCGTGCGTCCGTCCGTCGGGAATAGGTCTTTGCCATCGACGAGGATCGTGGGCGAGCCACCGAAGGGAACACGACTTGCTTCCATTGCGGAGGCGAGGAGCGTAAACGTGATCGGCACGTCCCGATGGCCAATGGAGTCCAATGCTGCCCGAAGACTCCGGCCGGCCTCATGCCAGCTCGGGCATTCTTCGATGTGGAGGACTTCCGCTCTCATTCCAATCCCTTTCCGTCTCGCCTACTCCGACGCACCCGTGGCGTGGGTCATGGGTTCGATGGGGCGCGCGTGAGGTCTCGGCGAGCGACACGCTGCGTGATCGCGAGACGCGTCAGCGTGAGGACGACGGCGCCAATCAATGGGTAGCCCGCCATGTTCCCGGGCATGGTGAGGGCGGTGATCATCGTAGTGCCGAGCACGAGGAGGTCGCCGACGACTGAGCAGGCGCAGGCGAAGGCCGCGAGCCGCTGCGGCCGACGTGGGGCCCAAGCCGGTCGGAGTCGTGCGGGCCCAGTCACCAGGAGGGTGAGGACGCTCGTCACCACGGACGCAAGGATGACCGGGCCGAGAGGCAGGATCTGCGCGAGGAGCATCGTCGGCGGGCTGCCGGGGACGAGGGCATTGAGCCAGACCACTCCAATGAGTGGCCCTGTGACGAGCAGCGCGAGGGCGGTGCGGCGGGCATGTCCCGCGGAGAGAACGTCAGTGAATGCGTCGGCGATGATCGACGGTGGGCCACTGTCGCTCACCGCTCGCGTCGCGGCTTCCTGGGGAGAGAGTCCTTGCGTCCGGTAGTCGGTGATCGCGTCGTCCAGGCCGTCTGCAAGCTCGCTGAGCGCGGCTCGGCGGCTGCGGAGCCATCGGGGAATTTCGGCGTCGATCGCAACGAGGTAAGACGACACTGGGTCGGGGTGCCGGGTCGAAAGCGGCCGGCTCATGTCGCGGCCTCCGCCCCTCGTCGAAGGAGTGCGCTGACGGCGCCCGAGAACTCATCCCAGAGCGTCCGCTGGTCATTGAGTGCCCGCCGCCCGGCCGGTGTCAGCTCATATGTGCGGCGTCGACGGCCGGACACGACGGACCAGCCGGACTGCACGAGACCTGCACCTTCGAGCCGCCGAAGCGCTGGATACACAGTCCCCGTTGGCAGGTCGAAGTGACCTGAACTGCCGTCGCGCAGGACCTCGATCACCGCATACCCATGCAGCGGGCCGGCCTCGAGCGATGCGAGCAACAGCCCGTCGAGATGTCCCTTCAGCGCTTCCGCCCTCATACGTAGCAATACTACGCCGCCAGCTTGATTCGTAGGCAATCGATACGTAGCATTGCTACATATTCATGGGAGGTTCCGATGGAGGGCTCGGCCATAGTGACGCTGTCGAATGTCGCGTGGGAGCCGGGCCGGGTCGTCGGCGGGAAGGCAGCAAGTCTCGCCCGTTTGGCGGCGGCCGGCTTCCCAGTGCCACCCGGGTTCGTCGTGACCCCGGATGCCTGGAGCATGCCCCCGGACCGTCTCGCTGAGGCGATCACCAGCGCTCTCGCCGTTGGCGCGTTTGCCGAGACGTCGAGGTTCGCCGTGCGCTCATCGGCGGTCGCCGAGGATCTTCAGGACGCTTCCTATGCGGGGCAGTACGAAACATTCCTGGACGTGCCGCGGGAAGGCGTGGCGGATGCCGTTGCCCGGTGTCGCGACGCCGCGACCGCGTCGAGGGTTGCCGCCTACACGTCCGGCCGCAACCCGGGAGGCATCGAGGCGGACATCGCGGTCCTCGTGCAACCCATGATTCAGGCACGCGCGGCGGGGGTGGCGTTCACGGCGAACCCCGTCACCGGCGACCGCACTGAGACCATCGTGACCGCGGTCCGCGGGCTGGGCGAACGACTGGTCGGCGGCGAAGCTCTCGGCGATGAGTGGAGCATCCGCGGCCGGGAGGTCATCCCGCGCCGGATCGAGGAGGAGGCCATCAGCGCAGAGCAGGCGAGCGCGATCGCGCGCCTCGGTCGGCGTATCGAGGTGGTGCTCGGTGCGCCGCAGGACATCGAATGGGCGATCGAGCCTGGCGGGCGCACAGGTTGGCGGCTGCTCCTCTTGCAAGCCCGACCGATGACCGCGTTGCCCCCGGAGGTGTCGTGGGAGCCGCCGGGTCCGGGGCTCTGGTCGCGCAACTTCCGGCTCGGCGAGTGGCTTCCAGAGCCGATGACACCGCTGTTCGGGGACTGGCTTCTGCCGCTGATCGAGGACGGGTATCTCGACGGCATGCTCGACAGCATCGGGGCGCGGATCCCGTTCCGGTACGCGACGATCAATGGCTGGTACTTCAACGCGACACCAAGACCGAAGCCGCGGCTCATCTTCGAAGCGCTCGCCCGCACCCGCGGTCGGATCCTCGGTACGTTGTTCAACATCCTGATCCGGGTCTCGCGGAACCCGGCCGCAGCAGACCGCGAAGTTATCTCGGGGCTCTACCGGAGGTGGATCGACGACGAACTGCCGGCCTACGAACGCCTCATCGCCGACGCACACGACCAACGGGCCGGGGCCTCACCCGACGAGCTCGAAGACCTGGTCGACCGACTCGGCCGAGCTGCCGGGCGGCAACTCTGGTTCCTCTCCGTCGTCGGGGGGTCCGCGTGGAAGATGGAGGCCGGTCTCGCGGCATTCGCGCGGAAGCACCTCACGGAGTTGCTGGGCGACGGGGCGGAACTCGAGGAGGGCGTGCAAGTGCTGCTCCGTGCACTGTCCGGCATCGATGACGTGCCCGCAGGGTTGCCGATCCAGAGTGCTGACTGGTTCCGGCAGATCGCGAACACCCCGCCACCGATCGCCGAGGCCGGATGGGTCGATCGCCACCAGGCGCTTGTCGAGCAACGACGTCGAGCCGAATCCGCGTGCCTGGCCGCCCTGGCGCGCAAACCGAAGCTCCGACGACGGTTCGCTGAACTCCTCGGAGTGGCCAGCCGGTATGCGGTGATCCGAGAACACCAGGCTCGCGTCTTCCCCGCAGCGTGGCCGACCCTGCGAACCTGCGCGATCTCGCTCGGCGAGGCCCTCGTTGCCGATGGTCGCCTGTCATCCGTCGAGCAGGTGTTCTTCCTCCACCGGGCCGACCTCCGCGGTCGTGGTGCGCTTGGAGGAGTCGCCGACGCTCGAAGAGCCCTCTGGGAGCGGCAGCTTCGGCAGCCAGCCCCGCTCACGATCGGTGCACCGCCGAAGCTCATCGGCGACCCTGTCGGTCGCGCGGTGGAACGAGCCCGAGGGAGCCGCCCCATCCCGCCCGACGCCATCGTCGGCCAGCCCGCCAGCACCGGGATCGCCACCGGACCGGCCCGCGTCATCACTGACCCATCCGAATTCCCGTCGTTCAAACCGGGGGATGTCCTCGTCGCCGCAACAACCGCCCCCGCGTGGACCCCGCTGTTCGCCCGTGCTGCCGCCGTCGTCACGGACGGCGGCGCGCTTGCTGCGCACGCGTCGATCGTCGCCCGGGAGTATGGCATCCCGGCGGTCGTCGGAACCGGTGACGCAACGCGACGCCTCGCCAACGGTCAGTCCGTCACGGTGAACGGGACGGTCGGCGTTGTCACGCTCGCCGACTGAGGCGTTGCCGCGCCGACGCCGGAGGTGCGCGTCAGGCTCCCGCAGCGGAATGACCGAGCGTTTCGACGTCGGTTTCGACAGCTGTCGGTTCTCGTTGTTCGCGCGTCCACTTCTGGGTCGCGACTTGTACCGCATCCCATGGCGAACCGAGAGGGGGTGTGTATGAGAGGTCGAGCTCAGCGATCGCGTCCACACCCATGTCGTGGTGCAGCGCGGTCGCGAAGATGTCCACCCGCTTGGATACCTCTGCGCCGTAGGAGCCCACCAGTTGGGCGCCGAGGAGGCGGCCGCTCGTGCGGTCGCCCGTTACCCGGATCGTGATCGGGGTCGCGCCCGGGTAGTAGGCCTTGTGGTCGTCTGCGACGGCGGTGGAGCTCGCGGGAGAAAGGTTGGCCGTTTGCGCTTCGTGCTCACGCAAGCCGGTGCGTGCTGCGACGAGATCGAACACCTTCACGACCTGAGTTCCCAGGCTTCCGCTGAATCGTGCGTCTCCGCCGACGGCATTCTCACCGGCGACGCGGCCCTGCTTGTGGGCGGTCGTGCCGAGCGGCAGGTATGTGACACCGAGTAGTCGGTGGTGCGTGACCACGCCGTCGCCAGCTGCGTACACGTGGGGAAGCTCGGTGCGCATGCCCTCGTCGACCACGACGGCGCCTCCAGCGCCCTGGGATGCGCCGGCTTGATCGAGGAGGCGCGTGTTCGGCGCCACACCGACCACGGCGAGGACCACGTCGGCAGTCTGGGAGAACTCGCTGTTCACGTGGTGCCCAGCCACGGTGAGGCCGCCGTTGTTGCGGGTGACGCTCACCACTCGAGCGCCGGTGACCACCCGCACGCCGTTGCGGATCAGTTCGGCTCGGACGAGGGCGCCGAGCTCGGCGTCGATCGTCGAGAGGACCTCGGGACCACGCTGCAGTTGCGTCACGTGGATGCCGCGGGCCGTGAGGGCCTCCGCCATCTCAAGCCCGACATAGCCAGCCCCGATGATGATCGCGGTCTGCGGATTGTGTTCACCGAGGTACCGCTCTAGGGCGAACGTGTCGCCCATCGAGTGGAGCACGTGCACGCCATCCGCAGGGCCCAGCTGGTCGAGCCCGGCGATACCGCCGGTTGAAGGCGACGCCCCAGTACCGACGATCAATTCGTCGTAGGTTAGCGCCGACTCGACGCCCTCCTGGTCGCGGATGGAAAGCTGTCGCCCCACAACATCAATGCTTGTTGCGATGGTATTCAGATGCAGGCGGATCCCCGTCGCTTCAAGATCGTCGAGAGTTCGGTGGGCGAGCGACTGCCACGGACGCACGTCGCCGGAGAGGTAGTACGGGATGCCGCAGATCGAGAAGTTCGGGTAAGCGTCAGCGACCACCACTGTGACGTCGGCGCTCGGGTCCAGCTCGCGGGCGCGAAGCGCAGCGGAGATACCGGCATCACTGCCGCCGACAGCCACGACAATCATGCTCTTGACCCTTCAGTCGCACGGTGCCCAAACAGCGGTCGCCGTGATCGATACAAACATGGCGGTGAGGACGTCGCTCGAGCGCGGCTCGATCCCCGCCCGCTTTGGATCGTATCGGTGCGGTGGGTTGTCGGGGCCTGCTCGGCGCCGGGAGAGGTTCCTTTGGGGCATGGTCAGGAGAACCGCGCAGTGATCACCGCCACGGCCGCGAGCCCGGCCATGAAAAGCGCCATAGCCGAGTAGCCGCCGACGGCAACAGCGATGATGGGTCCGAGTGCGGGCCCGAGCGCTGTCACTGCGGTGATCGGTGCGGCGAAGACGCCGTTGATCGTGCCGTAATTGCGAGTGCCCCATCGGTCGGCGACTGCAGATCCTTGTACGAGGGTCTGCGCACCACGGACCGCTCCGGCGGTGGCGCCGACGGCTATGAGCAGCCAGGGCGGCCCTGGTAGCGCACCCATCAGACCGAGAAGCAGGACCGCGAGGGTGGAGGTAACGGCGAGGGGGAACCAGGGTGCAGTGCCATGTGGAACGGCGACGTAGAGCAGGCGGCCGATGACCTGTCCCGCACCGAGGAGGCCGAGCGCCCACGCTGCGAGCTCATACGTGAGCCCTTTCTCCATGTAGAGCGGGATGATCGCGAGGGTGACGCTGAATAGTGCGGCCGCCAGGGTGACCATCGAGACTTCGAGCATCCAGAATCGACGAGTGCGGATCAGGGCACCGATCTTGTGCACTGCTTCGCCCTCATGGGCAGCCGGGAGCGGGTCCCATATGCGCTCCAGAAAGAACCAGTGCAATGGCAGCGTAAGGACCAGGAGTACGCCAGCGAGGATGAGGAATGTCGCGCGCCAGTCGAGGACACCGAGCAGCCCGGCGACGATGGGTGCGAACACGGTCGATGCGAGCCCACCGGCGAGGGTCAGGATGGTCATCGCGCCGCGTCTCGAGTCGCCGTGGCGGCGGGCGATGACGGTGAACGCGGCCTGGTAGAGGACGGCCGACTGGGCGAGTCCGCACACCACCCAGCCGAGCGTGAAAACGACGAGGTTGGGGGCGGCGCTGACGATGACCAAGCCCAGCGTCCCCACAATGGCCCCGATGGTCATGATGAGGCGCGGGCCGCGATCGTCGAGCCATCGCCCTACGACGATGCCCGCTATCGCGGAGACGATCAGCCCCCCGGAGAAGCAGAGCGTGACCGTCGCGACGCTCCACCCGGTCTCGTGTGAAATCGCTGGCGCGGCGACGATCAGCGCGTAGTAGAGGATGCCCCAGCTGATCACCTGCCCGACGGAGAGCGCAGCCAGGCGCACTCCGAGCGGGCGATTCGACACAGTCGGCGCGCTAGCCGTCAGCGTGAGATGGTGACGTCGAGCAACTGGGAGAGCTGGCTGAGCGCTCCCGGGACGAGCTTGTAGTAGGCCCAGGTGCCGCGCTTGCTGCGGGTGAGGAACCCCGCTTCCATGAGGATCTTCAGGTGGTGCGAGACCGTGGGCTGGCTGAGCCCGATGGGTTCGGTGAGATCGCACACGCACGCCTCGTCGCCTTCGGATGCGGCGACGATCGACACCAGCCGAAGGCGGGTCGGGTCGGCGAGTGCCTTGAGCTTCTTGGCGAGGTCGTCCGCACGCTCCGGGCCGATGGTCTCGCTGGTAAGCGGCGTGCAGCAGGCAACCGCTTCAGGCTGGATCACGGGGAGCAGCGTGGTGGACATGTCGACCATCCTATCCGAATATTGACAAACGTCGATGGACGTTCCACACTCAATATCGAAGTTCATCGATGCCTAGGAGGCCGCACCATCATGACGTTGATCGATCTCACCGTCCCGAGCCTGCAACAGCGCAGTCTCGACACTCTGCCCATCGCGATCATCGGCGCAGGCCCGGTCGGACTCGCGGCTGCCGCGAATCTCGTGGAACGTGGAATCGACTTCGTGATCTACGAGGCGGGCGATGAGGTCGCGTCCAGCATCCGGCAATGGGGACAGACCCGGCTGTTCTCGCCGTGGAAGCACGTGGTGGATCCTGCCTCGCGACGTCTGCTCGAGGCGACTGGCTGGCAGCTACCCGCCGCCGAAAGCCTTCCGACGGGCACCGAACTCGTGGAGGACTACCTCGAGCCGCTCGCCGCACTTGACGTGATCGCCGATCACATCCGCACCGGCGTCACAGTCCAGGCAGTCACGCGGCAGGGCATGGACCGCACCCGCACGGCGCGTCGTGCGTCGACGCCGTTCCTGCTTCGTGCGCACACCGCTGACGGCGTCGAGGAGTTCACCGCACGTGCCGTGATCGACACGTCCGGCACCTATGCGCACCCGAACAGCCTCGCCTCGTCCGGCCTGGAGCCGCTCGGTCTCGCCGACGTCGCCGACCGGGTCAGCCATGCCCTCCCCGACGTGCTCGGCCGTGAACGCGCGCGTTTCACCGGCCGGCACACCACCGTTGTCGGCGCTGGGCACTCCGCGGCGAACACCCTTCTAGCGCTGGCTGAACTCGCCGAGCAGGAGCCGGGAACTCGCGTCACCTGGCTGATCCGCAACGCCAGCGCGGTCCGGGTAACGGCGTCCGACGACGATGGACTCGCAGCCCGGGCATCGATCGGCCGCCGAGTCGATGGACTCATCGCCGCCGGCCGCATCGCCGTCGTCGACCGGTTCGAGATCGTACGCCTCGGCCGCACTGACGACGGAGTCCGGCTGTACGGGGCCCGGGGCGGCGACCTGGTCGAACACGACACCGACCTCGTCGTCAGCGCCACCGGCTTCCGACCGGACCTCAACATGCTCCGCGAGATCCGCCTCGAACTCGACGACATCGTCGAGGCGCCCAAGCGCCTCGCACCGCTGATCGACCCCAACGTGCACACCTGCGGCACCGTCGAGCCACACGGCTTCGCCGAGCTCACGCACCCCGAGCCGGGATTCTTCCTGGCCGGAATGAAGAGCTATGGCCGCGCGCCAACCTTCCTACTCGCGACCGGATACGAGCAGGTCCGTTCAATCACCGCCTGGCTTGCCGGCGACGTCGCCGCGGCAAGCAACGTCGAGTTGGTGCTGCCGGAGACCGGAGTGTGCTCGACAAGCCTCGCGCCTGACGGATCCTCATGCGCGACGGATGAGGCACCAGCGAAGGCGCAAAGCAGCTGCTGCAGCTAGCTGTTCGCGTGGCCTCCATGCCATAGACTTCCGTCTATGAGTGATGTCGCGGAGGCCACGCGGGAGCTGCGGCTCGTCGCTGACCCGACGCGCGCTCACATCCTTCGGAGCATCCTGGCCGCACCCGACGGCCGTGTCCTCGTTGGCCGAATCGCCGAGGAGCTGGGCCTGCGGCAGCCGACCGTGAGCCATCACGTGAAAGCGCTGCTCGATGAAGGGCTGCTGCAGCGTGAGCCAGACGGTCGCCGCACCTGGTACTCTCTCGCGCCCGCTCACGCCGAGCGCATTGCCGAGATGCTCGGCAGGCCTCAGCCTCAGGTGTCCGTCGAGCCGATCCTTGACCGCGTCGTGCAGGACCTCAGTGAACGGTTCCAAGGGGTGTTCAGCTCGGAGACAGTTGAGCGGTACGTCCGTGAGAGCTATGAGCTCCTCGCGGCGCGGCCGACCCCGGGTCAGCGCGTCCCTTCCCTCGCGGCGCAGTTCGCGGCGGATCGACTCGAGGCCCTCGCCCGGGATGACGCGGCACCGGGTGCCGACGTGCCGGAGGTGCTGTTCGTGTGCGTGCAGAACGCCGGCCGGTCGCAGATGGCCTCGGCGATCCTCCGACACCTGGCCGGCGACCGAGTGCACGTGCGGACCGCGGGGTCGGATCCGGCCGGCGAGGTGCGCAGCTCGGTGCTGACCGCACTGGATGAGATCGGCGTGCCGCTGGCCGGCGAGTATCCGAAGCCGCTGACCGACGAGGTCGTGCGCGCGGCGGATGTCGTGATCACGATGGGCTGCGGCGACGCCTGCCCGATCTACCCGGGCCGTCGATACCTCGACTGGGACCTCCCCGACCCGGTGGGAAAACCCCTCGCCGAGGTGCGCGAGATCCGTAACGACATCGAGCGCCGCATCCGCGAGCTGCTCGCCACCCTCTGAGATCGATCGACAGGACCGATGACCGCAGACGAGTCACCCTCACCCAGCCCTGCCCCGCTCACCCGCCGCCTCGTCGCCGAGTTCCTTGGAACGGCTCTCCTCGTGGCGATCGTCGTGGGCTCTGGGATCGCCGCATCGGAGCTCTCGCCCGACGACGTCGGTCTCCAATTGCTTGAGAATAGTCTCGCGACCACGTTCGGCCTGGCGGTCCTCATCGCGGTGCTCGCGCCCGTGTCTGGTGCGCACTTCAATCCGGTCGTGACGTTCGCGGACTGGTGGCTCTCGCGCCGATCAGGGCCGAGCTTCCGGGCGCGAGACGTCGCACCGTATGGCGTCGCCCAGGTGCTCGGCGCGATCGCGGGCGCGCTGCTCGCGAACGCCATGTTCGACGTGCCGACGGCCATCTCGTCGACGGATCGTGCGACACCGGCGACCCTGCTCGCCGAAGTGGTTGCGACCGCAGGGTTGGTGCTGGTGATCTTCGCCCTCGTGCGCAGCGGCAACACCCGAATCCTCCCAGCCGCCGTCGGCGCGTACATCGGTGCGGCGTATTGGTTCACGAGCTCCACTTCCTTCGCCAACCCGGCTGTGACCATCGGTCGGGTTTTCTCCGATACGTTCGCCGGCATTGCGCCAGCGTCTGTCGTACCGTTTCTTGGGGCGCAGCTCGCCGGCGCGCTGCTCGGCGTGCTGGTCGTGAGTTTCCTCTTTCCAGCCCGGGCCGTCGCCGCAGCGGAGGCGCCCAGCATGGAGGAGAAGATCGCGGTAGCCAAACGATAGACGACGGTCTATCATTGAAGTTATGAGCACTGAGAAACCTTCCGTCCTGTTCGTCTGTGTCCACAACGCTGGTCGCTCCCAGATGGCCGCGGGGTACCTCCGCGAGCTCGGCGGGGACCGTGTCGAGGTCCGCTCTGCCGGGTCGGAGCCGAAAGACCAGATCAACCCGGTCGCGATCGAAGCGATGGCTGAGGAGGGCATCGACATCACCGGCAATACGCCGAAGATCCTCACGGTCGACGCCGTGAAGGAATCTGACGTGGTCATCACGATGGGATGCGGCGACGCGTGCCCGATCTTCCCGGGCAAGCGCTACGAGGACTGGGAGCTCGAGGACCCGGCGGGCAAGGACATCGTGACCGTTCGCCGCGTGCGTGACGACATCCGCGGCCGCGTCGAGGCGCTCCTCGCCGAGCTCGTCCCCGCTGCCTAGCCATGGCCGAGGTCGACACCGCTGGGCGACGGGGCCTGCCGGGTCTCACTTATCCCGAGCGCTACCTGCACGAGCTCTCGCTCGAACTGACGCATCGCTTCGACGGCACCTTCAACGCCGAGACAGTCGAGCGGTATGTGCTGGAGTCATACACGGCACTGCTTCGCACAGCCACGGTCAAGGCGCACCTCGCGACTCGAGTCATCCGCTTTGCCTCCGACCGTCTCACGGCCCTCGCCCAAGCGAAGGGCGCGATCGCGCACGATGTGCCGGAGGTGCTCTTCGTGTGCGAGCAGAACGCGGGGCGGTCGCAGATGGCGGCAATGCTGACGCACAGCATCGCCGGTGACCGAGTGCACGTGCGCTCGGCCGGGTCGGCGCCGGCCGCCGACCTGAACCCGGCCGTCGTGTTCGCGCTCGAGGAGCTCGGGTTGGACGTCAGTCGCGAGTTCCCCAAGCCGCTCACCGACGACGTGGTGCAGGCCGCCGACGTCGTGGTCACGATGGGCTGCGGCGATGCCTGTCCGATCTACCCCGGCAAGCGGTACCTCGACTGGCATCTCGACGACCCCGAGCAGCTCACGCTCGACGAAGTCCGCCGTGTTCGCGACGAGATCAGTGTCCACATCGAACAGCTGCTGCAGAGCTTGGAGGTCGGCGCTCATGAGTGACCAGACGATCGAGAACGTCGTCGTGATCGGTTCCGGCCCGTCGGGCTACACCGCCGCTGTCTATCTGGCCCGCGCGGGCCTGGCGCCGGTCGTGCTCGCGAGCTCGGTCGAGGCGGGCGGCGCTCTGGTCACCACTACTGAGGTCGAGAATTATCCGGGGTTCGCGCAGGGCATCATGGGGCCCGAGTTGATGGAGCAGATGCGCGGTCAAGCCGAACGCTTCGGCGCCCGCATCCTCTACGACGACGCGACCGAGGTCGAGCTCTCGGGCGAAGTGAAGGTCGTGCGCACGATCAACGGCCTCGAGTATCGTGCCCACGCCGTGGTGCTCGCGATGGGGTCGGCCTACCGCAAGCTCGGCGTCGAAGGCGAAGAACGCCTCACCGGGCGCGGCGTGTCCTGGTGTGCGACCTGTGATGGCTTCTTCTTCAAGGGCAAGGACATCGCCGTCGTGGGTGGTGGGGATTCGGCACTCGAGGAGGCGATGTTCCTCACGCGATTCGCCGATTCCGTGACGCTCGTGCACCGTCGTGATTCGCTGCGCGCGTCGCGCATCATGCAGGAGCGGGCCTTGTCGAACCCGAAGATCCGTCCGTACTGGAACGCATCGGTCGTCGCAGTCGAGGGTGACGACGGCCTCGAGCGGTTGCGGCTGCGGGACACCACGACTGGCGATGAGACAGCGCTCGACGCGACGGGCCTGTTCATCGCGATCGGCCACGACCCCCGGAGCGAGCTCGTCGCCGGGCAGGTCGAGCTCGATGACGACGGCTACGTGAAGGTGGCGCATCCGTCGGCCCATACGAACCTCGACGGTGTCTTCGCGTGCGGTGACCTCGTCGACAAGCGATACCGCCAGGCCATCACTGCGGCGGGAACCGGGTGCGCCGCGGCCCTCGATGCCGAGCACTTCCTCGCGGAGCGCGGGCTCGCGACGCCCGTGGAGGAGCAGCCGGCGATCATCCTCGAAACGTCCTAGTCCTATGGGAGACGTCGGAGTTCGGGTCGGCCGAGGGAGTGCTCGACTAGAATCGGCCGCATGGTTGCCAGTCCGCTCCGATTCCCGGAGGGCGAGGAGCGCGCGGCGGCCCTGGATCGCGAGGCTGCCGAGTCGCTCGCCCGAACGCTTCGCGCAATCGCTGATCCGACCCGGCTGCAGCTGCTCAGCCTCATCCGCCGGAGCCCCAACGGCGAAGCGACCGGTGGCGAACTTGCCGATCACCTTCGCCTCACGCAACCGACGGTCAGCCACCATCTGCGGATCATGGTCGATGACGGCCTGCTCCTCCGCGACCAGCGCGGCCGAAGCGCCTGGTTCTCCGTCGTCGCAGACCGCGCAGCGGAGATCGACGACTTGCTGCGGTGACACATGAGCGGGCCAGGTTCGCCCGCGCCGCTGGATCCGGCATCGGCCGAAAGCCGTGCCCGGCAGATCGCGATCCTCGCTGATCCGGTGCGCCTCCGGCTCCTGAGTGTCCTTGCCACGGATCCGGACCGGCCATGGAATGCCGACCAGCTGGCGATCATCCTTGAAATCGATGCGCCATCTGTGCTCGGGCACTTGGACAACCTGCAAGCTGTCGGACTGCTCGTGCCACGCCCTGGGGTGGCGTCGCCTCAGCTGATCCCATCTGCCGAGGCATGGGTACGGTTCGGTCGTCTCTTGGCAGGAAAACCCGCGTACGTTCGGGTGGAATCTGCGGATGCCCGAGTCGACGTGGACGCGTTGCCCTCGCCGATCCAGCGCATCGCCGACCGGCTCACGTACCGCTACAGCGCGCATTTCTCGCGTGAGACCGTCGAGCGGTATGTCGCGGAAAGCTACGAGCTGCTGAAGGCTCGAGCCAAGACGACCCGGCATCTTCCCTCGTTGACGAGCCGGTTCGCGAGCGACCGTCTGGGAGCCCTTGCGGCGGCGCAGGGATTCGACCTGACCGGCGTCCCAGAGGTGCTGTTCGTGTGCGTGCAGAACTCGGGTCGTTCCCAGATGGCGGCCGGACTCCTCCGTACACTCGCCGGCGAACGCGTCCACGTGCGGACCGCAGGGTCACAACCGGCCGACACGATCGATCCGTTGGTGGTGGAGGTGCTCAATGAGATCGGCGTCCCGACCGTCGCAGAGTTCCCCAAGCCACTGACCGATGAGGTCGTGCAGGCCGCTGACGTCGTGATCACCATGGGCTGCGGCGACGCGTGCCCCGTGTACCCGGGGCGGCGGTACATGGACTGGAAGATTCGCGACCCGCTCGGTCACCCGATCGAAGAGGTCCGACGGATCCGTGATGAGGTCAGGTCGCACGTCGAAGCGCTCATGGTGGGTTTGGATCTGCGGTGAGGATCAGTTGTCAGCGATCCGATACCCGATGCCGCGCACGGTCTCGAGGATGTGGCCGGACTCGGGTGAGGCTGCTTCGAGCTTTTTCCGCACGCGGGTGACCAGTACTCGGGTTGCGGGGATACTGCCGTCGTCGTAGGTCGCCAGCGCACGGGTGAGCTCCTCGACACTGACCACCCGCGGAGTGGCGAGCATCAGGCACTGTACGAGCAGGAACTCGCGCGGAGTGAGGGGCACCGTGTGGTCGTCGATCGTGACCTTGAACGCCTGGGGATCCAACACCAGTGTGCCGATCTCGAGCGGGCGTGCAGACGCGTCCACCCGGACGCCGCAGGAGCGCACCGCCGCGATGAGTTGATCCGCCCGGCACGGCAGCGCGAGGATCGACCGCGCGCCCCGGGCGATGGCCTGATAGGCGAGGTCGGCGGCACCGTCATGGTTCGCGACGCCGACGATCACGGGCACTTCGCTCCAGGCGGACATCGCCTCGATGAAGCTGATGAAGTCGACGTTGACCATGTCGGTGGGTGCGACGATCGCTGCCGGCTCGTCAATGCCGACGGCGAGGAGTGCCCCGATGGCGTCGCTGTACCCGTGGATCTCGAACCCGTGTGTCTCGAAGGACTCAGCCGGATGCCCCGGCGCGGAGCGGGACTCGATGAACAGTACGCGGGCCGGCCACCTGGGCGCGCCGATTGCGATTCGAGACGCGCCGGAGTGCGCGTAGGCGAGATCGCTCGTGAGTGACGCGGTGCCGTGCCCGGCGCTGAGGGTGCTCATCCGAAGCGTCCGGAGATGTAGTCCTCGGTGCGCTGATCCTTTGGGTCCTCGAAGATCTGCGTCGTCGTGCCGTACTCGACGAGCACCCCGGTTCGGGCGCCGGTGCCTTCGGAGATCTGCGCGGTGAAGAACGCGGTGCGGTCGGCGACGCGCGCGGCTTGCTGCATGTTGTGGGTGACGATGATGATCGTGTACTGCTCGCGCAGTTCGTGCATCAGATCTTCGATGCGCATGGTCGCGATCGGATCGAGTGACGCGCACGGCTCATCCATGAGGATGACGTCGGGGCGCACCGAGATCGCCCGGGCGATGCACAGGCGCTGCTGCTGCCCACCCGAGAGGCCGATGGCCGATTGCTTGAGCTTGTCCTTGACCTCGTCCCAGAGCGCCGCGCGGGTGAGGGATTCCTCGACCAGGTCGTCCATCGAGTCGACCTTCATGCCGGTGACCCTTGGGCCGTATGCGATGTTGTCGTAGATCGACTTGGGGAACGGGTTCGGCTTCTGGAACACCATGCCGATCCGTCGGCGGACTTCGATCGGGTCGACACCCTTGCCGTAGATGTTCTCGCCGTGGAAGACGATCTCACCATCGACGCGGGCGCCGTCGATGAGATCGTTCATGCGGTTCAGTGATCGGAGGAGCGTCGATTTGCCGCAGCCGGACGGGCCGATCAGGGCGGTGATCTCGTTCAAGCCGAATTCGAGGTTCACGCCGGTCACGGCGCGGAAGTCGCCGTAGTACACGTCGACATCGTTGACCTTCATGATCGGGCGCGTGACGGTGGCAGTAACCTGGCTGGTCTGCACGGGGTGCAGGTGCACGGGCGGACTGTCGTGGGTGTTTTCCATGTGGGCTACCACCGTTTCTGGTATCGGTTGCGGATGAAGATGGCGAGCCCGTTCATGAGTAGCAGGAGCATGAGCAGGATGATGCTGGCGGCCGCCGCGAGCTCGTGGAATCCCTCTTGCGGTCGCCCGGTCCAGTTGAAGATCTGGATCGGCAGTGTCGTGAATCCGCTGAGGAGACCGTTCGGATCGAAGCTGACGAAGACCAGTGCACCGAGGAGGAGGAGGGGTGCGGCTTCGCCGAGCGCGCGGGAGAGTGCGAGGATCGAGCCCGTTGCGATGCCGGGTACTGACGCCGGCAGCACTTGCCTCCACGTGGTCTGCCACTTCGTGGCACCCAGGGCGAGTGAGCCGTCACGGATCTCCGACGGCACGGCTCGGATGGCTTCTCGGGTGGCGATGATGATCACCGGGAGGATCAGCAGGCTCAGGGCGAGCGCACCCCCGATGACGATGTTCTTGTCGCGCACGCCGACGAGCGTGAGGAAGGCCAGCGCGAGGAGGCCGTACACGATGGAGGGGACAGCGGCGAGGTTCTGCACGTTCAGCTCGATCGCTCGGTTGAACCAGTGTCGCTTGTCGGCGAACTCCTCCAGGTGCACGGCGGCGGCGATGCCGAGGGGGATGGTGAGCACCGCTGTCACGCCGATGACCCAGATCGATCCGAGGATGGCCGGCCGAGCGCCAGCACGGTCGGGATCGGACGCCGGGTACTCGGTGAACAGCTGCAGCCCGAATCGGCTGCCGCCTTCGAGGACGATGTTCACGATCAGGGTGATGAGGAAGACGACCGCGATGAGCAGGCTGAGCCAGAGGACGATCAGGAAGATCATCGGCGCGGGTCGTTGCTCGCGGGGACGCTTTCCGGTCGAGAGCGGCATCGTGGGTGCTCCGGCGAGGGAGTCCTGAAGGGATCTCATGATCAGTAGGCCTGTCGGAATCGGCGGACGAGTCGGATGCTGATGAAGTTCACGATCAGCGTGATCGCGAACAAGAGCAGCCCCACGGCATAGAGGGTGTCGTACTCGAGGGAGCCGACGCGGGAATCACCGAGTGCTGCGTTGGCAATGAACCCGGTCATCGTCTGGCCCTGCTCCAGCGGGCCGGTGACGATCCGCGCTTGGTTGCCCGCGGCAATCGCCACGATCATCGTTTCGCCGACTGCGCGGGAGATGCCGAGCACGATGGCGGCCATGATTCCGGAGAGGGCGGCCGGGAAGACCACTCGGAGGCTTGTCTGCATGCGGTTGGCGCCGAGCGCAGCAGAGCCTTGGCGAAACGACATCGGCACGGCGGACA
Organism: Agromyces neolithicus; assembly: GCF_039529735.1. Taxonomy (NCBI): domain Bacteria; kingdom Bacillati; phylum Actinomycetota; class Actinomycetes; order Micrococcales; family Microbacteriaceae; genus Agromyces; species Agromyces neolithicus. The sequence continues at coordinate 204,514 of NZ_BAAANJ010000015.1, forward strand.
TGGCGTCCTCGGAGATCGAGGCCACGGTGGGAATGATCATGATGCCCATCACGAGACCGGCCGCGAGCACACTGAATGCCCCGGTGTCGAGCTGCAGCCACTCCCGGAAGACGGTCGCCTGGATGAACTGGAGCGCAAACAGGCCATACACGACCGTGGGAACCCCCGCGAGAACCTCGAGGATGGGCTTCAGCACCTTGCGGAGGCTCGGGCGAGCGTACTCGGAGAGCAGCAATGCGGCGCCGAGCCCGAGCGGAACGGCAACCAGGAGCGCGATCGCGGTCGTCCAGAGCGTCGCCGTGACGAGGGGAACGACGCCGAACGAGGCATCCGCGAATCTCGGTGCCCACCGGTCGCCGAAAAGGAAATCGAAGACGGGAACTTCGCGGAAGAAGCCGATCGCCGGCACGAGCAGGGCGATCACAATGCCGATCGTGGTCAGGATCGCGACGCCCGACGCCAGTCGGAGCACGAACTTGATGACGGCTTCGCCCGGACGTGCGCGTCCGGCGAACAACGACCGAGGCGGGTGGCCCGACGGAGTCGTCGGGCCACCCGTGCTGGCGGTCGTCGGGGCCTCGCGCTGCGAAGCCGTTGTATCAGCCAGCATGAGGTTGATCAGCCGAGGGTGGCGAGTTCGTCCTGAGCCGTGGCCTTCTGCTCCTCGGTCAGACCGATGAAGAGGGCGGCCTCGGCGACCTCGGCTTCGGACTCGACATAGAAGTCCACGAAGGACTTCACCTGGGGCTTGTCGGCGTACGACGCGTTGTTGACGTAGATGAAGAGCGGGCGGCCAAGCGGCGAGTAGGTGCCGTCCTGCACAGTCTCAGCGGTCGGAGCGACGCAGCCGGCGCCGCCGTCGACCTCGATGGCCTTCAGCGAGTCGGGGTTCTCCTCGACGTACGAGAGGCCGAGGAATCCGATTGCGCCTTCGTCACCGGCGACACCCTGGACGGTGATGTTGTCGTCCTCGGAAGGGCTGTAGTCGGTGCGGATCGCGCCCTCTTCGCCGTTGATGGCGTCGGTGAAGTAGTCGAACGTGCCGGAGTCGGTACCTGCGCCGAAGAGCGCGAGCGGCAGGTCGGGGAACGACGGGTCGACCTGGTTCCAGTTCGTGACCGTGCCCTCGGCTTCAGGGCCCCAGATCGTGTTGAGCTGTTCGACGGTGAGGCACTGGGCGAAGTCGTTCTCGGGGTTCACGACCACTGAGAGGCCGTCGTTCGCGATGATGATCTCCGTGTACTCGATGCCGGCCTCCTCACAGAGCGCGGCTTCCTCGTCCTTGATCGGGCGCGAGGCGTTGGAGATGTCGGTCTCGTCGGCGCAGAACTTGGCGAACCCGCCGCCAGTGCCGGAGGTGGCGACCGTGACATTCACGTCGGGTGCTTCGTCGCGGAAGAAGTCCGCGGCGGCCTCGGTGAGGGGGGCGACCGTCGACGAACCGTCAGCAACGACCGAGCCGCTGGTGCCGGCCCCTTCGGTAGAGCCATCGCCTGCAGCGGGCTGTCCACCGCAGGCAGTGAGGACGAGGGCAGCGACTGCGATGGTCGCGCTCAGCCCTGCGAGTTTCAGAGAACGGTAAGACACGGTGATCCTTCCGGGAGAGGATTTAGCCTCATGGATGAAATGTGATGGCCGGTATCCGGCTGAACACATAGAAGATCGTCTAAATGAACGCGCGGTGAACGCAGCCTTTCTTATCCCCATCGAAATCGGTACGCGTTCCCGTGTCGATCAGACTGAAAAGTCACCCCGGGCGGGGGAGTCCTCGTCGGAAGTGCCGACCTGGCGAATCTCACCGTCCCAATTGCCGTCGGAGAGGTAGTGCAAGTAGGCCGCGAACGCAGCAGGCTCTTCGCCACCTGTCACGCGGTGAGCCTCTTGGAATTGGGCCCAGCTCATCCGATCGGACATGGCACTGGCTCTATTCGTGCGGCGCGTCGACTTCGTCGACGTCGAGTTCGGGTCTCGCGCGAACGAATCGCACGGCGTGGCGGAAGGAGTGTCCGGAGAGCGCGACGTCGGCCGACACTTCGACTACGAACGGCTCTACGAGTGTCAGGTGCACCGGGTCCCTGGAGTTGAAGCGGTCGAGCGCTCCTGGTGAGACGACCTCGGGCCACGGGTGTTCGCCGAGCGGCGGCCGCAGGTGCGCCGCCAGGTCGCGTGCGACGTGCGGGCGGAGCGGTGTGGTTCGGCCGACGATGTGAAGCTCGCCATCGATGGGGAGGCCCACAACGATGGCCTCCGGGCGAGAGCGGGGACCAATCACGGCCCCGGCGATTACGTCGCGGGTGCTGCGGTGCTTCACCTTCAACCTTATCTGCACCATGGAGTTCGGTTGAGGTAAATCATCAGCTAAGAGTGCGCGACTGCCCGAGTGGCCCGAGCTTGATGCCCTCGTCGATGTCGGCGCGCCGCTGCCATTCCGCAGGGTCGTCATGGAATTCGGTCGGGTAGGGCTTACGTCACGTTCTCGTGCAGCAGACCCATCAGGCGCTCCCGGGCGCCGACCAGCAAGATGGTGCCGGCGTACTGGTAGAAGAGATGGTAGCGGTCGTCCCGGTACGTCAGCCCGAGCGGGTCGTTGATCCATCCTCGCTCCGGCGTGAAGTGGAAGTCGGGTCGGCGTGGAAGATTCGTCATGGCAGGGGCTTCGGATCGGAACATTCGGGGCGCATCCGTTCTCTCCATTCGTGATTGTGGCCCGGCGGTCACCGCCTTGGCGGAGGCGCCGAGAGTATCAGAGCTCGCGCGCCGAGGAAGGGCCGATCGCGCGGAACACGGTGATCACCGCGGCAGCCGGGGCCTCGCGAGCCACGCTTTCGAGTCGCTCGCCGTCGAGACCGCCACTATTGTGACGGAGCACGCCGGGTCAGCATCCCCACTTGCCGACGCTCAACCCACTCACGTCGATGGCGCCGCTTGATACGTAGGCGCCAATCGAGCCGCCCTGCAGGTCGTAGCCGCGCGTCGTCAGGGCGACGTCGTCGACGTAGACCGAGATGCATGAGCCCTCGACGATGATCGTCACTTCGTGTTCAGCCCGCGGCGCGAGCGGGCGCTCGATCTCGAAGTCGGGGTCGCTCACGTAGCCTCGGTCGGCGTCGTGGTCGAACGGCACCTCGATGCGGTGCGGCCGCCGGTCGAACACGAACCGGCCGCGCGCGGGCTCGAAGCGCAGCAGGTAGGCGCTCGTGAAGTCATCGGCAGCTTGGATCGCGAAACCCGATTCCTCGGCAGTCTCGTCGATCCGAACGGTCGCGCGCACGAGCACAGCCCTGTCGTCGGCGCGATCGAGCTCGGTGAGACTCGCCCAGGCGAATGATGCGCCGGGAGCCGTGCGCCCGCGCGCCGCGCGCCCCGCGACCGTCCACTCCCCCTGCCGGGGCCGGATCGACGCCTCGACCTCGTCGAACGCCTCCAGTCTTGAAGCGAGCGGCCGGGCGCCGAGCGAACCGTCGAGGCGCGCGATGAGCTCGTGCACCACGAGGTCGCCGCCCCACTGGCGCTTCCCGCGGTCGCCTTCGCCGCTTCGCGTTGCGAGCCAACCGACGAGCAGCCTCCGGCCCTCGACTTCGACGCTCGTTGCCGCGTACAAGTCGTTGGCGTCAAGCGCATCCCAGGCGGGCGCGAACCACTGCTCGCCCTCACGCACGCGATGGCGCACTGCGAACCGATCTGAGTAGGTCGAGTAGAGCAGGTACGACCGTCCGTCGAGCTCGAATTCCTCCGGGCATTCAGGGGCGAGTGTCGTTCCGGGTGCGAAGCGGGGCGGTTGCGCCTCCCAGTGGTCGAGATCCGCCGACACTGCCATGCCGACCGCGCCGCCACGCCGCGCGGGGGTGACGTCCTTCTGCGCGCACAACAGCATGCGCCAGCCGCCGCCTGTCGCCGGCATCACGAACGGGTCGCGCCAGGCGTCGCGGTGATACCAGCGTGGGTCGGCCTCGAACCGAAAGTCCGGGTCTTTGACCCAGGTCTCCAGGTCGGTCGAGGTGGCCCGCAGCACGACTTGCTCGGCCTCGCCGCGTTCGACCGCGTGCGGGTTGATACCCACATAGAACGCGTGATACTGCCCGTCGACCGGACCAACAACCGAGCCCGCGCCCACCAGTAGATCGGGCTGGTCGGCCTCGCCGGCGGGAATGGCGGTGGCGTGTTCGGTGAAATCGACGAAGTCGCGGGTGCTGAGGTGTGCCCACTTCAGCCGTTTCGAACGTGTCGGCGAACCCTCGTCATCGAAGTCGAGGTGCGTGTAGTAGAGGTGGCAGATCCCGTCCTCGACGAATGGCATCACGTCGCCGAACCAGCCCTCGCTCGGACGGAAGAAGAGCGCGTTCACGCGGCGAGTCCCTTCGCGATCGTGGCGTCCCAGATCTCGACGCCGCCGTCGACGCTACTCAGCACGATGGCGTGGCCGGGCACAGTGTTCATACGTGCGTTGAGGGCCACCCCGTCAACGTAGAGAGTCGCGATCGAACCGTCGACGATAAGGTCGACGCGGTGCTCGGTGCCAGGCTCGAGCGCGAGCGGCCGCTCGAGGCCACGGTTGTCGTACTGGTACCAGGGATAGTTCGGCCGGCGATCGAACACGAGACGGTTCTCGCCCGCGTCGATCCGGTACTCGTAGCCCTGCCCGGTCGAGACGTTCTCGAGCAGCCGCAGCGACACCGAGCGGGTGCCGGGCGCAACGCGCAACGCGAACGAGAGATGGAACAGCTCGCCTGCATCGTCGACGAGTACCCGTTCGGCGACGCCGTCCGCGGCGGCAACGGCGATCGGCCCATCGGCGATCGCCGTGGGGGGCGCGAACGCCGCGCGGACGCCGTCAGGTATACCAGCGGCGAGCGAGCCATCGGGGCGCTGCAGCACCTCGTGCACGACGAGCGTGCCGCCCCACTCCCACCTCGCGGCGTCATCGTCGCCGGCCTTGGTGGGCACCCAGCCGAACAGATAGCGGTGCTCGCCGTCGGAGGCCGAACGTGCCGCGTAGTAGGCGCGGCCGTCGAATGCATCGTCGACCGGCGCGCTCCACGGACCGGAGAGCGAGCGACTCATGCGGTAGACCGTCTTGCACTTGTCGCTGTACTCGGTGGTGAGCAGATACCAGTACTCCCCCATCTGGAACAGGTCGGGCATCTCGTGCATGCTGTACAGCCCCGGCGCCCAGAAGTCACCCTGGAAGGTCCAGTTCTCGAGATCGGTCGAGGTGAAGGCGACGGTCGAGCCGGTGAGTACCCGCTCGCCGTCCTTCCGCGAGCCGAGGATCATCAGGTATTCGGATGCCTCGGCGTCCCAGATCACGTAGGGGTCCCGCCAGTCGTCGGGGTCGTAGCCGGATTGCGGAGGGACGAGCTTGCGGTCGCTCTTCTCCCAGGTGAGCAGGTCGTCGCTCGTCGCGAGCATCAGCACCTGCGAAGCCTTGCCCTGCTCGGGGTAGTCGCGGTTGTATCCCGTGTACATGGCGTGATAACGACCCTCGGCCTCGAACACGCTACCTGCGAAGATGAACTGGTCCTGCTCGTCGTCACCGCCGCGTTCCAGCGATTCGCCGTGGTCTTCGTATTCGACGAAGTCCTTCGTCGTGGCGAGTGCCCAGCCGAACGGCTCACCGAATGGTCCCGGCTTGCGGGTGTCGCGCTGGTGGAAGAGATAGAACTGGCCGTTCGCGAAGAATGGCATGCAGTCGCCGAACCAGACGCCTTCGGGCTGGTAGTGGAGTTGGTGCACGGTTTTCCTTTCAGGGATGGGATAAGAGCGCGCGAACTCGGCAGCACGATCTGGACCGTGCGGCGAGGTCGACGTGGGGAGACGGTCAGCGGCCGCCCATGCCGCTGAGTGCGATGCCAGAGACAAGGTGCCGCTGGAGCAGGATCACGATGATGGCGCTCGGGATCACCGAGATCGTCGACGCGGCCATGAGGAGGTTCCACTGGTTTCCGGTCTGCCCGAGGAACATGTTGAGCCCGAGCGGCACCGTGGCCATGTTCACATCGCTGACGATGAGCAGGGGCCAGAGGAAGCTGTTCCAGTAGCCGATGAACGTGAAGACCGCGAGTGTGCCGAGCGCGGGCTTTGCCAGTGGCAGGATGATGCGGGTGAACATCGTCCAGCGGCTGGCGCCGTCGATGCGGGCCGCCTCTTCGAGCTCGTCGGGCAGTGTCATGAAGAACTGTCGCAGCAGGAACGTGCCGAAGGCCGTGAAGGCCCACGGGATGATGAGCGCCTGGTAACTGTTGATCCACCCGAGCTGGCGCATGATGATGAACATCGGAACGATGAGCACCTCCTGCGGCACCATGAGAGTGCCGAGGTAGATAAGGAAGGTGCCGTCACGACCCCGCCATTTCAACCGCGAGAAGGCGTAGGCCGCCATCGCCGAGCTCGCCACGACCATGATCGTGCCGACGCCGGCGACGATCAGTCCGTTGAGCATGAATCGCCCGAACGGCAGGTAGTTCCATGCATCGGCGAAGTTGTGCCATTCGATGCTGGATCCGATGAGCGAGGGCGGGTTTGCGAACACCTCTCCGGCCGGCTTCAGGGCCGTCGCCACCATCCAGATGAACGGGATGAGCGTGATGACCGCGGCGATGAACAGCAGCACTTGGGAGGTGACCCGCCCCACGCGCCGGCGCAGGGCATGTCTCGTCACCCCGTGCGAGGACAGGTCGATCGTTGTCGAGCTCATGAGTAGTGCACCCACTTCTTCTGGCTCCGGAACTGGATGATGGTGATGAACATGATCAGGACGAAGAGCGACCAGGCGATGGCCGACGCATACCCCATCTCGTATGCCTGGAAACCCTTCTGGTACAGGTAGAACACCAGGGTGGTCGTCGACGACCCGGGGCCTCCCCCGGTCAGGATGAAGGGCTGTGCGAACACCTGCAGCGAAGAGATGACGGTCATCACGGTCGCGAAGAAGAGACTGGGCGTCAGCAACGGCAGCGTGATGTTCAAGGTGCGCCGCCACCATCCGGCACCGTCGAGCTCGCCGGCTTCGTAGAGCGAGCGCGGGATGCCTTCGATGCCGGCGATGAAGATGATCATGTTGTAGCCGAAGCCGGCCCAGACGGACATCAGGATGACCGCCGGCATCGCCCACTCGGAGCTTCCGAGCCAGTTCGGGCCCGGTGAGCCGGTAAAGGTGGTGGAGAACCACGCGATGAGACCGTCATCGGGCGTGTACAGGAGACGCCACACCACTGCGTTCGCGACCATCGGGCTGACGACCGGCAGGAAGAAGACGAATCGGTAGAAGCCCTTCCAGCGCACTCGCGAAGTGAGCCAGAGCGCGAGCGCGAGCGAGACGATGAGGTTGAGCACCACGTAGCCGGCGACGAAGTAGAACGTGTTGCCGACGACCTGCCAGAACACGGGATCGCTGGTGAAGAGTTCGATGAAGTTGGCGAGACCCGTGAAGACCGCTTCTCCGAGCAAGGGCCACTCGAAGAAGCTGAGCACCAGGGAGGCGCCGATCGGGATCAGCGTGAAGCACAGGAACCCGACGAGGTTCGGTGCGAGAAAGCCGAGCGCGGCGCGGCGATCCCTCGGACCTCGACCGCGTTGCCGTGCGGCGGGAGGTTTCGATGTCGCCGGGCTCTGCCTGGGGGCTTCGATAGGTCGCGTGATGGTCATGATGTCTTCTCCCTGCTCGGGGTCCCGCGGGCGCGGAACCCCGAGCGTTGGTGATGCGCTCGGCGTGTCAGCCTGCGACTTGGCTCTGCACCTGGTCGAGGACCTCGGCCGGCGTAGAGCTGCCGTTGAATGCCTCGACGCCGTACTGCTGCAGCAGTGCGGACAGCTGGTTCCACTTGGGAGTCGTGCGGTACACGTTCACGGTGCTGAGTGCGGTGTCGATCGCCTCTTTGGCGCCGTCGACATCGGCGGTCGCATACCAGTGTTCCTGCGCCGCGGTGTAGGCGGGGAAGCCACGGCCGGCGTCGGCGATGTACTCCTGCGCCTCCGGCCCGATGATCACCGAGATCGCGTTCCAGGCGTCCTCGGGGTGCTCGCAGCTCTTCGTCACCCCGAAGCCGGTGCCCGACATGGTCGTGATCGATGTGCCGTCGAAGGCAGGTGTGGTCGCGAGGCCGACGGTGAAGTCGACGCTCTGCTTCGCGTTGATCAGTTGCCAGGGCCCATCGACATACATCGCTGCGTTGCCGTTGCGCCATTGGTCCGCCGGCCAGTTCGACGCACCCGTCGCCGGAGGCGCCGGAGCGACGTGTTCCTTCGTCGCGAGATCGGTGACCCACGTGAGGCCATCGACGACCTTGTCGTTGGTCAGGTCCGGCTCGCCGTCGGCGATGTAGTCGCCGCCGATGCTGAGGACGTACGGCAGCCACATATCGGGCGTGCCGTCGGCGACGTACCCGTAGACGCCGTCCTTCGTCAGTGCCTTTGCGGCCGCCATGAACTCGTCGACCGACCATCCCGGCGTCGGCACGGGGATGCCGGCGGCGTCGAAGAGGTCCTTGTTGTAGTAGAGCACGTAGGGGCCGAGGTCGTAGGGCACTGCGAGCTGCTGACCGTCGGCCTGCAGCCCTTCCACGATCGACGGCTCGTACTCGTCGATGTCAAAGTCGGTGTTCTCGAATGACGGTGTGAGGTCGGTGAACAACGAGCCGACATCGGGAACCCGCTGCGCCTGCAGGCCTGCGATGCATGCGAGGTCGTTGCTGGCTGCCTGGGTGGTGAGCTTGTTGTAGTAGTCCTTGAACGGCGTGCTCTCGAACTTCACGGTGATGTTCGGGTACTCCTCGTGGACCATGTCGGCGAGGTGGTTCCACACGTCGACCTCCGCTTGGGAGTCGGCGGACATGATCCACCGGAGTTCGACGTCGCCGCCGGATGCATCGGTGCCGCCTGACGCGCACGCGGTCGTGGCGAGTGCGGCGCCGAGGATCACGCCCGTGGCGGCTGCCAGTTTTCCAATCTTCATTGATGTGCCTCTCTTGGGGTTTCGGCCGACTGCTCGACCGACATCGTTGTCGGCGGCAATGTTTACACAGATTCCACCAAAATAAAAGCGCACTCTCGGTCTTTGGCTTCACTCCGCTATCGTTGTCACCGGAAAGGCAATGAATGGTTGATCAGGTAAGGGAGCCCCGAGCGGACGGCGCCCAGTCCGCTCGGGTGGCGCGGGCGACCATGAAGGATGTCGCGGCACTGGCTGGTGTGGGCATCAAGACGGTTTCACGCGTCGTCAATGGCGAACGGCACGTCAGCGAAGACACCCGGGTCGCGGTCGAGCGCGCGATCGCGCAGCTGCGGTTCCAGCGGAACGCGAGCGCGGCGAGTCTCCGACAGGGCCAGTCCGCGACCATCGGTCTCATCGTGGAGGACATCTCCGAGCCGACTCAATCGAGCATCGCACGGGCGGTCGAGCGGGTGGCGCTTGACGAGGGCACGCTGCTCTTCACTGCCTCCTCATCCGATGATCCCGATCGCGAACGCGCGATGACGCTGTCGCTCATTTCGCGCCGGGTCGACGGGTTGATCGTGATTCCCTCGCCGTTCGATCACGGCTTCCTCCAGCCCGAGATGACCGCCGGCCTCCCGATCGTGTTCGCCGACCGGCCGCCCATCGGCCTCACCGCTGACACTGTGCTCGCCGACAACCGCGGCGGCGCACAGACTGGCACCGCGCACCTGATCGAGGCCGGTCACCGTCGCATCGCTTTCATCGGCGACCCTGAATCGGTGCACACCGGCGCCGAACGGCTTGCAGGGTATCGCGACGCCCTGGCCGACGCCGGCATTCCGTATGATCCGAAGGTCGTGTTCCTCGGCGCGCCGAGCATCGAGCGCTCGGAGGCGGCTATCGCCGCCGCTCTCGATGTGGATGTCCCTGCAACCGCGTTGTTCACCGGCAACAGCCTGAACACGCTCGCCACTCTCCGCGCGCCCTCGTTCGAGCGTTCGGCGCTCGACCATGTCGCGTTCGACGACTTCGAACTCGCGGATCTGTTATGGCGACCCCTGACGGTCGTCGCGCAGGACCCCTCGGCGATGGGAGAGGCCGCCGCACGGCTCGTGTTCGACCGACTTCGCGGCGAGCCCGGCGCGGCCCGGAGAGTCACCCTCCCGACGCGCCTCATCGTGCGCAACCACCGCTAAAGGAGCACTATGGCCACATCCGACACCTCCATAACCACTCGCATTACCGTCATCGGCGATGCGCTCATCGACGAGCTACGCGACCCGGCGGGCTCGCGCGAGTTCGTCGGCGGCGCGGCGCTCAACGTGGCCGTCGGACTCGTGCTCCTCGGCCACGATGTGACATTGATCGCGATGGTCGGCGACGACGAGCCGGGGGCTCGAATTCGTTCTTACCTCGTCGACCACGGGGTGCGCCTGGTCGAGAGCCCATCGCCGTTCGGCACCTCCCGGGCGATCTCCGACCGCCGCGACGGCGAGCCGCAGTACGAGTTCAACCATGCGGCGCAGCGGCGCGGCATCCGATTCGATTCCGCCACCCGCGCGGCGATCGCGGACGCCGACCTCGTGGTCATCAGCTGCTTCCCGTTCGATGACGCCGAACAATACGCTGCCCTTCGCGACGCCATCGCCCGCCCTGGCGAACGGCTCATCGTCGACGGGAACCCTCGCGCCGGCATGCTGCACGACCGGGCGGCGTTCCTCGAGCGGTTCGAGGAGCTCGGCGGGCAAGCGCTCCTCGTGAAGGTGGGCGACGAAGACGCTCAACTTCTGCTCGGCGACTCACTCGAGGCCTTCGTAGAGCGCCTCAGATCGGACGGAGGTGCCCCGGCGATCCTCGCCACCGCCGGCCGCGATGGTTCGGCGGTCCACCACGGGCGCTTGCGCGTACACGCCGACATCGTCGACCTGCCCGGCAGAGTGGTTGACACCATGGGCGCCGGTGACGCGACCCTGTCAGCCACCGTCGACCACATCGCTCGGCACGGCATGCCGGCATCCAAAGCCGAGTGGGCGGGGGCGCTCCGTTCGGCGATGACCATCGCCGCCGCGACCGTGCGCCAGGAGGGCGCTCTGCTACGCGTGCCTTCTGCGTGATTGGGCATGATGATCTCGGGGCGGCGAGCGGTCCATTGCTGCGTCCGTCAACGCCCGGGGAGCACCACAGCCTTCATTTGTCCCGGGATCCCGCCGGCGTTCAGCGCCGCCTCGGCATCGGCAAGCGCGAAGCGACTGGTGACGAGCACATCCAGATCGACCTTGCCGCTCGCAACGAGCCCGATTCCACGCGGCCAGGTGTTCGCGTATCGGAAGACCCCGCTGAGCCAGATCTCGCGGTTCTGAATGTAGGAGACCGGGAGCTCGACGTCGTCGTTGCCGAGACCCACCAAGATCACCCGACCAGCGGCGCGAACAGCGCGAATGCCAGCCCGAACAGCCGGCGCAGCCCCGGAAGCGTCGATGAACACGTCGACGTCGAGTCCTTCGACGGGCTCCATGAGCGGATCGATGGCGGCGGTAGCGCCGTGGCCGAGTGCGAAGGCGCGTCGCTCCGGGGAGACATCCGTGACGATGGTCTCCGAGGCACCGAACGCGCGGGCGACCTGCGCGGCGATGACGCCTACCGGACCGGCTCCAGCGATCAAGACGCGGCTGCCGACGGTCACCTGGGCTCGCTGGCACGCCCATATTCCGACAGACAGCGGCTCGATGAGCGCCGCGGCTTCGTCGGTGATGCTGTCTGGAATGGGGTGGGCGAAGTCGGCTTGGATGGTGACGAACTCCGCGAAGGCGCCATCGATCGGCGGCGTCGCGTAGAACTCGATGTCGGGGCAGAGGTTGTACCGACCGGCCTTGCACTCGGTGCAGAGCCGGCATGGGCGCTGCGGCTCCACCGCTACCCGTTGACCGACTCGGGCGGAATCGACCGCGCCTCCCACGGCGGCGATTCGACCGGAGAGCTCATGCCCGAGAATCAGTGGTGATTCGACGGCGTACGGGCCGATCCTCCCGTGGGTGTAGTAGTGAACGTCGCTCCCGCAGACGCCGACAGCGGCAACCTGGACCAATACCTCATTTGCGGCGGGCACCGGTGTCGGGATGGTGCGAAGCCTGATCACACCTTGCTTCTCGAGGAAGGCGGCTCTCATGTCCGTGGTCATGTCTCTCCTTGCCTCCGCTCCGGGAGCGGGGTCGACCATCTGCCGCGTGTCAGGCATGAGTCGGCCGTCGAACGGCTACCGCGGGCGTCGCTCCGCCACCGATGGCAGCTCGGGGAAGGTGGTGGCCGGCGCGTCCTGGTACCAGTACGCGGTGGTCGAGACGTCGTCGCTGCGTTCGAACAGCCCGTACTCCCACATGCCGATCTGCTGGACCGTCACCTTGAGTCGCTGCTCGAAGAAGACCGGGTCGGGGAGGTGCCAGCGGTAGAGACCGTGCATCGGCAGCATCGGGGTGATGAACTCCGAGGCCTTGGTGGTGTCGTTCCATCGCGCGAACGGGTAGCCGAAGTACGGCGCGCTAAAGGTGATCGGATTCGGCTCGGGCTCGGCGTGCAACCCGTCCTGGAATGCCCACGCGCCGCCGGCGTAATCCTCGAGCCCGGTGCTGCACAGCGACGGGTACTGGTCGTCGTCGTCGACGTAGAACTTCACCTCGCCCTCGCCCCACCAGTACCGCTGCAGCGAGGCCAGTGCCACGTAGGTGCCGATGTAAGTTCCCCGTCCTTGGACGTCGTCCACGATGACGTGATCGGTGCCGAGCGGAGTGGTGCCATTGGACCGGCGCCATTGGGCGTGGAAGTATCCGGGCCAGTCGTCGAAGTCCTCACCCGTGGTGTAGTCGACCTGGAAGAAGATGTGGCCGATGTCGGCCGGGTGGTCGCTCGAGAGCGTGAGGCGCGCACCGCTGCGGAACGGCATCGGGAAGAAGCTGTTCATTCCGCCGGTCGGGGCGACGACAATTGGCTCCGAGGTCACGAGCGCACGCTCCGCGAAACCGTTGCAGAAGAAATCCCCGAGCGGGACTTCCACGGACGGCTGCTCAGACCCGTCCCAGTACGCCCGGAGCACGAGGTCGCGTAGGACGAAGGGACCACCGGGGGTACGGTCGGGCACCGTGATCCAGATGTGACGGATGACCCCAGCACCCTCGATCTCGGCGAGGGTGATCGTCTCCCCTGAGGCGATCGGAAGCCACGCACTGCCTTTGCGTCCCGGCCCGAGGTGTGAAGCGACCTGTGCGGCCTCGCCAGGCGCGCCGGTGAAGTTCTCCGCGTTGATCGAGTGGCTGCGGATCGAGCCACGGTTCTTGAGGGCATTCCACTGTGTGGTCATGGCGACCTTTCTATGGTGCGAGATCGGGCTACTTCACGGCTCCGGCCGTGACGCCGCGTTTGAGGGTGTTCTGGAAGATGAGGAAGAAGATCAGCGTGGGCAGCAGCGAGAGCAGCGAGCCGGCGTTGATCACGGTGATGTCGATCGAGTGCTGTCCGCGAAGGGTCGAGAGCGCGATCGGCACGGTCTGGGAGTCGGGGGTTCCGAGGAGGATCAGCGGGATGTAGAACTCGTTCCACGACCAGATGAAGATGAACACGACGAGCACCGCGAGAGTCGGCCGCACGATCGGGAACACGACCTTCCAGAGGATGGTCCACTTGTGCGCCCCGTCGATCGCGGCCGCTTCGAGCACCTCGCGCGGGAAGGTCGACATCACGCTGGAGAGGATGTAGGTGCCGAAGGCCGCGAACAAGATTGTGAAGACGATGTTGATCGACCAGATCGAGTTCAGCGTCCCGGTCGCCTGCGCCCCGTAGAACAACGGGTAGATGAGCGCCTCGTGCGGGATCATCGTCGCGAGCAGCAGGATGGTCGTGACGATGCCACTGCCCTTGATCCGGCCGATCCCGATCGCGTAGGAAGTGACCAGCGCCAGGCCGGTGCCGACGAACGCGATGAACGTTGAGCTGAACACCGAATTCCACAGCGCGAGCGGGAAGTTGACCCGGTCGAGGTATGCGGTGAAGGCATCAGTCGTGAACGAGGTCGGCCAAGCCAATGGCCCGTTCGTGGAGTAATCGGCGCCGGTCTTGAAGGCGTTGAGCACGAGCAGGAGAAGAGGCGAGGCCATGATCAGGGCCACGATGATGGCCACCAGGAGCAGCAGCCAGTCCCGTAGACGCCGCTTGCTAGTCCGCTGGTGAGATTGCGGTTCGGTCTTCTGACCCGGCTGAGTCGTGACTGCGCGGGTTGCGTCGATTGCGGTCATGCCGTCACCTCGTTCCGGTGTTCACGTCGTTGCCAAGCGATCATCACGGCGGCGACCACGAAGATCACGATCGACATGACGGTCGCGATCGCCGAGCCGTACCCGACCCGGGAGAGTTCGAAGAAGTTGCGGTAGGCGTAGTAGGACGGCACGATCGTGGACCCTTCGGGCCCGCCTCCGGTCAGGATCAGGATCGGAGCGAAGACCTTCAGCGCGCCGATCGTCGCGGTGAGCACGACGACGAAGATCTCGGGACGGATCTGCGGGATCGTGATCGCCTGGAAGCGGCGCCACCATCCGGCCCCGTCGAGCTCGGCGGCCTCGTAGAGCTCCGGGTCGACTCGCTGTAGGGCCGCCATGAAGATCACGACGGGGTAGCCGATCTGCAACCAGATCAGCATCAGCATCACCGAGTAGATGGCGATGTTCGGATCGCCCAGCCAGTCGGGCGGATTCTCCACGCCGATGGTACGGAGAAAGGTGTTGATCGAGCCGTTCTGCGGGTCGAGGATCCAGCTCCAGATGAAGCCGGCGACCGCGATCGGGAGGATCTGGGGCAGGTAGTACGTGGCCCGGAGGAACGAGATCGTCTTGTCCCCGTACTTCCGTCCGAGGTAGTCGAACAGCAGCGCGGCGAGAATGATGCCGATCGCTGTGGGTACGATCACGATCGCGACGATCATCGAGATCGAGTTTCGGAAGGATGCCCAGAACGTCTCGTCGGTGAAGAGCTCCAAATAGTTGTCGAGGCCGGTGAAGCGCATCGGCGCTGCCCCGCCCTTCCACCTGAACAGGCTCGCGAACACGTTCATCGCGAACGGAACGATCACCACGGCGAGGAAGCCGAGCGTAATGGGGATGAGATAGAACCAGTAGGCGCCGCGTCGCTCGAGGCCGCGTCGTCTGGGGGTGGTCAGTTGCGTCATTGTTGGGATCCTCTCCGGAGATCCGGGCGGATGCCATGTGGCATCCGCCCGGACACCGGTCAGCCTTCGTTGACCGTGGCCTTGCCGTCGTCGTAGAACTTCTGCAGTTCCTCGGTGTACTCGTCGGCCGTCTCGTTCTTGTTCGACATCGCCTGCATATGCGACTGGATGAAGTCCAGGAAGCCCGGCACCGGGTAGTCGGGGTAGAACGTCAGCGTGTCTTCGTCGACGAGCTCGACGAATCGCTCGGTGAACTCACGGGTGAGTGGGTCGGAGATGGTGCTGGTGTCGCCAGCGAGCGGCAGACCGCCGAGTTGGCCGATCTCGTTCTGCACCTCGGGGCTGAGCGTGATGTCGATCCAGTCGTACGCGAGCTCCTTGTTCTTCGCGTTCGCCGGCACACCCCACAGGTGGCCGGACGAGCCCATCGACATGTTCGCGCCCGGGAGGGTGAAATATCCCCAGTCGAAACTCGCCTCGTCGCGGATTCGGGCGAACTCGCCGTTGTTCCAGATCAGCATCGCCTGCTCGCCGCTGAGGAAGTTCACGGTCGCCTGCTCGAAGCTCAGACCGCCGAGCTGGTCGCCGACGTAGCCCTTGTCGATCCATTCCTGGAATCGGTCCGCGCCTGGCTTCCACGGCGTCTCGGAGAAGTCGACGTCTTCGCGCAGGAACATGAAGTCGTCGATCTGGTCGCGATCCGCCTCGGCCGAGACGAGCGAATACCATACCCACATCTGGTTGAACCCCTGGCTCGTCGACGCTGAGCTGGAGATCGGAGTCACCCCGGCAGCCAGGAGCGTGTCCATGGCGGCCTCGAAGTCCTCGAGGGTCGTCGGCACCTCGGTGATGCCGACCTGCGCGAATAGCTCCTTGTTGTAGTAAAACATCACGTACTCGCCGATATTCGGGATACCGTACCAGTCGCCGGAGCCGGCCTTGCCGGCCTCGTCGTACTGGGCGAACGCTTGCATCGAGCCGGTGACCTTTTCGTCCCAGCCGAACTCCTCGGCCTGATCGGTGAGCGGCGTGAGCAGTCCCTGCGCGGCAAGTTGCCCGCCGTCGGCGTTGCCCTTGTTGAACTCGATCACGTCCGGCACGTCGTTTCCGGTGAGCGTGATCTTGGCGTTCTGGCGCATCGCATCGAAGCTCGTCGTCTGGAAGTCGACCTTCACGTCGGGGTGCTTCTCCTTGAAGATCTCGAGCGCCTTCTGCCATCCCTGGCCCTGTGCTGAGTCGGGGTTCTCGTACTGCAGGATCGTGAAGGTGTCGTCGCCGCTGTCACCGCTTGGGCTGCAGCCGGCCATCATCGAGATCGCGGCCGCACCGGCAGCGACGCCGGCGACGATTCGCGAGACGGATCGACGGGTGATTCTTGTCATCGGAGCCTCCATTGCTTCGAGTGAGCTGTGACGGTATTCAGTTGTGGGTAAGGAAGTCATGGGCAGGCGCATCAAGCGTTCCGTCGTTGGACGTATGCTCGGGGCCTGCTGGGATGGTTAGCGGGGCGGACTCACCGATCCGCGGATGACGAGAGGACACGGCGTGAGGTAGAGATCGCGAGGGCCGTCGACCTTGCCCTGCAACCGGTCGATCGCACGACGCGCGGCCCAGACGCCCATCTCATAGTGCGGAAGCCGGACAGTGGTCAGTCCCGGCACCAGTGCGTCGGCGATGAACTGCTGATCGTCGAACCCGACGATCGACAAGTCGTCCGGCACCTCGAGTCCAAGTGAAGCCGCAACCTGATACGCGGCGAAGGCGCTCTGATCCGAAAAACAGAAGACAGCCGTCGGCCGATCCGAGCGGTCCAGGAGCGCCCGCATGACCGGGACCGCCGCAACCGTAGAAGGCTCGGGTGCAGCGACGATCAGGCTGGGATCGATCTCGATACCCGCTTCATTCAGCGCCGCCTCGTAGCCGCGCTGACGCAACGTGCGGGCGATGAACCGCTGGTCAGCGACATTGCAGAACGCGATCCGACGGTGACCGGCGTCGATCAGATGCCTGACCGCCGCTAACGCACCTCCGACCTCGTCCGGAACGACACCATCCGCTTGAACGCCTTCCGGCGCGATGCCATCGAGGACCACCAGCGGCATCGAGAGTGGCACCGCCGGCGTTTCGACCACGCGGTGGTACCACGCAGCAACGATCAACGCTTCGACATCGCGCTGGAGCAACGACTTGGATGAGAGCTCCGCGATCTCGGCCCGGTTTGTCGTGTCGATCAGCATGGCCAAGTAGCCCGCCTCCCACGCAGCGACCTGCACGCCTTCGAGCATTCGGCTGGCAAACGGAACGCTCGCGACGCCGTGCGAGATCAAGCCAAGCGTTTGCGTGCGGCGGGTCCTCAGGCCACGCGCGAGCAAATTGGGCACGTACCCCATGTCGGTGGCCGCCTGCTTGATGCGTTGCGCCGTCTTCTCGTTGACGCGCCCGGCATATCTGTCGTTGAGGACGAGTGACACGGCCGACGGCGACACGCCCACCGCAGCGGCGAGATCTTTCAGTGTCAGCATCGGGGCTCCGTTGTCGTCTGATCGTTCATCGTTTGATGCTGAGGAAACCTCTCGAGTCAAACGATTGATGTCACGGTAAACGCGTCAAACGTGTTGACGCAATCGCGTTATCAATTCGTGACAGTTGAAGTTCCAGACGCGTGCGGGCGGTGGTACTTGAAGCGGACCGGGCATCCTTCTCGGGCAGATCGTTGTGTCCAATTGATCGCTCTTGGAGCTGGGATCGGCGAGTCGCCAAACTCGAGTCCAGATTGCAGGGCGCGGGCGTATCGTGGCGGACGTGAGCGATGCGCAATACGGGGTGAGCCCTGAGCTGCGGGCGACCTACATGGCGTCGGCCGAGGAGATCGAACGCGACGACTACGAACCTCGTCGTGGCGGTGGTGGCCCTTGGCCAGGCCAGCACCGGCGATGGTCGCGGCGGCACGGGCGAGATTGAACGCGATCATGGCGACGACGAGTCAGGCGGCATTCGCGTTGATACTCCGGAAGGCAGGTGCGCCAGGGGCTGTTCTTCAGATCAGCGTTGACCTGCTCGATGATCGCCTGACCGCGATGGGTCTGTCCGCGGGCCAAGGAACAACTCTAGCGCGGCTGCGATCAGCCCTGGGGCGAGGTCCGGACGACGGGCATCGGTAGCGCAACCGGCCCGATGCTACCAAGACGGCGTGCCCTCTCGCGCTTGGTGCGCAGGTGGTCAAGGGTCACCTCGATGCCCTCGATCTCGCCGCGCCATCCCTCGCTTTCGGCGCGTTGTTGCCGGGCGATGAGGTCTGTCTCGATGTCGTCGAGGCGGTCGACCATCTGTGGCTCGACATGGAGCATCGGGCATCGGACGCAGGCGTGCTCGTGGGCGCAGGGCGTTCCGTAAGGGCGCCCGCAGGCGCCGAGCTCGACCTTGCGTTTGTCGAAGTGCTCCTCGAACTCCTGCCACTCGGCGTTTGTCGCGTCGCGATACTCGTCCTTCGGTCGCAACTGGCGTCGGCGGGCGAGGTGCAGTTGGTCGTGCCGGACCACGTCCTCGTCGAACACCGCGACGTAGCCGCGCGTGGTCTGGAGGTTCGCGTGCCCGAGTAGGGCCGCGCCGATGTGAATGGGCAGCCCGTTGTTGACCAGGTCGGTGGCGAACAGTCGTCGGAAGTCGTGCGGCGTGAAGCTCAGCCCGTCGAATTCTGGGTGTCCGACGGCGACCTCCTCGCAGGCCCTCCGGATCAACCTGGCGGTCAATGTAGGGCTCATCACGCCTCGAACCTGCCCGACGCTGTGCTGGAATAGGAACGGCAACGGCTCGCTATGCTGCCGCTCGTATGGATCCCAACGACGCACAAGGGGGATGGTTCGCAGCCGCTCAGTATGGCGGTGGATGATCTGCGCGATCACGTGCAACAGTTCGGGCGACATCGGGATGACGCGCTCTCGGTCCGACTTCGACGGCGTCACCACGAGGAGCGCAACGACCTCCCCGTTCGGACGGCGGTACTGGCGCACGGAAAGATGCGAGAGCTCCAGCAGCTCCTCGTGCCGGATACCGGTCAGCCTCAGCACCTCGATGATTGCCCAGGTCCAGAAGGCACGCGCTTCGTCGGCCTGGACGTCGATGACCGGCCCGCCCTCGGCACGCCGGACCCGCATTGGGGCAGCATCTGGCGCGGGCTCGATGGCTGCGCCGCGACGTGCACGGGGACCCTTCTGCGGGTACTTCCCCGCGTTCGCGGACCGGGACCCGACGATGCGCACGTAGCTGACACCCCCCACTTTGAACTCGGGCTCGGAGACGGATTCGGCGGCCGCGAGCAGAGCGCTCAACCGGTCCCGGTCGACCCTGACGTGGTCGACAAGCAGGTCCAGCATCGGCTGCCGAGTCCGCGTGCGATCGGCGATGCGTTCAGCTAGACGCCGTCGGCCCGCGCTGTAGCCTCGGCTGGCGATAGGCGGGATGGGGCACCGTGCGACCCACGGTCCCCAGCGCCCGGGGTCTTCGACCGCCCAGCTCTGGACGTCGAGGTAGAGGGCTCGCACAGCGATCAGGAGGTCCCAGATGCTCTGGCGTGGGCGGCGTCCGTCTGGGGTCTCGACAGTGTCCACGTCCGCCCTCCAGGCGTCGTACGTCACCTCGTCGAGGTCCAGGTCTCGCTGGTCGGGGTTGACCCGCTCAACGACGCACCAGAAGTTCCGGGTGAGCGCGCGCACCAGGTTGGAGACGGTGCCGTAGTCCATCCCGAGCGCCGAGCGGTGGGTCACATAGTCGATCAGGAGCTGACGGACCGCAGTGTTCGCGATCCCGTAGGTGTCGACCATCTCGGTCACGCTCTTGCGCCCACCCACGGTGGCGACCTTCATCGTCACTGGCGTGCCCTCGGGGAACTTTCCCGCGTCGAACAGTACCTGCCAGATGAGGGCTCCCGCGAGCTTCCGCCCGTGCTTGTTCTCGGCAGTGCTGACCTCGCGGAGGGCCACGCCGAAGTGCATGATCCCGGCGGGCGTGATATCCGACGCAGGGATCGCCTGTACTGCGAGCATGCAGGCGAGCTCGGTGAGGGCCTTGTTGCGCATCGTCGCGCTCACCGGGGCCGATTCGATCGCTGTCACCAGTACGGCCAGGTCGTCGTCTCGCTGGCTCGCCAGGAAGATCCTGGCGAAGTCCGAGACGGCGTTCCTGCGCAGAACGCGGAGCGACGGGACCAGCACTCTCAGAGCAACCAGCCACGAGAAGCCGCTGGTCATCGTCCAGCTCGCTGTCGGGGAGGGGTTCAGCGACGCGAGCGGGGTCGACGACGACTCCCACCCGCTCGCCTCCCACCGCTCCTGCCACGTGGCGCCCGGAAAGGCGCTCAGATGCTCGACCAGGCGTCGGATCGAACGAGCGCGCTTGTCGAGCTGAATCGACGAGCGAGGCAGCACGGAGCACGCCGCTGCGATCAGCGTCTCGGCGGGCGCCGCGTCCAGATCGCCGTGAGGGTGCGGAAGGTGCGGTGCGGGGGCCACAGACGCGACCACGTCAGCCTTGCCCCACGACTTCCCTACGCGGGCGTCGCCGACGTCGCCCTCTTGCGGCGCGTCTC
Source organism: Agromyces neolithicus (assembly GCF_039529735.1). NCBI lineage: Bacteria > Bacillati > Actinomycetota > Actinomycetes > Micrococcales > Microbacteriaceae > Agromyces > Agromyces neolithicus. Next base: position 225,238 of record NZ_BAAANJ010000015.1, read on the forward strand.
GCCGACTCCAGACCGCTGTCGTCGATGCCGCTGCCCTACTCATGGACGCCCCCGCCGAAGATGATCGCGATGTCATCCTCGGCGTAGCCCGGCGCGAACCGGCGCGGCGGAGGTGCCGGCCTGGCGTAGTGGTCGTGCATCTTGTCGATGACCTCATCGATGCGCGGTGTCGTGTAAATGCTCGTGGTCCTCAGATCTGCGTGGCCGAGCACCACCTGCACCTCGGGCAGGGTCAGCACCCCGCTGTCAACCATCCGCATGGCGGCAGTGTGCCGCAGGTCGTGCAGCGTCCAGTTCGTGCCCAGCACATCGTTCGCCCGCTGGAGCACGCGCCGGGCCGCGCCGTACGTGAGCGGACGCGGCTCACCGCGCACGGTCCTCCAGAGAGGGCCAGTGGCATGGCCCTCGAACGTCCGCAGGTAGCGGGCAAGCCAGGACATCGCTTCCGGGGACAATGGGACCATCCGACGCTCGCGCGAGCCTTTCGAGACGACCGACATTCGCTGCCCAGCCCAGTCGACGTCGTCGACCTCAGCGCCCAGGAGTTCCTCCGCACGCGCTCCTGAGCTGACGAAGCACGCAACCAGCGCTCGGTCGCGGTCGCACGGCATCTGCGCAAAGAACTGATTCCACATCGCATCCGGGATCGATCTTGGACCGGGACGTTGAGCGCGCTGCCGGTGGGCCCCTCGCCGGTGCGCCTGACGAGGCTCCAGCGGGCCCCGATGAGCGAGAGCACGACGGCGGGCAGGTGACTCCGGAACAGGATTCACCACCGGGCCGCGAACCCAGTGCGCATGGAAGTCGTAGAACCCGCGCACAGCAGCAAGTGTCAGATTGATTGTCGCCGCGCCGTACCCGAGGCCGAGGTTCGGCTTGCCGGTCTTCAGGTTCACCGCGGGGGCGCCCGCCTCCCGTCGCCGCTGCGGATTTGGCGCGATACGCAGCCACCCCACAAGCGCGGCGGTCTCGGCCTCGGTCGCGCGGTCCCATCTGACGTCAAGCTGCCACAGGACGCGGAACCACATGAGCACCGCGTAGCAGTACGACCGGATCGTGCGCGGGCTGTGGTCGCCGACGGCCATGTAGCGCGCCCACGCACTGACAGGTTCGACGGCTCTTCCGTCCTCGTCGAGCACGACGTACGGCTCGTCGGATCCGGGCCCGGCGATGACGCGTCCGACCCTAGCCAATTGGACGTCGCCGGATTGGAGACCCCGTCGCACAACGTCGTCTTCGGTGGGCTCGTACACGCGGGGCTCCTCGCTGGCGACCGGACGGGCACCGCACCACCGGTCTAGCAAGGGTGTTGTCGCGCGTTTGGGCAACACGCCAGTGGTGCAGATAACTCACCACTCGCGCTTGCCACCCTCGTACCCCGAGGCGGCCGCCTTCACTATGATTCCCTCGACACCGACCGCCGGCATCGTCTCGAACCACTCCCGGGCTTCGTCGACGTCGCGGGTGACGGGGGAGATATTCATCGGTGGCTGCCACTGGGCGGCCAGCTCCTCGAGCAGCGACTGGCGATGCTCGAGGGCGAGGTGCCGCACGTCAGTACCGGCGACCGCGAGCACGTCAAATGCGGCGAATGACGACGGCAGTTCCCGTGCGCGCCGGGCAGCTATGGCTGCTCCGCCGCTCAGGCGGTGCTGCATGGCGGCGAAATCCAGTCGGCCTTCCCTCCAGATGACGGCCTCACCGTCGAGGACCGTTCCATCTGGCAGCTCCGCGGCCGCGGCCGCGAGCTCGGGAAAGTACCTCGTGAGATTCTTACCCTGCCGGGACCACACGGAAGCCAACTCGCCGGCCAGCACGATCGCGAACCTGAACCCGTCCCACTTCGGGGAGTAGAGGCAGCCGCCCGGCAACGCGTCAGGCTCGGGCAACTCTTCGACTCGGCGCGCGAGCGCGAGCTCGGGTGGAATGTGTAGCGACTCGGGTAGTGCCACAGTCCAGCTTTTCACGCAATCCGCGCAAATACATTGGGAATTGTCTCGCCAGACAAGACGCGGACGGCATCGCCGGAACCGGGGTGCGCCGGAAGTGGACGCACCCCGAGCGAACACGCGCCTTCGACACGAGAACTGACCGCTGTTAGCTCCGAGATTCGAAAGCAACCTGGGCGGCGCGGCGACGGGCGACGTCGTCGACGACAAAGCGAACGAAGTCATCGTCGCGGTCAGTGACCTCGCCTTCTTCGACTGGGTCTGCCGGAGGTTCGCCCGGCCATGCCGTTTGGCGTGTGGGCCGGTCGCGGTCGAGGCGGGTTCCCGAGGTGGCGACCCAGTCGTGGAGGCGTTGGCGGGCATCGGCGAAGTCGCGGTGCCAGCCGAAGGGAGCGGAGCCGTGTTGGTCGGGATCGTAGGCGCAGAGCCAATGCAGGTGCATGGCGGAGAGTTCCCAGACAAGTTCGGGGTGCCGGTGCCACAACGGCGGAATGACTGAGACTGGGAGTCCGTAGGTCCGTCGGAGCCAGTTGACCCACCGGTTGAGCTCGATCCACTCGGTCTCGGCTTCATCGGCAGTAAGAAGGTTCCAGTTGATCGGATGCGGCGGCTCCGCCGTCAGCGGGCCGTCAAGATCCTCGAACGCGTTGTCTTCAGGCAGGGCACCCTGCGGGACTTCCTGCGTGGTGGTCCACCAGTGGCTCGAGGCCTCCGTCACCGCCCCGCTCCCATCCCCAGCACGGCGGTGTTCGCGCGCACTTGCGCCGGCGCTGCGACCGGTCGCGTGTTCGGGGCGTCCTGCTCGGCGCTAAGTGCTGGTCGGCGATTGCGTTCGACGTCGTAGTTGGTGCGGGCGAGGTCGTGGCCGATCTTCTTCGCGACGAATTCTTCGCGTTCGATGATCGCGCCGTCGCGTTCGACTTGGAAGGTTCGGACGTAACCCTCGGCGATGAAGCTGTCACCCTTGGCGAACTGGGAGAGTGCGCGGTCGGCGGTGGCGCGGTAGGCAACGAGGTCGTGAAATGTCGGCTCGAGTTCGGTGAAGCTGCCGTCGCCCTCGCGTCGGAAGTGGGGCTGGCCAACGCGCACGTAGAAACGGGTGTCGCCGTTCTCGGTAAACGACTGCTGCGGCTCCGAGGCGATGAAGCCGGAGAGCGACTGTTGGGTGTGAAGTGCCATGGGACCGTCCTCCTACGATCTGGTGGATCGTTTCGACCCGCTCACTTGGGAGGTGCGCCGCGCGTTCCACCGGCCAGGGTGCTTGCCGGTCATTCCGGCGGGGTGACCGGCAATTCCGCTCGCTGCTCGATTTCGTGAAAGGCGGCCGGCGTTTCGCGCAGGAGCGCCTCGATCTCGCCGCGGTTCGCCTTCAAATCCCGGGCGTCCGGTCTCTCTGTCCACATTCGCAGCTTTGCGATGACCGGTGGGGCGGCGCGGAGCAGGACGAGGCCGGTGCCGAACGGGAGGGTGCGGATGGTGTCGGGCGGCATGGTTGCGACGCGGCGAACGGAACGTTGCGCTGAGCGGGATCCGCGATCGCCGACGCTGGTGGAGTCGGTGGATTCGTCGCGTTCGCCGATCAGGGCGGAGAGGTCCTGGAGGTCTCTCGAGTTGGATGCTCCGCCGAGGACAATCTTCACGATCGAGGAGTCCCAGATCGCGCCAGCCGCGTTGTCGCTCCACTTGGTGCGGGCCTGCGCGAGGGATTGGAGCACCGGCATGGTGGTGATCCCGGTGCCGCCGCCTTCGGCCATCAGGCTGGGCAGGGATGGGAGTGGTGCGAGGTTGCCGATCTCGTCGAGTGCGAGCAGGAGCGGTGGGTCGAGGCGGGCGCCGGGGTTGCGTGCGGCGATGCGGCGGCCGGTCTCGATGAGGTCTTCGACGAACGCGGCGACGAGCGCGGCGGAGTTGTTCGCCCCGGCGCCGGTGGCGAGCAGGTAGAGGGTGCCGTTGCTGCGCAGGAACCCTTCGGGGTCGAACTCTTCTCCGTCGCCGGGGGAGACAGCGTCGAGGACGCGGGGGTCAGCGAGGGCGCCGAGGGACAGGGAGACTCCCTGCCAGATCGAGTCGCGGGTGCGGGGGTCGGCTTCGAGCATTGCCTGAAGCGAGTCGCCCCACCCGATCGCGGCGTTGGAGTTGCCGAGCAGGATTGCGACCGCGTCGTGGGCTGCGGCGGGGTCGAGGGTCCACCGGAAGAGTTCCGCGGGCGGGCGGCCGTCAAGTGCTGCGGCGTGGAGGAGCGCTTGCAGGGCGGTGCGGGTCTTTGCTTCCCAGAATCCGCCACCCTCGACGCCGCCGGCGGCGAGCCCGGTGCCGGCGGCGAGTCCCGTCGCGCGGATCATCGCGGTGAGCGGATCCTCACAGCCGCGGATGGGCGACCAACGGAGCCCTGCAGGAACCCCGGCTGCAAGCTGCTGCGGGTCGAATACCGCCACCGGTCCGAAGCGCCGTCGGGCGCGGAGCGTGACGGTGAGGTTATCGGGTCGCGTCGAGGTGGTGACCACTGGGCCAGGGGCGTCGAGGATCGCGTTGATCACGATGTGCGCGCCCTTACCGGAGCGCGGCGGGCCGATGACGAGCACCGAGTCCTCCACGCTTGCCCAGACGTTCGTGCCACGGGAGCGGCCGAGGACGTACCCGACGTCGGTCGGGCCAGCATCTGACAATGACGGGCGCAAATGGGCAGCGCGCTTCATGAGGGCGGTGCGGGATGTTGCGCGCTTGACGTCGGTGCGGGTGGCGATGCCGGGAATGCGGTGCGGGTCGGTGTTCGCCGCACGGCCGGTCTCGTGCAGCATCCGCCACAACCAGACCGCCGCCGCGACGGCGGCGCCGCACAGCACGGTCGCGGTGATCCAGAATGCGACGGGGTGCAGGCCGGGTGCATCCAACGCGGCGGATGGATCGCCTGGGGTGAGGAGCACACCAAGGCCGGACTCCGGTCCGCCGGCAGGTTGGGGGAGGCCGACTGCCCAGGCGGCGATCGCTCCGGCGGCGCGGAGCAGCAACGCGAGCGCGGCCGCTCCAATCAGCAGTCCGATACCGAGGTTGGCGAGTTCGTCGCCGAGAGCCCCCTGGGTTCGTGTCGTGCTCATCGCGCCCGTGGCATCCGTCGCATCGGCTTCTCCATCGCGCGATCCCTCAGAGAATGAGGTCGCCGCCGGTGCGGGCGAAGTGCCGAGTGGTGGAATAGGCGAAGGTCCGGTCCCCGGAGAAGCCTGCGGTGGAGTCGAGCAGGTCGGTGATGTCCTGCGCGTCGGTGACGAGGCTGGCGACTCCTTCCTGGATGAGGCCGTGGCAGCCGGCGCTCGCTGGGCTGGTGACAGGGCCTGGGACGGCGCCGACTGGTCGGCCGAGCGAGTGCGCCTGTCCGGCGATGTTGAGCGACCCGGATCGGTGACCGGCTTCGACGACGACCGTCGCACCGGCGAGTGCAGCGAGAATCCGGTTTCTTTGCTGGAACCGCCAGCGGGTGGGGGATGCACCGGGCGGGAGTTCGCTCACGACGAGGCCGCCGGTCTCTACGATCCGTTCGAAGAGCTGCTCATTGCCGGCTGGGTAGAGACGGTCGAGACCGCTCGCGAGGACCGCGATTGTCGAACCGGGCTCTGCGCTGGTCGCGGCACGGTGGGCGGCCCCATCGATGCCGTACGCGCCACCCGAACAGATCAGGCGATGCTGGGACGCGAGATCGGACGCGAGTTCTCTGGTGACGTGTTCGCCGTACCCGGTTGCCGCGCGAGATCCGACGATCGTGACCCTGCTCGAGAGCGGAGTGGCGAGCCGGTGCCCGTTGCCCTTGAGCCAAAGCGCGATGGGCGCGAGTGCGCCGAGCTGTTGCAGTTCGCCCGGCCAGTCGACATCCTCCGGAGTCAGCAGACGCAGGTCGTGTCGTTCCATGTCGGCGTGGATCCGATCGACCTGACCTGGGTTGATTCTTGGTGCGAGGCGGCGCCGCCAGAGTTCGCCCTCCGCGGGGTCAACACCGTTCGGCAGCCGATCCCCGGTCGTGATGAGATCGACGGTCTCAGCGGCACCGAGCCGTGCGATGAGGGTCCCGGTGACGATGTCGCTCGGCTCAGACAGCGCTGCGAGCATCATCCTCGCCTCCCGCTGCCGGTTCACGGTGTCGGCCATCGGATGTCTCCTCAATTCCTTGGAAGGTGCGCAACTGGCACCGCTGCTACGACGGACCAGTCATCCGCGCAGTCGTGTCGAATGCCACGAGCTCGTCGGGGTGCAACTGGTGCTGCACGACGAAGCTGCGGTCCTTGACTCGCCACAGTCCCTGCCCGAGACCGAGCGCCGGCAGTAGCCTCTGCTCGGTGCCCGAGAGCCCGAGCGCGGTCGCAGTGGAACCGAGCTGGTCGGCCTCCTGCCGGTATACGATCCGGGTTTCAGCGTTCGCAAGGAGGGATGATGCGAGGGCGCGCATCGCCGAACCGAAATCGCCGACGTTGTCGAGGTCGCTGAGCTTGTGGAACACGAGCATGTTCGCGATGCCGAAGTGCCGGGCGAGCCGCCACTGCGCGTCCATTCGGCGCAGCAGCGCCGGATACGTCATCAGCCGCCATGCCTCGTCGTAGATCACCCAGCGTTGCCCGCCGGCGGGGTCGGCGAGCGCGGACTCCATCCACGCCGACGAGCAGGTCATCAGCACCGAGATCAGGGTCGAGTTCTCCGCGACCCGGGAGAGATCGAGCGACATCATCGGCAGTGATGGGTCGAATCGCACCGTGGATGGCCCATCGAAGAGTCCTGCGAGATCGCCCGCCACGAGCCGCCTCAGTGCGTGCCCGACGAGCCGACCGTCTTCAGCGAGCCGCCGGTCGTGGTCGTCCTCGGAGCTCGGCGCCAGGATGCGGTCGACGACCATCGGCAGGATCGGCACCTCGGCGCTGCGGACCGCGTCGGCGAGGGCGAGGTCGATCGCGGTGTGTTCGAGCGGTGTCAGGGTGCGATCGAGGACGGTCTCGGCGAGGGCGCCGATCAGTTCACGTCGGCGGGCCGCGAGCTGTGCCGCCCATTCGGCATCAGATGCGGATGCGGCGCGGTGGCCTTCGTCGAGCGGGTTGAGCCGATTCCGCAACCCGTGGCCGAGGATGATCGCCTTCCCGCCGACGGCTTCGGCGACCGGGGTGTGCTCCCCCTTCGGATCCCCGGGCACGTACACCCGCCGTCCGAAGGGGAGAGAACGGGTGTACAGCGACTTCGCGAGCGACGACTTGCCCGACCCGACGATCCCGGCGAGCACGATGTTCGGCGCGGTGATCATCCCGCGCTGGTACAGCACCCACGGGTCGTAGACGAATGATCCGCCGGAGTACAGGTCCTGCCCGACGAACACGCCGGCCGAGCCGAGGCCGGCCTCGGCGAGGAACGGGTAGTGCCCGGCGAGCGTCGCGGACGTGTCCTGGTGTTTGGGCAGCTTGAGCCGGCCGGGCATCCGAAGCTGGGTAGGACCGGCCTCGCCGCCCGCGGGGAGATAAGCCGCCGAGCGCGCCTCTGCCCGCTCGGCCAGCCATCGAGTGCGTTGCTCGCGCGACTTGGCTTTGCGGGCGGCGGCTTCGATCTGCGCTGCCGAACGCTTCCGCGCGCGGCGGTCGCTGCGGCGCTCGTGGTGGGGTTCGACCAGCGCCGCGGTGTGCAGGCGCTCCTGCGTGTCAGCGTCGCTCATCGTGCCACGAAATGCGTCGCGCGGTGTGCGCTGAGCTTGTGCGCCGAGAACCACTCATCGGGGTGCTCGGCCAACGCCCGCTCACCCGCCGTCGCGGGCCGCTCGAGCGCGACGGCGAGCGTAGGTTCGAGGTGGAGCTCGCAACTGCGGAGCAACGACACATAGCCGAAATGCGGACTGTACGTCAGTGCATATCGTCCACTGTCATCGTGGATCGTGCGGTCGGTGCTGCCGGCTGGTATCGCGTCGTACACGTACCCGTTCTCGAGCGCAGCTTCGGTCGTCTCGTCACCAAAGTCCCACTGCTGCAGGTACTCGATCGCCGGTCCCGGCCCAGCGCGGTCGATCATCTCGAGTACGGCGTCGGCCTCCTCGCCTTGGAGGAAGACAACGCTGATCCACCGGGAGTCGGGCACATGTTGTACAAGGGTGGTCATGACGAGCTCCAATCAGGATGCTTCGTCCTGAAGGTGCACGAGCCGGGTCACCGCGAGGTGCGTCGCGTGACGGCGTTGGCGTAGACCCAGACGAACCGATCCTGCCGCGTCATCGGGTCGGGGTACTTCACGAGCACGGCGCCACGAGTCCAGGCCACGGCCTCGCCTTCCACCTTTCGTGGTTCCTCGTAGACGACTCGATACCGGACAGTTGCGATGACGGGGACCGGTTCGGGGGCCTCGGCGCGGGCGCCGGTGTGTCGGACTTCAGCGGTCGTCAGGCTGACCGGATGCCCGAGCTTTTCCTGCTTGAGGCGGATCTCGTCGGCGCGTTCGTCAGCAGCGTCGGGGTATCTACGGTTGCCGCCCACGTCAGAAGTAGGTCGCTTCGACGGTCCAGCCGTTCGGCGCGTGGCGCAAGTCGAAGACGAGAACTGTGCCGTCGTCGGCGCGTCCGGTGACCCGCCACCCAGGTGGCAGAAGCACATCGGCTGGTGGGTGAGAGATACCGCTCGGCCATTCGGGATGTTGGGGGAGCGAGGTGGGCTGGTCGATGACTCGGTAGCGCATACCGCCATGGACGAGTCGTGTTGGAAGGTCAGCGCCATCCAACCAAACGGTGACGGGCTCACCGTGTGTTTTGAGCATGCGGCCTCCTCGGGGATTCGAAACTATGTTCGATAGTAGGCTCGGGCGGCGCGCCTCGCAATGTCGGGATTGACGCCAAATGGCGTCGAGACGATCTTGCCGATCACACGCTCCGACAGAGCGGCAGCGCCGCCGCGGTGAATGCCTGTGCCTGCTGCCCGACGAGTCGCCTGACCTCGCACGACGCTTGGATGGCCGCTTGCTCGATTACCGCGACTGCGGCATCCAGTTCGTCGATAGTCGGCGCGGTCACGCACACGAGCCCCGTCGTCCGCAGTACTCCATGACCGGCGGTCAGGTCGGCTTCCTGCTGCAGTACGTCGTCGTACTCCGCAGTCGCAGAGGCATCCTCGATCTGCCCGATGCGTCGCCGCTGGTGGGCGTCGCTGATGAGTTCGGTCTTCTTCTTCCGTAGGTCCCGCGCAGCCTGATCGGCCCGAACTGGCAGGTAGTGCAACGCCACTGTCCGGAGTACCCCGTTCGTGAACACGATCGGTGAGAGGAAGCCGGGGAACACCTGCGACCTGGGCCATTCGCTGATCCAGAGGACGCCATGGAACGCGCTGTCGGAGCGAAGCCGATCCCACGACTCGGCGACTGCGACCGGCCCGGCGGTTGCGAGGTCGCGCCCGATAGCGGGATGCCGTTCCAGTTCAACGCCGACATCCGGGTCGTATGCGGCGCGGAGGACGCTCGCGAGTTGGTCGGCGGTGAGCCATCCGTCGACGACAAGGTCGGCAGCCCGGAGCGCGCCGGTGAGGGCGGTCATCTCCTGGCGGAGCACCGTCGCGGCGCCGCGTGTGCCGCCGCCCGAGGTGCGGATCTGCCGCGCAGCGGCTCTCAGATCGAGGGCGAGGCTGATGCTGGTGGCGTGTCGCTCGCCCGCCGGGCCCGCGCGATCGATGAGCTCACGGTAGGTAGATGCGGCCCAGCTGCCGTCGTCGATGCCGTGCCGGTCCCACCATTCCGTGAGCCCGGTGCCGGAGTCGGGGAGGGTGCGTTCGGTGACCTGGAGGCGGGCGATGCGGCCGGAACGGCAAGCACCGGCGAGCACGCGTCCCCAGCCTGTGACGCGTCGGTGTTGTTCGCCAGGGTCGAGGAGCGCGAACGCTGGGTGCGAGACGGCAACGATGGCGGTGAGCGTCTGTGCATGCGGGTCGTGGATCATCACCGCACCCGATTCCGGGTCGTGCCATTCGCGCAGCGGCGCGGCGTCGCCGGGCAGGGCGAGAGTGCCGGCGGGTCGCGGGCGGATGATGCGGCGCCGATAGGTGAGCTGCCCGTGGGCGGCGCGCACCAGCCAGCGGCCGGTGATAGGCATCCATTCGACGATCTTGCGTCCGCCGATCGGGATGGCCGCGACGAGTGCCGCCGTGCCCCAGATCGGGGAGGTCCATGCGATCCCGGACGCACCCGTTGTGTAGAGCGCGCTGACGATGGTGAGCACCCCGATCGAGAGCGCGACGAGCTGGGGGAGCGAGAGGCCGAGCAGGACACCTCGCCGGGTGAGCCTCGAGAACTGAACCGGGGCGAGCGTGTATCCAGGGCGCGTGGTGTCGGTGTCCATGGTCAAACGTCCTTCCGTGCGCGCGCGGCGGCTGGCGATGCGGCATCCGGCCACGGTGCGGGGGTTGGATGTCTCGTGGGTCCGAGAACCGGCTGCGGCCCGGCCGGGGGAGCGGATGCCGCGCCGTCGCTGGCGGAGTCCACCTGCGTGTCGCCGATGCTCCCGACCGCGTTGCCGACCCGCGGGCCGGCCTGCGCCGCCGCGCCCGCAATGGCCGCACCGGCGGCGATCCCTGCGCCTGCGACTCCGGCCACGGCACCCGCGCTTGCCCCAGACGCCCCGGATCGTGCCGCCGCCGCGCCACTGGTCGCCCCGGTGTTCGAGGCACCCGCTGGCCCGGCACCCCCTCCCGTGGACGCGCCGTCGGATGTCGCCGCGGCGCGACCGCCGCGGGCGGCCCGGCCGCCCCCGCCGCCGCTCTCGCTAGGCCCGAGGATCTGCTTCGCGGCATCCGTCATCGGCCCGTTGGGAACCGGGACCGGTCGGTTCAGTGCCGACTTGGCTTCCTGCTCGCTGGACATGGCGTGGTGCATATCGAGGCCGACGAAATTGAGGAACTTGTACGTGAGATATGGGGCGAACGCCGCGATGAACATCAGCACGATCCCAGCTATCGGGTCGCTGATCGAAGCGAGGTCAGCGTCGATCGGCGCAGACACCTGGGCGACCGCGACGAGGAAGATCACGACGAGGACGAGCTTGGACAGGATAAGCGCGATCACGAAGGCGACCCATTTCGTGAACCATCCCTTCGCGGCATCCCACGTCGCGCCCGCGAGCGCGACCGGCCCGAACACAATCGCGACCAGCAGCAGAGCCTTGCGGATCAGGAGCGAGAACCAGACGATCGCTGCCGCACTGATCGCGAGTGCGGAGAGGAAGATCGTCACGATGGCGCCCACACCTGGTGCGCCGATGTTGATCGTCGTGAGGCCGGCGGCGAGGAGGGCGATGCGGTCGCCCATCCCTTCCATCGTGTTGCCAGAGGCTTGAACGATGCCGATTGCGAGCTGGTCGGTGATTTCGAGCAGCAGGCCGGTGATCGTGACGATGACGAACGATCCGAGCACTGACTTCGCGAGTCCGAGCGCGGCCCGGGAGAGAGCGCCCGGGTCGCGGTGCACGAGTCCGCTGATCAGTTGCAGGCAGAAGAAGATCAGCGCGACGAAGACCGCCACGCCAAAAAGCACGTTGTAGACCGCGATGTAGCCGGGGTCTGTGAGGTCGACCAGAGTGGTCGTGTCGAACGCCGTCCACACCGCTTCGAACAGCCAGGCAGCGGCAGCCCCCATCGCGTGCGCGAGCCAATCGAACGGCGCTGCGACCAGTGAAGCGGTGCCCTCGCCGACTGCGCCGCAGACCTCCGCGATGACGGGGATGTCGCAGACGCTCATCGGCCTCGCCCGCTCCCTGTCCGCTGTCCTGCTCGGCTCGGTTCAGACCGTCTGGCCGACGTTCCAGAAGAAGTTGATCAGCGTCACGGATGCGCCGCAGATGATCGCCGCCGCGCAGGATACGAGTACCCCGAGCTTGCCGCGCGCTGCGAGGTGCGGGTTCGATGAGTTCGACCCGAGGCCCCACACGATCGCAGAAATGATCAACGCGAGCACGCCAAGGATGAGGCCAACCGTCATGACGGCGCCGACGATGATGCGAAGTTGTTCGATGCCGGGAAGTCCGGTCCCGTTCGGATCGATGTCGATCATTCGAAGCCTCCCTCGATGTCCAATGGTGCAGCCGAGAGGAAGGTGCACCGGATGGTCCTCGAAGGTTCACGGCGCCACTGCGTCGAGTTGTCAGGACGAGCTCGAGGTCACATCGCTGTGCCGACGCCGAGGAGGAAGTTGATCCACGCAACTCCGGCGCCGGCGAGTGCGGCCGCCCCGCACGCAACCCAGAGCCCAAGCCGCGCGCGGGTAGCTATCTGAAAGTGCCCATTCGCCGACGCGAGCGCCCACGTGATCCCGCTGATGATCATCATGAGCACAGCAACGATGAGCACAAGCGTCAAAAGCGCCCCGGCGATGCTCTGCAGCTCGGCGGCGCCGCCGACGGCCCCGAAGTCGGGGAAGATCTCCATTTCAGGGCGTCCTTTCGGGTCGGCATGCGGCGGTCGAGACATCCGCTCTGGCGAGGCCGGCGGCGCCGTGCTCGGCGAGCCAGTCCATGGCGTCGACGGCGGGCGCGTTCGCGCCGCCGGGGTGGATCTCGAGGTGCAGGTGAGCGCCGGTCGACTTGCCGGCGGAGCCGACGTCGCCGATGTGCTGGCCGGCAGCGACGGTGTCGCCCTCCAACACATGGATGCCGTGGTCGTACATGTGGGCGTAGTACGACGCGACACGCTCGCCGCCGACGGTGTGCTCGACGATGATGAGCCCACCGTAGGTGCCGCGCTGGCCGGCGAACGTGACCACGCCGTCGGCGATCGCGAGGATCGGCGTTCCCATCGGGGCGGCGAGGTCGCTGCCCGCGTGGAATCGCTGCACACCGGTGTACGGGTCGATCCGCGGTCCGAAGCTGTCGGTGCTCGTGTAGGTGCCTGCCGGGAGGGGGAACACTATGCGTGAGGTCTCGGAAACGCCGGCGGCCGCAGCCGATCTTCCGTCGGATTGCGTACGGGTGAGCGCAGCGATGATCGCCTCGGCGACCGGCTGGTAGTTCTGGTACCGGTCAGGGTAGGCGCTGACCTCGACGGCTTGCGCGGCCTCGCCGGGGTCGAGCAGCTGCCAGCCGGGGATGTCGAGTAGGCCGCGAGGTGATCCGCCGTTCGGGCCGGATGGCCCGCCGAAGAACGCCCGCGCCTGGTACTCCGGGTTCATGAGGTCGGCGACGGTTCCCCAGCCGGAGGCGTGTCGCATCTGAAAGAGCCCGAGCGAGTCGTGGTCCGATCCGACGCCATCGTTCGGGAATCCGAGCGACTCCGGGTAGGCGCTCGGGTTGGCGAGCATCCGCAGTGTCGATTCGGTGAGGGCGGCCATGAGCGCGATTACGACGCCTTCGCGGCCGACGCCCACGGTACGCCCGCCGACAGTCATGATCGTCGCGGCGTGGGTGAGTTGCTGCCGGTTCAGTGTGATCGATCGGCCGTCGCGGGTCCGTGCGGTCAGCGAGTCGGGGATGTCACCGACGAGGAGCGACCCGGACGAACATGAGATCGCCGCCGGGTTCGTCAGTGCTGCGACGCTCACGAGGCCGACGGGCGGGCCGAGGAGCAGGACGAGCAAGAGGATGCCGAGCAGCTTCTTCATCCACCGGCCCTCATTCCAGCGGTTGGTCCAGCTGCGAAAGCCGCAAGAGGGTGCACGGCTCCTGGCCCGCGCAGGCGAGGAACACCGTGAACGACACGTGCCGCGTGGTGCTGAGGACGTCCGTGCCCCACGTGCCTTCGCGTCGACGGGTGCCGTCGACCGTGAACGCAGATGCGCCGCGGGGGAGTTGACCCGGCGTGGCCTGCGCGAGCACGGTCGTCCACGCGTCGGGCACGGTGACCGACTCCACCTCAAGCCACTGCCGGGTGCCGTATACGCTGAGCTGCTGCCACATCTCCGGCGCGGGCAGGAAACTACGGACATCGGATGCCACGGCCGCGGCCTCATCCGCGTCAGCGACGTCGACCAGCACCTGTGCCCACTCGGACGGACCACCACTATGACGTGTGTCCCAGGTGAACAGCGCATCGGCGACGCTCCGGGCGAAGCGCTCGGGATCCAAGGTCGTGAGCACCGGCTGCGGCCGCAAGGCTCGCTCGGGTACGAGCGATGATTCGGAGGCCGCGTGCGTCGGCCGCCCGAGCTCACTCCCGTTCGCCGGTCCGCGAAGCAGGCCGAACACGCCGATGGTCGCGAGCACCAGCAACGCCGAGCCACTCACGGCCATCGCGATGATCAACCGCCGTCGGTGTTGGAAACGCATCTGGAAGCTCCCTCACCGAGCCGCCGCGCGTGAGCCCGAACGGAGCGCCCGCAGCGACTCCGCGAACGCGATCGTGCCGGCAAGCGTCTCTTCGAACTGCTCCCACTGCTCATCAGTGAGCGCGATCGCAAGCTCCGCGACGTCATACTGTGTCCACCAGTCGTGTAGGTCGGCCCAGAGGAAGACGAAGGCACGAACGGGCAGCTTTGCTTTGTCGCTCGAAGCCGTTGGCCGCGCGGGCGCCGGACGGCGTGATCCGTTCGTTGACTTCCTCGCGGCCTTCACCCGCGCCAGCGCTTCACGCGCGAGCTGCTCGAGTTCCGCCGCGCTCGCCGTCCGCTCGACCGCGTGCAACCGCGCTGCGCTAGCCGAGGATGCGTGCCGCACGCCCGCCGGTCGCGAGAGATCGGCCGCGATCGCCTCGAGCTCGGCCAGCGAGTGGTGCGCGCTCACCCGCTGATGCGCCGACGACACAGCTCCGCCCTGGTCGATCGCATCGAGTTCCGCCACTGCGAGCGCCCGCAATGAGGCATCCGTGCGCTCGTCGCCCGCAATCCGTTGGAGGTCGCCGATCTGCTCGAGGCGCTTGTACGAGTCCTGGCCGGTGATCAGGCGGGCGGCATGTTCGCGCGAACGGCCGATACCTGGCGACGGTGGTGGCGATTCGCCACCGCCATCTGATCTGGGGTTTTCGCCGTTCGCGTGGAACCGCGATGCCTCCTGTCGACGCACCGCTTCCTCCGCGAGGAGCTGTTTCAACTCTCGATAGAGCGTGGCGGATTCGGTAGGGCTGAGCGGCTTGTGGAGGGTGTTGTCGTCCTGCTCGGCGAGGAAGTTCCGTGAGTCGGTCGGAGATGCCGGCGCGAACCCAGACGTTGAGCTTGCGCACGCCGAGTTGGCGGAGAGCGGCGAGCCGGCGAGCGCCGCAGACGAGCACCCCGTCGGGTGTGACCGTGATCGGCTGCAGCAAGCCCTGTCGCTCAATCGACGCGGCGAGGGCGTCGATGTCGCCGAGGTCAGCGCGGTGGCGCGAGCCGATCCGAATGGAGTCGATCGACCGCTCCAGCTCGACGTGCCCCGGCGTGCCGGTCATTCGTGCGACCTCGGGAGGTTCTCGACGATGTCGGCGACCAGGTCGTCGTCGTGGAGCAGCGACCTCAGGTGCTCGCCGACGAGCAGCCGGAGCAGGATGCCCCTTCCCGCCGTCGTGTGCTCGTGTATGTGGTCGCTGATACCGAGGACCGCGCGGAGCATCGCGATCCACGCGCGCTGCGGAATGTCGAGCAGTGCCCGCGCCTCGTAGTCGCGCCGCAGCGACTCGTACGCGGATGCACGCGACGCGGCATCCGCCAGCCGGCCGCAGATGTACTCGACCCCACCGCGCGCGCGATCCGGCTGCCAGCCGAGCAGGGTGAACAGCGAGATTGCATCCTCGACGGCGGATTCCACTTGGCGCGGCGTTTCGGATGTCTCGGGCAGCGCGTCGACTGGATCGGTCCGAAACGCCGGGTGGTAGTCGAGGAGGGCGTGCTCGCGATCGCTGAAACGCTCGGCGTCGTGGTACGACGATACCCGCGGCCGCCGCGCCTGGTGCACTGAGCACAGGAGGCCTTGAGCGCGTTCCTCGGCGATGCAGGTGACCTGCACAGCGCGGGTGACGATCGCCCACGGGTCATCTGCGCGCAGTGTCGCCGGCGCTCGCATGGCGTCGAACGCCGCCGCGGCCGCCTCCCAAGGGTCGAGGCCGTGCTTGCGCGCCAGAGCCGCGTAGCGGTCGGCTGCGTACCGCATGAGCTCTGCGGCCTGGGGGTCGGTGCGCCAGCCTGTACCGCCGTTGGACTGCAGGCGGTCGAGCAACGTTCGCAGGCCCTCGGAATCGTGGAACGTCCCCGAAGCGGCATCCGACCGTGTGCTCCAGTTCATCGCGGCACCCCCAGTCACGTAGGCATGTGTCACCGCGCTCCTCAGGGTGCGCATGAGTCACCTCCGGCCGAGCCCGTCGCGGCGAAGCTGTGGATGGTCGCCCGATCGTCCGAATTCGGAGAGTGGAGAGAGCCGGTCGGCGTGCTCGCGGATCACGTTTCGGGCGGTGGTGGGGGCGCGGCGCAGGCGGCGGGCGAGCTCGGCCTCGAAGTCGATGCCGCGGCCGGCGAGGCGTCCGCTGCTCGAGCTGAGCAGGTCGGATGCCCGAACCCAGACGATTCCAGGGCGGTCGGCGGTTTCACGGTGCGCGCCGAGCGTGTGGCTCGGGTCGGATGCCACCCGCCGGCGGAGCGCAGCGATCGGGGTGCGGTCGTCATCGACGGGATGCATCGCATCCCCGTTGGCCGCGTTGTCGATGCCCGCTGCATCGGATGCCTCGGGGCGTGCCTTCTCGAAGTCGTCTTCATCCATCGGTCGTGCCCTCTCTCACAGTGCTGGTCTGCATTGCAGGTGCGACGACGCGGTCACGGAACCAGCGGCCGACCGTCGATGGATGAACGCCGAGGTGCCGAGCGATCGCGGAGTTCGACCATCCGAGCGCGCGGAGGGATGAGGCATCCGATCGATTTGGAGCGGCAGGGGTGAGTTGGGGGTCTGGCGGAGCCGCGGTGATCGGAACACGGGCCGGCTTCTTCGCACTCACGGGCGCGCTTGCAGGCGCGGCGGCCCGGGCGGGGTCATGGCGCGTGAGGACCGAGGTCAAGTGGGTGATCGCGAGCAGCACAAGCGGCGGGACGGCTGAGACGGATGCCGCGAGGAAGAGGGGCACTTCAATCGAATCTGCAACGATCGCGTGGATTGCGTTGGCCGCAACCGAGATCGCAGCGCCTGCGATGAGGAGCATCCACGGGTACCAGGCGACCCGCGACCTCGCAAGGGCGACGGCAGCCACCGTCGCGACGACGATGATGCCGTCGACGATGAGCGGCCACACCCACGCCTGTGCCGGATCGAACCCGGAGCGGCGCGCGAGGTCGCTGAGCGACGTGAACGACAGCCAGAACGCTCCGGCCGCGATGAAGACGGTGCCGACTACAGCGGTGATCATCGCGAGGCGGACGCCGTCTGGGCGGTGGAGAGGGTTTGGGTGGGTCAGGGCAGGCATTGCGTGTCACCTGCCCTTGGTGGTGGGAAGGCCCTTGGTGGTGGGAAGGGGGGAGCGGACCAGTGGGTCGGCGGGGTCTGTCTCGGGCTTGACGGCCTCGGTGGTCTCGACGGGGCTTGACGGCTGGCGGATCGGATCGTGGTCGCGATCTCCCCATCCGCGAGGCCGGCGCTCGCCGCCGCCGGCGCCAGTGCGGATGCGACCGCGTCGGGTGAGAAACCGGCTTCGGCGAGTCGGCAGGCGGCCCAGAAGAGACCGGCGTTCCGCTCGCCTTCCTGGAGGCGGCCTACCCACCCGGCGAGCCTTCTCGGTTCGAGTGCCGCGGCTGTGGCCGGCTGGGCCGAGCGCGTGCTTTGTTGTGCCGGGCGCGGGTCGATGAAGTCGCGAAGCGCGACGGCGTCGACGGGCTGCGTGTGAGCGGACGACACGGAGAAGAGCCGGTAAGAGGCCCGGCCGCGATTCGTCGCCAGGATCGATGGAGGCGCGATCACGTAGCCACCGGTCCCGCGGAAGTCGATGCGCGCGACGGCTGCCTGCCAACAGCGCTGAGGCCGGGACTGAATCGCTGGGAAGTACACGTGCAGGCCGCCAGATGGCGTCCGAACCCGGGCTAGTTCGCCATCAACGAGTCCCGCCCTGGCGGCGCGCTCGAACGCGGGGAAGCCCGATCCCGCGACTCCCTTCGCATCGACATCGACGACCTCGATACCGGAGGCGCTGCCGGTCGGAATGCCGAGGTTCGCGTCGGGCCAACGAGCCCACCACGCGAGGATCTGGTTGGGGTCATAGCTCGCATCGTGGAATCCGGCCAAGGTCAGGGGCCGCTTCTCCTCGCGGGCGCACGGGAAGACTGGGATGCCGGCACGGGCGAATGCGATCGCCGCGTCGCGGGTCGTCATGCGGTTCGTGGTCAACAGCAGCTCCGCGATGTCCATCAGAGACTCCGCGCTTCGAGCTGCTCCGGCTGCCGCTCGGACGACGCGGTGACGGCCGTCGCGGACATTCGCTGAATGTGCTCGCGCCGATCGAGTCCGGGAGGATCACCGCCGGCGCCTTGGGTGGTGGGGAGCTGGTCGAGTATCGCGGCGGCGGTTCGTCGCACCCGTTCACCGGTCTCCTGAATCACCTCGGTCGGTGTCTTCCCCTGCACCGAGTTCGCCCACGAAGACACATACGGGATCGTGTAGTCGCTGGTATCCATCCCGTGCGCGGCACCGATCATCAATGCGACCGACTCTGCCTCGACTTCGCCGATGCCGCGATGCGAGGAGGCGTCACTCTCGGGCCCGTGCATCCGGATGTGCGCGAGTTCGTGTGCGAGCGTCTTCACACGGGCGGAGGCATCCATATCGTCGCGCACGATGACCGCGCGCGCCCTGAAATCGGTGACGCCGTTCGCGCCGCGCAGCTCCGAGACATCCGTCACCATCGACAGACTGAAGCTCTCGTCGCGAACGATCGCGGCGAGCCCATCCCAGAGTCCCGGCGGAGCCTCGCCGTGGAGCAGGCTTGGCCGCGGCAGCTCGGGGAGCGGACGGCCGTCAGTCTGCGAGAAGTCCCAGACGTACGCTGGCCGAACTCCCACCATTCGCGGGCGCACGATCTCGCCGGCGCGCGGGCGTTCGTTGCGATCGAGCCGACGCCACGAGTTCGCATCCATCGGCGCCGAGGTCGCGAACCGCGCGGTGAGCGGCGCGAAGATCATGTACCCGCGCTGTCCGGCGATCACTCGGCGCCCCAGTGCCTGCCACTGCTTGAATCCGGCGACGTACGTCGGCATCGGGTTGGGGACGCGTCCCTGCCGGTAGGCGGCTTCGTGCTGCCACCAGATCAGCAGCGTGTTGTTGAACGATCGAGTGCAGAATCGGGCAGCGAACTCGAGGGCGCGCTTCCACTCGTCGCCGGTGACCAGCGTCTCGACGGACGCGACGAGGTGCTCATGCAACTCGACGAGCTTCGCTTCCCGGTCGTGATTCGGTTGCGGTTTCGTCGACACGGCGACCACCCTTCGGAACGACTACCCCGCGCGAATGATGCGCGGCTGACGCATAGGTGTGCCCGGCTGCGCACGCATGCTCCGGGCGCAGGTGAGCGGCATCGCAGAGCCCGCCCGGTAAGAGCGCGGACACCACGGGAGTTCTGGGCTTGCTCGTCACCTCCCTCGTTGAGCATGCTCAAAGTTCGGTTTGCGTCGTTCCTACCACGCAATTTGAGCATGCGCAACGGTTGCGTTGAGCATGCCCAACGAGTAGATTGAGCATGCCCAACGCTTGGGATGTCGACCGACACAGCGATACCAGACCTATCCCGAGGGTGATGGTGATGCGAGACATGAACGAAGACGAGAGTAAAGCGGCCGCAGAGGACCTCGCGAAACGCCTCCGCCTCCTTCTCGACGTCGCGATCGCTGAATCGGGGTCCGAGCCCACGTACTCGCAGATCGCCGCGTACCTCGAAGAGCGCGGGATCAACCTGTCGCGATCCCGCTGGACGTACATGGTTAACGGCCACCGGTACGTCCAGGACCGCGCCCTGTTCGACGGGCTCGCCGCCTACTTCGACGTCGACACCGAGTTCTTGATGGGTGCCGATGGTGCGGAAGCTCCGGAGAGGGTAAGCGCACAGCTCGATCTCGTTCGATCGATGCGCGCCGCTCGCGTGAAGTCGTACGCCGCTCGCACGCTCGGTGACATCTCGCCGAACGCGCTCGCGGCAATCAGCAAGTTCCTCGATGAGGAGATCACGAGAACATAGCCGGCGGTCCGAATGCGCCGAGGGGCGCCGGGAACCCTACAACTTTCCCAACGGAGGTGACGACCCGTGAACAGCGAGGCGGTCGTGTCAGCGGCATTCGACGAACTCGCCCTCGGGGATGTATTCACGTTCGACGAGCTGGTCGGCGTGGTGCAGTCCCGGCGCGGGCGCCGCCTGCGGATCATCGAACTCTCCGAACTCGGCGACCACGACGGGCTCTGCGCGGTCTGGCTTGTGACCGACGCAGAAGACCTGGTACTCCACGCACACAGCGAATCGGTGCTGCATCGACAGCAATTCGTGCTGCACGAGCTCGCGCACATGATCTTCGATCACTGCGACAATGATGATCCCGCGGAACCCGACTTCCTCCTGCCGGACATCCCGCCTGAGACCCGCCGGCGCCTACTCCGACGACAGGATCTGAACACCGCCGACGAGATCTTGGCGGAATCGCTCGCGGACCAGTTGGCCGCCGCGATCCGCGGGTCAGCGATGCACGAGTCGCGGTTCCTGGAGATCTTCGGGTGATTCCAGTCCTCGTCTCCGCGCTGATGTGGCTGCTGCTCGCATGCCTGCTCATTGTGCGCCGGGGGCGTGGAGAACGCACCATCACTTACGCCGCACTCATCATCGCGATCGCGATGACCTTGAACATCGACTCGATCTATGTCGCGCTCGACGGACTTGTCGGCGGCACCAACCTTGTGACGCTCGTCGCCGATCTCGCACTGACGGTCGGGGTGTTCTTCCTCGGTCGCGGGGTCATGAAGGCATCTGATCACCAGCCACGGTCCGTACAGCTCGCGCTCGGGACACCCGCGCTCGCGACCGCGCTGGTGTGTGCGATCGTCGCGTTCTTCCTCATCGATCGGGGCTCCACCACCACGAGCTTCATGATCGACCTCGGATACCAGCCGGCGGCCGCCGCCTACTCGATGATTCACTTCGCGTACTACGCAATCGTGCTCACAGCGATGGCACTGCTCGCGGCCCGGCAGCTGCGAATCAACCGGGGCGTCCAACTTCTGCCACCAGCCTCGCTGGTCCTCGGTTGCGTCTTCGGCTTCGCGCTCACCGTCGTCGTCATCGCGATGGATGTCGCGCACGTGGCCGGCAACCTCGACCTGATGACCGCGGTCTCCGTCGCCTACAACCCGCTCTACCTGCTGACGTTCCTTTTCCTCTGCTTTGGGTTCGCCGGACAGCCAGTCGCTCGTACCCTGCATGCGCGGTCTCGGGAACGGGCAACGCGCGCGTTGGCGCGCGAGCTTGAGCCGCTGTGGGCCCGAGCAACCGCGGTGCGACCCGGTATCAGCCAGAGCGACGATGCCCCATTCCACGCCGACGATGGCGAAACACTGTTGCACCGCCAGGTCGTCGAGATCCGCGATGCGATGATCGACACGCGGGTGTCGTTTCAGGTGAGCGATGACGAACGAGGACTCGTCGAGCGAGCGGAGCGGCATCTGCTCGGGGCGGGTCTGGGTGCTCCTACATCGGTGGCACACGGGCACCCGAGCGTCGGGTGGGGGCGGCGGGAGCGATGAGCAAGAGCTGGGCAGTAGCGGGCGCGGTGGCCTCGGTCGGCGTCGCGCTCGGAAGCCTGGGCTTGGGTATCGCGAGGCGTCTCACCGCTCCTGTAGGCGGCCGAACGTACGACCTCACCATTCGTGGCGTGGATGACTCGGGGGAGCGGCCGATCGTTGCGCTCGATCGCACGTCGCAAACGGCAGCACGCGGTCGCTACTGCCTTTTGCTTAGGAATGGGGGCTGGGTTCAGCTGTCGAGCGAAGTCGAGGACCTCGGTCCGGGGCACGTCGGCCGCGGCGTGCTGGGCGAGCCTCGCGCAGGTCTACATATCGGCGAACGAGCGTCCTGGAGCGGCATCTACTTCTCGAGTCCGGAGGATGCCGGGCTCGAGGCATCAGACGTCGCTATCCTGACGGATGCCGGCCCGGCTCCCGCCTGGCTCATTCGCCCTCGAACTGGCTCATCGACGACGTGGGCCATACATATTCACGGTCTGGGAAGCCCCCGTGCCGGAACGCTCCGCGGCGCGCAGGTCGCCGCCGAGACCGGTCTCACGTCGCTCGTGGTGACCTATCGGAATGACGGGGAGGGCCCGACCTCTGGTTCAGGACGGTCAACGCTCGGCGCCACCGAATTCGACGACGTGCGGGCCGCTGTGCACTACGCGCTCGACCACGGTGCGAGCCGAGTCATCCTCTTCGGATGGTCGATGGGCGCGGCCATCGCGCTGCAACTTGCCGCAGACTCCAAACTTCGGGACATCGTCGCTGGGCTCGTGCTCGAGTCGCCGGTGCTCGACTGGGTCTCGACCATCAAGGCGAACTGCAAGCGGTCGGGCCTCCCCGCTTGGACGGGCGCGCTCGCCGTGCCGTGGCTCGACAACCGGCAGTTGTCACGCATCATTGGTCTCCGTGCGCCCGTCGGACTGCGCCGCTTCGATTGGATCACGCGTGCCGATGAACTCGCCGCCCCGACGCTAATTCTCCACGGATCCGCTGATACGTCGGCGTCGATCGGGGTGGCGGCGCGCCTCCGAGATCGCAGATCCGATCTCGTTCAGCTTGAGCGTTTTGACGCGGACCATACTTTGACGTGGAATTCCGACCCCGAACGGTGGCGGGCATCCGTGTCCGCCGTGCTGGACGAGCTCGTCGGACGGTGATTTGTCGCAGCGCGGTCTCAAGGTCAGGGCCGCGCTCGCGTCGGTTGCTCTCAGACGGCTGACGCGTAACAAGCCGGCTCGAGCGAGTCGGCGTAGCATTCCCGTCGTGGATAACGACGTGATTGCGACGGAGCCAGATTGCCCAAACTGTGGCACAAGGTGTGTGGTCATCCGTGGGCACTACGCGTGCCGGAATTGCCAAGTCTCCGTGATCGAGCAAGTTCACGCCTGACCGTTGATCATCTGGAAGCTCGCCGTGGAGATCGTTTGAACTCCTGCGACCGCGAGTTCTGCTCGCTGTGGCGTTGACACCGCAACCGGGGGTAGATGACGTGACACGACTCCTCTGCTCCACTGCCTCGCCGAGAGGTAGCGGTGGCCGCCGAATGGGAGAACAGCACGCCATCACCACGCGAGAACGACCGCCAGGGATCAGACTGCGTGGCGCACTATCGGCGGCGCTCCTGGGTGCGTCGTTGCGCCTCTTCCGAACAGTCAAGGATGCGCAGCATATGTGCCCTGACGACGCCATCAAGAAGCGTTGACACCGCGTGCAGGGCCTGAAAGTCGTAGCCGCGCGTGCCGTGCGCAAGGTCGTTTCGCACGAGCCGGAGGGCGTCATAGCTGTTGGTCGGTTTCCTCGCATCCGCCATCACCTCGTCGACGAGATCCGAGCCTTCGAGGTCGGGAGTGATGTCGACCGGAACAGCCGTCAGCGTCTCACCGAGCACCTGCTGAAGGCTGCTCGCGGGCCGCCGCGAGAGATGCCTCTTCAGAAACTTGACCGCATCGCTGCTTAGCGCCTTCCCGGCCTCGGCCAGAGCAAAGTCACGACGTTCTGTGTGCGCAAGAACGCGCATCGAGAAGTCGGCTGCGTTCTCGTGGCCATGCATACCCTCAAGTGCTTGCAGGAGCAACAGAAGTCGTGAGCGCGGGTGCTGATCGGGCGCAAACATCATCGCCCCATAGGTCTCCAGCAGCGGGTGGTGCTCTGCCTGAAGCTGCTGCCAACGACGGAGAAGAGCGAGGAGCGACATGTCTTGAGGGGAGAGCAGGAAGGACCGCTCGACCTTCAGTACATCATTGCCCCGCGAAGAGTACGGCGCCTGATGAAGGGCGGTCCCAAACACCTGGAACGGCCGAGTTTCCTCGTCGTCGACCAGCAGACGGACCGCGAGGTAGGTGATCTTCTCCTTCCGACCGGTGGCGAGAGAAATGATTCGACGCAAGGGTTCAATCCACCCCGAGAACGCGTCATCGAAAGGGATCGGTACGGCGGGGCGGATGAGGACGATAGGGCTGAACGTCACGCGAAAGAAGAAGCCTTCCGGCGCCGTCACTGAGCTGTAGAACTGCAGCTCGACCTCGGCGTCGCCATCGGCCCACGTTTGCGTGCTGTCCGGGTTGCCAACTGCTTCCCAATTCCAATCGAGGTAGCGCCGGCCTTCTTCCCGTTTCATCGGGATCTTCACTTCGCTAATCGGGCCGATTCCCGTGGCCGCATCCAGACCCTCCACCTGCACCTCAATGCCCGCGACTCGGATGTCAGTGCCGGTGAACGCTTCTCGCCCTAGCAAGGCGGCGCGCGCGTGAATGATGGCGCGCTCTGGGAACCAGATTTGTACCGACGCGTCGATGAGCACCACGTTGAATCCGTTGAGCAGCCGGCCCACGATCTTGTCAGCTTCGTAGGTCTGCGGGAAGCTCGCCAGTCCGGTGACGCCGTGCATCCACGCGACTGGAACATCCCCGAAAGCCTCGCCTCTTGGTGGTCGATCGCTTGCTAGTTCAAGTTCTCCTTGGAGCGTGATGACTCCTCCCGATTGGTCAGGCAACTGCCACTCAACCCGATACTCGCCAGGTTGCAACAGCAGGTTTAGTGGCACACCATCGGCCATCTACGGATCCTTTCGCCCGACGCTCGGGTGGCTCAGAGCCCTCGTATTGGCTCGCGGGTCAATCGCTCCTTCACCTGAGCCGGGAGGAGGCGGTGCTCCCAGAGGATTCGGGCGACCTCTGCTCTAGCCGCCTCTCCGCCGTCGGCCACTACGCTCGTGCGAATCGCCGCCCAGGCACGGTGCACGTCATGGCCGACGTCGAGAACCACGTCAGTCGTTGTCAGGAACAAATGCGACGCGGCGATGGGCACCGCCTCCGGATCGACCAGCCGACTGTGCGCCACAATCACGCTGACAGATCCGACCGGCGGCTCATCGACCGCGCGATCGGCGGCAACCGACGTCAGGTGGGTGTTAGCCTTCCGCACGTAATCCATGCTGAGTCGGTCGGCAGTTTGCTCACTCTTCGCCTCCACCGTCAGCCAGAACTCGTCCCAAAGCCAAGCCGCGTCGGTCTGGCCACGCCCTGCCGGCTTGAAAGAGTCCGCCCCGAGGAATCTACCGAGTTCTACGAGCCCGAGTTCATACGGCGTTGCCCCGTCTTGAGCGAGCTGAGCAAGCATCGTCTGAGCACGGGTCGAGAACGTTGCAGCAGATCGCAGCGCCCCGCCGAGTAGAGACAAGATGCCGTCAATAGCACTCTCGTCGCTCGGCTCGGGGACGACGGTGCTCGCCGGCAGCGGTTGGATCTCTCGGAGCCAGACCGTCCCTGGCGCTGCACGATGGGCAGTAGTCAACAACTCAGCCGAACGATCCATAGCCGCAGCGTTTCCGGCGGAGGCAGATCTGGCGAACCATGCACTCGCGAAATAGGCCCAGAGCGCCCGATATGCACGGGCCCTCGGCGCAGTCAGCCCCTCGAGTACTGCAACGGCGGCGCGACCCGCCGCCTCCCAGTCGCCGAGCCATGCCGCGCGCCACGCAGCGACCTCGCGAGGCGCGCTGGCGGCAAGTTCTGCGGCGAGCGGTTGCGGAGTACGGGTCGCGCGAGCACGGCCATCAGCAAGTGACGGCTCACCATGCTGTCGCCAATCCTCATCTTGAGCGAGGGCACTTCGAGTCAGGGCGACGACGTTGCTGAATGAACTCGCACTCGCCAGCAGCCCGAACTCAATCTCCGCTTGCAATTCAACAGGCATTGACTGCGTGTTGTCGGGATCCGAAAGGTAACGGAGAAGGTCTTCACCTTCCACGACCACTACAGCCCAGTCCTGCGGGCCGCGGGTGCAACGACCGGCTCCTTGGACGACGCGAGTCCGGATCCGTTCCGCGAGTACGTCGCCAGCCCGGAGCTTCGAGCTGAGAAATCGATCTTGAAGATGCGACGCAGTTGGCACATCCGCCATGATCATGAACCGGCAGGTATCGTCTGCGAGGTCCATCCCGTCGTATCGGTTCGGTGCCAGTAGCGTTCCGCGGCCCGCCTGCTTGAAAGCGTCGACCGTAGTGTCGGATGCTTCGAACCGCTCCTGAGCGGGCACCGCCAGATCGTTCGCGATGTTCCTTGCGGCTTCGTTCTGCTGCGTCAAGATGAGGCGCTTGGCTGCAAGATGTGCAAGGCGCTTTGGAAGCGACGGCTGCTCCAATTCAGCCAATCCGGTCAGCTCATCTGACAGTGAAGGTGTGACCACGACGGTGTCGGTGGCCGCATTGAACTTTGCTAGATCCGGAAAGACAAAGAAGCGGCGGCCACTGCCGGTGCGTTCCCACGCTGGCGGCGAGGGGATCCGGCTGATCGGCGAGCGACCGAACGCTCGCTCGAGCTCGCCGGCCTCTCCGAGCGTTGCGGAGAGGTACACGCGCTGGGCGGGGTCGACGAAAGGCGCATGCTGAAACGTCGGCGGAATCATGGGGCGGATGTACCACTTGCCGCGCGAGACGTAAAACAGGCACGATACGAGACTCTCGCGAATCATCGTGAACCGATAGCGCGGTGGCGTCCGTGCCGCGAGACCGGCATCGAGCACGGCGTCAATCTCGTTAAGGCGTGATGCGGTGGCCGAGATCGGAATCATCCGTACTTCGGGCCAGCTTGATGTGTCCGCCCCCTCACCGGTCATGCGGGTCACCAGGTGGGAATCGATGGTGTCCCCGAAAGCGTCGAAGAGGTCGTTGTAGATCGTGCTCGTTCTAGGAATCTCAAGCGACCACGCGTCAGCGACGTACCCCTCAGCGGCGTGAGCGTCATCGAAGATCAGCGTCCTGGCGTCCGCCAGGTGGGAGTTCACGTTGAAGATGTGGCTGTAGGTGGTGACTGCAATCGCTTCGCTGCGAGTGTAGGCGGTGACTTCCCGGGGATCCCAGTCACGATTTGAGTCAATGAGCGCGTGCAGCTCGACGCCCTGACGGCGCCCTGCATCCACGACCTGAAGCGCTAGCTGACGAGTCGGACATGCGTAGACGACTCGCTCTCGACGACTGCGTCTGCGCCACTCGCCGATGAGAAGACCCACGAGGGTTTTGCCAGACCCCGTGGGCAGCTCAAGGGCGATATCCGGTGTGTCGACGTGGCTCGCACTGTAGGTGCGGAGCTGATCGACTTGATGGGACCACAGCGCGCCAACCCCATCTCGCCGCCGCGGCAGCTCGCCAAACAAAGTCTCTGGATCCGGCGCGGCTACCTGCGCGCGGGCCGGAGCCGGAAATACTGGCCGACGGGAACTGGGTGTTTCTGAGGTCACGCTTATCCCCGATTCAGAGAGCAGTTTTCGTCAAACCTACCGTTGGGATTGTGCCCACGGCCGGTCCCGGCTCGGGAGTGTTCACGGTGCAGTGACCGGGCGGAGAAAAACCAAGGTTGAGTGGATCAGCGTGCGCTCGCCCGGGCGGCGAGGCGGGCTGCAAGCATGATGCGTTGACGTTCGCCTTGTCAGTCGCGGCTCGGGCTTGTTGCGGCTTCCCACAACGCGCCCCGGCACCGAGCGTGTCGACCACCTCGAGCGAACTCGTTCCGTCGCGACGAAGGCCGAAATACCGATCCCGGAGGAACGATACCGACGTCCTTGTCGATCCGGGCCATCTGAACGGAACCATTGAGGCCCATAACGATCGACCCGTGGTTCCGAGAGCAGAATGATCCCACGCCTCTTGCAGATCGAGGGCGCGCACCTTCTCCGCGACGAAGGAGGTGGCGCGGTGACGGTGTCCATGCGGGTCATGAGTGCCGGCGACGGATTCCGGTACCTTCTCCGCACTGTCGCAGCCAACGACGGGGAGCGGTCGATGTCGACCCCGCTGACTCGCTACTACAACGCGAAGGGCACGCCACCAGGGCATTGGATGGGTAGCGGACTTCCCAGCATCGCTACCGGCCTGATCGCCGAGGGGGACGAGGTCACCGAATCGCAGTTGCAGCTGCTCATCGGGATGGGCAGGGATCCGGCCACCGGGCAGCCACTCGGACGCGGATACCCGACCTACGAGCGTGGCGACCGTCGCCGTCGCGCGGTCGCCGGATACGACTTCACGTTCTCGATTCCGAAGTCGGCGAGCGTGCTCTGGGGCATTGCGGATTCAACGACGCAGGAACGCATCGTGCGCGCGCACCACGCGGCCGTTGCGCAGTCGCTCGCGTTCCTCGAGCGGGAGGTTGCGGCCACACGCACCGGTGCAACATCCCGCGACGGGGCCGTTGCGCAAGTCGATGTCACCGGCGTGATCGCAACGGCGTTTGATCATTTCGATAGTCGGGCGGGCGATCCGCACCTGCACACGCACGTTGTGATCAGCAACAAGGTGCAGACCGTGCTCGACGGCAGGTGGCGTTCGCTCGACGGCCGTCCGATGCACGCCGCGGCCGTCGCGCTCTCCGAGTTGCACGAGGCACTGTTCGCCGACGCGCTCGCACGCGAGCTCGGCGTGCAGTGGGAGCAGCGGGAGCGCGGACGTGACCGGCATCCGGCGTGGGCGATCGCGTCGGTGCCGGAGCAGCTGGTCCGGGAATTCTCGACACGGTCGCGCCATATCGATGCCGAGACAGACCGCCTGATCGACGCATTCGTGCAGGCGCGCGGTCGTCGGCCGAGTCCGGCGACGATCATGAAGCTACGTGCGCAGGCGACGCTTGCAACGCGGCCGGCGAAAGAAGTGCGCTCGCTCGCGGACCTCGCCGCGGAATGGCGCGAGCGAGGGGCGAAAGTGCTCGGTGCGGATGCCTCGAGCTGGGCGTACTCCGCAACTGCGAACCCTGCACGGCGAGCGCTGCGAGCGGGTGACGTGCCCATCGACGAGATCGCCGCACTCGGCGGGAGCGTCATTGCGGCGGTGAGCGAGAAGCGCGCAACATGGCGGCACTGGAACCTCGCCGCCGAAGCGGCCCGCCAAACCATGGGCTACCGATTCGCCACGTCATCCGACCGCGAAGCCATCGTCGCGCTCGTCACTGATGCCGCCGAGCGCGCGTCGTTGCAGCTCACACCGCCCGAGCTTGCGTCGAGCCCGGCAGCCTTCCGGACGGATGACGGGACCTCGGTGTTCCACCCGAAGCACTCCACCGTGTTCACGTCGACAGACCTGCTCGACGCCGAGTCTCGCCTGCTCGACCGCGCCGCCGACGTGACCGGCCCACGCTTCGCGCCGAATGTAGTGCGCGAGGTCGCACGCAGACGACTGCCCGGCGGGGGAGTGCTCGCCGATGACCAACTCGAAGCACTCGAGAGGATTGCCGGCTCCGGCCGCGTCGTCGACGTCCTCGTCGGCCCCGCTGGCGCGGGCAAGACCAGCGCGATGAACGCGCTCCGTCACGCCTGGGAACAGGTTCATGGCGGAGCATCCGTGATCGGCCTCGCGCCATCTGCCGCCGCCGCACATGTTCTGGCCGAGGATCTCGGCATCGCTACCGAGAACCTCGCGAAATGGTGGCATGACCACAATGCACACGGCGAGACGTTCCGGCCCGGACAGCTCGTGATCGTCGACGAAGCATCCCTTGCCGGCACCCTTCCGCTCGACCGCGTCGCCACGCTCGCCGCTGCGGCGGGAGCGAAGGTCCTGCTCGTTGGTGACCCGGCTCAGCTGCAGTCGGTTGACGCGGGGGGTGCGTTCGCCCTGCTGGTCCACGACCGGCAGGATGCGCCTGAACTCGTCGACGTGCACCGCTTCGTGAACGAGTGGGAGAAGGTGGCGTCGCTTGGCCTGCGTAGCGGCGATCCTGAGTCGGTGGACCGGTACCTTGCTCACGGCCGGGTGCGGGAGGGCGACACCGAGGCGATGGCGGATGCCGCGTACCTTGCCTGGCGGGCAGATGCTCGCGCCGGCCGGGCGACCGTGCTGATCAGCGACTCGAACGACGCGGTCGCCGCCCTGAACCAGCGTGCTCGTACCGAACTCATCCTCGACGGCCACATCGACGCGCTCCGCGAGATCGACCTGCGCGACGGCGCCTGCGTCGCAATCGGCGACATCATTATCACGCGACGAAACGACCGCCGGCTGCGCGTGGGGCGACGGTGGGTGCGCAACGGCGACCGGTGGACTGTCGTCGCGGTGCATCGCAACGGGTCGCTCGCAGTACGGCGGCCTGAGCACCGATGGGGGAGCGCGGTGGTCCTTCCCGCTGCGTACGTCCGGCAGGACGTCGAGCTCGGATACGCCGTCACCTCCTATCGCGCCCAGGGCATCACGACCGACACTGCGCACGTCGTCGCTGCCCCCGGGATGACCAGGGAGAACTTCTACGTCGCGATGACCCGTGGCCGAGAAGCGAACACCGCCTACGTTGCCATCGACCGCCCGGATATCGCGCACGTCGGCCCGCGGCCCGGTGACGACGGGGAGACGACCGCGCGGAGCATCCTGTTCGGTGTCCTGCAGCATGTCGGCGCTGAGCTGTCCGCGCACGGGACGCTCACGGCGGAGCAGGACGCGTGGGGCTCGATCGCGCAACTCGCGGCCGAGTACGAGACGATCGCGGCCGCCGCGCAACACGACCGATGGGTCGCGGTGGTACGCGCGTCTGGGCTTACGCCGGAGCAGGCGGATGCGGCGATCGAGTCGGATGCCTTTGGGCCGTTGACTGCGGAACTGCGGCGGGCTGAGTCGCATCACTTCGAGGTCGAGCGACTCCTCGCGAGCGTGGTTCGCTTGCGTGGGTTCGAGGACGCGGCGGATGTCGCGGCAATACTCCGCGCGAGGCTGGCAGCAGCCGTCTCCCAGAGTGCCGGAGCGAAAGCCGCTGCTGCCCGGGCGCGACGTAGGCCTCGACTGATCGCTGGTCTCATCCCACAGGCAGTCGGCCCGATGGATGCCGACATGCGGCGGGCACTGCACGAACGCGCCGAGCTGATCGAGTCACGTGCCCGAGCCGTCCTTGACCAGTCGTTGGTTGCAGGGGAGGCGTGGACGCGGGTTCTCGGGCGGCCGCCGCACGCAGACACAGCTGCCGTGGCTACGTGGCGTCGTCAGGCGTGCACGGTCGCGGCGTACCGCGACCGGTACGGCATCGCCGGCGCGTCGGCGCTTGGACCCGCACCCGAGACGACCGCGCAGAAGCTGGATGCCGCGCGCGCCCACGCGGCGCTCGTGGCCAGTCGACAGCCATCGGAGCAGTACGCAGCATCTGCCGAGCCGCGACCAAGTGTCACGGCGGGGCTTCCGTCTGTCGGTCGTCGGTTCTAGAGTTCAGCCAAGGCAATCTCTATTCGCCCCGTCGCTCGTTGCGATGGGATGCCTCCCGATCATCGGGCGGCCCTCAAGGTTCTCGTTGCCGAACTCTTGGAGGGCTGCACCATGTTCGGACTAGTCTTCGCGATCGTCGTCCGCGCCCGGGTCATCCTGCGCCGGCTGATGCCGACGAACCTCGTGCTCGACGCGATCCACACGCGCCGAGGGCTCAAGTGGGGCGTGCCGGCGATGCTGCTCGCCGTGCCCTATGGTCTTGCGGCGGTGTACTGCGTTGGGCTGGTCGAACGCGGCGCAGCGGGATGGCTGAACCTGCTCGCTGTTCTCTTCGTTTGTTATGCCGTGTTCGCGGTTATGCCGATGATGCTGGTTGGGGTCGCTCGGTCGGCGGGGGTCGGGG